>CAZOGB010000134.1:0-2553 GCA_964579145.1 uncultured bacterium | reverse complement strand
GTCGGTTCGCCCTTAACGCCCACGCAGGTGGAGGTGTTGCAGGCGTATGTGGAGGTAGGAGATGTGGAGGAGGTGGCGCGGTTAAGGGGTTGTTCAGCGGAGACGGTTCGGCGTCATCTGGCGGAGGCGCGGCGGCGGGTAGGTGCGAAGAACGTGGCGCAGTTAGTTCACATTGCCTGGGCGTTAGGTTTGTTAACCATTGGGTATAACAAAAATTGGTCAAAAAAATGGCAAAAATTTGGTATTGACGCGGGGGGGGACGATGTAGAATAGGGGTAGAAAGATTGAAATCTGCGAGGAGGATGATAATCACTATGAGCCGACACCAGGTTCCCTCCCGCGGCAGATCTGTTGTGTTCATCTGTGCGGGCGCTTGCTGGGTATTGCTTCTGCTATACGCCGAGCGTGTCGTGCCCGGCGAGAGGATATGGCTATGGGGCTCTAAATACGACGCGGGGCAGGTAGAGGCTGGCAAAATAGTGTCGCATCGGGTATGGCTTTTCAATCCCAGTTTGCGCGGGCTGGAGGCGAGGATAAGCTCCAGCTGTGGGTGCACAGTGGTGAGCGGTGTTAGGGATGTTTCGCCTCTGGGGCTTCGTCCGGTCACGATACGCGTGGACACCGCGGGTAGAACAGTGGGCAGGCAGGAGGAAGTAGTGGATGTCGTCCTGCAGGACGGGCGTTCATCGTGGCGAGAGAGACTGGTGGTGCGGTTTCATGTGGTGCAACCTCCTAGCGGCAGGTAAAAAAACAGGAGGTGCAAAATGGTCAACCGGAAGTTTCTGTCAGCAAGCGGCTTGTTGATACCTTTATGCTTCCTACTGTGGTCAGGTCTGCTTGCCCCTATCAGTCGCGCAAAACCCAGTGTGGTGACGGAGAAGGATGCTCGCTGTGTCAGTGGACCAACGCAGTGGACGCAGAGCAGCCCGTACAACGGTTGTTGGCTTAACGAGTTACAGATATGTGACGGACACTGCGCGTACGGAACCATCTACTCAAGAGTATGCAAAGCAGAGCGCGGCTCCACGTGTACCCGCATACATGGATCGATATTCGTCAGCGGGTATACCACAGACTGTGCAGTAAGGTGGGCGCGTACCTGTGCCTGCAACACTCGATGGCAGCCTACGTATGGCTGGGTAGAAGCTGACACCTGCTAAGCGAGGGGGCAGTGTCATGGGGTGCAGGGGCGTCTATCTGTGGTGGCTTATGCTCACTGTCGGTGGAACAGTGGCTTTGGCGCAACCTTCGGAGGAGTTGCAGGTAGCTCGAGAGCATTGTGCCCAGCGTGAGCAGTGGTCCGTGGATAAAACCTTCCGCTGGCAGGCACATTGCAAAGTGGTGCTGCTGCAGAGGCGCAGGACATCAGAAAGATCATCAACTCCTCCGCAGTACATCCCTGTGTGGCGATACGCGGCCGACCTTCCGGTGGAGTACGCAAAACGTCCTGATGTTGTCAGGGTCAGAGCCGTGCAGATAGTACCGATTATCACCAAGCCGCTGTCGCTGGACGCCCCTCCCACCACACTTTATCAGCCGGAGAATAGTGTGGCGGTACTGGAGGAAAATACCAGCTACTTTACTGAGAACTTTTGCCTGCGTATACGGCGGGTGGATGCTCCTCCCTCTGTTCCGTTGCCCCAGCAGACGTTGCCAGTAATGGTCTGGAGCTGTCCAAGCAATTGCAGACGCTACACGGACCCACTACAATTCATACTGATGGACGGTGAAATGCACTGCGTGCTTGCAGGTGACAGCGTCTTCTCGCTACACGAGTGTACATGGCAGGCGGAACCTCACGTAAGGGGAGTGCTTATTATCTGTAACAACGCCGCTGGTCACACACGCCTTCCTCACAGGGTGGAAATCCTTTTGAACCGCGAGCACGGATACGCGGTTGAGCATATCAGGGTATATACTGCTGGGCAACCGTCGCTGACCTGTCGGGTTCTATCATGGAAGAGGATGGATGGCATCTGGATTCCCTCTCAGGTCCATGTTCGGCGGATGGTCGGAACAATGGCGGTGAGTGATTTCCAGCTGACCTTAAAAGAAGTCGTGCGGACAGGCGAGTTAGAGATAGAGGTTCCCCAAGGGACAGATGTGGTGGACCATCGCCTGTTGGGACGTGCCGCGAGGGTCGAACCTGGCAACTGGATGTACGACTATGTGCAGTATCGTTGGCAAGGCGCAGTCCCCAGCGAGGCTCGTCTGCGAGCACTTGCCTTTGAGCAAGGTAAACTGCCCAACGTAAGCGGGAGGCGATTATCGTACGTGCTGTTGTTACCCGGTATTTTGCTGATCGCTATTGGCGTCTACCTGTACCGACGCCTGCGCTACCAGGCATGAACTATAGAAGCGCTTTTCGTTGGCTGAGGTTGCGCGGGAAGGAATTGCCTTCGGCAGGCGCTTTGTTTCTGCTTGCTAATCTGTGGAGGTGCGTTGCCCCTGGTACTGCACTAGACGTGCTTCCCAGAACAATACTCATAGCTGCTTTAGACCTGCTTTTGTGGCTGGGTGTGCTACAGCCTTTCTACCACCTGCTGGGCTATC
>CAZOGB010000133.1:0-2860 GCA_964579145.1 uncultured bacterium | reverse complement strand
GAGGGGCTGTTCAGGAGTTGTCAGCCCCCCTGTCGTCCCCCCGCAAGCAGGGGGATTGTCAGCCCCCCTGTCGTCCCCCCGCAAGCAGGGGGACACTCAAGTTCCTCCCCGCCTGCGGGGAGGTCAGGTGGGGCTATCCGGCTTCGGGGAAACGGTGGGAGAGGGGTCAGACCACAGGAGGAAAGGGAAACCGTGTGCCTCCCGCGAAGCATTTATCAACAACCCAATTGTTCGGAGAGAAGACAGACCATGCCATCACTGGAAACCCTGCGACACCTGATCCGTGACGAAATCGTTCAGCGTGGCGAGGAGGGCGCAGATACCACCGGCTACCTCGACCGCTGGCAGGAGGCAAGCGACGCCGACGCCCTGTGGGATCTTTACCATGAGCTGATGGCACTGCCCGTCCGCCAGGATTTCCCCTATCGTGAACCCAGCGACCTGCTTGGCATCCGCGCCGAGCGCGAGGAGGGCGTGCGGCGCTTCAAGATGGTGATTTGCGAGGAAGACCTGCTGGACCGGCTATACGGCGCGTGGCTCGGGCGCGTGGCAGGATGCATGTTAGGCAAGCCGGTGGAGGGCTGGAGCCACGAGCGCATTCGGCAGTATCTGGAAGGAGCAGACGCCTATCCGATGACCGACTACCTGCCCGCCGAAACGCGCACTCCCCCTGAAGGCGTGCCCCAGCCCTATACCTGGTGTACGAAGGGACATATCTCCGGCGGTGAGCGCGACGACGATACGGACTATACGGTGCTGGCGCTGTACCTTTTTGAGAGACACGGTGCAAACTTTGGCACGCGCGACGTGGGCAACGCCTGGCTCCATCTGCTACCCGCCTACCAGACCTACACCGCCGAACGGCAGGCATATATCAACCTGGTCAACGAGCTGCCCTTAGAGCAGGTTCCCATATACCTGAACCCCTATCGCGAGTGGATTGGGGCGCGTATTCGGGGGGATTTCTGGGGGTACGTGGCTCCCGGTATGCCCGAAAAGGGGGCGGAGTTCGCCTACCGGGACGCGGCGTTGTCGCATGTGAAGAACGGTATCTACGGCGAGATGTTCACCGCGGCGATGATTGCGGCCGCCTTCGCGACGCAGGATGTGGTGCAGATTCTTCGGGCTGGCGCCGCCGAAATCCCTGCCCACAGTCGTGAAGCGGAGATGATTCGCGATTGTCTGCAGTGGCGAAAGGAGTGTGCAAGCTGGCAGGAGGCTTTTGACCGCTTATTGAATCGATACTATGGCAAGTATCATCCGGTGCACACGGTGAACAACGACGCCATTGTGCTGAACGCCCTGTTATGGGGCTGGCCCGACTTCGAGAAGGTCATCACCATTGCGGTGATGCAGGGCATGGATACCGACTGTAATGGCGCGACGGCGGGCAGTATCTGGGGTGCTGCGTTCGGGGCGAAGGCGCTGCCCGCAAAATGGGTGGAGCCGTTGCAGGACAGGCTGGCAAGCGCAGTGTTCGGGTTCGCCGAGAACCGCATCAGTAACCTGGCAAAACGCACGCTGAAGCAGGCGGTACAGGTGCTGACAGGCTCAGGCTAAAAGGGGTTCGCCCCTGAAGCACGATACAAACGCTCCAACAAGGGAGGTGTTCGCCATGCAGTTTGTGACGCTCGCGAAAGCGGTGCCCGGTCGGGCAAAGGACCTGTTTGGCAGTGGGCTGTCGCAGTTGAACAGCCTCGCCTCACAGCATGGCATCCAGATTAAGGCGGCGGTGATTACCTACGGGCAGTACGACCTGGTTGCCGTGTGGTCTGCGCCGGACCAGGCGACCGCCAACCGCTTCCTGCGCGCCGTGGCAGAGACCGGTCTGCTGGTGACCGATACGATGCTGGCTGTTCCCGCTGAGAGCTTCTAAGAGGCGCCCGCGTTTCTTCGCCCCTCTCCGCGCTGGAGAGGGGCACATGCTATATCCTGCATTGAATGCCTGCCTTTTCGCACTCCTCGCGCACCATCTGTTCGGTCTGCTCGCGCAGTAACAGGTGCGGCACCCACCCGGTCTGCAGGCGATACCTGCTCAGGAGCGACCGATAGCGCTCCGCCAGCGCGCTCCAGTAGTTGATCCTGCCCACCCAGATTTCGGTCACTCCTGCCTGTGCTGCTACGCGCACATATTGTCTGATATGTTCCGGGGTGTTCTCCACGCCGGGCAGAAAGGGACACCATGCCCAGGTAGTTCGGATGCCCGCCTTCAGCAGTCTGCGTGTGAGCTCTATCCGTCCTGCTATCGCCGGCGCGTGCGGTTCGAACACTCGCCGAACCTTCTCGTCCACCGTCGGCACAGAGATATGCACCGACACGCGCTCGAACCGCTTCAGCAGGTCAATATCACGAATAAGCAGGGGCGAACGGGTAAGAATGGTGACGCGGTTGGGATAGAAGCTCAGTTCGTACAGCACCCCCCGGGATACCTGATAGCGCTTTTCTATCGCCTGCCAGGCGTCGGTGGCACTGCCAATCAGGATATGGGTATCGCGGGGAACATCCAGCATCTCCCGGCGCACCACGTCCGGCGCGTTGATTTTCACCTGCACCCACCCTCCCCAGGTTTGCGCACCCGGCTGTCCACGTTTTGCCCGCAGCACGGGTACGTAGCAATAGGAACAGCCGAACCCGCACCCGATGTAGGGGTTGATGGTGACCTCGGCGAAGGACGCGCTGGTTCGGTGCAGTAGGTGCTTACAGCGTATCTCCTGAACGCTCAGCGTGCGCATTGGCTGGCTCGCTCCCCTGCATCCATTATACACCGAGGGGCAAGGCACATGGTGGTAGAGGCACACGGCCGCGCGCCCCTACCCAATGGCCGTTTCAATCCTCACCCGTCCCGAAGGACGGGTGCAAC
>CAZOGB010000132.1:0-2909 GCA_964579145.1 uncultured bacterium | reverse complement strand
AGAGACGGATCCCACCCACCAGACCGGGCTATACCGTAGGCGACTGTTAATACAGAAATCCACCATAGAGTTGCTACAGGTGCAATTCTGGATGGCAGTGCCTCGTATGCGAAAATTGGTGCTATAGAGAAACAGGTTGTCATCCACATGCTTGGCAGGATATCCCCGGTCAAATATCTTGACAGGTGGAGAGCATTCAGCCAGATCAAAAGCCAAATCGCACCGGCAATCGGGCCGGTCAAAGAACGAATAGAACGATAAAGCACGCAGTATACTAGCAGCCCGAAACCCACGTCGTAGACGAATCCCAGCAGAGCAAAGAGACCGAAAAATCCGCTAATCCCCCTCGTGGGCAGGTCTGCAACAATTTGTGGAAACCCCTCCACGATTTGCCAACTGAGGTACGGCAGATACCCCAAAACAGGTAGTAATACAGCAAGAGCTGCAAATGCAACCTTCTGTGGAACCGCTCCACCAGTATTGAGGGAGCAGGAGTGACGGCGCATGTAGAATAGAGCCAGCGCCAGAAAAACGGCGCTTTGCACCACGTCGTTTATTGTCTCCTGTCGGTAACGGTCGTATGGTCGGATGGGATACAGCCCGCCAAGCAGAGATATGATCAACAGTTGGGATAATGGTACAGTCCAGGCTACGAGAAGCGCTGCCGTTACCAGCGGTCCCGACCCGAGTCGCGGTTTGCGACGTATGGCGAGTGCGGTGATAAGGGAAAGCATTGTCAGGATGAATGCACTGCCAAAAACAGCAGTTAGAAAGTACCAACGAGAGCTGGGAGACATTATTGAGAACGCCGCGAGTAAACCTTTCTGTCGTGATTCTGCATGTATCCTGGCATGCTCCACCAGGGCATGCAGTTTTGGACTCGAGGCAGCAGCGGGTGACAGTTCTTCCAGGTAATCTCGCAGTTCCGACCAGCGTCCCATTTCCGCCAGGAACAAAATCTTATACTGGACATAAACGGGTTCTGTTGGACGCTGCTGCAACACTACCAGAAGCTTACTATAAGTAGTCTGCAACCGTTCAGGCTCCGGCCTGTCCCACTGGTCATACATTCCATACAAGGATTGCCAGAAAGCCCTTGTATTCTCGTCCGAAATTGGTTACTGCCCCATAACGTCTACTTGCAGGCAGAGGAGTAGTAGAATGAATACTAAAACAAGACGTATCTTCACCCTTCGGCTCCCTCCTTCCCCATGTTGTTGACGCGACACGAAACTTGTTCCCCCCCCACCCGACCCCTTCCTGCATTCGCGTCAGTGCACCACCGGACTGTCCTGTTTACGGTCATAAGGGTCAGGTCATCCATCGCCGTCAGAATCTGGGGGAATACCCGGGTTCGGCGGTGTAGGTAAACCCGCATCGGTATTCGCTCAGATATCCTGGCAGACTTCATGTAAAACCAACCGATCTTAACACTATCACCACAACAAATCAGGGTTCCAACCTTGCGAGCGCAGAATTGCGTTGATCACCTTTATCAACGAACCCAGCGAAAGTATCCACGCAGGAGTGAACGGCGACGGATGCCCTTCATACCCAGCGGTAATGGAGATAGCAAAACGCACGGCGCTCAGTAGCAACCAGTACCACCCTGTAACCAGGTGTTCAGCCATAACTGACACCCAGAATAAGGTGACGAGAAGTATTGCTACCGACACCCCGAATCGTGCACGTATTGGCGCATAAAATACCCCATAAGCCATAAGACCAAGAGGCACATTGTTCGCGAAATGGATAGTGGATTGGAGCACAAAGAAACCGCTGCAACTATGGACTGTTGCCACAATCGCTTCTGGCAGCCGCCTCAGGTCGTCGAGGTCCACGAAAAGGGCCTCCCACAATATCATCGTGAAAATGGCTATGCCTGTAAGAACTAATCGAGCCCAGCGCGGCCGCTGCGCCAGAGACGGAGTAGAGAGACGGGCGCGAAAATACAACGCCGCGGCAAGCATGTACCCTCCCCAGAGCAGAACGGACAGCGTCACTGAGAGCTGCGTGTCGTAGCGCCGAAGAGTAAACAGAGACCCCACGACTATTGCAGCAAATAACCGCGCGACCGGCGCTGCCCATGCGACCACGAGGAGAGCCCTGCTGACGATGCTCAAGTCCCTGTCGGACTGCCACCGCGCAAGCACGGCGACCAGCCCAGCAAGGAGTAACAGAAGCACTGTGGACCCAAAGATCTGCCAGAACTCAGCTTTCCATGGCTCTTTGATGATGTTCAACAGAGTGCGGGGTACCCCATCTCTTCGCGACTGTAGATACCTCTCAACTTCGTCTACTGCCCCCCTGATAGATGCATCCGTCCCCCCATATTGTTTCAGATCCTGAAGGTAGCTTTGCAAACGAGGCAGGTCTCCCATCTCAATAAGAAGCTGAAGCTTTTGCCCAACAAGTACGTTGTCCTGGGGATTTTGCGCTATCAGCGATTCCAGCTGCTTATACGCTGCGCGTAGAACCTCACGCCTTGGTCTATACCAGCGGTCATATACCCGTAATCTTAGCTCCCAGTAAGCATCCTCCGGTTTCGTCGCCACCGGGTGTCTCTGCGCGAACGCGCCGATAGCTGGAAACAGGAGCAATGTCACGATGCCACACCAAACCGCAATCCGCATCGCTTCCTTCCTCACTCAAGGCATCAAATGTAATTGCAGATTGCCAGACTGTTGCATCCAGCTACTACCATCGATGAGGGTCGTCAGGATATCAGTCTTGATTATCCGGGCAGCCATCTCTATCCTCATCTGGCGGATTGAAGGCGTTACCGCCTGGTCCTGGCTTGATCGGCTTTCCTTGTCCCGGCCACGGGTTCGGGTTAGGATTTTGACTACAGCCGGGCAGTATTACTAATAACGCCGCTGCCGCTAAGAGCACGAGCACTGGGATCCGCC
>CAZOGB010000131.1:0-3169 GCA_964579145.1 uncultured bacterium | reverse complement strand
GGGCTTGCCAGTCCACGCCGTGGTGCTGCAGGAAGTAGCCGTCTTCGGAGGCGATGAATATGTCCTTAACAAAGGTAGGGACAGGCGGCGTGTTCAAGCTGGATGGTTTTGCCGCAACTGTCTGAACCCTTTTCAGTAATTTCGGTCGCGCTTGGTTTACCAGGAGCAGCGCGTGCACAGCTACCCATAACCCCCAGATTAGTACCACGACACCTGCTGCGATAATCGCACTGTGCACAAGTCGAGGAAAGCGAAAGTGTGGTTCTAAGGTCGTGGGAGGTGTCTTGTCAGCAATGCTGGCTACTATACCCCATGTCATCATCAGCAGCACGGATGAAGGCAGGCGGTGTGCTTCCAAAACAGGGGTGTCGAATAGACCAGCGACAACAGTTCCAATCGTAGCCAAGTAACACCCGGAAACTATGGCATGATCTTGATGCTCCAATTGTTGCGACAGTAAGTAACGACAAACACGGCCCAGATGCCAAAACGACGCGATTAACATGAATAGTCCGACGGCGCCAAACTCGACTGCAAAGTTTAAGAAGAGGCTTTTGGCCTCTGTATTCAAAGGCATAAACTGCGCCAGTTCCTTGGTTACCAATCTGTTCTGCCAGTAACGGTAGCTCATCACGCCATGTCCGATGAGTGGATGTTGCCCATAAATAGTGACCGCGGTTCTCCATATCTGCAACCGTCCCCATGCCGAGCGGTCATCAGGGTTTCCCATAATATGCCCTTTCGTCCGCACAAACAGGGTTCCCAGCAGGAAAGCAGACATGATTAACAACACGGACACTATCTGTGGCTTTACAAGTCGCTTCCGGTAGACGGCTACCAATATCCCGCACATCACGCCAATGGCGAGCCACGCGCTGCGTGTATATGTGAACCATAGCGCAAGAATACATAACCACAAACTAACGAAATGAAAACATCTCAGCGTTCTTATCGGTTCCCCAATATAGCGAGCAAAGGCAAGTGCTGCCCCCCACAGCACCACAGGATAAAGGGTGTTTGGGTTAATATATGTTCCCTGAGTACGTGCTCCGAAACTAGGGGTGTAGAACTGACTAACATCCAAGGCATGAAATATGATGGCATAGGTTGCCTGCACGCCTGTCAACAAGACAAGGAAATCCACCGTGAGAGACCGCAGCTTTTCGCTGTCAGCAAGAAGGTAACTGAGGTAAAAGGTGAGCATCATCCAAAGCGGCCAGAACCGCTGCACAAAGAAGAATGGTTCTAGAGTACTCAGGAACGGGTCAGAGAGATACAGGAGTGTAAGCCCGAACAGTCCTGCTTTGAACAGATAGCTGCTCAGCACATTCGTTGGTCGCCTGAATGTAACAATCCCCGCCAACATGAGGAGTACAAGCGCCAAACCACACCACTCTAAAAATGGTGGGTTGTGTTCTCTACCTTCTGCAGGGAGGTGTATGGGATAAAGGTTGATATTGATGACCTCGTCGAGCGGGCTTCCATTTAGGAGTACTGCACTAACGAAGGTGAACAGAAAAGCTGACAGCAGCAACCGAACGACAATAGGAACCCGCTCACGTTGAACCATGTCTGACTTCCTCGCGCCCTATCCTTGAGTCTGTCGCATCAGCCACCACCGCCAAGCGATGAAACTTACCAGTAACAGCACTAGGGCAACAGCCCCCACCGTTGTCACCTGCCCGAGCGGTGTGCGGACTACATAAAAGGTGTGAGAGACCTTGTTCTCTACCACCGTGCCGGGCGGAAAATCTGCCTCGAACAGGGCATTACGTAGTTTCCTGTTGAATTGCGATGAACGAAACTCCAGCACCGTCTCGGCAACGGGCACCAGCGGATATTTTAACGGCGCGCCTATCTCTCCCCCCCATACCACCTCTCGCACCTGCGTAGGAAACCAGCCGCCACCCGAAACCTGTTGTGCACCATCGACCACAGTCTCTACCTTCTTCCAAGTGACTGTGCGGCCAGCATAGGGTACCGTGTCGTATACCTCACGCTTGACCAACATACAACCCCAGTCTTCGCGGAAGTGGAGCACTTCGTGCATTGGAGGAAGGCTTGCCACCGGGGACGGCAAAGTAATCTTGACCACAAACATCCGCCGACCTAGTTCTCCCGTCACCCGAATCACTTGCATTCTCTTCTCTTGTTGCGCCCGACGGAGGTACTCCGATGGGGGTTCTGTGTACCTGGGAAACCGAGCGAAGAACAATATAGCTGGGACTCGCAGGTCGCCGATGTCTAAGCCTGGTTCGTTTTGAATAACCGCTCGCCGTTTTTCGGACAGGTAAGCAAAATGCTTGCCATTGTATCGTAGCGCAATCTGTTCGCCTTCTCTTCCCACGCCAGGCGCTGACTCTCCCGCCTGCAGCACGCGCTTGCGCGACCCGTCAATACGAAACTTGTAACCTGAGAAAACAAAGCGACCCTCGGTCACGTCCTCCGCCAGATAGGAGGTCAACAGCTCACTGGGAAGACCTTGTGACGCAAGCTGCTGAATTACTCTTGGCAAAACCAGCCTCCCCTGATGTGTCGGATGTTTTTTGATAGAAAAGGATAACTCGCCAGAGTGAACCTTTTGGAAGTTCGTGTCGGCACAGGACATGAGTCCCCGTACGACAGCCTCAGATAACTGCCCCCATGATGATGTACAGACCATTACCAACGTAGCTGCCGTCAGAATTAGCTTTGCCATGACTGCACCTCCGACAGCTGCCTTGTGAAAGCAATGCGTTCACAAGGCAGCTGAAGTAGAGTCCCAACCTACTGATGAGGGTTGGAACCCTCTTTTGTTAAACGTTCGTTGCGGCACCCTTGGATTAGCACGTCGAACCGATAGGTAGCCTTGCCTACGCACCAACTCTGACCGTGATACGCCAGTCGTTCGCCGCACTTGTATAGCGTGGTGCCTGGTCCGTAAACGCGATGGGTCGGCACAACCTGACTTGGTACCCGGCCAATTGTGACCGTGCAACTTTCCTCACAGAGGGGCAGTGGTTGGTTGCATTGGGCTTGAGCTTCTGCGTAGAAAAGGATACAGACAGCTACTCCCACACCAGTTAGAGCCAAGGCAAGACGTCTCATCTCACTTACCTCCTCCTTTTTGAGTTTTCTACCCCTATTCTACATCGTCCCCCCCCCGCGTCAATACCAAATTTTTGCCATT
>CAZOGB010000130.1:0-3184 GCA_964579145.1 uncultured bacterium | reverse complement strand
AGATGCCCACAAAGTCCAGGATGAGGCCGGTGGTCTTGCGGCGGCCCGTGTCATCATGATAGCGCCGCACCTGACCCAACGCTTCGGCGATGCCTTCAAGGCGGGTGGCGGCCTTGGTTTCCACGACGATGACCGGAATCCCGTTCACCAGCAGCACCACGTCGGCGCGGATGCAGAAGCGCCCATTACTGAAGGCGAATTCGTCGGTGACGTGGAAGGTGTTAGTTTCCGGGCGTTCCAGGTCAAGCAGGCGGAGGTTCTTCTCCCGGCGTTCGGCCTCGACAAAAACGGTTTTCAAGCCCTTGAGGTATTCCCAGGCCTCCAGGTTGCCCTCGATATCCGGCCGCACGCGCACCAGGCGGCCGATGACCTCTTCCGCCTTGGCGACCGAATCCACCACGCCGGGGTTGAGGCGCTGCAACTGTTCCACCAGCACGGTACGCACGACGGGGCTTCTTCACCGCCCCTAAGGCGCAGGGCCTCATCGGGTGAGAGATACGTCCAGCCGGCCTCCTGGGCATAGCGGATAAAGGGGTTCTGGACGGTGCGGCGTTCACTGGCGAGGGTCATCGTTCATCCTTCTTTGGGCGACCTACCGTGTCGCCTGCAATCGGGTTGACCGGCGTGGTGACGTTGTGGGTCATACGGCGGATGGCTACCTCTGCGAGAGATGCATGAACCCCTGCCGAACAATATCCGCCATACGCCGGCGACGTTCCTCCAGGAAGGCGGAATAATCCATAGTGTACCACCGTTCCGGCAGGGCGTGAAACCGGTACATTTCCTTCAGATCGGCAGGGGAAAAATGTGTTTCGTATTGAAGCGCGTACTCAACCGGTGGACGGTCGCTGATGTCAATGTTATCGTGCCATTCCACCAGCGCATAATTGGCGACCTGGTTGATGTCGCGCTGGTCAGTAACACCCTCGCGTTCCAGGTATTTGCGGGGAAAGAGATGATGCCGTTCCAACGCTTCTTTTCTGGCCTGGACAGTCGGGTCCAACAGATCGCGCACCTTCATGTGCGAATAAAGCACCGGCCCATCCATAATGCACAAGGCGGCAAAGTAGGCGAACTGGCCGGTGTTGTGGGCCGAGGCAGTGGCCAGCTCGTTGGGCAGGGTGACCTTCCAGTAGTCCGGGGTCAGCACTGCGTTTATTTCCTGTTCCAGGGCGCGGATAAAGTCACCAGGATGAGTGCACCCACGCAGCAAGGCCAGGTCCTGATCCATGCGCGTTTCAGGCGACCCCGTGTAACGGCCGGTCAGTGAACTCATAAAGAACCAACAGGCCATCAGGTTGCGTAAAGTGGAAAGATCAAGCCCAAAATCTCGCTTGCCGATGAGCCAGAGGGCATACGTATACACCAATGCCGTTTCAGAGGTAATCATCTTGGGATGAATATACCCGGCCCGTTTGAGCACTTTGAGAAATTCATGCCAGTGTTGCAGGTTCAGCGCATAGGCCTGCGCTTCCTTCAGTACAGCGAACTGGTTATCACGCCGCTCGACGGAGAATTCGCCGCTCTGCAGGTCTTTGCCCCGCAGGATGGAGTAGACATGCTCGAGTCGGGCGCGGCGGAAGGCCAGGGCCACGTCCACGCGCAGCAGTTGATCGGGCGCGGGCTGGAAGTAAGGATTGTAGGGAGAAGGCTGTTTATCCGCAGGCGGTTGCTTGGCCTTCCGGGCAAAGGCCTCCAGTTCCTTGCGCCCTTCATCCCAGAAGACGGACATCAGCGTCAGGATAAAGTCGGCCTGGTTGAGCGTGCGGCCGCGGCTGTTGATGCGCACGAAAATTTCCGAGACCTGCTCTTCATTGGCGGCGAGCGAGATTTCCAGCGCGGTCAGCGGGTAGTTGTTGAGGTTGACCAGGCGCTGAATAGCCTGGGGAATGTGCCTGCGCGCTTCGGCGTCCAGTTCTTGGCGTTCAGCCAGGCGATTTAGGAACTCGGAAACGAAAGAGTACTGATCAAATTCAGACTGCCAGAGCACACTGATGTCGGTTATCCAGGAGGGATCGTGCTCGATGGCGGTGTTGGTGACTTCAAAGCGTTCTTCCAACGGGGCGAAGGCGATGCGAAGACGGCGCTTGTTGAAATCTTTATCAATGATGGGCTCGCCCTTCATCACCGCATATAGGGCGGTGAGGCGCTGCTGACCATCCACGATGAGCAGGTGCGGCACCTTTTGTTTGCCGTCAACGCCGATGGTGCGGTGTTCGCCGGGATAACCGTTCTCCCAAAAGAGCAGGGTACCGATGGGGTAGCCGCGGTACATCGAATCGAACAGGTCCCGCACGCGGGTGGTATCCCACACGAAGGGGCGCTGGATGTCAGGCAAGCCGATCTCGCCGATGGTGATGTCTTCCAGCAGTTTGCTTACCGAATAATCAACTTTTCTGAATAGCAGGTTGCTCATGATGACCCATCTCCTTGATTTGAGAAACGAATTCGTGCGGCAAACGGATTTTTGCGCTCATCAGATGATGCAACAGCGACCGGAACAACCCCTCCAGCGCCGCCTGGCGCGCCTCCTCGGCACGGATCTGTTCATCCACCGCCTGCAGGATGCGGGCGATCTCTTGCTGCTCGGGGATGGGCGGGAGGGGGATGGGAAAGGCTGACAATCTCCCTTGAGACAGGTTAGGAATGGTGGTTTTGTTGCTCGTGCCAGCGTAAAGGTTGAGCAGAGTGAAAGCAGTTTGCATCCAATACATTACAAAAGCAGGGGCTGTACTATTGTCTCTGGCTCGCAAACGATGGATATGGTTTTGAAAATAGACCTGTTGCATTTGCTCTTCCCACATCGCTGTTCGACCAACATCCCCACCCTCACAAACTAAAAGATCTCCGTATTGCAGGGCAAACTTCTTCTCTTCTTCTTCGGTAAAGTCCATCACATCCAATTTAGATAAATCCACATATCCCCAATAAACATTGGATGTGCGTAAAAAGGGACGCGGACGAACTCCATGATTACGTTTTGCTGATAGGGATTTGCCCTGTGTGATCTCAAACACCTCCCCCAGCCGCACCACCCGCCAATGCGCCGGGAGGGGGCCGAGTTCGGTTTCCTGCATGGGGACCTGGTCGGTCTGGTCGGCGGGGACGGGGCCGCAGGTGAAGAGGTGGCGCATCAGGCTCTTTTTCAATTCCCGCGCCCCGGCGATGACCCGCGCCGTGGCCT
>CAZOGB010000129.1:0-3237 GCA_964579145.1 uncultured bacterium | reverse complement strand
CCTCCCCGCCTGCGGGGAGGTCAGGAGGGGCAGACCTACCTCCTGTAACACCACTGCCACCTTTCGCCTGCGTTTAGCACCACCCTGCCTTCGGGAGTAAATACCGGCACCGCCCCGTCACCCAGCACGCTGAGCGAGACGCTATCGCCTGATACGCACACCTGAACGGGCTGCCCATGCCACATCACGCGAAACTCCACCCGTTTCCAGTGTGCCGGGATGATGGGTGGCTTGAGGAAACGGATACCCTCCAAGGTTAACTCAAGCTGGCAAAAGCCGTTGACCACCGCCTGCCACGCCCCGCCTAAAGACGCCGCGTGGATGCCCAGGTTCCAGTGCGGACCATAAGAGGCGAGGTCGATATGTGCCGTGTACAGGAAGTATTTGTACGCCCATTCCACCATGCCCACGTCCGCCGCCACTAGCGAGTACGCCATCGGGCTGAGCGAGGAGTCGTGAGCGGTGCGAGGCTCGTAGTAGCGCCAGTTCGCCAGCTTCGTCTCGGTGTCGTAGCGGTCGCGCAGGAGGTACAGAAGCATCACCACATCCGCCTGTTTGATGTTTTGCGTCTCCTGATAGGGTCCCAGGGGACCGCCCGGATGCAGGTCGGGATGCGCCAAGCGTTTGCGCGTCTCTTCTACCGGTTCATCGCGCAGGTTGAAGTAGCCGTCGAATTGGGGTATCAGGCGCGTCTGCGGGTCGGGCGCAGGCACATACAGATTCTCCACTACGTCGCGCCACCTCGCCAGATCCTCGTCTGCCAACCCGGTTGTTGTCATCAGCGCAGCGTAATCCTGCGGATACTTCTCTCTCAGCAGTTCCAGCACGTCCAGCGCCTTCTGGATGCTGAACTGCGCCAGCGCGTTGGTGTAGGCGTTGTTGTTCACGCGTTCGTGATACTCGTCGGGACCGAGCACGGAGCGCAGGACGTAACGCGCCGTCTCCGGTTCCCACTGCACCCGCGAGACGAAGAACCGCGCCACCTCCAGCGCAACCTCCGCGCCGCCCTCCAGCCAGAACCGTTCATCGCCCGTCGCCTGATAGTACTGCCACGCCGCGTACACGATGTCGGCGGAGATGTGTATCTGTTCATCGGCGAAGTAACTGCGTATCGGCTCGCCCGTTATCGGATTCGTGAAGACGTACAGGTCGCACTGTTCGTCACCGGTTTCCTGGCTCTGCCAGGCGTAATACGCGCCTCTGAAGCCCAGCTTCTGCGCCTTCCGCTTCGCCCCCGCCAGGGTATGATAGCGATAGCGAAGGATGTTGCGTGCCACCTGCGGCTGGGTGTAGGTGAACAGCGGGAGCACGAATATCTCGCAATCCCAGAAGATGGAGCCGTAGTAGTCCTGCCCCTGCAGGCCGCGTGCGGGGATACTGATGCGGTCATCGTGATAGGGCGCGGCGGCAAGCAGGTGGAAGATGGCAAACCGAATGCCCATCTGTGCCTCGTCGTCGCCATCGATGCGCACATCCGACGCCTCCCACCGTCTGCGCCAGCAATCCACGTGTTCCGCCTTGAGAGCCTCATAGCCTATCGCACAAACCGCATCCAGTTCTGCCCGACACAGGCTATACAGGTCGCCCTCGCTGAAACGGCTCTCGTATAGGGCGCACCACTTGGTTACCTCTATCGCCTGCCCCGCCTGCAGGTCGGCGGTGAAGATGGTTTGCACACAGCGGTCGGTCGGGTCGTCGCGCTCCACCTGCACCGGTGCGGAGGCGTTCACCTCGTGTCGCACCATGACGCCAATGCGATAGCCGGGCTCGAACGTCTCCGCCTCCAGGTAGTCCTCCTCACCGTCCTGCCGACGGCTGAAACGCTTGAAGTGATACGCCCAGCGGTTGTTGACCGCGCCGTCGATGCTGGAACGCAGATCAATGTGCACAGGCTGTTCGACACCGAGGCGATAACGAATGACTCCCACGTGCAGATGGCTTGCGCTCAGGAAACGTTCGCTTTCTACCTGCACCACCTTGCCCGAAGGGCTTTTCCAGCGGATACGCCGGCGCATCACGCCCTCGCGCATATCCAGCTCGCGGCTGTAATCCAGCAGGTCGCCCATGTTGGCCGGGTCAAAAGGCTCGCGGTCCACCCAGAGCTGAATAAGCGTCCAGTCGGGCATATTGGGGAACTCGCGCTCGGTGAGCTTGCCCTGCGGGGTGTCGTAGATGCCGTTAATGTAACAGCCCTTGACGCCCGGGATGGTTGGAGGCAGCTCCTCCCCTGCCCCGCGCAGTCCCATGTAACCGTTTGCCAGCGCGAAAACGGTGGCTTTTGCGCTCTCCTCTTCGGGCTTGTATGTTCGCTCGCGAAGGATGTAACCGTCGATAAAGTCGTAGTCCTCCATAGCGTTTCACAGATCCTCGATGTTCACCTCGTCCAGGCTGGTAACTATCCAGTCCGCGCCTGCTTCGCGCAATAGGTCGGAATCGTTTCTCCGCGCTACGCCGATACAGCGCATCCCACCCCGCTTCGCCGCCAGCACTCCGGCAGGAGCATCCTCCACCACCACACAGTGCTCGGGCGAAACGCCCAGCAGTTCGGCAGAGGTGAGGAATATTTCGGGATGAGGCTTGCCCTGGGCAAAGTCGCGTCCGCACACGTTGGCGTCAAAGAGGTCTATCAGGCGGGTTTGCGGGGTCACAAAGGAGTAACGCAGGGAGTGGCTCTCGCAGAAGGGGTACAACTGCACCCGCTCCAGCATCCGGTTCGCGTTTTTGGATGACGATGCTGCGGCAAGCCGTATCCCCCGCGCCTTCAACGCAAGCACAAACCGCAAACCGTCTTCAAGGGCGTTGAACTCTCCGCGCTCTATCAGCTCCACAATCATCTTCTGTTTCAGGTCGCACAGCTGACGCGCTCGCTCACCGTCGGGGTCGGGAATGTTGAAATAGCGCAGCAGTGCCGACGCTCCCTCTTCGCGGGGCTTGCCCGAAACCACCTGCTGATACACCTCGGTGGTGTAATGCTCCGGTGCATAGCGGGTAGCGCGTGCAATGTCCGCCCACTGCGTGCACATCAGCTGGTGCAGAGTTTGCCCCCAGGCACGCTCGTGCGGCGAGTCCACGAGGACGCCGTCGATGTCAAAGATAACGGCTTCTGTCATCCGCCACGCACCCCGTACTTCTCGGCGGCGTCAAAGTATGCCTTTACGCCCTCGGGCGGCAGGTCCCATGTCTTCTTGAAGAGTCTGCAGGTGCTGCTCGATATCCTCCCTGCTGTAGTGGAACCAG
>CAZOGB010000128.1:0-3241 GCA_964579145.1 uncultured bacterium | reverse complement strand
AGAAGCCCAGAGCAAGCTCCATCTCTACACGCTGGCTTACGGTCAACAGCCAGCAATTGTGCAGGTCAGCATCTGCTTTTCGCTTTTGTTTCCACACTATGCGGTGATTCGTTCAATGACGAGGATGGGACAATACATGGCGATGCAGGCAGACAAGGCGGGAAGACCGCAGGAAGCGGCCGCGATCCGGGTCGCGTTAATGCGTTGTGGTAGCCTGATGCGCACGCAGGCGCGCTCTACGATTGGTAACCTGGTGGGGATGGCGGTAACCGCCATGGGTGGCTCGTTGCCGCGTCCCATAACAGCGCAACCGAGCAGGACGCCCACACGTGAGGAGATAGAACAGCAGAGAAGGAAGCGAGAAACAGAGTTTGTGCAGTACCTGCGGCGACTGGGAAGGGAGAACGATGCCCGTTGGGCAGAACGGGAGTTCCAACTGGCGCAGGAGACCAGAGAGCTGCTGGCGCAGAGGACTATGCAGGACATCTTTTCCGACCCTGTTATCGGCATTGCGATTGCCTCCGCCCGTGCAGGAGCGATCAGTGCGACCCTGCTAGCCATGGGCTTGAGCGCGTTATTGCTCTGGGTGGTGTGGCAACCGCTATCCCGTCTGGTCAACAGGCTACCCGAAGCGCTGTTCGCGATGTTGATAGCGCTGTTTATTGTTGGGGTTGCCCTGTGGTTTCTGCCCGCTGCCGTTTCGAGCGTGGTTTTCGTGCATAGTCTCAGTGAGCTAACTGAACAGCCGAATAGACCGGCATCTTCTGTCGTGGATGCGCTAATGAACCTTTTGAGCTCGTTAGCCGGGGGAGGCTCTCTCACTATTCTGCAACTGTTCAACGTGCTGGCGCTTCTGGTATGGCTGATACTGCTGACAGCGGTGATTACGGTTGTGGGAGTTCTCTGTAAACAGCGGGCAACTGATGCGCTGATTACGGGTCTGCGGCGGCACCTTCCACCGGTGGCAGGGGTACTGCTGGTGCTTTATGCGGTAGCGCTGATATACAACGCGCAGATGGAACGACGCTGGTCGTCGGAGATTGGGAAGATGCTCCAGCACGAGAGTGCATACAGACTGCAGGTGATGGGCAAGCATTTGTAAGTCGAACGTTTGCTCTTTCATTGCGAACTGCCCCCTCTTCGCCCCTTTTACCCACAACCACTTCTACGGAGTGTGCGCACTGCCCCCTTACACCTTGTCACCCTGAACAGGTCGCCAAGTTACTGCAACCTCAGATAAAAATGGCACCTTCTATCAGTTACACAGGTAGTACCATGAACCGTAGCGAGCAAGGGCAAGGTAAACGCGTGTACCCTCGATACCCCAGTAGCAGGAAGCAAACCAGTAGCCAGAGGAGTGTGATGTATAAGTAGCTCAAAGGTTTACCACTTGAAAGGCGCCTGCCAGCAATTTCAGACGGAATGAGAAACGCAGGGATAGAAAGTAACCAGTACCCACCTGTATATCGGGCGTGTCGCGAGGATACTCTAAGAGGATGCGAGCGTCGTTTGTTCGGGCGAATGCGCAGCTGGCAGATCGATATACGTAGGACTTACGCAGTTGGTCATCTTTGGCACTATATAGTGGTTAGTGAAGCCTTGCACTCCCCATATCTGGGGGGTGCCATCTTCAACTGCGTAACTCCTAAATCAGTACACCATGTCCATCATGTCATTTGGACATCCCTCTCAGCGGGTTGGCGAATTGCGCAGGCGACAGCAGTTGTTCGAGCTTTTTGCTCTGTGTGTGCAACCGCCACAGGCTCACCTGGTCGCTCTTACCTTCCAGGAAGAACAGCCATTGTCCCCTCAGACGCAACGAGGTTAAAAATTCGTCGCGTGACAGCAGATGTGTTGTCTGACGAGACTTTAGGTCCATTCGCAAGAGGCTACATTGTCCTTTCGTCGGGTTATCACCCACATAACAGAGGCTTTGTTCATCAGGCGCTAGAGCGGCGTCTCTACCGTTACGTGCCAAACGCACGGAACGTTTGGAGCGTATGGGAAGATTTCCTATAGGCACGGACAGATAGCGCAGAAACAAGTCGCGCCTGTTACCGATGATGCTTGTCTCGAGAATTCTCTGTCGGTCCCGGAATATCGCATTGACAAAACCGTATTCGAGGTCGAAGTTTACGGTAACGACCTGTTGACTGGCTCCATTGCGAATATCCAAAATGTACCAGTGCGGGTCGGAACCATGAACCTCTAATCCCCAGGGTTTCATACTGTATTCTATCTTCGCTCGCTGGAAAAGGATTTCGTGAGATGAAAGAGGGATGGGGTCGCCGTCGTAAACTCGGTTCTCATCTGTCAGTTTGCGCATGGCGCCATTACGGATATCCACTAAGTAGAGATGTTTAGACGTTAACGGATGTTCAGGAACCTCCGCGATAGAGACGACGACCATGTGCTCGCTCAAGAAGCGCACCTCATGCTCGAAACCTTCCGACTGGGTAAGCCTGCGGATTTGACGCGAAGATGTTTCCAAGAGGTATAGGTCACGTCCTCCTGCCCCATCGCCGGTAAAGACGATAGTATCTCCTGTAGGAGACACATCGTACGTGTAGGGGAGTGACGTCCAGCCTTTCAGGTAATGGGAGCTGCGCCACAGGTAGAGGGTGATAGCGAACCGCGAAGCAAGTGGTAAGAGCAGCAAAAGGAACAAAAACACCAGCACCATTGCAAGTATCCCCACGCTTGACCGCAACATACCGTATCCTCTCCTTATTCAGGCATAGAGAACCCCGAGGGATATCTCTATGCCCGTTTTCTTCTACTTCCATGCACATACTGCCTTTACCCTATCAAAATAGGGAGGAGCCCGCTGTCAGTAAGCACCAAGCCGGGCGGACGGCAGAAAAGCCACCAAGTATCAACCCTTTGGCTCTTACACAGCTCTTGGGATCGGGTGACTTTGTGCAGTCTGCCTTACGCGCACAGTCCCACAGGATGCAGTCACAATACCAGCAGGTGGGGTTCAGTATAATGCCGAGTGGACCGCACTTATTCTGGTCATAGCATGTATCATGTGCCATACAACACGAGTCCAGCTCGTCGATCGGCTGGCAACTTTTCGGAAGTTTCGGTCCTCGGCAACCAGAACCTGGGTGACCCAGACCACACCAGTTACCATGTATTGCAACACCTGTCGGACGAATACCCGACGTTCTGACCGCAGTTCCGGGCAGTATGTTGTCTAATAGGGCTGCTCCAGAAGCGCACGATAACTTCGCCTTTT
>CAZOGB010000127.1:1411-3251 GCA_964579145.1 uncultured bacterium | reverse complement strand
GCGGGGGGAGGAATCCGGCTCCCTCCCCGTTTACGGGGAGGGTCGGGGTGGGGCTTCTCCCTCACCTATCGCCTCCCTTGTCCCCATCGAAGCCATCCAGCCCGGAGACTGGGTGCTTGCTCATGATGGAAAACCTCATCGCGTTCTGCGAGTCATCCGTCGCCAGTTTAAAGGGCGAATGGTCGGCATTCGCCATGCCCGTTCCGAGACTGTACTCTGGCTCACCGATGACCAC
The DNA here is from genome assembly GCA_964579145.1 of uncultured bacterium. Classification (GTDB taxonomy): domain Bacteria; phylum Armatimonadota; class HRBIN16; order HRBIN16; family HRBIN16; genus HRBIN16. The sequence continues at coordinate 3,016 of CAZOGB010000127.1, read as the reverse complement.
CGGGTGCTGGCTAAGACTCGCCCTCGCACGCTCGGCGGTAATCTCGACTGGTCTGGCATCCCGGAACCCCTCCGGCGGCGCAGCAGGGAACTCCGCCGTGAGATGTCTCCTCCAGAGAGAAAACTCTGGGCGCGGCTGCGCAACGACCAGCTTGGCTTCTCCTTCCGTCGCCAGCATCCCATCGGTCGCTACATCGCCGATTTTTACAGCCGTGAAGCTCGCCTGGTCGTAGAGGTGGATGGCATGGAGGCTCACAGTGGCGAAGACGCCGTTGCCCATGATGTCGCCCGCGACGACTACCTGCAGTCGCTTGGTCTGCAGACGCTTCGCATCCCTGCCCGCGAAGTGGAGCGAAATCTGGACGGCGTTTGCGAGTTTATCCGATGGACCTGTGAAAAACAGATGTGCTCCGAGCATGCCGAGTGGGTAGAGGCGGGTGAGCTTGCCGTCGGCGATATTGTGTTCTTCGGACCGGACAGGCGGGGCGTGCCGATCGTGGAGATCCGCTCCGAGACCACCGAAGAAGAGGTGTACGACCTCGAGGTGGAAGACGCTCATTCGTTCATCACCGAGGTGTGCGCGGTGCATAACTGTGGCTCGGGCACGACCGCGTATTGCGCCGAGAAGTGGGGGCGACGATGGATCACCTGCGACACCTCCCGCGTGGCGCTTGCCATCGCCCGCCGGAGGCTTATGACCGCGAAGTTTGACTATTACGAACTCAAGGACCCCGAACGCGGTCCCGCTGGCGGGTTCATCTACGAGACCGTGCCGCACATCACCCTGGAGAGCATCGCCAAAAACGCCGAAATCGACGCCATCGCCGACAAGTATCAGCCTCAAATTGAGCAGGCGCTGGCGGAGCTCAACCGGGCGCTGGGCACAAACTGGAAGGAGTGGGAAGTGCAGCGCGAAGTGCCCAATCCCCTCTGGTCCGAGGCGGCGCAACAGGCATACTGGCGACTACTGGAGATTCGCAACCCGCTCGAACCCGAAGCGCAGAAGGAAGCGGAAGGCTTGCTGGAAACCATCTATCAGCAGACAGGGCACCGGTGGACGATAAACGAAGTGCCCGCACCCGTGCCAGCCGAAGACTGGTCGGAGGAGGCGAAAACAGCCTTGCGCCGCTTCTGGGAACTGAAACGCCAAAAGCGGCAGGAGATCGACGCAAGCATTCAGCGCAACGCGCCGCAGGAGACCCTTTACGACCGCCCGAAGGTAGTGCGCGGTGTGGTGCGAGTTTCCGGACCTTTCACCGTAGAAGCCATCCCTGTGCCTGCAGTGGAAGACCCCTCCCAGGTGCCAATACCTCAGTATGAGGACATGGAAGAGGCAGACCTTTTCTCTGCGCAGAGAACCCGTGTCAACGACCGGGGCGGCGACCACCTGACGAACATGCTCAACCTGCTCAAACAGCAAGGCGGCGTGCTCTTCCCTGGCGGAAAGCGGCTGGAACTTCAGAATCTCCGCCCGTTGAATCTGGGCTATCTCCATGCCGAGGCGGAAACAGCCCCACCCCAGCCCTCCCCGCAAGCAGGGAGGGAGACGACCCGTCCCCCCGCCGCCGAAGGAACCACAGGGGAGCTGACAACTGCTCCCCCCGCC
>CAZOGB010000127.1:0-1311 GCA_964579145.1 uncultured bacterium | reverse complement strand
TCCCCCCGCCGCCGAAGGAACCACAGGGGAGCTGACAACTGCTCCCCCCGCCTGCGGGGGGACCACAGGGGGGATGACTTCTCCAGAGCAAGCCCCACCCCAGCCCTCCCCGCAGGCGGGGAGGGAGACGACCCGTCCCCCCGCTTGCAGGGGGACTACAGGGGGGCTGACCACTTTTCAACAACCCCCATCCCAACCCTACCCGCAAGCAGAAACCGAACGGCGCCTGCGCGTCGCCATCAGTTTCGGTCCACAACACGGTCCTGTCATCGCCCATCAGGTACAGGAAGCTATCCAGACAGCTCGGCTGAACGGTTACGACATCCTCATCTTTGCGGGCTTCGCCTTTGACCCCGAGGCACAGGCGCTTATCCAGAAGGTTCCTGTCGCACGGCTTCAGGTACACTTCGCCAGCATCGCGCCCGATGTGCTGGTGGGTGACCTGCTCAAGACAACCCGCGCCAGCCAGATTTTCACCGTCTTCGGTCAGCCCGATGTAGCCGTCCATCCCCAGATAGATGGAACCTTCGTGGTGGAACTCCGAGGCGTGGACATTTACGATCCGATCAGCGGCGAGGTGCACAGCACCCGAGGCGAAGAGGTAGCCGCCTGGTTGCTGGATACCGATTACGACGGCAAGACCTTCCACATCTGCCAGGCGTTCTTCCCCGGCGACCCCGATGCGTGGGAGAAACTGCAGAGGGCACTCAAAGCGCAGATCGACCCTGAAGCCTTCGAGCACATGCGCGGCACCGTCTCGTTCCCCTTCCAGCCCGGCGACTACCAACGCATCGCGGTGAAGGTGATTGATTTTCGGGGGAACGAAGTGGTGAGGGTGACCGATTTGCGAGGAGGTCCGTATGCTCGTTGACAACCCCATCATCAACTCGCCCTTTGAGGAGCCGACTCGCTACTGGGCGTATGAGGCGGGACAGCCTGTCCTGATGGAGGGGCGTAGACCGGCGGGCTACTACCTCAAGGCACGCACGCAAAGCGGTCAGATAGCCCTGCTGGAGGAACAGTTTATCCCGCTGGAGCTGGTCAACACCATCCGCGAACGGGTGAAGCAGTGGCGCGAGCGCGGCTATCCCGGTGTCACCCCTATCACCCGGCAGCTCCTGAACCACTGGAACAACGCCGAGCGGGAACGCAGACTCTTCTTCTGCCAGCGCGAAGCTGCCGAAACACTTATCTGGCTTGTGGAAGCCTCCCCCGCCGAAAAGCAGGGCATCGTCATCCCCAAAGATTCTCCCTCCCCGTTTACGGGGAGGGCCGGGGTGGGGCTATCTCACGGTTTGTCAGCCCCCCTCA
>CAZOGB010000126.1:0-3278 GCA_964579145.1 uncultured bacterium | reverse complement strand
GGTTGGGAGCCAGAGTGCGATAGGAGGGGATGGAGGTTCGGTGATGGCGAAACTGTAAGTAACCTGAGATCGGGTACAGTAATAGCAGAATCGGAAGAAGGAACAGCAGAGCCAGCAGGAGCCTCCGAAAAACTCTTGGGACGGAGAACGTTATTGGATTCCGGTGGAGGTATGGTGTAGGCACAGAGGGATGTTGCGCGGCGATCACTGTACCTGCCGCTACTGTAATTGCGAACACGAGGTTAGGTGCAAGACGTTTGAAGTGCAAAATAGGCGTGTCTCCGAAGCTCGCTAACAGCACGGAAACAACCGCCATGTAACATCCAGTGACAGTATGTTTGAATATATTTTGTTCCATCTTAGGTAGTTGAAAGTTTATCAAAGCAATGTAGCTAAATATCGTCATCAGAAATAGCGCGAGGCCGACAGCACCAAGCTCCGCAAACAGGTTGAGGAACAGATTTTTGGCCTCTTCGTTACCCGGATCGAATGACCTTAGCTCAGCAGTCATCAATTGCCTCTGCAACCATGGATAGGTGTTTAATCCGTTTCCCATCCACGGATGGAGTAAACACACTTTCCAAGCTACGCGCCAAATGGCGAACCGACCATGAAACGACCGGTCACTTGGGTTGCCGAGATAGTTCCCTCCAGTCCTCACGAAGACCGTTGCAATAAGAAGCAATGTGCAAATTAACACAACGATATACTTGGATGATTTGGTGGATACACAGGAATAGGGATGAAACCCAAGCCAGAGCAAGACAGGAACAACCGCCAGCCAGCCCGTCCGCGTGTATGTAAAGATGAGAGCCAAAAACGTGGTTACCAAACCCGCATACCACAATATTCTTCCCCAGTTAGAACCCGAACCCCTAGCCAGACACCATAAAAGCGGTATACCCATGAGAGCCACCACATATAAATTGTTCGGTGTTTCTAACGTCCCTCCTGTTCGTGCGCCAAACCCTGGTGTATAGAACTGTTCTTTACCTGTCGCATAAAAGACAATCCCATATACGCTTTGCATAGTGATGAACAACGCCGTTGCTTTCAGTAGACGCAGAGCCGTCTGCTGCTCTGCAACAAGGAGGATTAACAGCCATATAACTAGCGGAAAAAGCAGGATGGAAATGGTGGCAAACTCGTAAACAGGTGCGCGTGACAAGAAGGGATCGAGAAGATATAACAACCCAAATAGAGCAGAGAAGAGAAAAACTACATACGGACCTCCTCGAATCGAACGATTCAGCATCATATGACACACTAATAGGAGAAGGCTAAGGACAAGCACGGCAAGTATCACGTAGCACAAGAAGTACAACTCAACGCCGAAGAAATCTACTGTGGCGGTGCGGAAGCCTTGGTGGATGCCCGGAAAGACGTACCAAAAGTATGGGTAAAAAGGCGATACAATGTAGATAAAGAGAACCGGATACATTGCAATTTCCCAACCGGTCAAACGCCTGATCTGCGCTTTGAGAATCTGACCATTTACTGTTCTCATCTATTACATTCCATCAGTCCGAGCCGCTTCTCCATAACAACCGACGCAAATGCCAAACGATATACAAAATCACCAGTAAAGCTACCCCGACCACTACCAGTGGTAACCACGAAGGTCGTGACACTTGTTTTATATAGACCTGATTTCTAATCCTGTCTTCAATGAGCGTACCGTTAGGAATGTCCAACCTGAAAACCGACGCACCGAGCGGAGCGTTGACCGCTATGCTTTCAACCTTTATGTCCCGATAAAGTGCAAGGCGCACGCGTCTATCATTCAGCGGCACATTCTGCTGTGCCGAAGGCGGGCTATACACCGTTTCCCGCATGTAAGTGGGGAAATACACACCCGCATACATGCCTCCACGCAGTATCTCGCGGACTAATAACGTCCCTGTGTTTTTGACGTAAATTGCACTTCTCACGGCACGCCATCCGTTCGACGATGCCAGCCATATCCACATTTCGGCGTCACGATACTCTGGCTGCTTGAAAGTGACACGTGCCACTTTACAGGTGCCAAACGGCGGCATATCGGTCTCTGCAACAATCTCCACGTCGGCAACTGATGCTGCTGCAGGTGCGCCACCATACCATACACTAAACCGTTTTTCACCAAGATTGGGATTGTTAGCTAATGCAGCTTCACGATGAAGGGTTAAGAACCCCAGCCACGACGCTGTAGCCTCCTCTTCAACAACCGAATCTCTAATGTCCTGACTCGACGAATGACCAACGGTAGCGCCGTATAATAGTTTGCCCGACTGAACACGTCGCACCACACCGCATGTAGCGGTGCTACACGCCCCCTCGACATATGTACCGTCTCCACCTAATCGCTTCAGGTGATAACAACGCTTCTCAAAATCAAGCGTCCATCTAACGCTGTTTTGACGTGTTATCGCCCGACAGGAACCTTCACTAACAGGTTCATACAACTTCTCAGTAACGGAAACAACAGCTTTGACCGTGCGAACGGCGCGCGAAGCCTCATCGGCCAGATTGATGAAGGCACTCGCTGGGATCCCCTCTCTCTTGTATTCGCAGAATTGCGCCACCTCGCAGAAGGTTTTCTCCTGCCACGGTTCTATTTGACTTCCCCACTTCCCCTGATCAGGTGAAAGACACCCCACGCTGGCCGCAGCCGCACACGCCGCCGCGGCCAGCTTCAGCCTCCTACTTACTTCAGCCATACGCATTCTCCCACAGTGCACCTGCAAGTGGCTATGAGCATTTTTCCAAGTAACCTGGCTTCGAGTACACCTGCACGATGCAGTTCGTCAAAAGAGAGTAGTAGAAGGTCCCGCACTGTTGAGGAAAGTAGTAGCACTTATCCTTAGCCTGTCCGGTTGGTATGCACCGAGGGTAGGGCACATTGTCGGAAACAAATTCCTTGCTGGCATATGCTATTGTTCCTACCCATCCTAGACCGTTGGTGCGAGACTGCCAAGAACACTTAGCCACGTGCTGTGAAGAGCATTTATACTCATACAAAACACGGGCAGGGGGAGGGTTTTCCTGTGGTGGGATGAAAGCCGCCGCTGAAGGAAGAAGCTGAACACCCCCACCACACCCAGCCTTTTCAGGACAGGCCACGACCTGACGCGTGAGAAAACTGGTGTACAGCACCAGCAATGCTGCCAGCGTTGCCACCGTCACTGCCCCGCACAGCAAAGCCATTGTCCAACGCATTTTCGTAACCTCCTCCTTTTTGAGTTTTCTACCCCTATTCTACATCGTCCCCCCCCGCGTCAATACCAAATTTTTGCCAT
>CAZOGB010000125.1:0-3485 GCA_964579145.1 uncultured bacterium | reverse complement strand
AAGCGACATCTGGGCTGTAGCTTGTAATCTCTGGACTGCAACTTACTCTTGCGAAGCATTGATAATAACCACTCCCCATTTTCGGTTTCAAAAATAGCACACCGTCAAGGATTGAGGAAGCAGCTGACCTCACTTAACCATCTTCCAATCGCTTGCCGAATTGAAATGTCTGCTGGTAGAGTCCCTCATCACACGTGTGCACCTCCATAATAACCCCCTCGCCGCCTATTTCTCCGCCGAACCAAATTTCAAAGGACGCAGCTTCTTCCATCAACACTTGGGAATACTCCTGCACTAGGACAGCAACTTTAGCCTGCCCCCACTGGCAAGGATACAGAGGCTCTTCAGGGACTATCCACAAACTCCAAAACTCTCCAGGGCGGTTCCGAAACCGCACAGGCGTGCAGATAGACACTCGGAGAGGTAAGGACACTCCTCGCCGAGCTTCGGCAAACAAGTGAATTTGGGCAGTCCCGTAGATATACTGGCGATTCATGGCAGCCACGGAATGTAGGGTAGCTCTCGGATGAACTTAACATGCGGGAGCAGTTCGGGATCGGCATAATAGCCGGGTCCTATATTATCTAGTCCCTCAATCCAGAACATACGGCCGGCTATTGAGCGCCTCGCCTCCACTTCAATAACCGAGTATGGCTTATTCCGATATAAAAACTTCTTTGCCCACATTGCGGCCTTTTCAGGCGTCGTGGTAAACCATTTGCCTTGCATTGATAGCCCTCCTGGGTGCGGACGCAATATGCCACCTGTCCTCATAATATCCTCCACTTCCTCAGGACTTACCGCCCGATATAATCGTATCCATCCCTCTTCAGCCAGCTGCGTGCCCTGCCCCGCCAATCCTCTGCCCAACACACGCAGCACCGATACGGCGACCTTGCCGACACCGTATCCTAACACACCACTGACAACCGCGTCACGTGCGATCTCCTGAGCAGACCTGCCCTCGGCTGCTGAATACAGTCCTTCAAAAAGGGCAGCGCCCGCTGCTACACCCAGCGGATTACCACCTGTCAGAATACCCCCTAACGTGCCTGCAAGCACACCCCCTGCCAATCGGCGCCAGTCTACCGCGACCGGGTTCACTCCCGCCGAATACTCGTTGACCCCTGCGCTCTGGCGCGTCAGCCAGCGGGCATAGGTGGGCGAGTAGTAGTCACCTCGCAGGTGCAAGCCTCGGTTTTCAATGTCCGTATACGCGCCCCATTGCCCCTGATAGCTCACGCTGTCGGGCGTGGGGAATGGAACGCCACTGACACTATCATCATACAGGATGTTGCCATAACTGTCAAACCAGCTGTTGCTCAGAACGGAGGCGGTTGTGGCGCGATGCACCAGATTGCCAAAGGGGTCAAAGGCATACAGGCGAACCGTGCCCTGACGCCAGCTGCTAACCACTCCGTTCGCCCCCCACCCATAAGCCTGATAGAAACCGTTGGATGGGTTGAACTCAAACAGTACCAGCTCGCCGGAGTACAGGTAGTAGGTGCGGCTGCCTGCTCCTGTCGGTTCTTTCCATGCCCGCCTGCCATCCGGGCGGTATTCGGTAGCCATTCCGCCGACGTCCACTACACGGTTCTCGTAATCGTATTCCAGCACCACTCCATTGAACAGCGTGGCGTTGCCGTTGAGGTCGTACTGGAACCCCGAACCGACAATCTGGTTGTTGGCGTTGTAGGTGACGTTCAACCCCCGAATGATGATGAGGTTATCAGCGCCGTCATAAGCAAAGGGGAGGCTGTAGCTCGGTATATTGTAGCCCAGCTGGTTGAACTGTTCGTTAAGCAGGTAGCGGTGGGTCAGATTGTCCACTGTGTAGGTCAGGGAGCCATACATTCCGCGCGCCAGCCCGCGTGGCTCAATGCGCATACTGCCGATGCTGATGCGGTTCCCGGAGGCGTCGTAGCCAATATTCTGGAACGAGGAGAGCGTCGTGTTATCCGGCATCCACACGTTGAGCAGACTGCTTAACAGCCCGCGTGGGTTATACGAATAGGAGTTCCGCACCAGCAGCTGGTTGAGACCTTGGTTCCAAACATCCTGTCGGCGGATAAGCCCACGTCTGTCGGCAAAGCATTGTGCTACAATGCCCCATGGCATCACGGCATCAATTTGCTCGCCTGGACTAAAGGGCAGGGCTGTGTGCAGACCATAGTTATACTGATAAGTGCCATACTGTGGCACATACCGCCCTCCCTGCAATGCCAGCTGATAGGGCGCGGTAATGCTCTGCACACGGCCGTCTGGATGATACTGGTAGGACACCACGAATGTAATGTCGGGCATGTCCGCATAGGTCACCGCCGCACTCAGCAACCGGTCGCCATCGTCATAGGTGTAACTGATGGTCGCCACACTGTTGCTCAGACCAACCACCCGGTTGTAGCTGTCATAGGTCACCATAATGTCCATGTTCATACCCGGGTAGTTGACCTGTTCCACCCGGCTATCCTCCGAAGCCCGCACATACTCCACCACCACACCGTCGGGGTCGGTGCGCGTGGTGACATTGCCCTCAAAATCGTAGCCGAACGTGTAGGTGTCTCCCAGCGGATAGACCCTGTTCTGCAAAAAGCCCTGCGGGTCGTAGTTCAGGCTGACTGTGTTGTTGCGCCCATCCCGAACGCCCACCAGGCGATAGGTGCCGTCGCGCACAAACTGAACACGCTGCACTCCACCCGTCTGTGCCAGCAGTTCTCCTTCGCCACCCGCCTGCAGGTTAATCTCCTGCTCTACCTGCATGTTGCCAAGGTTGCGTACAATCTTCTTCAGCAACTGCCCACCCGCAGCGCTGTAGAGATACTCCTCCTGACGCCGAACACCGTTCGGGTCGGCGGGATAGGTCACCGTCCACACCTGTCCCGCTGCGTTATAGGCAATCTGTGTAGTGTTACCACCAGCATCAATCACCTGCGTGGGTCGCCCCAACGCATCATACCGAAAACTGACCCGATACAGCAGGCGGTCATTCACATTGTTCGGGTTGAAGACCCCATCATATCCCCCTACTGCCAGCGGACAGTTCAACCGCTCCGGCTCGGTGTATCCTGTGAATGGGTCCTGTCCGTAGAAGTAACGGGTGGTACGCACACCCTGTGCCGGGTTCGGTGAAGGAGCACGCACCTCCAGCACATTACCCAGCGGGGTATACTCATATTCTATGGTCACCTGTTCGTTGCTGCCCGCGGTGGCCGGAGAAGAGGGACCAAAACTGCCCGCGGAAACCACATCGGTCGGCACAACATCCTCTGCCCACGCTGGAGGCGGAACGTCAGGCAGAGCAATGCCACCACCCTGCGGCACCACGAAACCCGTTAACTCACCGCGAAGCCAGTGCGAAACATCGGTGCGAGACTGGTCGTTATACGCCAAACTGCGAACCGTGTAAATGCCCGCCGGCAAGGATACCAATACGTCCTTCTCTACCTCGTTCTGACCAAACTGCACCACCTGCTCGTAAATCGGCG
>CAZOGB010000124.1:0-3792 GCA_964579145.1 uncultured bacterium | reverse complement strand
AACGACGGATAGGGCGCCGAGCGCCGCCAGAAGGTGTAAATTCCGCGCCGATAGCAGTCTTCGCTCTCGCTCATCACCCAGTGGTCACCTCCACCCCTCAAGGACAATAAGGTGGATCTGGGTGAGGTAGTCCCACTGGTATCTCCAAACCGAGCGCTGGGAATACAAGGTAGTATTGGCGCACTGTTCGATAACAAACCCTACGGTTGCATAGCACCGGAACCCCATTACGGCAACAGTAAGTATCGCGTATAAAACGATATCTCGAAGTTTGTTCTACATTCAGCCAAGCAGTTCCTGAAATTGTTGTTGTTAGACATCCGCTCACGTCCAAATTAAAACTGATTCCGAGTCTGCGTAGCTTTTTAGCAAGCTCGAGTGCTGCCTGACCACACACTCTAACTTCCTGCGAAGTATTACCACTACCAGCTGTACGCCTGGTCACGCCTACCCGCTCTGGTGGTCCGTCCACGGACCACAGATTACCGCGGCAGCGCTTCGGTTTTGGTGGAAGACTCCCTGGTCCGCATCGTGGGCGCTTACGAGCTTGGCTTTCACTCTTGGTTAGCACTAAGACATCTCCCAAAGAAGCTGCCAAGGACGTTGGAATGATGTACCTCCTACCCAGTACCTGTTGAAAGTCATCTGGCAGCATCTCCAGTGGTGAGGCTTGACTGAAGTCCTCAGGTGAAACCACACTTACCTCAATACGAAGATACAGCTCACCACTCTCACTAGCAATAAGAATGTAATCTTCGCCATAGGAGTCATCAGCACGCCACACTATCGAACGGATTTCTCCAGAAGCTTCAGCACGGGTCAGAAATACGCCGTTAACAGTGCTTAGCTGCACCTTATCTGGTAGTGCAGGAACAAACTCAATCTCCAGTTCTGTACTTGGAAGTACAACAATTTCTGGAACGCAATCGGTCTGTTCTGGAATCGATTGTGCAAACTGCGCTTGCTGTCCGTGTAATGAGCAAACAGTGATAGCTGCTATCCACCAAGTAGCGCAGATTCGCTTCAGCGCTACCTTCTGTGCTTCGAGCCAATCGATACTAGATTGTATCAAGCAGCTGGTACAAAAACGCAGACCTCCATACAAGCTGGAAGCCCCTGTTCCACTCTTACGCTCCATCCAGCGGTGGCTTTTTGCCAATCTGCTTTCCATCCACATCCCTTCCATCGCCTTCGCCTCCTACTTCCACCGAGGGGCTGTCGGTCCCCTCTACCTCTATTAACGATTCAAAAGTCCGTTTCGATAAGTCATACCCGAAAAACGCCACAAAACGCGCCCGCAACTCGGGCAGATAACCCCGCACCGTGCTGGCTTTCACGCCCAGCAGGTGCGCAATTTCTTCCCACGAAAAGCCCTGCAAGCGCAACTGCACCACCGCCCGCAACCGCGGCGGCAACTGCGCCACAAACGCCTCGCCGTCCACATCCCCCTGCACCTGTTCAGCCATCTCCACGCACACAAGGCTTTCAGGCGCTTCCTCCAGCGACAGCGACGGATGGCGCTGGGTGTGGCGGTGCGCGTCGCAGGCAAGCGCCCGCAGCTTCAGGCAACACCAGCGCCAGGCGTGGAGCGGGTCGGCACACTCCCACGGGTAGCAGCCAAAGTGGTTCACAAAGGCGCAGAGGCAGTCCTGCGCGAGGTCGGCAGCGTCGTCTGCGCACCAGGTGAGCCGACACGTGCGCCGCTGGAGATGCACAAGCCATTCGGCGTCGTTCCAATCTTCGCTCATCCAACCTCACTCCCGCGTGATGGTCTCGTCGAGGTTGAGCATCGCGTGGGCGACCATCGTGAGCGCGGCGAGGTGGGCGTCGTCGTTGCCGACGAGTTTGCGCGTTGCGTCCCGATGGGCGCGATGGCGCGCCCGCATGCGGTCATAGAGCTGGCGCAAGCAGTTCAGTTCGCAAACGCAGCGCAAAGATACTCAATAGCTGGAGGTAAACATCATCGGACACCTCTGTAAAGACTGGACTATAAACAGTTGTCGTCCTTCCGTATTCTTTTCAACAAACGCTTGTGCAGTGGGGCTATCTATCGCTGCCAGTGCTTGAAGGCACAGCACGCGCCGTACCTCTATCGCAGCAGAGTCAGTCTTGAACCCTGCGGGCTGGCTCAACTCATCCCACCAGCCGATCAGGAGTTTCACAGCGATCTCTCCACAGTCGGCTAACGCCTGCAAATCATAGTACAGCTCCGCTCGGATAGCCGTCGCCGTGCGCAGGCGTGCAAGCAGCCATTCCGCACGCTCCTGACCCGTGCGCTGACCCAGCTCGACAATCCAGTTCGCAATCGAGTCGGATTGCCAGTCAGTGCCCATCTCACTCAGCACACGGAACGCCTCTCGTACACCCGCCGCGTATGCCTCGGATGCCATCTCTGTCAGGAAACGGATGCAAACCGCCTGATGGTGGCTCTGCGCTGTTTCCGAGTCATCCGCGCTCTGACACTCTTGCAGGAACACGGTGACTTTGCGCCGCCAGTCTGCCACAGTTTGCACCTGCGGCACCGCGATGCCTGCTTTAATGCGGGCAATTGCTGGGATAAGATAGGGGTGGTCTTTCCATTCGGGATTCGATCGCAACGCCATCAAATCGGGAAGGCTGCGGGCGTCCTCCAGCCGGGCAAGCGCCAGCAGGACAGCGGTCTGCCAGTGCCAGTAGAACGGTGCTGTGGGGGCTGGCATCGCCACTTTGAGGCTGAATAGGGCGTTCGAGTCTGGCTTTCTTTGCAGCGCGTGCAACAGCACCTGAAGTTGAGCGCGGTCTTTTCGCACCCCGATCTGTCGGACACGAGCAAGCTCGCAGAGAACCTCGTTTGCCGAGTCGCTACCCGATGCGGCTTCTTGCGCATTGCTAACGAACCCAGCAGCAGTGAACATCCACAATAGTACCATCCACTTCAGTGTATTGCTCATAGTTATCCCTCCTACGGTTCCAAGCAAGCGGGAAGCGAGTTGGCTAAGTTGCTTGGTGGATCTGCAGATCTATTCTGCCCGTTCATGTCTCCGAAGAACCACGGAAACGGTGAGCAAGGCACACCTCGTTGAAGCCCTTGGCGATCACAGTCAGTGGTTGGACAGGATGCCCAGTCACGCTCCCAATACCCCCACGCCGCCAGTAACTTTCCGTACTGGATGATATACGCAACAGCCTCTGCATCAGGTATCGGGTAACCAGTGGTATACGCTGTCCTAGAATCAAAGCCATTTTGCTGTTCCCACTCATCCGAGACACCATCCCCATCTGCATCTGCCGCACCTTCTGGATAGAGCTGATTATTTTCGTACATTTGCTTATGAACCAATTCATGCTCTAACACACCAATAAACTTGTGGATACCTCTCACATACATCCACCGATTGGGCAGAAAAGTGGGACGACCGTTGACGCAGCGAAACAGGGGAACTGGCAATGGACCGCTGCATGGGGAAACATAATTCGTAGGTGTATCAAAAATATATACTATTGACTTGCGGTATCTCGTGCCGTCAGGCCTTTGAGCGTATCCATGACAAGTTAACGCGCTCATTTCTTGAGGCCGCACAGTTCCTACAGCGTACCACACATCAGGGTTTTGAGCAGCAGGATACGCTTGCACATAATAGTAAAACCAGTTTGGAACCACTGCTGGAGCATCAAACTCACAAGCAATTAAACCCGATCGTAGATCGTACTCAAACCTGCCTCTACACCCTTGCCCGCCAGGTGGGTGATTCGCAGCCTCAGCAGGATAAAACACCTCCACCTCGGCATAATCCACCTTCCCCTGCTTGCTCT
>CAZOGB010000123.1:0-3944 GCA_964579145.1 uncultured bacterium | reverse complement strand
TGCTGGGCCGCGAGGTGATCACCAAAGACTACGATACCGTTCGGATCCGCATCGCCTTCCACCCGGTAGAGGAGCGTTTCGAGGTCTGCAACCCGGCCATCGCCAAGGATCCGGCCTGGATCGAGGATGTTTCCGTCCTCTTCAGTCCGGAGGCTGATCTGATCGAGCTCACGGAGCGCTATGTCGGGCGCAACCCCGACACTGATCGCAAAACCATCGGCAAGGTGCTCCAAAAGGTCTGCAAGATCGTCAACAATCACGTTGGAGTGATCGAGTTAGCCGAAGACCTGGACATTGAGACCGTCACCGAAATTTTCATCCGAGTGAATTCTGCAGGCGTCGAACTCTCACAGGCAGACTTTGCCATGTCCAAGATCGCTGTCAATGAGAAGTACGGCGGCAATCTCCTGCGCAAGGACATTGCCTACTTCTGCTACCTGACAGTTGCTCCAGAATTCGCACCAAAGATCGAAAACAGCGATCCCGACTTTGTCAAGTCTGAGTTTTGGCCTGCCATGCGCTGGCTCGAGGAAGTCAACGACGACTTATACGACCCCACCTACACGGATATGCTGCGCGTAGCTTTCACCTCCGAATTCGGCCGCGGCAAACTGCAAGACCTGGTGGCGCTGCTTTCCGGGCGCAACTTCGAGACGAGGCAGTACGAGGAAACTATCGTTGAGGAATCCTTTGCTAAACTCAAGGCGGGCATCCTTGCCTTCATGAACAAAACACACTTCGATCGCCTGATTATGATCCTGCGGTCAGCCGGCTTCGTGACGAGTGACCTCATCATCTCTCGCAACGCAGTCAACTTTGCTTACATTCTGTCCCTTTGGGGCCGTCGTGAGGGTTTGCCGGCGGATGACATCGAGCGCCTGGTGCGCCGCTGGTACTCTATGTCTATTCTCACCGGTCGTTATACCGGCAACCCCGAGACCACCTTCGATTACGACATCCGCCCGATCGACGCATATGGCCTCACGCGCTATGCAGAAACGGTCATCGAAAATGAACTACCGCCGACGTTCTGGACCGGAATGCAGCTCATGGAAACCTCCTCGGCGCAATCGCCGTACTTCATTGCCTATCTGGCCGCCCAGGCTCGGCTTGGCGATAAGGGTTTCTTCTCCAAAGACATCACCGTTCGCGACCTGTTACTCAACCGCGGCGACAAGCACCACGTCTTCCCGCGGAAGTACCTCCAGCAGCAAGGAATGAACCGCAGCCGCTACAACCAAACCGCCAACTTCGTGATGGCACAGAGCGAGATTAACATCGCAATCGGAGACAAGCCACCAGAGGTCTATTTCAAGGAGATCGCTGAGCAGGTGAATGGCGGCCCTAAGCGTTACGGTGGCATCACGGACCGCGAGACACTGGAGCGCAACCTCGAGGAAAACTGCCTGCCCAGGAGCTTCCTCGACGGCCAGGTACCGGACTACGAAACATTTCTCGCCGAGCGGCGACGGCTCATGGCCCTGCGCATCAAACGCTGGTTCGAGGTGCTGGGATGATCGATGGACTCAAACCCTATCCTGCCTACAAAGACTCGGGCGTGCCGTGGCTGGGCCAGGTGCCGGCGCATTGGGAGGTCGTTCCCGGGCACAGATGCTTAGTAGAAAAGAAACAACTTAATGTTGGTTTGATAGAGACAACAGTCTTATCGCTGAGCTATGGGCGAATTGTTGTCAAACCAGAGGAAAAACTACGAGAACTAGTGCCAGCATCGTTTGAGACATATCAAATCGTTAATCCTGGGGATATCGTTTGTCGTCCTACTGATCTTCAAAACGACCAAAATAGTCTTCGTTTCGGTCTGGCAAAACATCGAGGTATCATCACGTCGGCCTACATGTCCTTCAGAGCGACCAGTCGACTGGATAGTAATTTCGGATATTTGTTATTACACACTTATGATGTAAAGAAAATCTTTTACGGCCTTGGTTCTGGCCTTCGCCAAAACCTGGATTGGCAAGATTTTAAGCGCCTACCGTGCTTGGTCCCCCCCTCCCCGAACAAACCGCCATCGCAGAGTACCTCGACGCCCAAACCGCCAAGATCGATGCGGCCATTGCCGCTGCTCGCCGCGAAATCGAACTTCTGCGCGAATACCGCATCTGCCTCATCGCCGATGTGGTCACCGGCAAGCTGGATGTGCGCGAGGTAGCAGCCCGACTTCCCGAAGAGCCGCCAGAAGACGAAGCGGAGTGGCCCGGCCTGGAAGAAGTTCCCGAAACTGCAAACGAAGAAGATGCTGGCGATGACGGCGAACTCCCTGGGGAGGAGCCCGATGGCTAAGGCGAAAACCCATAAAGCCGAGCCGGGAAAGCCACGCGCCATCGCCGCAGGACCAGGCGGGGAGGTGGTGATCTACGAAGACCCCGAGCGCCAGGTCCGGGTGGATGTGCGGCTGGACCAGGAGACGCTATGGCTCAATCTAAACCAGCTTGCCCAACTCTTCGAGCGGGACAAGTCGGTCATTTCCAGGCACTTGCGAAATATTTTCCGGGAAGGGGAGCTGGACCGGAACGCAACTGTTGCATTTTTTGCAACAGTTCAACAGGAAGGGGACAGGCGGGTCACCCGGCAGGTAGAATACTACAACCTGGACGCTATCCTCTCTGTGGGCTACAGGGTCAACTCCAAACGCGGCACGCAGTCTCGCATCTGGGCCACGCGGGTTCTGCGCGACCATATCCTCAAGGGCTACACGGTGAACGCCCGAAGATTGGAGGAACTCCAGCAAACCATCCGCGTAGTAGCAGCGGTTGCCAACCGTCGCGCTCTGAGCGGCGATGAGGCAACGGCGCTCCTGCGCGTGGTAAGCGAATACAGCTTTGCCCTCGATCTTGTGGACGATTACGACCGCGGCCGCTTACCGAAGCCCAGCGGCAGGCCACAGCGCGCAAAGCCGATTACGCCGGAGGAAGCGCGCCGAATAGTGTCCGTGCTGCGTGAGCGTTTCGGTGGCAGTTACTTGTTCGGTCGCGAGAAGGACGACGGGCTTGAAAGCGCCTTGGCCGCTGTCTTCCAAACGGCGGCCGGCCGGGATGTGTACCCGACGCTTGAAAAAAAAGCAGCGCATTTACTACATTTTCTGGTCAAGAATCATCCTTTCGTGGACGGCAACAAACGCATCGGCGCGGCATTGTTCCTGTGGTTTCTTCAAAAGAACGGCATGTTGCTGTCGGCGGAAGGAAAAAACCGGATTTCCGAGGAAGCGCTCGTGGCGTTGACCCTGTTGATTGCCGAAAGCGTGCCCAAGGATAAAAAGGTCATCCTCCGATTGTCTATCTGCTTGCTGCAAGATCGCGAGTCGGGGATGCAAGGGGAGGATCCATGAAACCCACCGACACCAGCGAAGCCGGGCTCGAAACTCTGATCTGCCGGGCGCTCACGGGTACCGACTGCAGGCCGCTATCCGCCGGTCTTCCCGTGGCTCTCGCCGGGGCGGCGGTGCCCTACGGCGGCAGCGGCTGGATCTGCGGGGACCCTGCGGACTACGACCGGGAATACTGCGTCGATCTGGTCCAGCTCTCGGCCTTTCTGCGCGCCACGCAGCCTGAGGTCGTCGAAGCGCTCGATCTGGATAACGACAGCCCCACACGGCGGAAGTTTCTGGCTCGGCTCCAGGGCGAGGTGAGCAAACGCGGGGTGGTGAATGTTTTGCGTAACGGCATCCAGCACGGGCCGCACCGCATCGAGCTTTTCTACGGCACGCCTTCGCCTGGAAACGAGCAGGCCCGGGCGCTCTATGAGCAGAACCGCTTTATTGTCACGCGCCAGCTCCGCTACAGCCGCGATGAGACGCAGCGGGCGCTGGATCTTGTGCTCTTCATCAACGGCCTGCCGGTCTTCACCTTCGAGCTCAAAAACCGGCTGACCAAACAGACGGTGCATGACGCCATCGAGCAGTACAGGCGCGACCGCAACCCGCGCGA
>CAZOGB010000122.1:0-3991 GCA_964579145.1 uncultured bacterium | reverse complement strand
GAGAGCTATCTCCCGACGACCCGCACTGGAACCAGCCGATTACTCAGGACTGGTAAGAGATGCAGGCAGGTGTGGCGGCGAGTATAATATGCATGATGTTGAGAAGGAGGAACAGGCATGATCGAACGCTATACTCGCCCCGAAATGGCAAGGATCTGGGACATTGAGCACCGCACGCAGAAGTGGCTGGAGGTGGAGCTGGCGGTGTGCGATGGGCTGGCAGAGTACGGCTACCTCCCGCGTGAGGCGGCGCAAATCATCCGGGAACGCGCCCGATTCGACCTCCAGCGCATGGCGGAACTGGAAAAGATAACCCGACACGATGTAATGGCCTTCGTGCGCAACGTGGAGGAGAACGTGGGAGCAGAAGGGCGCTATGTGCACTACGGCATTACCTCGTATGATGTGGTGGACACCGCGCTGGCACTGCTTCTGCGCGACTCGTGCGACCAGTTGATTGCCCGCAGTCACCGTCTGGCGGAGGTCATCGCCCGGCTGGCAAGGGAGCACAAACACACCCCGATGATCGGGCGTACGCACGGCATCCACGCCGAACCCATCACCTTCGGCTTCAAGCTGGCGGGCTGGTACGACGAGATGAACCGCAACCTGAAGCGGCTGGAGTTCACCCGCGAGATGGTCAGCGTGGGCAAGATATCGGGCGCCGTGGGCATTCACGCCAACGTTGACCCGCGGGTGGAAGAGTATGTGTGCGCGAAACTGGGCTTGAAGCCCGCGCCTGCGTCCACCCAGATCATCTCTCGCGATGTGCACGCTACCTACCTGAGCACGCTGAGCATCCTGACGGCGTCGCTGGAGCGGTTCGCCACCGAACTGCGGAACCTTCAGCGCACGGAGATTCTGGAGGTGCAGGAGTACTTCGCGCCCGGTCAGACCGGTTCATCCGCCATGCCCCACAAGCGCAACCCGTGGAACTGCGAAACGGTGTCGGGGCTGGCGCGTGTGGTGCGCGGCTATCTGATTCCCGCCTTAGAGAACATCGCCACCTGGCACGAGCGCGACCTGTCTAACTCCAGCGTGGAGCGCATCATCCTGCCCGACGCCAGCATTCTGGTGGACTGGATGCTGTGGAAGCTGACCGATATTCTGGAAGGGCTGGCGGTCTTCCCCGAAAACATGAAGCGCAACATGCAGAAGTTCGGCGGGCTGGTGTTCAGCGAGCATGTGATGCTGGCGCTGGTGAGCAAAGGGCTGTCGCGCGAGCAGGCGTACAAACTGGTTCAACGCAACGCCGCTAAAGCGTGGGAGGGCGCAGACTTCCAGCAATGCCTCAAAGAGGACGAAGAGGTACGTCAGTACCTCAGCGAGGCGGAAATTGACCGGTGCTTTGACCTCCAGCATCACCTGCGCCATCTGGATGTAACCTTCCAGCGTCTCGGTCTGGAGTGATACCGGCAGGAACCTCCTCTCCCGTGCCGAACTGTGGAAGGAAGGAGGGAGAGGAGGATGCTTGTCATGTGGTGTCTTGTCGCGACGCTGAGCACGGCTCAGCAACCGGTCAGCCTGCCAATCGCCTCTGGGGGTAAGAGCGAGTACGTTATCGTACTGCCGCAGAACGCTTCGCCGTCCCAGCAGAGGGCAGCGGAAGAGCTCCAGCGGTTCCTTCAACAGATAACCGATGCCCACTTGCCCATCGTGACCGATGAGCCCGGTTCACTGGCACAGGTGCGGCGGGCGATAGCGCTGGGCGACAACCGCCTCCTGCGTGACAGCGGCGTGCAGGTGGACTGGCAATCGCTGGGCGACGAAGGCTTTTCCATCATTCCCGAGCCGCCGCACCTGTTCATCGCAGGCAGTGCGAAACGCGGAACCCTGTACGGCGTGTACAGCTTCCTGGAGGACGACCTCGGCTGTCGGTGGTACTCGTCAAAGGTCAGCCTAATTCCCCGCAAGCGCACGCTCACCGTCAAAATCGCGCCGCGCACCGAGATACCTGCCTTTGAGTACCGCGAACCCTATTTTACCGATGCCTGGGATAAGGACTGGGCTGTGCGCAACCGTGTGAATGGCACTTTCCCCCGCCTGGACGAGAGCACCGGGGGCAAGGTATCCTATGGTCCCTTTGTGCATACCTTCTACGCGCTGGTGCCGCCCCAGCAGTACGCCAAGGAACACCCCGAATACTACTCGCTGGTGAACGGCAAGCGTGATACCGAACGGGGGCAGCTGTGCCTGACCAACCCCGACGTCCTGCGCATCGCCACCGAAACGGTCAAACGCTGGATCCGCGAGATGCCTCACGCCACTATCTTCTCGGTCTCCCAGAACGACTGGACGAACCCTTGTGAGTGCGAGGGATGCCGTCGCGTGGTGGAGAAGGAAGGCTCGCAGTCGGGACCCGTTTTGCGCTTTGTCAACGCGCTGGCGGAGGAGATCGAGAAAGAGTATCCCGACAAGCTGATAGATACCCTCGCCTACTGGTACACCGAGGACCCGCCCAAATATGTGCGCCCGCGTCGCAATGTGCGGATACGCCTCGCGCCGATTGGAGCCTGCTTTGCGCATCCCTTCGGCACGTGCGAGCAGAACATGACGCAGTTCCGCAACTTGCAGGCATGGGCGCGCATCACCGACCAGCTGTACATCTGGCACTACACCACCAACTTCGCACACTATTTGATGCCATTCCCCAATTTCGACGAGCTGGAAAAGAGCCTCGCCATCTACCGGGACAACGGTGTCAAGGGCGTGTTCTATCAGGGTAACTACTCGCCGGGCGGCGGTGGCGAGTTCAACGAGCTACGCGCGTGGGTGCTGGCGAAGCTGATGTGGAACCCCGATCGCGACTTCTGGGCGCTGGTGGACGACTTTCTGCGCGGCTACTACGGCAAAGCGGCGCCGCACATCCGCCGCTACATCGACCTGATGCACCAGCCCGTGCGCGAGGGTAAAACCGAGAGCGCAGACCGTCGCGCTCATGTGCATATCTTTGACCCACCCTCCATGCCCTACCTGCGCCCCGAACTGCTGGAGCAGGCACAGAAGATTTTCGACAGCGCGGAGAGGGCAGCGCGCAACGACCCCGAAGTGCTGGCAAGGGTGCAACACGCCCGCCTGTGGGTGGAGTACACGCAGCTGGCACAGCGACTCGGCAAGTGGCAGGTGGTGGGTGAGCAGTACACTGCCGGGCAGGACCCCGAAACCCTGCGCCTGCGCGACATCGTGCTCGAGAAAATCAGGCGGTTCGGCATCACGAACGTGGAGGAGTGGAACCCGGTTCAGAAGTTCATTGATCGGGTAACCGCCACCGATAAACAGTCCTACCCCGTGGTTGCCCTGCAAAACGGTGCGTTGAGGGTGGACATCGTACCCGCGCTGGGCGGGCGCATCGTGCGCATCCTGCCTGCGAACGGTAAACGCAACATCCTGACCGATGCGGGCATGACCCCCGAAGCTCCCGCCGACGGCGGCTACGAAGAGTACGCCACCAGCACCTATCGCAGCGCAGGCTGGCGCGATGCGTTCACCGTAGAGGCATCCTCGCCCACGCAGGTGCTGTTGAAGGCGCAACTGCCCGACGGTCTGGAAATCCTGCGCACGGTCAGCCTGATTGGCGATAGCCCACAGGTGGTGATAGAAAGCACCTACCGCAACGCTGGGGCGAGCACCCTGAAGGTTAGCCCGCGTGCGCACCCCGAGTTCGCCTATCCTGACGGGGCACGCTATACATGGCGCAGTGTGGTCGGCGCGAGGTGGGAACAGACCATCACCGACCCGGGCGACCGCACCCTGCTGGGCACGGAGCTGCCCGATGGCGAGATTACTATTGAGGCGCGAGGGCTACCGAAGGTACAGGTCTCGTTCCCGCGCGAGCAGGTGGAGAGGGTCTATCTGAACTGGGACCCCCGCTTCTCCCGCGCCAACGTGGAGCTGTTCCTGCCGGAAACGGAGCTGAAACCGGGTGAAAGCGTGACCCTGCGCTGGAGTCTGCAGGTGAGGTGAGGGTGGAAGCCCCTCTGCCCGACGCGGG
>CAZOGB010000121.1:0-4225 GCA_964579145.1 uncultured bacterium | reverse complement strand
CGGTAGACCGCTGTGACGGCTTTGCACTGTTGACGCAATGATAATCGAATCTCGCGAAAAATGCAAGGGTTTTGGGGTGGCTGGTAAAAAAATAATCCCATCCGCGTGGTTGTGCGGATGGCGAGGCTCCCGCCGAGCCGTTTTGCCCTCTTCTCGTGGGAGGAGCTTTACTACTTATGACGCAGACGGAACAAACGCCTTGCCGACTCGGGAGTGCGTCCATCCAGCAGGATGCGCGCGATGTCGGCATACATGCGCAGGCGGGCTACCGTCCCACGCAACCGTCCCAGCTTCTCCTCTTTCATCGGATGCGTCACGCCGTACAGCGGCACATATTCCACCCGCCACCGACGGCGCACCGCCCAGCGCGTAATCTGTGTCTCCACCCCGAACCGGGCAAACTGCACGTTGGGCACTTCCAGAAAAAGCTCGCGTCGGATGGCACGCTGTCCGCTGACGAACGGGAACAGCTTCTGCGCGAGGTCGGTCGCCCGTCTGCCACCCCGAAACACGCCCAGCGTCATATCCGCATCGCCCAGATAGACGGGTTCCACCAGCCTGTCCACGTGCTCGGGGGTCAGTCCAATCAGGTCTGCATCCAGGAAAACGATAATGGGGGCATCAGTATAACACACCCCGGCGTGCATGGCGCCGCCTTTGCCCAGATTCTGAGGTAACTGCAGGGCATGTACACCGTCGAAGCGGCGTGCGACCTCGTAGGTCCCGTCCACCGAACCGTCGCTTACCACCACAATCTGGTCCACCAGTGAAGCCGCTCGCACCGCCTCCAGCACGCGCGGCAGACGGCTCTCCTCGTTATATGCGGGAATAACGGCGGTAACTCTCATTGCCCTGGCGCCGCGCTCGCAGACTGTCGGTCGGGCAACTGCGCAATCAGCTTCTTCGCTCGCAGGATGCGGTTCTCGGTCAACGGGTGAGTGCGCAGGTTTGCCAGCAACCCCTTCATGGGGCTTTTCTCCAGCTTCTGCAGCTTCTCGAAGAAGCGAACCAGCCCCTCGGCGTCGTAGCCCGCAGCGTGGGTGTACAGGATGCCCCGCCGGTCGGCGTCGTACTCGTCGTCGCGGCTGTACTGGAGCATCACTAACGACGTGGCAATACTTGCCACCTTTTGCGCACTGCCCTTCGTGCCCAGTGAAATAGCCAGATCCGCCAGAATACTACTCGATATCTGCTTCGCCGCGTGATGCCCCACGATGTGCCCGACCTCGTGCGCAATCACCGACGCCAGCATGTCCTTATCATCACCCACCTGCTCCAGCAACCCCCGAAAGACATACACCGGACCGCCGGGCAGAGAAACGGCGTTAACCTCCTTCGTATCCAGCAACTTGAAGCTGTAAGGGAAGTCGGGAGCGCGTTTGCCCTCCACTTTGCGCATCCCCTCCAGCACCCTCTGCCCGACCTCCTGCACCAGCGCCACCCTGACGGGGTCCGTGTCGAGTTTGTATTCCTTCTCTATCGCCGCCGAACCCTCTTTACCAATCTGGATCTCATCTTGCTTGCTCAGCAGGTTCGTGCCGCGACAGCTCATCAGCGACAGCATCGCCGATAAGACAAGAAGCAGTAACCCCGCCCGCCTGAACCATACTGTGCCTCTCATGGTTTTGTCTCCTGTTTGCCAGACCAGAAACGCGCCAGCTCCCTGCGTGCGCTCTCCACCATCTGCTGTAACTGCTGAAGGGAGGGCTGAGCGTTTCCGTTTCGCCGTCCCATCTGCGCGATGGCTTCACTGCCCTTCTCCAGCTCCTGGCGTGCCTCGTCCAGCTTCCCCGCGCTGATTAGCTGCAAAGCACGCTGTAGATGCTGTTTTGCTTCCAGAACGCCTGCCGGCTCACTGCCCTTTTGCTGACTGGCAAGCCTCACCTGTATCTGCTCGACCTGCTGGCGAATCTCGCGCAACTGCAGATGATTATACACCACCCCTGCACAGGCTACCAGCGCCAGCAGAAAGGTGATTACCCGCATTCACTCCGCCCCCTTTCCGTGCAGACGCGCCTGCAACCACCACCACGTACGGCTCTCCCAGTCTACCCGCTTGCGCCACGCCCACGCAAGTGCCCCAGAAGCCCAGCACGCCCGCCGATGCCACTGCACCTGCGACCTCCAGCGATACTTGTACGGCTCATCACCGCGCAGGAAGTCGAACACCACGCATCCCTCCGCGATGGCTCGCTCGAGGGCGTGCGCCGTCAGCACCGTGCCCATACTGTAACGGGCAAGCGCAGGGTCAAATCCACCCAGATAGTAATACGCACGCCGCCCGTAATGGAACACATACAGCACTGCCCGAACGGCTCCGGCAACCCGCAAAAGGTATAACCGTAACCAGCCGCTGGCACAAGCCGTCTGCGCCCACTCGCGGTGAAACCGTCGCACGCGCGGATGGAAAAAGCCTCCCGGAAGCAATCGACGCCGCCAGCGGCGTGTGTGCAGATGGAACAACGCCTCCATCGCCGCCGGCAGCTCCTGCTCGCACGCGGTGCTTATCTCCACCTCGCCCAGCTCCCTCTGCATCTGCCGCCGGGCATAGCCGATATTGAAGCGCGTCTTCTTACTTAAAGACCCGATGTACGCCTCCCACGTTTCGGGCAACACCACATAGGGACACTTCTCCTGCCATACGGTGAACCAGCCGCGCGACTCGGTAACACGCGCCATCCATGAGCCATCTGCCATCTGGTGCAAATCGGCACAGCGCTGTGACTCCAGCCACTCCGCCACCGCTTCGGCAACGTCCCGCTCGTGCCCGGGCGCCGCCACGATGCCCAACCTGTCCGAAATGCCTGTGCCTATCCACCGCAGGCACGTGCCCATGCCCGTCCGGCTGGCGTACAGCGGCGCGATGCCTGCTACCTCTCTACCAGACTGCACACACAGCACCTGCGCCCGCTTCCCCCTGCCGAAATGCCTCCACCACAGGCTCGCCCACTGCCACGTCTGAAACAGCGAAACCTGCGGATTCGCCTCCTGCAGCTCACACCACACCGGGCGCAGGCTCTCCTGCCAGTCCTCACCAGCCACAACGACCCGAATGCGCGCTTCCTCCTTCGGGCAGATTATAACCTGTCGGCGACAGGAGCGTCAACCGAGCTATATCCCCGTGCGCAGTAGCAGATACAGCGACACCATCAGCCATACCCCTCCGATAGAACCCATTGCCAGACCGGATATACCCAGCCAGTCCAGCCTCGTTGCCGTGCCCACCATCCCCAGTGCATATCCCAGCAGAACCACAATAAGCGACACCAGGGCGTGCCTCTGATAGCGCCTGCGCTGGGGATGTTCCATCACGTAGCCACACCGCGGACACGGCTGTGTGGGGTCCTCTACCTCTGCTGCGCACTTCGGACAGCGAACCGTCTGTTGCACCCTTCCGTCCTCGTCAATACTTGCTCAGGAACTGCAGTCCCTGCCGTAAAGACTCTACCACATCCTGACCGCTTTCGTCTTCTACCGCATACCAGCCGTCATAGCCGACCGACTTCAGCAGGGCGATATACTCGTCCCATGGTACCGCTCCCTGCCCGACGGTCGGTTTGCGCGTCTCGGGATGTTGGTCTTTGGCGTGGGTATGCACGATATAGGGCGCGAGCTCCTTGACCCCCTCCAGCACGCCATACCACAGCATATTTGCCGGGTCATAGTTTACCTTCAAAGCAGGGCTGCCGATGTCTTCGATGAACTTGCGCAGTGCCGGCGCAGGCTCCATGCCCGTCTCGATGCAGAAGATGCCGCCTATCTTCTCGGCGTGCCGTGCGATTTGCTCGATTGCCCCGCGGATGATGGGGTAGATGGGGTCGTTTTTGTCTTCAGGGATGACGCCCGGATGCGTGGTGACAATGGGCGAACCCATGTCCACTGCCAGTTCGATACACCGCTTCGTCTTCTCGATGCGCTCGTCGATGCCCTCTGCCTCATCAAACCCACCAAAGCGCGTCGGTCCCGACATCTGCGCACAGAAACCGCTAATCGCCAGCCCGAACGACTCTACCCGCCTGCGCCATTCGGTACGCTGAGCACCCTGGCACACATCGGGGTCCAGCACACACGGACCATAGCTGGCGACGTTCCATAACTGCACACCCTTAAAGCCCAGTTCCGCCACCGTCTGCAGGGCGTTCAGCAACCCCTCCTCCGTCGCCCCAGCCGACAACGACCACAACGCCACTCCAATCTTCAGCGAACCCATGTTTGCGTTCTCCTC
>CAZOGB010000120.1:0-4380 GCA_964579145.1 uncultured bacterium | reverse complement strand
AAAAAAAAGTCAAGGGTTGAGAACCGAGGTTGAGGCTCAAGTTAGGACAGGCGGCAAAACAATTGGTGGTAGCATCCCTGTAACTGAAGTTGCGGGTTACCCATGACGAAGCCTCCTGCGGAAGCTAACCGAGTGTAGCCTGCGACTTCCAGCCGCCAGGACACCCTCTCCCCTGTGATGCCCCGACTCGTGTCCTGACCCTGGTAGCCTGCAACTACCAGTCCTCCAAAAACCGGGAAAGGACATCCCTATAACACTCCCTTAACAATCGCTCCTTTGCGCGTGACTTGACACACCGCCTCTCTCACGATACACTAGCAAAGGATTAAACAGTAAGGATTCTGGAGGTTACTGCTCATTGGGAACGGCATATACTCCCGGTCTGGCGGTAAGCGCTCATGCCCTGATCCGCAAAACGCGACGGCTTCCCCTGAAGGGAACGGTGACCGTGCAGGAGGGGCAGGAGGTCACACCAGATACGGTTGTCGCCCGGGCGGAGATACCGGGCATCATGCAGACGGTTCGGGTGGCGGAACAGCTGGGTGTGCAACCGGACGAGCTGCCCCGGATGCTGAAGGTAAAAGTAGGCGACGAGGTGCAGGTGGGCACGGTGATCGCCGAGTCGCGCGGGCTGTTCGGCCTGTTCCGCAGTGAGGTCAAATCGCCCATTGAGGGCACGGTGGAGCTAATCTCCGAAGTGTCGGGACACGTGGGCATCCGGGAGAAACCCACCCCGTTAGAGGTGAGGGCATACATCGCGGGCAAGGTGGTGGAGGTTATCCCGCAGGAAGGCGTGGTGATCGAGACGCACGGCTCGCTGGTGCAGGGCATCTTTGGCGTGGGCGGCGAGCGACTGGGCGAAATCAAAATGCTGGTGAACAGTCCCGATGAACCTATCACCGATGGGATGATAACTCCCGACCTCGCAGGCAAGGTGATTGTGGGGGGCAGTTTCATCTCGGGTTCCGCTCTGCGCAAAGCGGGAGAGATGGGCGTTGTGGGCATCGTGGTGGGCGGCACGCTGGACACTGACCTGGTGGAGTTTCTGGGCTATGATATCGGCGTGGCTATCACCGGGCACGAGGACATCCCGCTGACGCTCATCCTCACCGAAGGCTTCGGCGAGATTCGGATGGCACAGCGCACCTTCAACCTGCTGCGCAGTCTGGAGGGCAGGATGGCATCCATCAACGGCGCCACGCAGATTCGCGCCGGCGTCATCCGCCCCGAGGTGATAGTGCCCCGTCCTGAACTGGCGAACGAGCCCCTGCCGCGCGCCGCGTTCGAGGCGCAGGTGCTGGAAGTCGGCAGTCACATCCGCATCATCCGCGAGCCGTACTTCGGCAAGCTGGCGACGGTGACCGCCCTGCCCCCGCAGCTGGTAGAGATCCCGACGGGCGCGATGGTGCGCGTGCTGGAGGCGCAGCTGGAAGACGGCGAGCGCGTGGTGGTTCCCCGCGCCAATGTGGAGATTATCGCGGAGTGAGCAAGAGAAATGGGATGAAAGCCCTGGTCGTGGACGACGAACAACCGTTGCTGGACGCTCTGCAGTATGCGCTCCAGCGCGAGGGGTTCGAGGTCATCACCGCTACCGACTCCGAGCAGGCGATCCAGCTCTTCAACGAGCAGAACCCCGATCTGGTCATTCTGGACGTGATGTTGCCCACGCGAAGCGGCTTTGAGGTCTGCCAGATTCTGCGCAAACAGAGTAACGTGCCCATCATCATGCTGACCGCCAGAGGGGCAGAGGGCGACCGCGTGGTGGGGCTGGAAATCGGCGCGGACGACTACATCACCAAACCGTTCAGTATGCGCGAGCTGATGGCACGCATCCGGTCGGTGATGAGGCGAGCTTCCGCCTCTTCTGCTCCTGTCGGTCCCGTGTTGAAAGCGGGCGATCTCACGCTGGACGTCAATCAGTACGAAGCCCGGCTGGGCGACAGGCTGTTGAACCTCTCACCCAAAGAGTTCGAGCTGCTGCGCTTCCTGATGGAACACCCCGGGCAGGTCTTTTCACGCCAGACCCTGCTGGACCGCGTGTGGGGTGAAGATAAGTACATTGAAGAGCGCACGGTGGATGTGCACATCCACTGGCTTCGCGAAAAGATTGAGCCGAACCCGCGCAAGCCGAAGTATCTGCTGACGGTGCGGGGAGTGGGCTACAAGTTTCGGGGATGAGGGATGATTGCCCTGTTGCCATGGCTGCTGGTGCTGGTACTGGGTGTGGCGGTCATGGTGCTGGCGGTCAAACTGCGTCGCATGGAGGAGCAGGTCATCCCTTTGGAACAGCGAGCCCAGCAGACCTCGGCGGAGCTTCAGCACTATCGCTCCCTGCTCCAGCACGTGATGGAGTCCCTGCAGGACGCGGTGATGCTGGTCACTGCAGAGGGCACGATTACTTCCGCCAACCCTGCCGCTATCCGCCTGCTGGGTGAAGGGCTTTTGGGGCGCACTCTGCTCCAGCGCACGCTGTGTTACGACCTGAACTTGCTGTTGACGCGGTGCGTCCAGACCCAGCGTCCGCAACATGCCGAGCTGCAAATCAGCCATCCGCAGGCGCGAACCGTCTTCGTGCGCATCCTGCCGCTGCCCACCGCGCCCGATGCCGCAGAATCAGCCTATCTGGTGGTGCTCACCGATATCAGCGAACTGCGCCGCCTGGAGCAAATCCGCAGCGATTTCGTGGCGAACGTCTCGCATGAGCTGCGCACCCCGCTGGCTTCGATTCGGGCGAACGCAGAGGCTCTGCTGGAATCACCGCCAGATGACCCCGCCATCCAGCAGCGGTTCCTGAACACCATCGTGCATCAGACCGAACGCCTGACCCGCATGACGGAGGACCTGCTGGTGCTGGCGAAGGCAGAGGCTCGACCTGTGCCTCAAGTACAGAAGGTAAAACTGCACAGCGTGCTTCGCCCCCTGCTCGAGCAGGTTCGCCCCCAGGCGGAGGCGGCAAAAGTGAGCATCAGCGTGGATGTACCGACGGACTTTACCCTCTGCGCTCAGCGCGACCACCTTGAGCAGATACTCTGGAACCTGATAGATAACGCCATCAAGTACAACCGTCCGGGCGGGCAAGTGTTCATCCGTGCGGTCAAACACCCGGACAGCAGTGAAATCATCATTGAGGACACGGGTATTGGCATTCCGCATGAGCATCTGGAGCGGGTGTTTGAACGCTTCTATCGTGTGGACAAGGCGCGCAGTCGCGCCAGGGGAGGTACCGGCTTGGGCTTGTCGATTGTGAAGCATCTGGCGGAGGCACACGGAGGGCGGGTGTGGGTGGAAAGCGAGATGAACGTGGGCAGTCGCTTCGGTGTGGTGCTTCCTGATAGCTGTAAACAATCCAGGGAAAGCAACTCGGTCTCATGAGCCTGCTGTCGCCCAACACGCTGTTGATGTGCTTCGCCTCGCTGAGCGCAGGCTTTTTTGACGCCATTGTGGGCGGTGGTGGGCTGATTCAGATACCTGCTCTGCTTCTCTTGTTCCCCCAGTTCGCCCCAGCAACGGTTCTGGGCACAAACAAGCTTATCTCCATCAGCGGCACTGCAACGGCGGCATGGCAGTACACCCGCGGTGGACATGTACAGTGGCGCAGATTGTATCTGCCGATTGCGGCAGCTTTTGTCGGCTCCGCGTTGGGGGCACGGCTGGCAACATATCTGAGCTCCGCGGTGATGCGCCCGCTAGTGGTGGTGATGCTGGTGGGGGTATGGCTATATACCTGGCGGCGTAGGTCGCTGGGGGTAACCGCACACCAGCCTGCTACCGCAAAGCATCCGGTGCGTGTGCTCAGCCTGATTGCGCTGATATGTGGCATCTATGATGGCTTCTTCGGTCCAGGCACGGGCAGTTTCATGATGTTCGGCATGACCGCTCTGTTAGGGATGGACTTCCTCAGCGCAACCGCTCATACCAAAGTACTGAACTGCACCACCAATCTGGCTGCGCTCATTACCTTTGGCTGGCAGGGACATGTGAAGTGGCTTTTTGCCGTTCCCTTCCTGCTGGCGAACGTGCTGGGAGGGTGGCTGGGCAGTCGCCTGGCGATGAGGCAGGGCAGTCCCTTCATCCGGCGGTTTTTCCTGTGGGCGGTGGTGGCAATACTGGCGCGGCTGGTATGGGATATGTGGCGGTGAGGTGGCATTGCATAGACCCCTCTCCCAACCTCTCCCCGACGCAGGATAGCCCCTCCTAACCTCCCCGCAGACGGGGAGGCATTGTCCCCCTGCTTGCGGGGGGACGACAGGGGGGCTGACAACACCTGAAAAAGTGATAACCCCTCTCCCAACCTCTCCCCGATGCGGGGAGAGGCGATGCCGAAAGAAGCCCTCACCCTGACCCTCTCCCACAAGGAGAGGGCAAAACACGGCTATCCTC
>CAZOGB010000119.1:0-5394 GCA_964579145.1 uncultured bacterium | reverse complement strand
CCCCTTGACAACAGTGTCATCGCATGGGTATACTAATGTCTACACTGAAGGAGGCATGCGAATGAGTCAGAAATCCTCAAACCATCAGAGAGGAGCCGTTCAAAGCGAGAGGCTCGTGGTCAAAGTCTGGGGCGACTATGCGTGCTTCACACGCCCCGAAATGAAGGCCGAGCGTGTTTCCTACCCGGTGATGACCCCTTCCGCCGCGCGTGGGGTTCTGGAGTCTATCTTCTGGAAGCCCGAGTTCCAGTGGCGCGTGCGCGAAATCTGGGTGCTGAAGCCAATTCAATATACCTCGCTGATACGCAACGAGGTAGGTAGTAAAATCCCGCTCCGAAACCCGGAACCCATCTTCGCCGATGAGATGCGTGTGCAACGCCATACCCTCGCGTTGCGTGAGGTCGCCTATGTGATTGTGGCGGAGATGGTTCTCAAAGCTGTCACCGATAGGAATATCGTCGCCTATTACGACCAGTTCCGTCGGCGTGTGGCGCGTGGGCAGTGTTATATGCAACCCTATCTCGGTTGCCGCGAGTTCAGCGCGTTTTTCGGCAAGCCCGACCCGAACGACCGCCCGATTGACCTGACGATGGAGCTGGGACAGATGCTCGGCGAAATCCAGTACAACGGGCGGATTAATCAACCCGTATTTTTCTCGGCGCGACTGGAGCAAGGCATTCTGCAAGTACCCGCCGCTATCTACGGGGGAGGTGAACAGGCGTGATTCTCAAGCGACTGGTAGAGTACAGTCAGCGTTTGAACCTGCCGCCGCGTCTTTATGCACCCACCCGAATCCACTGGCTCATTGATCTGGACGACGAAGGAGTGCCCAGGGGGCTGGTGAAAATCGGTGAGGAGAACGGTAAGCACATCGGGCAGGAACACGAGGCGCCTGCGCTTGGCAACCTCCGCACCAGCGACATCAGACCGCTGCTTTTCTGTGATAACGGCGGCTATGTTCTGGGGCAGGTTGCTGAAGACAAAAAAGCGGAGCGCGTTCAGGAGCAACACGCAGCGTTCAAAACGCTCGTCGCAAAGTGCCACGCACGGCTCCAGATCCCCGAAACGCACGCTGTGAATGCCTTCTACAAACATCACTTCGGGCAGCTGGAACTTCCTGGTGATTATAACCCAGCGCATAACATCGCGTTCCGTGTGAACGGGCGATGGGTAATTGATTTGCCTGAGGTGCAGCAGTTCTGGGCGGAGTATGCCGCGAAAGAGTACGCGTTGGTGGGCGAGCCTGCGACCTGCCTTGTCTGCGGGGACTTTAAACCCGTCGTGCGCCGTCACTATCTCCCTGTGAAGGGGGTTCCGGGCGGGCAGAGTTCGGGCATGGCGCTGGTCTCGGCGAACATAGAAGCCTTCGAGTCCTACGGGCTGAAGGAAGGGAGCCTCGCGCCCATTTGCCTCGACTGCTCGGAGCAGATGCTCCATGCGCTGAATGAGCTGTTGCAGGATAGTTCCACGCATCTGCGCGTGGGACAAATCGCCTACTGCTTCTGGACGCGCGAGCCGACCGAGTTCGATGTGGTGCGTTTTCTGAACCAGCCCGACCCGAACGATGTGAA
Organism: uncultured bacterium; assembly: GCA_964579145.1. Classification (GTDB taxonomy): domain Bacteria; phylum Armatimonadota; class HRBIN16; order HRBIN16; family HRBIN16; genus HRBIN16. Next base: position 3,823 of record CAZOGB010000119.1, on the reverse strand, counting down.
AGTGTTGCTGGAGCGCGTGGTGCGGGGCGGCGCCTCGCCCCCGGTGGACACGAACGAGTTTTATGCGCTGGCGCTCTCGGCAAACAGTGCGCGCGTGGTCGTGCGCAGCTACCTCGAGTTGACCCTACCCGAAGTGCAACGCAACCTCGCCCAGTGGTTCCGCTGGCAACAACTGTACGAGGGCGATACCCCAGTGGGTGTGTTCGCGCTGGCGCGCGCCCTCTACCGTGAAGCCAAGGACATCCCCGCCCATGTACCTGAAACCCTTATTCGGTGTGCGCTCACGGGCGCGCCCCTGCCGATATACCTGCTCCGGCTCGCGCTTCAGCGCAACCGCGCGGAGCAGGGCGTTTCCGACGATCGCGCCCGCCTCATTCAGGCGGTGCTGCGCGCACATAACCATCTGTAGGAGGTGAAACCCGCATGGAACGAACCGACGACCCTAAGAGCCATCCCGCCTACAAGTGCGGGCGGCTGCTGGCTGTAATTGAACGCATCCAGAACGCCTCCATAGGCGTCTCTACTTTGACCGATCGCTACTACGGCAGCGCGTCCACCACGCCTGCGAGCGTGTTCGGCGTGCTGCTGCGCATGACCCAACCCCACCTGAGCAAACTGCGCCGCGAAAACGCGGGGCTGGCAATCTACTACGAGCGCGCCCTGCAAGACGCCATGCCCAGCCACTTCCCCCATACCCTCACCCTCGTCGAACAGGGACTCTTCGCGCTCGGCTACTATCACCAGCGGCGCGAATTCTTCACGCCGCGCGCCGACGCCACTCAGGCGACAGGCGAAACCCAAAACGAACAACTCACTCTGGAGGAGGTGAACACCGATGAAAACGCTTGATGCAAATACACCCTACTGCGACCCTACAGTCCGACACGACTTCGTGATTCTGTTCGATGTGCGCGACGGCAACCCGAACGGCGACCCCGACGCGGGCAACCTGCCGCGCGTGGACCCCGAAACGATGCACGGGATTGTGACCGATGTGTGCCTCAAGCGCAAAATCCGCAACTACATCGACCTGCGCTACAGCCACAATTACGACGAGGTGGACGCCCACGCAAGCGGCTACGGCATCTTTGTGCGCGACAGCGGCGTCGCCCTGAACACCAAGATTGGCAAAGCCGCCGAAGCCGTGGGCGCTGGCAAGGAGAAAAAGAAGGCGAACCCGGATATTCGCGCCGAACTCTGCAAACGCTATTACGACATCCGCATGTTTGGCGCGGTGCTTTCTACGGGCGACTATAATGCGGGTCAGGTGCGCGGTCCCGTGCAGCTTACCTTCGCGCGCTCCATCGACCCGATTGCGCCGTTAGACCTCTCGATCACGCGCGTCGCCATCACCAAAGAGGGCGAAAGCAAGGAGACCGAGATGGGGCGCAAGCCGATTGTGCCTTACGCGCTCTATCGGGCGCACGGCTTCTTCTCGCCTGCGCTGGCGAAAATCACGGGCGTCTCGCGCGACGACCTGCGCCTGCTCTGGGAAGCCATCCTGCACATGTTCGAGCATGACCGCTCGGCGGCGCGCGGGCAGATGAGCCTGCGCGGGCTGTATGTGTTCACCCACGAATCGGCCCACGGCAACGCCCCTGCGCACGCCCTGTTCGAAACGATTAGCGTCCAGCGCAACACCACCCCGGCACGCGAGTTCCACCACTACACGGTTACCGTCGCCGACTCGCTGCCCGCAGGGGTTACGCGCCACATCCTGTATCCGTAAGGAGGCGGTATGGTGGAAGACCTGCTGAGCGCCTGGGACGAGGCGGAGATTGTGCCCATCTCCGCCCTCGAACACTACGCCTACTGCCCGCGCCAGTGCGCGCTGATCCATCTGGAGCAGGTCTACGAGGAGAATGTGTACACCCTGCGCGGCGCTGCCCTCCATGAGCGCGTGGATCAGGTCGCCAGCGAGTGGGATGAGACTCTACGCCTGGAGTACGCGCTCCCCCTCTGGAGCGTGCGGCTGGGATTAATCGGGCGTGCCGATGTCGTGGGTTTCTTCCCCAACGGCACGCCCTACCCCATCGAGTATAAGGCGGGCAAGCGTGGCGTGAAATACCCCGACGCGGTGCAACTCTGCGCGCAGGCGATGTGTCTCGAAGAGATGCTCGACTGTGAGGTGAAGCATGGGGCAATCTATTACCATGCCAGCCGACGCCGGCGCGAGGTCGTGTTCGACGACTCGTTGCGCCGACTCACGGAGCACATCATCCATGAGACGCGCCAGATGCTCCTGTCGGGGTACACGCCCCCGCCCGTCAACGACGCGCGATGCCCTAACTGCTCGCTCGTGCAGGTTTGCATGCCCGACGCCATTGCGCGGCTCCAGTCCGCTACGGAGGCGACAGAATGACTTACCAGCTGCTTAACACGCTCTATGTAACGCTGGAGGGCGCCTACCTGCGCCTGGAAAACGAGGCGGTCGTGATTGTGCATGAGAACGCCGAGGTGAAGCGCGTGCCGCTTCATCACCTCGGGGGGATTGTGATGCTCAGCAATGTGAGCGTCAGCCCCCCGCTGATGGAGCGGTGCGCCGAAGAGGGGCGCCCGCTGGTATGGCTCGACGAGTTCGGGCGGTTCCGGGCGCGAGTCGAGGGGCGGGTGTCGGGCAATGTGTTGCTTCGCCGTCAGCAGCACCGCGCGCTGGACGATCCCGAAACCGTGCGTGCGCTGGCGCAGACCTTTGTGGAAGGCAAGCTGCGCAACCAGATTCAGGTGCTGCAGCGGGCGACGCGCGAACGCCCCGAAATTGCTGCCCAACTTGCCGAACCGCTTGCCCAGATACGCGCTTTTCTGCAGTCGCTTCAGGCGGCATCTGACCTCGACACCGTGCGCGGCGTGGAAGGCTATGCCACCCGCGCCTACTTCCAGTCGCTGGACGCGTTCATCACCGCCCAGCGCGACTCCTTTCGGTTTCACGCCCGCACGCGCCGCCCGCCCCGCGACCGCTTCAATGCGCTCCTCTCCTTCGTCTATAGCCTGCTCACCAGCGACTGTGTGAGCGCGCTCGAAGGCGTGGGGTTAGACCCGCAGGTGGGCTATCTGCATGCCCTGCGCCCTGGGCGCCCTGCGCTCGCGCTGGACCTGATGGAAGAGCTGCGCCCCGCCTTTGCCGACCGATTTGCGCTGAGCCTGGTCAACCTCCAGCAGCTCACGCCCGACCATTTTGAAGAACGCCCCGGCGGCGCCGTGCTGCTCAACGAACAGGGACGGCGCGAACTGCTCGTCGCCTATCAGAAACGCAAGCAGGAACTGGTGATGCACCCCGTGCTGCAAACGCGAATCCCGTGGGGATTGGTTCCCCATATTCAGGCGCGTCTGCTGGCGCGCCATCTGAGGGGCGACATCCTGAACTACCCGCCCTTTACCATCCGATAAGCCGCCAGCGGCGCGGCTATGCCTTGAACTTTGACAATCGGACACCCCCTTGGGGGAAAAGCCTATCAGGAGGCAAACCGATGCGAATGAACATCCTGATTACCTATGATGTCAACACGAGCGACCCAGCGGGTCAGAAGCGCCTGCGCAAAGTCGCCAAAGCCTGCGAAGCCTACGGACAGCGCGTCCAGAAGTCGGTCTTCGAGTGCAAGCTGACCGAAACGCTTCTGGAAAAACTCAAGCAACGCCTGCTCAAGATCATTGACCCCCAGAAGGACAGCTTGCGCTTCTACCGGCTGCCTGGCGACCGGGACAAGTGGGTTGAAGTCTACGGGTTAGACCACTACGAGGACTTCGAGGCTCCCCTGATTATTTAGCTATGCTAACCAGGTTGCGCGTACCCCAAGTGGGGTATAATTATGCAGGAGGTACGCGC
>CAZOGB010000118.1:0-5398 GCA_964579145.1 uncultured bacterium | reverse complement strand
GAGCCTCGCCCGCCAGAGGTGGGGTGTTCTCAGTAATCGGGGGGCAGAGAGCGGTAGTAATAGTAGCGTGGGCGACGCAGGCGGCGCAGAATCTTATCTCTGCCCATCAAGTAGACGGTCAACGCACCGGCGACAAAGCCACCCGCGTGTGCCATCGTGGCGACGCCTGGCTGAAACTGAAACTGCATTAGGAACCACAGCCCCAGCAGGATGAAAGCCGGTACGGCAATGATGTCGATGATAAAGAAGAATATCACCAGCACGCGAACACGGGCGGTGGGGAACAAGACGAAGTACGCTCCCATCACGCCCGCGATAGCTCCACTTGCTCCGACGGTAGGTACCGCGGAATATACGCTGAGGGCGACATGTGCCAAAGCCGCCATCACTCCCCAGAACAGGTACAGTAACAGATAGCGAAAATGCCCCAAAGCGTCCTCCACGTTATTGCCGAAAATCCACAGGTACAACATGTTTCCGCCCAGATGCAAGAAGCCCGCGTGCAGGAACATGGAGGTGAAAATGGTCAGCCAGTGTGGTGATACAGGCGGCACCTCGTAGGGACACTGCCCGGAGATGGTACAGGGTATCAGTGCGTAGTGCATCAACGCTTCCGGTGCACCCAGGCCAATCACATTGTCGTACAGGTAGACCAGTACGTTGACCGCAATCAGCGCAACAGTCACTATCGGAAAAGAACGTGTCGGGTTTTCATCACCAATCGGTATCACGGTATTTGCCCACCTATCAGGTGCTTCATTGATTCCAGTATACCCTACTCTCACCCGAAGTGAAAAACAGCAACGAAAATGAACCTTTTGCCGTTTTGTGCGTCTAAATCTTTGAAACGTTTAAGCACTGGTATATCCGTACTAGCAAGAGGGACCACGAGCAGCATCGAATACAAACGTTGGGCGTGCAAAAAGCACGCCCGTTTTTTTACCTCACCCTTACCCCGCTGGAGGCTCTACGCACCATCCAGTTCCATACCGCCCAGCTCATCGCCATGCCAATCGCGCTCCATAGGGTGAACCGCCATGCGGTGGGCCAGAACCCCCTTTGCCGCTCGCGCTGAAGCTGCCGTTCTGCCTGCTGTAGCACCTGCTTCGCCTGCTCCCCAGAGAGCTGGCTTACCTGTAACAGGGCGGAAGGGTCATTGCTCTCGCTCGCCTTCATTTCGGGCGGTGGCGAAGGTCGTGGTACGGTGACCAGAGGCGGCGGTGGCAATTTGGGAGCCTCCTGCAGTTGCTGAAGGCGGGTTATATCATCGAACTCGCGGCTGAGCCCAGCCGCCTCCTGAGCGCCGCGCGGGTCGAACCCCACCGATAGCGCAGGCAGCGCCAGAATAGCCAACCAGGCACAGGTTACAAAGATGCGCATCACTCTCATCATCCTGCACCTCCGGAAAGCACCTGCCACAGCTTGGGAATCATTTTCGGCGCACGCGGCAGGTCAATGTCGATCAACGGTTGTGTACCCGGTCCACGGTCACGGATGCGGTTGTCGTAGTTCAGGCGCAGGGGCAGGCTGTACAGCACCATCGCCTCGTCCTTGCAGATGATGGAACCGTTGATGGTGCATCCGCCGCCGCCCGTCGCGATGTTACCGCCTCCCACAAAGTTGGTGAAAAGCACCGCGTCGATTTGGTTGATGTTCTCGCTAATGGAGCTGATATAGTTGTCGCTATACAGCGACTGGTAACGCTTCCTGCCGTAGCTATCCACCTGCGTGGCGTCAAAGGCAGGTATCAGGTTGCCGTACTCATCGTAGCGTGGCTTGGTGAAGGGCGGGGTCATGTAGTGCAGCGGATAGTATCCGAAACTCTTTACGTTGCCCATAATCACGCTTCCGCGCGCCGCCAGAGCCAGTATATCCTTCTTTTCGTTCTGCTGGTCGATCGAGTCGGGGTCCGTACCGCGGAAGTCCGGCGGGTTTTTGTAGCGCACACTGCCCACGATGTGCACATTGCGCGCCGCGTACAGCGTGCCCTGCCCGGAGACATAGCCCTTTATCACCACGTCGCCGGTGAAGGTAACCGGACCATGGATGCGGATGGGTTTACTGCTTGTACCAATCAGCACTGCCGAACCGTTGACCACACCGTCCGTGCTGATGCGCACGTATTGGTTTAAGCTGCTGTTCCAAACTTCTACGTATGCTTCTTGGCCATAGTTGGGGTTGGGCGTGCCGTCGGCGAAGGTCTGTTTCTGGTCCACGTAGCTCTGCGACAGGGCGATGTAGCGACTGATATCGTCCAGGTCCGGCAAAGGCAGTTCCTTGTTCGGGTTGGGGTCCAGGATCTGCCCGCTGTAAGTCTTGGTGCCGCGTGCGTCTGCGACCACCGCGCCCGACACTCTGCCGTTTACCACACTGCCCGTCTGGTCGTAAATCAGGTCGCGCCAGCGTTCGTACTCCTCAGACCCCTTCGCGCCGTGTCGGGTGGGGTCATACGCCTGTCGGGCGCGTGGGTTGTTCTGGCTGTTGTAGTAGCTGTTTGTCCACTGGGTGGGCGTGATGTTCACGTAGCCTGCAGCGGGTGGGATGAGTTTGTTGTTCGCCGCGGCGTAGACGCTTCCGTTAATGGTGGGCGTGCCGCCGCTGAAGTCAAAGTTGCCGTTGGCGCGCATATCGCCGTTGACTATCAAGTCGTTCGCGCCGAAGCCGTACATCCATCCGTAGTTGTTGGCGAAGTAAGCGTAATCGAACACCGCAGACCGCTCTAAGGTGAACTCCATCGTCTGCTCCAGCACAGTACGGGGTTCGCCGTCATCCAGCTGCCCATCGTTATCGCGGTCTACCCAGCCCACCGAGCGAAAGGTGAGATCGCGGCTGAAGTTGCTGTTAATACGCTGCCCCACGATTCCGCAGGAGTAACGCAAACCGTTGCCGAGGTCGCCTCCCACCGTTGCCATCGGGTTGGTTGGCGACGCCAGCTCCAGCGGCACGAAACTATCGAACTTTTGCTCTACCTTGAACTGTTTCCATATCTGCATTTTCTTGTATTCCAGCCCCGCTTCGGCGGCGTACATCGAGCGCAGGGCTTGCTCCTCGCGAACAACGTGGCGCAGACCGCTGGTGCTGAACCCCAGAAGCGCAGTACCCAACCCAAACGACAGGAACAGCACCGTCAGAGAAGTAACCAGGGCGGTCGCTCGTTGATAATACCCTTTGCGATAGCGTGTTCGCATCAGTTTGTTCCCTCCTCTCTACTGGTTGCGCAACACAACCAGTTGCTGGACGCGGTGCGTACGGATACCCGCCGGTGTATTCACCCGAACACAGAGCCGCACCAGCACCGCGCGGCTGTTGCCACCGCCGAAAGCGAGCTGAAACATCGGATAGGTCCCACCATACTCTGGGTCGCTGGTAACTACTCCTCGAAGCAGGGGCTCTTGCCCCCAAGACCACGTGAGATCGTTTCCGCTCAGTTTGAAATAGGCAGAGGTATTATCGGGCAGGATATACTGTATCTGTTGGCCGCCCTCGGTGATAACTACCGACTTGGCATAGCGCAGCTCGCTGGCGATTCGACGCATAGCAAGCGTGACGTCCATCGTGGTTGCCACATCGTGAGAGGTACGGTGCCACGCGCGCACGGAACTGCTCATCAACGGCAACAGCGCCAACAGCAGTATCACCGTGACCGATGATGCCACCAGCAGTTCAATCAGCGTCATGCCTTTATTCTGTGGCTGTCTCCGCATGTCCGTACCTCCTCCCCTACAGGTTGGTGACCAGTGTGCGCAGCTCCACCGTCTGCGTGCGCCCATTGGCATCGCGCCACCCAACCTGCACAATCACCCGCTTCACATCCCATGCCACATCCTCCACCACAATCTGCCCTGTGCCCTGTGGAAGCATCTTCGCCGGGCTCTCGTTGCTGGCGCCATCGGTGTTGGTGAACGAGAAGGGCGAGGTGTTGGGAGAGGCATCTATCAACCCGTAGGCGCGAAGCCCATCGTAGGTCAGGTTGCCATAGCCCAGCAGTTTCACCGCTTCCATGCGCCGTTCCGCCAGCATCAGTGCCTGCGCTCGCCACTTCGCGCCGCCGCTCAACCGCTGACCGATGGGGAACAGCGCGCCGAAAATCACCGCCACCACCGCCAGCAGGAAGATGGACAGCACCACCTCTATCAACGTAAAAGCCCGACGTCGCCCGCGCATGGTACGCCTCCTTACCACAGCTTATGCCCCGCAGTCGCTTCCTTCGAGCACTGCGGTGGGGTGCTGACGTCATTCATGGTGTACGTGCCGCCGGAGGGGCAGGTGCTGGTGGGGAAGGTTGCCGGGTCGCCTTTGATGTAGCCGGTTGGTCCCACGATGTCGTTCCATGTGGGCGTTTCGGTCGGCTCCTTATTGTTGTCCATCGCCCACTGCTGTTTGGCGATGTCTAGGCGCAGGAGGGTGCCCACGCACGACTTACGCCGGCTGGTCTCGCGCGCCTGCACGTAGTTGGGCACAGCAATCGCCAGCAGGATGCCGATGATGAGCACCACGATCATGATTTCCACTAATGTAAAGGCTCGGCTGTGTGTGGTGGACATGGGCTATCACCTCCGATTCTTCATAAAGCGGAGCCGATGGGCGGCAGGGTGAACACACCCATCGGCTCGGAAACTGTTTGGTCAGATGGTTACAGCGCGTGCGTGCCGCCAACGCTGCAGCTCGGGTTCGTACCGATGTTGCCGACGGTGTACGTGCCACCGGAGGGGCAGGATGGCGTCGACTTAATGTAGTTGGGCACGAGGTCGGACATTTGACATGTAGCGCCGTCGCTCTCGTTGTTATCCATTGCCCACTGCTCTTTGGCGGCGTCAATCTGCTTCAGGTTGGACACACACGCCTTGGCACGGCTGCTCTCGCGCGCCCGCACGAAGTTCGGCACAGCGATGGCAAGCAGGATGCCGATAATCAGCACCACGATCATGATCTCCACGAGGGTGAAGCCTCGCTCGGCGCGTGCCTTTCGGATCAGGTTAAACATTCTCGGAAACACCTCCTGAGAGTGATTTCATAGGGGTTATTCCATCCAGTATGGGGCTGTTTCACCGTATTTTTTGGGGTTTTTGGGCTGTTTCAGGGGTTTTCAGCCCCCCTGTGGTCCCCCCGCAAGCAGGGGGAGTGTCAGCCCCCCTGTCGTCCCCCTGCAAGCAGGGGGACATGCAAGTCCCTCCCCGCCTGCGGGGAGGCTAGGAGGGGCTGTTCAGGAGTTGTCAGCCCCCCTGTCGTCCCCCCGCGAGCAGGCGGACAGCAGTTCCTCCCCGCCTGCGGGGAGGCTAGGAGGGGCTGTTCAGGAGTTGTCAGCCCCCCTGTCGTCCCCCCGCGAGCAGGCGGACAGCAGTTCCTCCCCGCCTGCGGGGAGGCTAGGAGGGGCTGTTCAGGAGTTGTCAGCCCCCCT
>CAZOGB010000117.1:0-6034 GCA_964579145.1 uncultured bacterium | reverse complement strand
GCGCCTCGGCGCGGATGTAGGTGTCCTGTGCGCCCCCTCCACACACTAGACATCGCGCGTTCGCCCTGCTCACCGTGCCCTGCGCGGGGTCAAAGCCCGCTTTGGTCGCCGTCTCCAGCTCCCTGCCCGACAGCACGCGGAAGTCCACCCGCCCCTGCTCGCGGTTGGGCACGGGGAACAGCGCGACCCCTTTGCCCGATTTGCGCGCAAGCCAGAACTGGCGGAAGAGGGGGATTTCGGCGCCGCAGGAGGGGTTGGGACAGCGCACCGTTCGGCTCCAGATGTACGCCACCACCGTCTCGCCACCCGGTCCTGCCGGGTAGAACTCCTGCAGTTCCTCACGCGCCTGCTCCAGCACCCACTCGCCCCACCGGCGCACGTCCTGCGCCAGCCTGCCGCCGTAGCGCTGGGGATACTCCACCGTCGCCTTCAGGATGAGGTATGCCACGGGGTTGTATTCCACCGCGTGCGCCTCACAGCCCAGTCGAAGCGCCTCCAGCGGGATGCTACCGCCGCCCGCGAAGGGGTCCAGCACCTTTGGCGCGCCGTCGGGGAAGCGCTGGCGAATCATCGCCCGCGCCTGCTCCAGCAGGTATCGCCCCGACGGGTTGCCGTCGTGCACCTCCCACTGGCACAGGTGCGCCAGAAACTTCTGGAAGCCGATATCGTCCATGGCGTCGGCGTCCACCAGGGCGGCGAAGGTTGCTGCCCGCGCCGTCACCAGCGGTCGCCGCGCCCACCATACATGCAGGGTGGAGATATGCCCATGTCGGATAGCCTTTTCCCTCTGCGCCTCGGCGGATAGCTCCCGCACGGGCAGGGCGTGTTCAATAAGCCGTTTTTTCATTCACTCCTCCTAACATCAAAATGCAACGCTCTTAAAATGCAACAAATTTGTTGGAGACGGTTGCATTTCGCCTCCACACAATTGCATTTCACCGAAGCTTATAGCATGCCCCTCGTCCTTTCCCTTCGCGCTCTAGAAGTCCCTGTTCGGTTAAACGCTGGAGCCAACGGAGCGCCTGATGCCGCGGTATACCGAGAACTTTTCTGATGTCCTCGTTGGTGATGAAGCCTTTTTCCCGCAAGATAGGTTCAATAGCCGCGAGCTCCTGCGGTTTTACGACCTCGGCTTGTGTGGGTTCCTCGACGATCTGGTAAATGCGTCCCTTTGGTTGGGTGAGCCGAACGATGCCTTTGGCAATGAGACCTTTAATGTCTCGACTGGCAGTGTAGGGGTCCACGCCAGCCAGCTTCTGATAAGCCCGGCTGGTAAATCGCCCTTCGTGCTCGTATGCATAGGCGAGCAGGCGAAGTTGATTACGAGTGAGCCTCTGGTCCTCAAAGCGTCGCAACCAGCGCATCGTTTGCGGGCGGTATACGGGGGTGCTCCACAGTGTGACCACGAAACGTCCCCCTTCCAGACGAAAGTCGGGGGGTCGCAGTCCCTCTCGCTCCATCACTTCAAACATGCGCGGAATGCCCTCGCCCAGCTCTCGCATATAGCCAAACGTGGTCAGTACCCGCACGATGCGGGGATTGCGCGAGGCATGAACCCGCTCGGCACTCCTCAACCGCTCCAGCGTCACCGGCTCCACCAGTTCGCCGGGGCTCCAAACCTCCAGACGGTCATCAAAGAGATGCACCTCAATGCCGATGCCCTGCAGCTGGTAGTCGCGGTGCGCAATGGCGTTGACCACCGCCTCCTGCCACGCAAAGGTAGGATAGGCAAACCGTTCCTCAAAAAACAGGTCAACGAGCTGCTGGCGTTCGGGGATGTACGACTGGATAGTCCTGTAGGCTTCCTCTACCAGTTGGACCAGCGGTGCTTCCAGACGGATGCGCTTCGTGATGTTGAGTTCGGCACCAGTCTTCCGCTCGGTACCCGCCCATCGGATGAAATCTATCCCACAGCGGGGATGCCAGCGGTCAGGGTCATTCCCCAAAAGGAGAACAGCAGCCAGCGTGAGGCGTAATTGACCGTTAACCTTCTGCGCCAGACGGTAACGAACGAGAAGTTCCTCTGGAGAGAGGTTTATCCCGCCCTTACGTGCCAATTCTTTAACAAGTTCTATATTCAAATCCTGTAGTGAGGCATCAGGAAGAGACTGCATCTCCGTCGCCCGCTGCAGGCGAGAGCGTTTCGCCGCCTCTATGCGCTCGGCAGGGAAGGGCTGGGTGTACGAATCCACCCGCAGCAAATAGCGCCCATCGGTGAGCTGGTGGACCTCCGCGCTCCAGTCGGTCTCCAGAACCCAGATGCGCCGTCCTTCCAGCGTCACCTCTGAGAACCCGAAACTGGGCCGGGGACGAATCATGTCCTGAATTTGCTGTTTGACCGCATCCGCGCTGTATCTGTCTGGCAAGCCGGAAACTGTTCCGTCATCCTCAATGCCCAGAACAACCGTCCCTCCATCCGCATTAGCCATGGCGACCAGCGCTTCCGCCATATCTCGCACAACGTCTTTCACTGGACGCGGTTGAAGGGTTCCTCCTTTTCGGACGTATGCGCTCTTGCGCTCGAGGAATTGCCCTTCGGGCTGATGCTGGAGCCAGGACCAGTCCATCTCTCCTATCTGCCTTTCCACTGGTTTTCCTCCACCACGTAGCCCACCACGCCTGTCACCTCTTCGGCGCGGAGGCGGTCGGCAGGGTTCTGAATCCGGTGCAGTTGGGGCTGGCTGGAGGCGTTTTCCACCACGTACAGCCAGTATTCGTCCCCTATCCGCTGTGCCATCTGCCACTCGTGCGAGGTCAGGTACACGTCGCCGGTGGTGGCGAACGCCTTCACTTCAATACAGCGCACCTCGCCCCCGCCTGTGGAGCGGATATCGTAGCCCAGGTACTCGCGCGAGACGTCCACCGGCTCACGTCCCTGCTCGCGCTCATAGCGCATCGCCACCTCCATGCCGATGGCTTCGATTCGCCGCACCGATTCGGGGTCGCCGGCGTCGCCCCGCTCCTCATCTGCAGGCTCTGCGCATACCAGCACGATTGCCTCCAGCTGCGGCTCCAGCACCGTCAGGGTCTGTTCCTTCTGCAGGGCGTCCAGTCGCTCCTCGCGCTCGCGCACCAGCCGCTTCAGGTTCTCCTTTTCCTGTTCAATCGCCAGGCGCATCTCCTGCCCCGCTTCCGCCCGGCTGTCGTATTCCAGCAGTTTGCGGTCGGACTCGCGGATGAGGAAGTCATACGAACGCTCCAGCCACTGCCGTTTGATGTTTGCCTCGCGCTCTCGGCGTTGGGCGGCTTCCTCGCGGAGCCTGTCCAGATAGGCAATCAGCCAGCCGCGGGTCTCCCGTTCGCTACGGTCCAGCGTCTCCAGCAGTTGGAGGGGCGGGGTTGTCTGGGCCTGGGCAGGCTTCATATCCCACAACATGCGCGGGTCCACCTCACGCACCTCGCCGGTGAGCGCATCCCAGAAGAGGGCAATCAGCCGCTGGAGTACAGGTCTTTGCAGACCGTCTTGCACGCCTGCCCGGAACAGCCACAGCACGCCCTGTTCGCCATGTGGGGCAAGCATGACCGACTTTACCGGGCGCGACTTTTGCAGGAAGTGGTCGCACAGCGCTTCGAATACGGGATGTCCGGGCGCAAAGAACTCGGCTCCCGCGTCGCGTGCGGTGTTCCGTGAGAAGGCGATGGACACGCCGTGCACGTATGCTTCGGCTTCCAGCTGGTGCTGGCGCAGGAAGGTTCGGGGCAGTCGCAGACGGAACACCCCCTCTTTGCGGGCGTCGGGCTGGCACTCCCCGCCCAGAAGCGGCGCCACCGTGCGCGTGAACCGCTCCACGTCCCAGGGCACCAGTCGCCTCTGGCGCGAGTCGCGCGAATCGGCAAGCACGGCGGAAAGGTCGATGTGGTGTCCTGCCAGGGCGCTTTCCCGCAGGGCGCGCTCGTACTCTTTCAGACGTTGCTCCATGTCCTGCTCGATGCGCAGTTCCACCGAGGCGGTGTCCCCGCTCAGGATTGCCTGCATGATGAGCTCTTCCAGTCGCACATCTTCCAGCAGAAAGCCGACCACGTCGTACACGCTGTCGCCCAGCCGTTCGCGCATTCGTTCCAGCTTCTCCATCAGGCGCTCCAGCACCTCGCCCTCGCGCGTTTCGGGATGGAGCATGTTGAACACATAGCAATCGCGCTTTTGCCCGTAGCGATGGATGCGCCCCATGCGCTGTTCCAGACGGTTGGGGTTCCAGGGCAGGTCGAAGTTGACCATCAGGCGGGCGAACTGCAGGTTCAACCCCTCGCCGGCGGCGTCGGTTGCCACCAGCACCTGCGTGTGCGTGCGGAAGAGCCGTTCCTGGTCGGTACGCTCCTTGATGCCCATCTCGCCATGGATGACCGTGACGGGGAAGCCCCACTCGCTCTCCAGCTTGCGTTGCAGGGCGAACAGCGTGTCCTTGAACTCGGTAAAGACGATGAGCTTTTCGTCGGGGTGGTGGCGCAGGCGTTCCTCCACCACGCGCCGCAGCTCGTTCACCTTCGCCTCTTCGCCTGCCTGCTCCGCCTCCTGCGCCAGCCGGATGAGGTTTTCGAGTTCGGTGATTTCGCGGCGCAGGTCGTCCGGGCTTTGCGCGGCGGTCAGCCCTTCCAGTTTCTGCTGGAACGCTTCCCATTCGCTTGAGGTTTCGTCTTCCAGGTCCAGCAGGTCGTCTTCGTCCAGCGCGCGCAGGTCTGGGTCTTCGTCCATGCGGCGTTCCCATTCCTGCAGAAGGTTTTGCAGTTTGGCGCGGCGGCGTCGCAGAGACTCGCGCACGGCGAACAGGCTGGACGACAGGCGACGCTGGAGCACGGTCAGCGCCAGCGCCACGTTGCGGCTGCGGCGGTCGGTGCGCCCCGAGATCAGCCCATACCAGCGTCGCACATAGGCGGTCACGGCGTCATACAGCCGTTTTTCCGCTTCGGTCAACCGTACCGAAAGGGTGGTGACCTCTCGCTTGCGGAACAGCGGCTTGCCTTCCATATCGGTGACCTGCTCTTTGGAGCGTCGGAGCACAAAGGGCAGTTGCCCCGCTCGGGCAGCGGCTTTGGCGTCCTCCGCCCGCGCGAAGAGACGGGGCTGAAGCAGGTCAAGCAGGAGGAAGTAGGACTCATCGTCCCCGCGGTGGGGCGTGGCGGTGAGCAACAGCAGATGCGAGGCGTTTCGCGACAGCGCCTCGCCCAGCTGGTATCGTTTGGTTTTGACCACTTTGCGCCCGTATCGGGAGGCGGAGAACTTGTGCGCCTCGTCCACGATGACCAGGTCCCACCGATGCTGTGCCAGCAGGTCGCGCACCGGTTCCTGCCGGGCAAAGTCCATCGAGGTGAGCAGTTGCGGATTGCGCTGGAAAAAGTCCTGCGCGAACAGGTTCTGCATGACCTCTCGGTGCAGGGGGGTGAAGTCCTCGCGGAACCATTCCCACATCTCCCGTTGCCACTGGTCGCGCAGGTGCGCGGGAACGATAATCAGCACGGTCTGCACCAGCCCCCGCGCCTTCAGCTCCTTCAGCACCAGCCCTGCCATGATGGTCTTGCCGAGACCGGGGTCGTCCGCCAGCAGGAAGCGCACCTGCGGCTGGGGTAGGATATGGCGATACACCGCATCCACCTGGTGCGGCAGGAGGTCCACCTGCGTGACGCTGACCGCATAATGGGGGTCGTAGGCGTGCGCTAAGCGCATCCGCAGCGCCTCTACGAAGGGCACACATTGCTCGCCCGGCAGCACCTCGGACTCCTGCAGGAAGCTCTCCCGCAGAGAGGGAAGCACCTGAAGGCGGGTTTGCAGTTCCTCCTCGCCCAGCACGAACTGAACCGCCTGCCGGGCCGATTCGATGATCAGTCCGACCACATATCTCGTTCCCACCAGCTCGAAGCGGTACACTTCGGCAATCTGGTCCTCTGGTACAAGGCGCACGCGCGTGCCGGGCTGGAGCATGTCCTTTGCTTTTCCTCCTGCAGGGATAGTGGCACTTTATTCGCCGGAAGTCATCAGGTCTCCTGCGTCAATACGAACGGTTTGTGCCTATCAGCACCTTGCGCAGGCTGGGGTTGGTCT
>CAZOGB010000116.1:0-6048 GCA_964579145.1 uncultured bacterium | reverse complement strand
TCCCTCCCCGCCTGCGGGGAGGTCAGGTGGGGCTGTCCCGCGTCGGGGAGAGGTCGCGAGAGGGGTCGGCTCACCAAAAGGTCCGCCCTGCAGATTGGGGGACAAAAAGACTGACGGCACGGAAAGTCTACATCTTAAAACCGGGAGGACCATGCTGTGAACACATCAGGGGAATCGATTCTCCTCTTACCACAACCCAGAACCTTTCGCCCGCAAACGGGTGTGCTGAACTTGCAAAACGGGGCACGCATCATCTGCCAGGGTGATACACAGACTCTTTTGCCCATGGCCATCCGCCTGCAGACAGCGGTGCGCGAAACGCAAAGCCTGCACTGGCAGATTGGGGCAGGCAGTGCCGAAAACGACCCGCTGGCGCAGGCGGTGTTGACGCTGGATAACACGCTCAACCTTCCCGCGCAGGGCTACCGCCTGCACATCACACCTCAACAGGTGCAGGTCCGCGCCGAAGACGCCGCAGGGCTTTTCTATGGCGTGATGACGCTTCGGCAAATCCTGCGCCAGTGCACGGGCGCACTACCCTGCTGTGAGATAGAGGACTATCCCGATTTCCCTTCGCGCGGGGTGATGCTGGACATCAGCCGGGACAAAGTGCCCACTCTCCAAACGCTCTTCGCGCTGGTGGATGAACTGGCGGAGTGGAAGGTGAACCATCTGGAGCTTTATACCGAACACACCTTCGCCTATCGCAACCACCGCGAGGTCTGGGCGCAAGCCAGCCCGATGACCGGCGAGGACATCCTACGCCTGGATGCCTACTGCCGGGAGCGGTTTATCGAACTGGTGCCTAATCAGAACTCCTTCGGGCACATGCATCGCTGGCTGAAGCTGCCGCGCTATCGTCACCTTGCCGAGTGTCCCGACGGATTCGACTGGCCCTGGGGTGGGCACAGCGACGAGCCGTTCAGCCTGGACCCCACCAACCCCGAAAGCCTTGCGCTGATTGCCGAACTGTACGCCGAGCTCCTGCCGCATTTCTCCAGCCGCAAGTTCAACGTGGGCTGTGACGAGACCTTTGACCTCGGGCAGGGCAAAAGCCGGGCAGAGTGCGAGCGCAAGGGCAAGGGGCGCGTCTACCTGGAGTTCCTGCTGAAGATATACGAACTGGTCAAAGAGCACGGCCGCACCATGCACTTCTGGGGCGACATCATCATGGAGCATCCCGATCTGGTTCCGGAACTGCCCAAGGACGTGGTGGCTCTGGAGTGGGGCTACGAGGCGAGCCATCCGTTCGCGGAACACGGCGCGAAGTTTGCCGAATCGGGAATCCCCTTTTATGTTTGCCCGGGTACTTCGTCATGGAACACCATCGCGGGGCGCACCGATAACTGTTTGGGTAACCTGCGCAACGCCGCCGAAAACGGGCTGAAGCACGGTGCCATCGGCTACCTGAACACCGATTGGGGCGATAACGGGCACTGGCAGTATCTGCCGGTGAGCTATCTGGGCTTTGCGGCGGGAGCGGCACTCTCGTGGTGCTATGGGGCGAACCGCGAGCTGGACGTGGTGCGCGCGCTGGATACGCATGTCTTCCGCGACAGGACGCGGGTGATGGGCAGGCTGGTGTACGACCTTGGCAATGCTTATCAGAAGATTGGCTACCTCGTGGGCAACGCCAGCGTGTTGTTCCACTTCGTGCATTCTCCCCTGACACAGCCCTTGCCCGAGGCGATTACCGAGAGAGCCATCCGCGACACGATGGAGTACATTTGCACAGTGACGGAGCCACTCTCCCGCGCCAGCATGCAAAGGGCGGATGCCTCGCTGATCGTAGACGAGTTCGCCAATGCGGCCCGGATGTTACTGCACGGATGCCGTCGCGCACTGGCGGTGCGTACGGGTATCATAAACACGGAGTCGGAGCGACACGCCCTCGCTGCGGAGATGCGCGAGATACTGGGCGAGCATCGCCGGTTGTGGATGGCACGCAACCGCGAAGGTGGATTGCAGGATAGCACCCGCGTGCTGGAACAGCATTTAGCGGAGTACGAGGGATGAGTAAAGTCATAGAGGCAATATATGATGGGCGTGTTCTGGTTCCTCTGGAGCCAGTAGACCTCCATCCGGGCGGTCGAGTCAAAATCACGCTGCGCGCCGCTGGGTCTGTCAGCAGGGAAACAAATTGGCAAAGACGTTTGTATCTGCTGCAGAAAATGTGGGAGCACTTCGAGAAGACTCCCCCTCCCGGCGGGCCGTTGCCTGATAAAACCCTGCGACGCGAGGGTATCTATGAGGATTGCCCTTGACACCTGTGTTCTTTTGAGAACACGTGATGTTCGCAGCCCCGAGCACACGCTTGCTCGAGGCGCTATACACTGGATAGCCTCCGCTGATATCGAGAGTTTCGTTACTGGCGGAATACTGGGCAGTGGCAACTCGTCCGGCAAACCAGCGCGGTGGGCTGGGGCTGAGCATCGAGGCGGTACAGCAGGATATCCACCATTTCGTGGATCTGCATCGCCTGGCGCGCGAGCCCCGCAGTTTGCTTGAGAACTGGCTGGAAATACTGTGGATGTATAAGGTGTCAGGGAACTCTGTTTGGGATGCCCGACTCGCTGCAGTGCTAAGAGCCAATGGTATCGAGTACATTTTGACGTTCAATACAGGGGACTTTCAGAGGTATGACTTCTTGCAAGTCATTCATCCTGGACAGGTACAAAGTATAGCATAGAGGAGGTGCATAATGATACCCAAACGTCCCTATGGCAAGAAGGGAGATAAAATCTCCATTATCGGACTGGGGGGCATTGTGCTGGCGAGACTGCCGCAGAAGGAAGCAGATGCCCTCGCACGTGAAGCCTTCGAGAAAGGCATCAATTACTTCGACGTGGCCCCGACCTACTGGGACGCAGAAGAGCGTATGGGACCGGCCATTAAATCCTTCCGCGACAAACTCTTTCTCGCCTGCAAGACCACTAAACGCGACGCCAAAGGCGCACAGCAAGAGCTGGAAAACTCTCTGCGCAAACTGCAGACCGACCACTTTGACCTGTACCAGCTTCACGGTCTGTCCAAAATGGAGGAGCTGGAACAGTGCTTTGCGCCCGGCGGGGCGATGGAAACGTTTCTGAAGGCACGCGAGCAGGGCAAGGTGCGTTATATCGGCTTCAGCGCACACTCGGAGGAGGTGGCTCTGGAGGCGATTAAACGCTTCCCCTTCGACAGCGTGCTGTTCCCCTTCAACTTCGTCACGCTGTTCAAAGGCAACTTCGGCTGGGAGTTGCTGAAAGAGGCGCCCAGGCGCGGGATGACCCTGCTGGCTCTGAAGGCGATGGCGGCCACGCACTGGAAAGAAGGCGAGAAGCGACTGGAGAAGTGCTGGTACAAACCCATCACCGACCCCAGATTGGCGGAGCTGGCGCTGCGCTTCACGCTGTCATTACCGGTAGCCGCTGCAATCCCGCCCGGCGACGAGAACATCTTCCGCATGGCGATACCCTTTGCCGAGCGGTTCCGTAAGATTACTTCGCGCGAGGAACAGCAGTTACGCGCCGAGGCAGAGGGGCTGACCCCCATCTTCTCCAGGACAGCGTAGGATTGGGGGTAACGGTCGCCCTGAGCGCGATGGGTGGAAGGTAGTAACGTCTTGCATCAGGAAGGGAGATTGGTCCATGGGTTCATCCCCAAAGCAGGTGCGAACCTGTGTGCTTGGGTTCCTGCTCACCCTTTTCTTCTACCTTCTGTGGGATGGCAGGATGGTGTTTCGCGAGTACGGGGGCACGCTTTTGCGCGTGCCCCCTATCTGTTCCCGTGCCTATCTGGACCAGTCGTTCTCGTCCTTGCCAGTGAGCGACCAGTTCCAGGGCACCTTCACCAGTCCGCGGCGGATGACCTTGGCGTGACCGTCGGCGAACACGAAGCTGGCAGTCATGTTGTGGCGGTAGCGCACCTGACCGTAGCCTTGGTTCTTTGTCCAGTCCCAGTTGTTGCCGTCCCAGTCGCTGGCGCTCAGGTCACGGTCCAGTAGCTTCCACAGCGGGTCGTTATCGCCCTGTGGGAAGTTGCCCCACCAGCAGAACTCTTGCGAGGGCCACCAGCAGAAGTTGGCGGAGGTATCGTAGCCCCACGCGCCAATCTGCGTGCCGTCGCCATACACGATGGTCTCGGCGGGGTGGGTGAAGATGGCGTCGCTGTCGGGCACATAGTGTACCCAGCCATCCCAGTCTCCCCACAGCGGGCAGATGTGGTCGTTCATACTGTAGTTGAACCGTCTGGCGATACCCGATGGGCAGATGCGGATTTCGCCGCTTTGCCGATAGGTATCCCAGTTGTCACCCGTGCCCGACTTGATGTAGGGTGAGATACGGAAGAACCAGTGCCCGTTACCCTCGGGACGGTTGTGCCAGGCGGGGAACCAGGTCTCATCGTAATCCTGCAGGTACATGCGGGTGGCGAGCCCCATCTGCTTCATATTGCTGAGACAGGTCGCCTGACGCGCCTTTTCCCGCGCCTGTGCGAAGACCGGGAACAGAATCGCTGCCAGTATCGCGATAATCGCGATAACCACCAGCAGCTCGATGAGCGTAAAGCCGTTGCGTTTCATAGTGTGGAACCTCCCTGATGTTGAGATAAGGATGGAGAAACCGGAGCGGTGCTCTCGCGAAGCACCAGTTCTACCGGCAGAATACACTCTTTTCGTTCAGGCACTGTCCGCTCTTCTATCCACTCCATCAACAGTGCCACCGCTTTGGTCGCCATCTGCTCCAGCGGCTGGCGGATGGTGCTCAGGCGCGGCGACAGCACCCGGGCAAAGGACGTATCATCGAACCCCACCACGGACAGCTCCTCCGGGACGCTGATGCCCATTTCCTGAGCTGCCTGCAGGACGCCCGCGGCGGTCTCGTCGTTCGCCGACAGGATTGCCGTTGGGCGTTCGGCACCTGCCAGCACGGCACGTGCGCTTGCTGCTCCCCTTGATGCGGTGAAGTCACCCTCGACAACCCACTCGGGGTGGTAGGGGAGGTCATGCTCCTGCAGATACTGTCGGAAGGCGAGCAGACGTTGCTGGGCGTCGTAGAATGCGGGCGGTCCGCCAACAAAGCCGAACTTCCGATGCCCATGCGCGTACAGCCAGTCCATCGCCGCGAAGATGCCAGCAGTGTTGTCTGCATACACGCAGGGCAATCCCTCCACCTTCGCCGATACCGCCACACAGGGAACGCCCCGCAGGCGAATCTCTTCCGCTACCCGGGACGTGCTGAGCGGGGCAATCAACAGGATGCCGTCCACCTTCCCGCTCAACAGCGACTGCACCAGCTGGCGGTCGTCCATCGGCGTGGCGGAGGTATGCAGCAGGATGTCGTAGCCGTGTTCGCCCACCGCGTCGGCGATGCTTGACAGCATGGCGTGGATGTAGGGTGAACGCAGCATATTGTGCGTGACGATGGGAGGCACGACCGCGACCGTCTCGGTCTTACCGGTCACCATCGAACGGGCGAGGCGATTGGGGCGATAGTCCAGTTCACGCGCCACTTCCAGCACCCGTCGGCGTACCTCCTCAGGCACGGGGCGGGGACCACCGTTCAGCGCGTAGGAGACGGTGGACACCGAGATGCCCAGCCTTTTTGCGATGTCCCGGATAGTTGCTGGCATGTCCGTTTCCTTTGAGAAACGTTTCGCGAAACGTTTCGACAATATCATACCGCTTCCCTCATCCGTTGTCAAGAGGTTTGGGAGAGATTTTCGAAAAAAAAGTTCTCCTTGCCAGAAGGAGAAATCTGGGCATGGAGCGACTTTCACCGTTTTTGCGCAACGCGCTGGCAGATGCGCTCGCCGCTGGCTGCTGACCCTGATCCGAGACCGCATGCCCGCAATTCTTCCCAGGGTATTCATTGCCTGCCCGCGTACTGCTGGATGCTCGCGGATGACTGGCAGGGATAGACCGTGAGACTGCACCCAACATCGTCACAGGCTGATGTTTGCCTGCGCCCTGCCTTCGCGTCACAGCAGATAGCGGTCGGAGATGCGCCTCACCTGGGGACAATGCTTTGAAGCACCGTATACTTACCGTTACGCTTATGCTGTAAGTGC
>CAZOGB010000115.1:2965-6121 GCA_964579145.1 uncultured bacterium | reverse complement strand
CCCAGATAGTTCGGATTATAACGCGAAAACCGCACCCAAGTGTGGCCACCCACATCCAGAAAACCGTTCGCGCCCCAACTCGAACGACCCACCTCCGTCAGCGACGCCACACCTCCCGAACGCGTCAACTTGTAAAACACCAACCCATTCGCGCCCGCCACCGCAACCCGTACCACGCCCGACTGCGACGGCGACGCCACCGCATCGATCACATAACGCCGCTCAAAAATCCCGATGTAATACAACACAGGCGCCAACCCCGTCGCCACACTGCTCCGCAACACCCACGAACTCCCCGACAACTGATACACATCCACCTTCAACTGCGACGGATTCCCCTCGGGATACGCCACCGCCAGCACATCGTCCGCTAAAAACTTCAAAAACATATACTGTGGACTCGTAATACTAATCGTGCTACTCGGCGTACTGAAACTCCAACTGCTCCCCGAACGGTCATACACCCGTATCTCCGCGCCCCATAGCCCCATCGCCGCCCGTGAACCCGACGGCGACAACGCCACATTCGAGGCAAAATCATTCGACGACACATCTGGAAAGTCCACCTGATAGAAGTCCGACGCCTGTGCCAACTGGAACAGCCGCGTGTCGGGAATCAGATAGAACGACCATCGCCGCACATAACTGCTCCCCACCTGCACGCGCGCCAATCCTGCATCCAGCAACGCCCAGCGTCCATCCTCCGACGCCTCCACACGGTAAGGTCCCCTAGTCGCGCGAAACTCATGCCACAAATACCCCACCACCACATCGTCGTTCAGCACATCCTGCACCACCCACGGACTCAACACCCGCGCCTGCACCGACGACGAACCGCCTGGGATGTTCAACGCCAACGACACGAAGTCCCCATCAAAACCCGGCATCCAGGTCAACGCATGCTGCGTCGGCGACAACAACACCCGACCCGGATAGACCACCTTCCCCGTCAGCGGCGAAAAGTCCACCGAGTTCAGCCAACTCAAATACCAACTGCTATACACAGGGCGCCCCCCCCGACTCCAGCGCACCACGCGCCCATCCGCGCCCCCCGTCACAATATCCCCGTTCGGCACCACCAGCAGCGCGTACACCCGATCCCGATGCGGCTCGTACACCTCCTGCAACGCCCGATCAAAGCCCCCACGATAGGGGTTCCAGTTCGCGCCGTCGGGCGCGTAGGCGTTCGTCACGCTGTCGGCACCCGTCCACCACACCCCCACATACCCCTCGTGCCACGCACTCACCAGCGTGTCCGACGACGCCCAAGCCAGCGCTGTGTGACCAAAAAGAATATACACGTTGTAAGCCCACCACCTCCCAGGCGCCCCGTTCAAAAAGCGCCAATTGTTCGTGCTACGATTATATATCCACAGCGAACCAGGAGTACCAGACTGCCATATCGTAGTGTATCCTACTGCCAGCAAGTTTGGATCGGTCGGGTGATACGCCACCACACGCGCCTCGCCCAACGCCACCGGCGAACCCAAAGTCGTCCCGCCACTCACCGGAATACGCCACGCCGATGCACCACTACTTCTATAAGCCACATTCCACGACACCGCCAACTCCGAACGATCCGCGTTCACACTCAAAACATGCAACGGACGAGACACCACCTGCGACGACAACAACGTCGCCGGCGCCGTGGAACCTATCGTCCAACGCCACAACTCCACACGACCATCCCCACCACTCGTCGCAAACACCACCTCGCTCCCCGACACCGACAGCACCTTCAGACCATACACTATGCGCGGCGCACTCGGCGCAGGCAACACATTCCCCACATAACCGCCCCCGCTCGACCACGCAAACACCGAACCCACCCCATAACTCCCCAACAACCAGGTCGTCGCCCCCGACGCAAACGACTCCAGCGCAAACACAGGCGCACCCAGACTCCGACTGCCCCACGGCGCCTGCACATACCCGTCTGCATACCCCGACACAACGCCGTTCCCCGCATACGCCAACGCATACACTGGATACGAACGACGCGACGCCGTGTACGATAACCCCCCCGACGCCATAAACGCCGTCCGCGAGACCCCATTGTATTGATATGCCACTCCCCACCCAGGCGCCGTCACCACAAAGTAGTTCCCTGCACCCACTTGCGGCAACACCCGCACTGGCTCCAAACGATAAAAATAAGACTGCCAGAGATAAGCACCAAACTGCCAAGCCCAATAATGATCCCGCAAAAAGTTGCCCCATATCCCCCCGCCATATTCGCCTATCTGAACCCCATCACTCAAACGGTACACCCGCACAAACGCGGTCGCCACCGCAAACGCATCCGCCCCCACCGCACTCAACGAGTGCGCCCCCAACGCCGCCCACGGCTCCTTAATCGTGTACGCATGCGACACCGAACTCGCCGTGTAGTTCCATACATACACCAACCCACTCGTCAAACCCACTATCAATCGCGAACCCGATACCACCATCTCCGCCACGCCCGTAGGGTGATACATTGCCTTCCCCACAGAGACCAGCTGGTTGTTCGCCGCGTCCCAGCGGTATAGGTACACCACCCCATCAGGTCCTCCCACCGCAATATAAATCACACCCGACACTTGCCACACCCGTAAAGCCGACACCGCGCCCGCATACAACGGCACATCCACCAACGCCGTGCCCCAACTCAACGCCTCCCACGGCGACGACGCTGGCGCCCCCGGCAACCAACTATACACCCGCAAACGCCCATTCGTCGTGCCCACCGCCACCAGATAGGAACCTGACGATAAGCGCTCTATCTGCACCCGACGCGCACCCGCATTCACCAGTCCATACGGCACAAGCCCCGGCGTCGCCCCGTGCTGATACCCCAGCACATACACATAGCCGTCCGAACGCGCCAGCGCCAGCATCTTCGCGCTCGCCGACGCCCCAGACGCCCAGTCCACATCGGTTATCGACGCCCCAAGCCACAACTGACCCACGCGCCGCACCGCGCCGCCCGACGGATACGCGTAAAACACCGCACCCGCCGAAGTCCCAAGACACACGACCGTCTCAGGATCCTGACCCGCGCCAGGCGACGCCACAAACTCCACGCCACACTGACCCATCGCCATCTGCTGCGTCCCGTCCGAAACAATCCGACCACGCAACGACACATCACTCTGCGCCCAGAGCCACACGCTC
>CAZOGB010000115.1:0-2865 GCA_964579145.1 uncultured bacterium | reverse complement strand
CCCTCCGTCAAACTGTCGCTCACCGTCCAGGTGCCCCAGTTGCCCGCGTTCGGGCGGTACAACAGCAGCACCTTACGCCGATACGCGCTCGGCGTGTTCGGGTCATAATAGTGCGCCCCCCACACCGCCGCCACACGACGACTCGCGTTCATATCCCAGCGCATCCCCTGCAAAAAGTTCAAATGCAGGTTCGGGTTCGTCATTATGAACCCCATCTCGGTGTTCTCGTCCAGCGGACGCTCCGCCTCCACCACCAGCGAAGGTGTCCACTTGATTATCCGTATCACGGGACGATACCGATAGTAGGTCGTCGTGCCGATCTGATAACTCCCCCGCGCCTCGTTGCGCAACAACGCCACCCGCGTATCATCCACCGCTATCGGCCACCAGTGCGCTGGATAACTCGTCGTGTTGAACAACGACACCATCGTCGTCCCGCTCCAGCCCGTCAGACGAGCGTTCGCCACCTCATACCCGTACAGCACATTCCCCGACGGCGTCAACCGCATCAGCGCGCTGATCCCCACATCGCCTGGCGCACACCCACTGCCATCCGCATTACACAGCATCGCCATCGAAAGCGGCGTGCCACTCGTCAAGCTCACCACCGCCGCGTGCCGTATGCCCACGCCCGTGTTGCCAAACCATGCAAACGCCGCCCCGTACCCCGTCAAGAAAGTCGCAATCCGGTTCTGCACTACCTCAAACAGCGTGCCACTCAGCCCGGCGTAGCCCGCCAGCGCGATCGGCGTGAAATCAGGCAACCACACTTGCTGGATGCTCCCATCCGCACACCCCACATAAAACCAGTCGGGCGTCGTCGGGTCTTGCGCTAACGCCAGGGGCGCATCCGGCAACGCTGCTTGCCAGCCTTCACGCATCACATTGTACGCCACCGACGAACTCGCGCCACCCAGCAACCCCCGACCCCGCGCTACAAAGTACCCAAAGTCCTGACTGTCGTTCCGATACGCCAGACCCCACACGGCAGACTCCCCGTCCAAGCCCAACACAGGATACGACAGCAAATCCGCCGCCGCGAAATCGCCCGCTGCACCCCACACATTCGCGCCGTCGGCAGTCGCTTCCACAAGCGGTGTGAACACACCGCCGCCCACGCGCCACAGCCGACCGCCCGCAACGCCAACCGCGCTCGGCGACCCGTCGTCGTAGTTCAACGCCCGCGCATAGGCGCTCCCGCTGAAGTTCCACCGCGAACAGCGCGTGCCCGTCGCCACCACCACATCCGCCGAACCCGACGCCTGCACAAACTTCACATCCACCGCCGTGCCACCCTCGCCCGACACCGTGAAGCCCGCCAGACCACTGAAACTCGGCGTGCTCCCGCTCCAAGTCAAACGCACTACCTCCACCCGAGGCGCCCCGCTCTGCTGACCCGACACCGCCACTAAGGCACTCGTCGCGTCCGAACCCATATCCAGACCCACCGCCGAAGACAACCCCGTGCTGTAGGTCGCAAGCGGCGTCACACTCCCCGTGTGGCGTGCAATCACCAGCTGCCCCTCCACATCCGCCGACACGGTGTGGATATTCCCGCTCTGCGCCAGCAGGCGGATACCGATGACGCGCTTATTGGGGTGCAGGGTCGTGCTGCTGTCCCACAAGGTCCAGCCGCTGCCCGTGTTGCGGTAGACGCGCACCTCGCCATTCGCATAGCCCGCAGCGAGATAGCGCGTGCCGCCGCTGCTCAGAGTCGCCAGCGCGGTTACAGGATACGCCCCGCTCGCCACCCCCTGCGGACGCTGCCACGATATGCGCCATAAACCACTGAAGAGTTGCCACGAACTAACACCACTAACAAAGGCATGGAGAGGCACCGCAAGATACCGATTCCCCCCAATCGGTGGAGAAAACACAACACCAAACCATCGCAAATTACCAAAACTCCCAACATTTCCCACATAGCGATACACGGACGCACCCGACGCAGGATCTACCACAAAGTTGACAGAAATATAAAAGTGAACAATATCAGGGCGCAGCCAAGACACCCACACCCACTCATAATCCCCGTATCCACTGCTGAACAACACGGGCGGATAGGTAGGCGCCTCGTAAGCCCCCGTCGTCTCCAAAGCCCGACTCCACACAGGCGTCGCCGACACATTCGGCCAACTCCAGCCCGACAACTCCCCACCAGCCGTTACCACCACCAAATACCGCGACGAACCCACCGTCGCCACCGCCAAGCCCGTCACCGCATCCCAACCGACAGGGATAGCCTGCAACGCTGTCAAACTCGGCGTGCCACTCCCATCCAAACCCACCTGCCACACCCGCACCAACCCATCACGACCCCCCGTTATCAAACGCCGCGTCGCAGGGTCATACGCCAACGCCGTCACCGCGCCCCCGTGCGCCCCCGACACCACCACAGGACTCAAACTCGACGCATTATAGTCCAACAACACAATCCGCAAGTTCCCTGAATCATCCCCCGACACCACCAAACGATTATAACGCCGATCCACACGATCCCCACGCAACACTAAGACCGTACTCAAATGATAGATATCGACAGAAAAAAGCGAATTCCATCCGCTTATCGCCCACTCTTTCGGCGCCTCCAGATAACCCCCCCGAAACGCCAGCGGATCCCGCACCCAGCGCCACATCCGGATGCTGTTCCCATACGACGCCACCACATACTCCTTGTTCGCCTCATCCCGATCCGTGAAAAACGACACCGCCTGCGGACAATAGTCATAACTCACCAGCGCGTGCCCCTTCGGCGTGGACGGATCCAGCAACTCCTGTGTCCGAAACACCATCGCCAGATACCCGTCCGCGCTCGCTGCCAGCAAATACGCCCCGTCCTCCGTGAACGCCACGGGCATCACATTA
>CAZOGB010000114.1:0-6151 GCA_964579145.1 uncultured bacterium | reverse complement strand
CCTCGCTTCTCTGCTATAATAGCCCTGAACCACCTGCAGGCTGAGTGAAGGTATGTCTATCCTGTCGGACATCTTTAAGGGGTACCATCGCTCGCTGGTGTACTCGCGCCAGTTCTACGAGCAGCTGTACCAGCAAAGGCTGGAGGGCGGCTGTGAGTTCTACCATCGCTTCTTCCACGGGCTCATCATCCCATTCGCCCAGCGATTCCACTCCGAAGGATATCGACGACACCTGCGCGACCTCGCCGAACGCATCCTGGATACCGACCGAATCGACTTCGTGGCGATAGACGGAACCTGCACCAAAGACGCTTTTCAGGATTTTGTGGTCTTCTTCGGCGGGGCGTACGGCGCCAAAGGCTCGGTGCGCCTCAAAAGCGACCCGCCTGTGGTGCAGTATGAGCGATGGGATATGAACCGCGACGTGTCGCTGGTCGCGTATGTGCCCGTGCCGTTCGCCAGCATCGAAGAGGTCACCAACGCCGACGTCCAGGAAACCTTCGTGGTCTCGGATAACGACCGCATCAATCTGACCAACATCCACACCAGCCTGATGCAGTTAGCGGAGATATACCTCGCCTACTCGGTCGCCAGCGCGACCACGCACGACTACCCGCGCCTCATCCTGATGGACCAGTCGCTCAGCGGGCTGATGGCGGCGGTATCGCACGGCTCGAACACCGGCTTGAGCGGATACCCCTACGACCGGCGCGAGCTGGACGACTTCGACATTCAGGTCGCCTTCGCCCATCCCATCAACGATCTGCTGCAGGTTCCCTCCACCAAGCGGTTCCAGCGATACCTTGCCGTGCTCGCCGAGTTCCACCGGCGCGACACGCAGAGCTTGCACCTGTCACAGATTCAGTCCGCGCTGGGCATCAGCGAGGGCGAGCTGATGCAAACCGTGCGCTACCTGCTGGAACCCGCCGTGCCCGAAGGGCGCCGCCGTCGCCAGCCGCCGTGCGTGCTGCATCCCGACGGCACGCTGAGCACCATCCATTCCTGCAGGCAGTCGTGGGAGTACACAGTCAGCCTGTTTGAAAACATCTGCTATCGCCTGTTCCAGCAGAAGGACACCTCCGCGCTGATATACCAGGTGCCCGACCCCGATGACCCCACCGCGATCCGCACCCGCTGGATGTCGCCAGATGATGTGCACTTCCTCACCACGGTGGGACTGCGTGCGCTGATCGAGAAGTGCTGGGAGCGAAACATCCTGCTCGTGGGCGTAGTGAAAGATTCCGAGTCGCGCTACCTGACCCGGAACTATCTGGGGGTGACCAAACACATCGGCGTCTACCCGCAACTGCAAGAACTACAGGTGGCGCCGCTACCCTGGACCGACCGCATCTTTCTGGAGTCTATTCCGCTGTACTGCGACCCGACACTGGAGGCGCCCTGGAGCACGATTGAGTTCGACGCCGTCTTCAAGACGCTCCGACTGGGCATGGACGAGCGCACGCAACAGCCCGAAGTCATCGGCACGCCAAGCCGGGTGGGTGAGATTGTCGCGCCCGAGCGGCTGTTCCTGCGCTCGCTGGCGCAGTTCTTCCTGTCGCGCGATAAGCGCACGCCGCTGAGCGGACACGTTATCTTCCTCGACCGGCTGGTGGTTCCCAAATGGGACAGGCAGGCGTTGGCGCACGATTTCGTCGTCTGCAATGAGCGAGTGGGCACGGTGAAGCCTCTGCTCTATCCCGACCGTGATGCCGAAAACCCCGTCCAACAGCTGGTGATGTACCTGCTGGATGTGCTGACCCGCAACCACTTTCCCGAGGTCATCGGTTATCCCGACCCCCTGCACAAAGCCGACTGGGGCGCAAAGACGGTGGGCAAACGCGCTCGTGAACTGGTGCAGAGCAGTGAAATCCCCTTCCACGCCCAGCCCATCGCCAGAACCCTGCGCCACCTGCGCGAACAAGGAGAACGGCGAAAGGAGACCCGACGATGATCAGCTTCGTGAAAGCACTGGAAGGCACGCTCATTCGGATGGAGGAAGACCCTGAAGCGCGCTATCAGTTCGAAATCTGGTTCGACTATACGCGCCAGGCGATGAACCTGATCCGCGAGGGCGCCTTGCTGGCTGTGCCCAACTTCGCCTCGCAACCGAACGCTACGCACCGTTCCATTCTGGAGGTGGTCTCCATCCTGCCCCTGCACTACGCGCTGGGCGACAACCCGCAGGGCTATCCCGGCTTCGTGGTGGAGGCGGCGCGCAGCGCAGTGCGCGACTGGGAAGAGCAGGAACATGAACCCACCGAAGATGTGACCAAAATCCGCTGTATCGCCATCCCAACCAATATGGAAGTAGTGGAGGAGAATGGAGTGAGCCGCCTGCAGGAAGAGAGCAACCTGCCCATGATTGGCGCACGCGCCCTCCTGCTGGACACCCCAAGCACCGAATACGTGCTCAACAGCGGACTGCCACAGGGCGTGCCGACCTTCACCGTGGGCAACCTGACCCGCGACCCGCAGGTGGGCGTGAAGGTCTCTGCCGAAGACCTCCTGCGCACGCACTTCGCCATCTTCGGCTTCACCGGTGCAGGCAAGTCCAACCTCGTCAGCACGCTGGTGGACCGAATCCTGCACGCCTTCAGCACCGAGGACCCCGCCCAGCCTGTGCCCCAGGAGCGAGTGAAGGTGGTGCTGTTTGACCTGATGGGCGAATACAGCGTTCTGCTGGCGGACTGGTTAGTAAAGGCGCCCGATTCCTGCCTGCTGGTGCTGACCGAAGAGACCCTGCCCGAAGACGTCCTGCAGTTCATGGAACAGCCCACCAACCGCGAGAGCTTCAGCAAGGCGCTGACCGCCCTCACGCAGACCACTCTGTATCCCAAAGCGCTGAGCGGACGACGCACCGACTTCTGGTTCGCCTGGCGACGGCTGTTGAACCCCAAAACGGCGCGAATCCACCTCTACCGCGAAAAGCCGCCCACGCTCGGCAGGTTCGTGGAGAGGCATTGGAACCCCAAAGGCACGCTGGGCAAGAACGACGCTCGCATCCGACAGGCGGTGCGCAACTGGATAGCCACCGAAGACGCCACCCCCTTCAACGAGGAGAACGCCGGACGACTGCTGGAGTGGATTGATAAGATGTTCGTCAGCGGACTACTCAGCACGAACGACGCCCGCGAGGCGTTCCAGAACCTGCGCGATGCCCTGGACGACGCCTTCCGCCGCTACATCAGCCCGCGCCACGTGTACGAGGCATACCAGATGAGCCTCGGCGAGCTGATGAGCCGGCTCAATGACCCCCATACCTCCGGGCTATACGTGGTGCAATCGCATGACCCCGACCACCTGCGCGACTTCGCCGCCATGCTGGGCGAGCTGATGTTCGAAAACCGGCGTAAAACGGGCAAAATCAGCCCGATGGTGGTGTTCGTGTTCGACGAGGCGGATGAGTTCATTCCCCAGCGGCGCGAAGCCGACGACAGCTACAACCGCTCCCGAAGCATGGTGATGACGCTCGCCCGACGGGGGCGCAAGTTCGGATTGGGCGTGGGAATCGCCACCCAGCGGGTACGCTACCTGGATACCAGCATCATGGCTCAGCCACATACCTACTTCGTCAGCAAAATGCCCCGTCAGTCCGACCGTCAGGCTATCGCCGAAGCGTTCGGCATCTCGGAAGAGATGTTCGGGCAGACCTTCAAGTTCAAAAAGGGCGACTGGCTGTTGATGAGCCATGATGCCGTCGGGCTGGAAGCCGTGCCGATACCCATCCACTGCGAGGATGCCAACCGCCGGGTGGAGGCGTTTCTGGAACAGCTGAAAGCCGAGTGGCAGAAGACGCGCGAGATGGCGCGTGCTCAACCGTAGGCTCAACCCAGCTGGTCAAAACGCTCTAACGCCTCGCGAAAGCCCTGCATCAGCACGCTCATCTCGTTCACGATGTTGAAAAAGCGTGCGCCCATCGCCATCTGCTCGGCATAGGGGGGCACGTCGCCTGCCACCGCCCAGCACTTGCCATGCCGCGCACACGCCTCCGCCACCCGCGCGATTGCCTCCCGCATCACCGGGTGCGTGTAATCTAACCGAACGCCGTAACTCTGCGACAGGTCCGCCGGACCCACCAGCAACAGGTCCAGCCCGTCCACGCCCGCGATGGCGTCTATCTGCTCCACCGCCTCTCTGCGCTCGATCATCACGCCCAGAAAAATCTCGCGGTTCGCCCAGTCGTAATATTCTTCAAACGGCACAGTTCCGTACCGCATGTCCACACTGCCCCCAATGCCGCGCCAGCCGAGGGGCGCAAAACGCGCCATGCGCACGAACTCGCGGGCATCGTCCGCGCCGGTGCAGTGGGGAAGCAGTAAACCCGTCGCGCCCGCCTCCAAGGGACGGATGACGTTGTTGTAGCTGCCGCGTGGGATGCGCACCATCGCCTCCATGCCCGTTGCCCGCGCCGCCAGGATCATTTGCGACATCTGCTCCCACGTGGTGTCGGCATGCTCCATCTCAATCCACACGCAATCGTAGCCCGCGATGCCCAGCATCTCCACTATCTTCCAGTGCGGAACCGTCCACACGGCGCCCACGCGCACCGGCTTGCCCTCGCGCAGTTTCTGCAGTACTCGGTTAACGTGCATGGTTGACCTCCTGATACCCTTTTGTGCCCCTCTCTTCGCCCCGCCAGACAGCCCATCCTGCCGGGCAGGACAAGCCTGCAAAACCGCGAATCCTCACCCGATAACCCGCAAGGAGGAACACCGATGAGCATCAGCGTTGGCATTGTGGGCGTGGGACAGTTCGGCTGGCACTTCATCCGACTGTTCCGCGACCACCCGGACGTGCACCGGCTCGCGCTGTGCGACCTGAACGCCGACCGCCTGGCGCACGCCGCTTGCGAATTCGGCATCACCGAAACCTATCGCTCCCTGCACGAAATCTGCCGAAGCGACCTGGATGCGATAGCCCTCTTTACCCAGCACTGGCTCCATGGCGAACAGGCGATACAGGCACTGAAAGCGGGAAAGCATGTGTACAGCGCGGTTCCCCCCGCCTACGCCCGCGAACCCGAAAGGACGCTGGAACTGTGCCACCAGCTGGTGGAGACCGTGCGGCGAACGGGGCAGCTGTATATGCTGGGCGAGACCACCTTCTTCCGCCCCGAGACCATCTACTGCCGACAGCAGGCGGGCGAGGGCGCGTTCGGGCGATTCGTCTACGCGGAGGGCGAATACTTCCATGACGTCTCGCACGGGCTGTACGAGGTTCTGCGCAACCGCTGGGGCGAACAGTTCGGCAGGGACAAAACGGGCGACCCGCCCATGTACTACCCCACCCACTCCACCAGCGGAATCATCAGCGTGATGGGTGCACACATGACCGAGGTCTCGGCGCAGGGCTACGTCTACCCCGATGACGAGTGGTATCGCACCGACACCATCTGGGGCAACCTCTTCAGCAACGAGGTGGCGCTGTTCCGCATGAGCAACGGCGCAACCGCCCGCATCGCCGAGTTCCGTCGGGTTGGGCACATCGGGCGCGAGGGGTTCCGCATCTACGGCACCGAAGCCAGCTTCGAAAACGACGTCTCAGGCGCCAAATGGGTGACCAAACAGGGCTGGGAACCGATAGACCTCTCGCAGGTAGGCGAACCGCTTCCCGAAGCGCTGGCGCGGGATAAGGGCGGGCACGGCGGCTCGCACGCCTACCTGGTGCACGAGTTTGTGGACGCCTGCAACCACGGAAGGCTCCCGCGCATCCACGTGTGGGAAGCGGTGCGGTATCTGGCGCCCGGCGTGGTGGCGCACCAGTCCGCCCTGCGCGACGGCGAACTGCTTAAAATCCCCGATTGGGGCGACCCACCCGCTTCTGTCTGAACCGGTTATCTTCCCCCCAAACGGCGGGCAGGGCGCGAACGCCCTGCCCTTTCCTTCTGTGGAGTGCTGAAGCTTGCTTCAGCGGTCTGGGCAGGCAACCCTGCAGCGGAAAGCTGCGGGCTACCCATGACGAAGCCTCTTTTGCCACCCCGAACCTGCGCCAGCAGGTTTTGTCCTGTGTTGCCTGCGACTTCCAGTCGCAAGGGCAAAGTCCAAAACAGACATCGTTGAACTGCGGGAGCAATCCCCTATTCGTCGGGGCAGGCGTTGTTATTGCGGCCCTCGCGTTTGCCGTTGGTATGGTGGTGGTTTCAGTCCCCTAA
>CAZOGB010000113.1:0-6321 GCA_964579145.1 uncultured bacterium | reverse complement strand
TCAGTATGATACCGCTCGGTGTGAAGAGTTCTCTGGACTCTATTGCACTGAGCATGATGCTGCGGTACCCTACCGTCACTACCGGACATCTTGTAGCCCAAGCTGGGGCTATGGTTGCGTCTGTAACTGGTCGAATAAGTGGCTGGTCAATTCCGGCTACTGGTATCCGTACCCACAATGTCCTTAGATTTGTTCAACGGAGCATAGGAGGAATAGGTGATGCGTACAGGCACGTGGCAGGCCGTGTTCGTGTGTGCCCTGTTTGCGATAGCGTATGGGGTATCCTTTGCCGAACCACTGCAGAACGCCTATCGCAAAGGGGATGAACGCGAGCAGTTTCTCAAGCACTGCAAGCTGGTGTGGGAGCAAACGGAAACACGCTACCTGTTCCCCCAAAATCCTGCCAATGTCTACCAGCAGTATTCTCAGCTGGAGAAGGAGATTCGAGCCAGAGGCGTTCAGGATGTACACGCCCTGCGTGAACGACTGCAGTTTGAAGCCAGAAGAGACATAGCAGGGCAACAGGAGACCTCTGCGAGCGAGTGGGAAATAGAATGGGGCGGGCAGTTCCTGCGGTTATCCCGACGGAAACGCATCGAGCACCAGAGGGTAGAGGGTAGAGGCAGATACCTTCTGCATGGATATGAGGGATACCGCTGGTATCTTGGAGATGGGATAGGCGTTGCCGTCAATGACACCGTTCCCAGCATCATCTCTGAGGAAGCTGGTCAGTCAGCACCACCTGTCGCCCCCGCACCCATCAAAGTATGGTGTTGTAAGGAAGAGTGTTATCGATATGAGGCGCCAGAGCTGCTCGACATTTCCCCCGAGGAGATCGCGCTGATAGCGGGCCCGAACCTTCTGCGCGTAAGAGAGGCCGCCTGGACCACTGCAGAAACACTACCAGACCGTCTGTTGCTTGTATGCAACCGTGTATCTGGCAATAACGGGCAAATAAAGATCAAAGCGACATTACTTTCGGAGTACGGATGGCTACCCCAGTGGGTTTGGTTAGAGAATCGCCCTTTGCGGATAGAGATTAAAGTACAGCAGTTCAAACAGATAGATGGATATTGGATACCGCAGCAGATAGAAGTAACAGAGCAGTTCCTCCCTGTTGGCCAGATACGCCGCATATGGCGACTGAAGGGGATATTTCCGGCGAGGCAAGAGGTTTCCTTAGACGAATTGTCAAGTATTCCTGCGGTCAAAGAAACAGGAGTAATAGATTACCGCCTTGCGGGTTGTGTACCAGAGTTACCTTATTCGGAAGCAACCCATAACAGAGTGTATGCTTCCTATAGCTGGCAGGGCAGGTTACCCAGCCTGCAAGAGTTGCGTCGGATGCAAGCGCAGGAAGCACACAGCCGAAAAGGTATTCGCGGAACTCTCCCATGGCGTTTTGTTCCTCCGCTTTTGTTGATTGTCATCGGCGCCCTGTGGTACTGGAAGTTGAAGGTGAAAAAAGTGGCTTAGCCCTGTCACATTTTGCAGGGTTCGGTCGATTTATATAGTGAAATACTTTTCAGAGGAGGTAATGGAACGATGAAACAGCACGTTCTGGCATTCGCCGCGGCGCTGGCGGTGTGGGTAGTGGGGAACCTTGTCGTCGCCGTAGTAGCGCAGCAGTGCAGCAGTGGTATCCGTGTCAATCTGGCAGCCTCATCGCTTGCACCCAATGCAAAAACCATCATTACTGACGACGCACGCTGTGTAGAAGGCTCGTGCACGGCATGGTATCTGTTCAGTTGCAACGGACATCTGCCCGACTGTAATGGTGGATGCTGGGTAACCGGGTACTATCCATGCTCAGCGTGCCTCCAAGAGTCCGGTGCAATCTGCGTTCAGGAACAGGTTACCGTTAATGCGAACCTGTACCGCTACCCGTGTACCTCCGACAACGGGTACGATTGTAATTCCTGCGATTGGACACATCCCTATCGCTTTGGGCCATATTATGTTACCACATGGCGTTGTCGGTAGAGGACCCAGACGCACGAGGGAGGGTAGCCATGACGAAGGTGCTGTCACTGGTACTCCTGGCAGCTGGCTGGGCTGTAGGGGGGTTGGCAGGTAGTCTGGTCTGGGCAGATACAATGACCGACCTTTGGCACAGACGTGATGAGTGGGCGAGGCATAAAACGTTTGAGTGGGGCACTGCAACCACCGTGCGGTGGAAGCTGGACACGCGGGAGGAGGCGATGCTACGCTCCCGTCCCGGTTACGCTCTTCCACCTCTTGAGCGGTTTATCGAAGGACAGCTAACTATAGCCCGCGTACCCGAGTTGACGTACGTGGAACACGCCCAGATTCGTGCGACAATCCCTGAACAAACCGGGCGATTTATCTGCTGGCTGGGAGGCGGTTATACAATTGCTAATGAAGTTACTTCTGAGGCTATAGGTACGTTTCCAAGCCCGCTACTGGTATTCCCCGCAGCAGGCGATGCTCTGTATGGGGGGATGCCCGCTGTGCCAACCGGTGACGAGGTAGTTCGCTGGATACATCCGTCCTTCTTGGCGAGCGCTTCTCCTGACAGGGTGCAGGCTCCGTTGAGCATGATTGTGCGGGGAGCGAAGGTAACGTGGAAGGTGGCTCAACGGCAGAATGGCTTTGTGGTGCTCAAGCCTGTCTTCAGCCCGTCCACGCCTTATGCCTCTGGCGAGGTGTGGGTGGACCCCAAAAGACAATTTGCGCCAGCCTACTTCCGTGCACACACCGAATCTGACGACCTTGAATATCGGGTCACGAGATGGTCTAAGGTGGAGGGCTGGTGGCTGCCAGCAGAGGTGGAATTGCGGGTAAAAAACCAAACGTTTAGAACCCAGAGAACCCAGCTGGTACTGAGAAGTGTGTTCACTTCACCTGCTCAACTGAACATTAACCTGCCTGCAGGCATTCCAGTCATCGATCTGCGCAAGGTGCCGCTTGACGTCATTATGTCAAAAGGGCTGCTCGGCGTGCGTGGAAACGTGTATCATTACACATGGAGCGGTTATTTACCTCGTGAGGACATGCTCCCTTCACTCGCCGTTCGAACGGAAGAACCATTTCGCATGGTAAACATGCCTCCAGTACAGGAAAAGGAACAAAGCATAGACGACCTCTTGCGATGGTTTCTACCCCCTCTGCTTCTCGTCCTCATCGGCGCCCTGTGGTACTGGAGGTTGAAGGTGAAAAAAGTGGCTTAGCCCTGTCACATTTTGCAGGGTTCGGTCGATTTATATAGTGAAATACTTTTCAGAGGAGGTAATGGAACGATGAAACAGCACGTTCTGGCATTCGCCGCGGCGCTGGCGGGGTGGGTAGGATATCATTTGTTTCTGGCTGTCGCTTTAACTGGGAGAGTATCCGCACAGTCGCCAAATGGGTTCACAACAGGTGAGGTCCAGGCGGTTTGCGTTCGATATGCAGAGGCGTGGTCTGTGCCACCGAGAACTTGTACTACAAGCGGCCCGTGTCAGGGCGAGTGCAATGGCAGAATGTATTACTATGAGAAGTGCAGATTTTCGCCTGGAGGGGGTGATTGTACGGAAAGGCGAAAGTCTGTGCCTGTATATAAAGCGTGGAGGCCGTGTGAGATTAATGCCATTGGGCTTTGCTGGTGTGACGGCATGTGGGAGCAACGTGAGCCAACTGATGAAACTCAGACTGTCAGTTGGTGTAGCCCTGACTAAAATAAAGGAGGCAGGACATGACGAAAGCATGGATAGTGTTGGCCATCGTGTTGGTGGGTAGTGCAGAGGTTTATGCACAAAACAGTCTGAAATCCCTTGCCGAGTCATTGTCCAGACGGGAAAGGGAGTTTCGCCGCTACGCTATGCACTGGCGATGGGATTTAACACACCTGTCCTCATCTCGCTCCACTGGCGAAGGTGAAGCCAAGGCTGACTGGCAGGGTTGCACTTTACGTGTCGCCCCCTTCAAGCATGGTTGGATTGTTAGCGGTACCCGCAAATATTCATCGGCTCCCTTAAAGAGTGAGTCCTACCAGAAGGTCTTGCTGATAGAAACACCGACAGGATACATCGGCCACGAAGGAGGACCAGGAGCCTTAGTGGTGACACCTCTGAGTTTTCGCGCAGAGATTAGTCTCCTGCCCACCCTGATGTTATCCGGTTTGAACCCGTTGCGTTATATGGAACCGTCTTCAATCTCTGTCAGACGTGAGGGAGCATATACACGCGTTGACGCGACAGTTGATGCTGAATTGTGGAGGAGCACTCATCCTGAACAAATCACCCTTTGGCTGGACACTGCGCGGTCACTGGCACCAGTGAAATTAGTGTGGACCTCAGCGAGCATGTCAGGCGAAGTATCTGTCAGCACATTCGTGAAACGAGGTTCCGTGTCGATCCCCACGTCTTTCACCTATGCCATTTTTGTTGGAAGAGTGCCACACGACAGATTAGTTTACAGGCTCGACCGAGTTGAGAAGGCTACAAACCAGCAGCCAACCTGGCTCCGTGAGGGAGACGTCATTAGCGATTGGAGATTAGGATTGGGAGAAGCCAATCTAGTGTGGTACCACTTTCGCAACTGGCGTTTGCCAACAAAATCCGCTCTTCTTCAGCTGCAAAGCGAGCAGTCTACGCTAACTCCTTCGCATGAGAACGGGAAGCGGAACGAAATGTTGCCTCGTTTTATGCCCTCTACTTTACTTATCCTTATCGGCGCCCTGTGGTACTGGAGGTTGAAGGTGAAAAAAGCGGCTTAACCCTGTCACATTTTGCAGGGGTCGGTCGATTATATAACTGAATAGTTATCAAAGGAGGTATTGCAACGATGAAACAGCACGTGTTGGCTTTTGCTATAGCAGTATGCTTGTGGGGTGGCATGCTGTACCTCTTTAGCCTGTTGACACCAGCACACGGAGATGAAACCTCTTTTGTTGCACGTAGGTGCGTGCAGAAGAACGATGAAGAGAAAATAGTGGAACACTGTGAACCCGCGATAAACAACCAGGGGCAACCATACTGCAAAGGGTATTGCGAGCGTTGGGAACCGGTAGTGCCTACTTGGCGATGTGTTGGACCTGCACTAGCCTGGCGCTGTACTGAGACGGAAAGAGGCATTGAAGTCATGTATTTTAGAAGTGCATGCGGGCAGAACCATCCCCAGTGCGACACATGTGGCAAGTGGACAGCTTTCTTCGATGACACCATTTACATTCCCTGGCCGATGTGCCAGTGACGGAGGTACAGGCAAGCATGCGTTGGTGTGTATTGGGCACGTGGCTCTGCTGTTGTGGCTTGATTCTGGTTGTGTGGCGTTGCTACGGTAGTGACAACATCTACATGCCCCTGCACCAGCGAGAACAACGAACTGCATGGCTAACCTTTGAATGGCAGGCGGACGTTGAGGAAACCCCTACAAATGGCTTGCCTGAACTGCCAACAAAGCTGCAGGGGCGCCGACGGTATGTGCATACTCTTACAGTGGCACGACAGGGAGATTGGACATATATTGTACAGACTAAGCCCCTGCGTGGCTTACCCAACGATGTCATGATTGAAAGGCGCTCTGTGTTGAATAAGGAGTTTGCGTACACTTTCTCCATCAGGCAGGAGGCTGTTGCCAGTGTGTTGGATTATCGTTCTGTGGCTCAGGTATGGCGAACGGACGGAGAAGCGGTACGCAAGGTGGTGTCGCCTCTGCTGACGGGAGCAGTTTTGCCCGAGGTACTGGTGCTTTTGGCTGGTTTTAGTCCGGCTGATCTGTACGGAAAAAATGCTCAAGTGCAGGTAACCTCGCGACAAAGTGATGTGATACTGGAGGTCAAAGACCTGCGAAACGGGCGGCTGGCACAGATGACCTTAAGCAAGAGCCACGCTCTGTGCCCAGTATCTATGCGAGTGAAGGACGCCGACACCACGCGACAATTTGCAGTGCATTCCACGCGCTGGGTAAAAGGTGTTTGGATACCTTCAGAGATTGTGGAGGAATATTCGCAGCCTTTCTTGCACATGAAAAGAATTTGGACGCTACGCTCTATAAAACCGACACGCATTACAAAATCAGACTGGGATGTGCCTGTTGGTACAGTGGTAAGCGACTTTCGCTTGACCACAGTGGAGAATGGTCAGGACCCTGACCGCAGTGTAGTTGTTTCCTATTCATGGCAAGGGAAGTTTCCCTCAGAAGCGCGTCTGCGTGATATTTTGGAACAACAGCGTGCTGAAAGCAGACTGGCGCAAGAAACATCTAAGGTTTATCCGTGGTACCGATTTGCACCTCCCTCGCTTCTCATCCTCATCGGCGCCCTGTGGTACTGGAGGTTGAAGCGAGCGGAGCGGAAGGCATCATCGCCCTGAAAGGAGC
>CAZOGB010000112.1:0-6637 GCA_964579145.1 uncultured bacterium | reverse complement strand
GTGCTGGAAGCGGTGATAGTCGCCCTCAGCGGCTCCTCCCCCGACGACCTGCGCGAATCCGACTATCACCTCTGGCTTTCGCGCCTGGGGTGGGATGTGGGGGTGGTGGAGCTGACGCCCTTGTCAGTGCGAACTTGAACGACTCATTACAGGTAAGTGATGGCTTTCATGATTCAAGACGATTTCGAACTACTCTGATAAGTTCTGCTCCATCTACCTCCCAGTTGTACTTTTCTTCCACCGCTTTGCGTCCACGCGCGCCCATCTCGGCACGCAGGGTAGGGTCGCGAAGCATTAATACTTTCTCCGCTAAATCTTCGGCATCCTGCGAACGGAACACCAGACCACAACCCGTTTGCTCCACCAATCGCTTCATGGGGCGACAGTCAGATACCAGTATCGACTTGCGAAATGCCATATAGTCATACACTTTGTTGGGCATCGTGTTGTGCGTGTGTTCAGACGCATGTGAGCCATCGTATCCTACGTGCCCACGATACACGAACGCCATCAAATCAGCCTGCCAGCCCATAAAGCACACCATATCATCTACCCCTTTCTGATGAGCCAACCCCTGCAGCTTGCCTGCTACCTTGCCCGTGCCAACAAGCGTAAATCTTATATCCCTCACGCCTTTCCGCTGAAGTATAACGGCGGAATCAATCAAAGTATCTATCCCACGGTAAAAATGGATGTTTCCTCCATAGACTACCTCCAGTATACTCTCGCTGGGTGCCCATTCAGGTTGGGAAGCGTAGTGGTCATACAACAGGTCCAGGTCGCGTAGCACCGGCGTATTTTCTATCACAAAAATGCCGTCATCTGTGCCTCTGATTCGCGCCACTCGTTGCACGTGTTCAGGGACC
The DNA here is from genome assembly GCA_964579145.1 of uncultured bacterium. Taxonomy (GTDB): domain Bacteria; phylum Armatimonadota; class HRBIN16; order HRBIN16; family HRBIN16; genus HRBIN16. The sequence continues at coordinate 5,771 of CAZOGB010000112.1, read as the reverse complement.
ACCACCAGCACAGTATCTGCACAGCGCACCGCCATCCGCTCTACCATCCGTGCCAGCGTGATGTTTCGTGCAAACAGATTGACGAAAGCCTTGCCGGTTCCCTCCCAGCGGCGCCACACTGCCATCACCGCTGGATAGTTTTCTGCCATATCAAAGATAACGGGCACTCCGTAACGTCCGCCCACCGCTGTGGCTGCCAGCACCAGAGGCATATCGCGCACGATCAGAATCTCGCAGCCGTCCTTCACCACCAAATCGCGTATTGCCCTGCGCCAGAGGGGATTGATATGGTACGGCAACGTCATCGGAGCACGCCACCGTTCGGGCAGATTGTCCAACAATCTGCGCAGATGTAACCGACTGCGCCATTCCGCCTCTACTGCCCCCCGAGACGCAGCATATGGGTGAGACGCGCCCGGTTCATCCGCACCCTTGATATTCCGCGCCAGCAGAATAACTTCATAGCCCGCCTGCGCCAGCGTGTCGGTCATCTTTACCACGCGAATATCTGGATACGCTCCGAAATGAACAAACCCGATGCGTGTGCTCATTGCAGGAACCCTACTCTCTGCTTGATACGCTCCCACTCACCCGTAACCCACAGGGCGAATATCGCCTCGTTGAACCGCCCGCGATGGTCCGCACACGCTGCTTCATGCACATCCACTCGGCGCAGGCGATATAAATCTTCGCCAAGCAGGTTCCAGCCAGCAGTGGTGGTGACTGCCGTCGCGTAGCCTGCTTCCTTCACACAGCGTACCACGTGCTCATTGTGGTCACCGTTGGGATATGCAAAGTGTAGTATTGGCTGCCCCGATAGGGCCTCCAGGTTGCTTTTGCTCGCCGTCACGTCTCGCCGCACAATCTCCTCGGGTTCATTCGGCAGTATAGGGTGGTTGACGGTATGCGCCCCGATAGTAATGTCGCTCTGGAGTGCTTCTCGCACCTCGTCCTCCCCGATAAACCAGTCCGAAGGCAGAGTGCCCTCTTCAAAGCGAGTAACCTCTACCGCCTGCCTCCATAAGGAGCAGATACGGGTATAATTCAGCCCCTTCAAAGCAGAGATTGCACTATCTGCATTTAGAAACGGTTCAGCCCTTCCTAAATGCTGAGCCAGAAGAGCCAGCATCTGCGGATGCTGTTCCAACAGCAACCGCCATCGTACATGCCACGGCACCTGCCCCTTCAATACGCCCGTCGTAACGTACACAGTTGCTGGTAGTCCCCTGTGGCGTAATGCCTTTCTCCCATACCGGTGAAACCCCATCCAGCCGTCATCGCTGGTGATGACTACCGCCCTGCTGTCCTGCGCTGTGCCGTCTGTCAGTCGGTGCATCGCTTCGTCCATACTGATGACTTCAAAATGCCTGGTCAACCAATCCAGCTGCGCAGAGAAACTCTCCGGCGTTGTGCACAACACAGGGAAGTAGCGGAATACAGATGTATCCCGCGGGGCTATCTCGTGGTACATTAGGATGAGCACACCACGCCAGTTTTGAAGGCGAAAACGCGAACGGTAACCTATTTCCGCAACAAGTAGTTTGATCAGACGATGCAGGATGCCCATCGTTGCCTAAACCTGCGTTCGGTCATATCTTTGGAGTATATCCTCAACCGTGGGAAAACCTTCTGCAACCGAGGGATCTGGATAATATATGGGATCGGGACAGTTCGTTTTTGCTACGATATCGCGTGTCCACGGTTCTCCTCGCTTCCCCGCCAGTTCTCGCAGCACAGTGTTCAGCTTAGCCGTGGTAACCTCTGGAGAGATATTCTGCATTGCCCACTCACGCGGGTGAAACTGTCGATAGTTGTCGCGGAACCAAAGCAATACTTGTGGGAGGTCATGTTCCTCGATAAGCATACCCGTATGCTCATTGATATAACTTTTGTTGATACCGATATTGTTGCGCAGCACAACGCCCGGCACGTCCGCGAAAAAGCCTTCGAAGATACTCTTATTGGCTCCCTCACGCAACGTTAAGATAAGATTTACCTTACTGCGGTTAAGTACCTCGTTGACCCCTTCGGGAGAGAGATGCTGGAAAATTACTACTTTCCGACGTACCCCGTACAAGTCTATCAGTCCCTCAATTTCCGACCGGGTACCTTTCCACTCCTCTCCAACCAGTGCGAAGCGATAGTTGTCTTCCCGAATGGCGCGAAGAGCGCGAAACAGGGCATGGTGTCGCTTGTAAACTCCCCATACCGCCACCATCGCCCCATCAAACTCTTTTTGGACCCTTTCCAATGGGCGAAATACTCGAGGGTTAACCCAATCGCTGGCACCAAACTGAACAGGTATCAGGTTCGTATCCAGGTGTTTCAGCAGTTCATAGTCCGTAATTTCGGGAGCACACACTACGATCGGATGTTCAGCAAAACGGCAGAAATACAGAATATGCGGGTCGGCGTACCCAGACCACCCAGGCTCTATGACAAGAGTATAGTGTTCCAGCAGTGACTCCATGCGGCAAAGGCGCGCTAAATCCCAGGGCGTTTTGGTAAAAAGCACCCCCTTTTCTACCAGCTGCCCATTCTCAATGCGTGGAGGCTTAAGTACGAGTGTGCGGCGGTGGAAAGAACGCATCCGCCCTTCTGTCAAGCCACCGACACCGGAACCTTCGGCTGCCTGAAGCCAGCGATACAGGTTCCGACGTATCTGCCTCTGATAGAGCTGTGAGGCTCTCTGTCCCGCCGCGTAACGGTGCGCCGCCAAGAGATAACTGAAACTTCTCGTGCGCCCGTCTGCGCCGCTCAGCAGGTAGGCACCGTACAGCCCTGCCGACACTGTCCACCGCACCGCTGGGTGAAACGACCAGTCAAACAGTTTGCGCTTTAGCAGGGCGCGATATACCATTGCTCAGCATCTCCTGGTACCACGTCACGGTTTGCGCCAGCCCCCTGTCAAACGGAACAGCAACTGTATATTCTAAATCCCGCTCTGCCAGCGTAATGCTAGCTTCGGAATGCTTTACATCTCCAACTCGTGGAGGCAGGTATTGTACCTCCAGCTTGCGACCGAGTATTGTCTCCAGCTGTCGTATCAGTTGGTTCAACGTATATCGTCCGCCGCAGGCAACATTATACACCTTGCCCACAGCCGCAGTCGACTCCATCGCCAGTAGGTTCGCGTGAACCACATTCTCGATATACGTGAAGTCCCGCGACTGTTCCCCATCGCCGTATACCGTCAGTGGTTCTCCCTTCAACGCGGCGGTGATGAAACGGGGAATAACCGCAGCGTACTGCGAGTCGGGGTTCTGGCGAGGACCAAAAACATTGAAATAGCGCAGACTGACAGTCTGCAGCCCATATACCCTTGTAAACACCTGACAGTAATACTCGCCCACCAGTTTGCTCACCGCATACGGAGATAGTGGGTTCGGCAACATGCTCTCCACTTTGGGCAGGGTAGGTGTATCGCCATAGGCAGAGGAGGACGCTGCGTATACCACCCGCCTGACGCCAGCATCACGCGCGGCAAGTAGCACATTGAATGTGCCGGTGATGTTCACCTCGTGCGTGGTGGCGGGATCCTCTACCGAACGCGGCACCGACCCCAATGCTGCCTGGTGGAATACCACTTCTACCCCCTGCATTACTTCTCTGAGCAGAGAAAGGTCGGTGATGGAACCGCGCACGAAGCGTATACGCCCCATCAGATGGGCAATATTCTGCTCCCGACCGGTCGAGAGGTCATCTAGCACGGTAACCTCATGCCCCAGTTCCACCAGCCGGTCGGTGATATGTGAGCCAATGAAGCCCGCCCCTCCGGTAACCAGTATCTTCAATGCCTGACCTCCGTGTATCGCTTAATTTGCCTAATCACGCTGGTGCACACAGTAAATGTGTCCGCCGCGGATATTCTGACAGGTATCGATGCTAGTATACTCGCCGCTCTCCACATGATAGAAAGTGTATCCATAGGCATCCAAAGTCTCGATAACTTTGCTGGTCGTCGGTGAGTCGCCCGCCAGACGATGGATCTCTATCAAAAAAGCAGGTTTATGTTGTTGAATTGTCTGCATCGCACCCCTCAGCACCTGTACTTCGTAGCCCTCGACATCCACCTTCACAAAGTCAGGTGCGGGCAGTTCGAGTCGGTTCACAAGGTTATCGAGAGTGTCTATCTGGACAGTGAACTCGATTGGTTTTCCTTCATCTGGCTGGAACACACGTCCCCCCGTTAAGGCCGCGCCGCTCAAGTGACGAGACGGTTGATATAATGTCAAAGCGGTGGTCTCAGCGCCAACTCCAACATTGACCAGCCTTACATGACGCAGACGGTTAACCCTTACATTCCGTGATAGGCGCCGAAAACTGTCAGGGTGAGGCTCAAATGCTACTACATATCCCGTTGGTCCAACCGATCGCGCAAAGAAAAGGGTCATGAGCCCTACATTGGCTCCAATATCGTACACCACTTTTCCCTCACACTCCATCCCCATCAAAAAGCGTTCTTCTTCGGTTGGCTGGCGTGCACGGAACAGTTTACCACCCACAAACCACATTCCGCCTATCAATGGATGTTTTGCTTTGTAGATGCCTACCGTGTTCCAGAGTCGCCTCACAAAGCTTGACAACACCTTGTTCCCTCTACCTCCGTTTGATACGCCAGTTCTCCACCGCCGCCTGAATCGCCTGCTCCCATTTGTCGACCTGCTTCTCCACCGTAAAGTTCGCTAAAAGATGTCTATATGCATTTTCGGCACGGCGGCGTGCTTCTTCAGGGTTCGACAACGCCTCACGAATCGCCTGCGCCAGCGCGTGCGGATCGCGAGGGGGAACGAGCCACCCCATCTCACTGTTTCGAACCAGCTCCGGCACTCCCCCCACTGCGGTCGCCACCACTGGCGTCTTGTAAGCGAAGGCTTCCAGAACGACGTTGGGGGTTCCTTCGGTTAAGGATGGGAGTATCATGAGGTCTAACGCGCCGATAATCTGGCGTGCATCCGCTCGCTCACCCAGAAAGTGCACTGCATGTTCGATGTGCAAGTCCTTTACCTGAGCCTGCAGAAACGCCGATTGAGTACCATCTCCCACCACCAGCAGGCGTGCTTGTGTTCCTGTTTCCAAGAGCAGACGAAAAGCATGTAAACCGTATTCATGCCCTTTTTCTACGCTTAACCTGCCTACTATTCCCAACAGGCGAAGATTCAGATCTATCCCCAGCGTCGCATGTAACTGCTGCGACGTATATGCCGGTTCTAGGTTTTGAAGATCGATGCCATTTGGGACGTAACACACTTTCTCGGCAGGTACGTGCAGTTGCAAAACTTCCTCCCGCTGTTGACGGGAAACCGTAATAACCGCCGAGTGTCTTTTCAGCAATCGCCGTTCCATCCACTCATATAAGCGCACTTTGGAATCCTGTGCCGTCCATCCACGTGTGACCGCTACCGACGGCACGCACCGTGCTAATGCTGAGATGATACCCGCTTTGTACCCCGCAACACACACCACATCAGGTCGGTGTTTTCTTACGAACTGGCGAAACGCATGCACAGAAGCAAATAGGTTGTACTTACGTAGCAGAGGCAAAGGATAGACTTCCAGACCCGAAGCCAGCGCCAGTTTGCCAAGAGTGGTATCCTGTGCCGATTCGCTGGGAGAAACAAGGAGAACACCTATGAGCACCTCATACCCGCGCGCGCGAAGAGCCTTGCCGATTTGCACTGTTTGTCGCTCTGGGCCACTGAAAGAAACTTTTCTGGAGCTCGGCTGACAAAAAGCCACTCTCACGCTATAGCCTCCTGCTCCAGCAGATT
>CAZOGB010000111.1:0-7719 GCA_964579145.1 uncultured bacterium | reverse complement strand
CGCGCAGGTCGTCGGGGGAGGAGCCGCTGAGGGCGACTATCACCGCTTCCAGCACGTTGGTGGCGAAGGTCTCGCCGTTGAAGACAGGAGTGGTGGTTAGCAGAAGGTCCACGCCGCGCTCACGCAGGAACTGCACGTCTGCCTGGCGCACGGTGTTGGTCAACACCACTTTGCCCTTCAGGTTATCGGGCGCGTAGCGGCGGATATAATGCCAGTCGCCGGCTATCACATCTGCCCAGCGAAAATAATTTTGCCAGCGGGGGGTGTTATGCTCCTGCTTTTCGCCCGTCGGATATACCCACTGGAACGGCAGACGCACCACGACCGGCAGCACTACACGTGCCAGTGTAGCAAGCGTATGGATATTGCGGAGTGGCAGGGGAATACCCAGGGCAAATAGCGCATCGCCGAAGATGACGGAACGTGCCCGCTCCGCCAGCGCTTCCGCCATGCCGAACCGGTCTAAGGCACTGACCAGCAACACGTTCTGCTGGCCCCACTCCAGAATGCCCTTTTGCTCGATGCGCTCGACTGCCCAGCGTTCCAGCGTGTTCTTCAGTCCGCTTCCGTCCACCACGGGGGTATGCTTGACCACCGAGACAAGCCGGTCCACCTCGCGGAAGGTGTAGCGCCTGCCCTGCGCCCAGAGGTAGCGGTCGCATCCGCCCAGTCCAATGGCGTCTACCTGACCGTCCAGCTGAGCAAGCAGTTGCCTGAAACGCGCTTTGTCGCCATCGGTTCCGATGCGCTGGATGCGTACCGGGATGCCGAGAATCTCTGTTTCTAAGACCTTGTCTCGCTTGCTAGAGCCTAAGCTAACTGAGACGACGTGTTTCATTTCTTGTTTTGTTGTGCTCCTTCGATGCTTCTACACGGTTTTCGACTTGCGAAGGATGCCGATGATGTTACCGCGAAGGTGCCTTGCCCAGCTATACCGCTTTATAACTTTCAGGTAGAGAAGCTCCAGAACACTGAGGGGGGAAAGAGTGCAAACAGCGCGTGACCGCAACTGGTTACCAATTTGATTTCCCCGACTGTAAAACCCGATATTACAGCCAGTTGCTTAATGCGCTTCTCAGTGTTCGCCTTATAATGCGTAGGAAAGATATCCTCATCTTTGCGCCCCTCCAGTATCTTTATGATAGCTCTCTTGAGCCGATCTGGAACCAGCGATGCAATTAAAACTAGGGGACAATAGTAGTTAGGCGTATGGAAAACGAAGACACCTTCTGGCTTCAACACGCGCTCAATTTCTTTGAACTGCTCCGCTGGGGCATACAAGTGCTCGACCACCATGTTGGCTGTCACAATATCAAACGTATTTTCTCGAAACGGTAGTCGTCCGATATCGCCTTGTATACGTGCTGAGATGGTGTGGTGCTTCAGTAACGAGGGACGATCATAATCCAGCCCAACGACTAAGCTCGCTCGTGCTACTAGCTCCTGCTCCTGTTTCAGTCTCCAGTCGGGAAGTATTTGGTGGCCACAACCTATATCTAACCACTTGGCTCCTTCGGGCACCATCTTGAGTAAAGTCTCTTCATAATCGTACTGGGCGTAGCGTAATTCGGGAGCAATCCTTTTTTCAAGCCACCAGTATATTCGGAAGGATATATCGCGCCAACTCATCTGTGTCCTCCACGTTTTAATGCTGTGGCTCCGATGCTAACCTACCGATATCTATCCCTGTGCGCCATTCGACATCTTTGTGCTGAAGTTCCAATGCAGTATACTGCTCACGAAACTGTTCCAGTCCACCCGCCCAGTCCTGCTTTACGTACCGCTGTCCACCGCTGGAAATGCGTGATAGCAGGAGATCCACGAAATCTTCCACTTCACGCTGTAGGTCCGGCGGAATCTGCCGGATTTTGTGTTCAATTCCGGGCAATTCAGGGCACCCTCTTCTTGCTGACGTTTCTCATTGGTAATAATACACCTTTTGACTTTGCCTGTAAAGGCTATGGCTGTAGGTTCTCCTCCGCAGGTGTTTCGGCTTTATCCGTTGCGGCTTCCTGCGGCTTCGCCTGTCCTACCATCACCACGCGCGTCTGGGGGCGGTAGGTGTCGGTGCTTATCTTCTCACGCAGGGGCGGTTTGCCCGGTTCTTCAATGACACGGTAAACGCTCACGCGCATTCCTGCATGTCCTTTGGTTACTACCCGCCTGACACCCGCGGGAAGATTGGGGGCTGGTACCGTTTTGACGGGAACTCCTGTGACGCTGTGCACAATGCGCTGGATGCGCACCTGGCGCTTTGCCAGCTCCGCTCCCCAGATGCTTACCTGCATCCTGCCCCGTTTTGCCCGGGCAATGATGGCGATGGGATACTCCGTGTTGTTGCGGAAGCGCAGGTCCAGCACGCCGTAAACCACCGTCGCGTCCAGCCCTGCAGGGGCATAACCGATGGGGAAGGCGTGCTTGCTCCGCTGGACAATCTGCAGACCCGCCTGCAGTGCCGCCATGTACAGCGTAGAAGAGACCTGGCAGACCCCTCCGCCATCACCGGGAACCAGCTCTCCGTTGACAATTACCGGCGCCTTGCGGAAACCCTCGCGCAGGGTGCGCGGACCGACCGTCTGGTTGTAGGAGAAGACATCGCCGGGAAGAAGCACCACCCCATTAATGCGTTCCGTCGCCTGACGAATGTTGTGCGAGCGATTGCGCTGTGCTTCCGAGAATCGGGTAGAAGCCTGCGCCAGTGGCGTGGTGATGGTCTGCAGATGCGCACTGGTCACGCGCGGTGGAATGACCTGCAGGGGAATGTTTGCGATGGTTTCAAACGCTCGCAATGCCTGTAACACATGCTCGGTGGCTTCCCGGGGAATCTTCATTCCAGGTTGTTCAGGCACTATCTGGCGTGAGCCGTTGTCCCCGATCAACAAGCGGGCATCACGAGGGGCACGTTCCACTGCGCGACCGACCTGCTCAAACAAGCGGCGAACTTGCTGGTGGTTTACTGCATACACAACATTCGCGGAGACCATCGCCGTTTTGGGAGAAATCCATCGCCCCGCAAGAGTGAGCACAGGGTTACGGCGTTGGGTGGAGTGAAGTATCTCCTGCCAGGTCGCTTTAGGGTCGGGAGTAATCCCCAGTTCGGCTATTCCCACCGTGCGTGAGTACAGAACGCGCCCTGTGTTCTCCGTGAACTGAAGGGTGATGCGCTGCTGTTGTAGCCGTCGGCAGACCTCTTCCACCCGCTGCTGGGCGATCGGGAGCGGCAGACGGTCCAGCACAGTATCACCAAGACGAACAGTGTAGACGAACCCCGACAGGTGGTGTTGAAGGCTGTAATAGCCCACTCCACCCACCAGACACAATGCCATCAGCACCACCCCCATCAGGGGGAGCCGCCTTCGCCATGGCAGGCTGGAAGAGGCTACCGCTATCTGGTCATTTAGCTCTGCCGTCTCCACGTCGTGCCGGTCACGCTATCTTCCAGAATAATGCCCAGTTCGCGCAGGTCATCGCGGATGCGGTCGGCGATGCTCCACTCGCGTTTTTCGCGAGCCATCTGGCGCCACGCAATGGCTTTCTCGATCAACTGCAGGGCAAAAGCGTCGTCCAGCCCGCGCTCCTCTTCCTCCAGCTTCTGGATGCCCAGCAGGTTGCCGAAAAGGCGCACGGTTGCCACTAAGGAAGCCAGCGTCTGGCGCGTCTCCGCGTTGTCGTGGATTTGCAGGTCGGTGGTCAGGCGGTTGATTTCGCTCACCGCATCAAACATCACCGAAATCGCCGCAGCGGTGTTGAAGTCGCTGTTCATGGCATCGGCAAACCGCTCGTAATAGTTTTGCGCGATAGTCGCCTGCTCGTCGGACGGGGACAGAAACCGCTTGGCGTTGCGCAGGGCGGTGCGAATGCGACGCAGGGCAGATTGCGCTTCCTGCATGCGCTCTCGGCTGAACTCTATCGGACTGCGGTATGCCGTAGAGAGGAGGAACAGCCTCAGCACGTCCGCTTCGAACTCCGCCAGTATCTCCTCCGCTGTGAAGAAGTTGCCTACGGACTTGCTCATCTTCTCCTGGCGTAGGTTCACCGATCCCCAGTGCATCCAGTAGCGTGCGAAGACGCCATCGAGGTAGGCTTCACTCTGGGCAATCTCGTTCTCGTGGTGGGGGAACACCAGGTCGTTGCCGCCTGCGTGGATATCGAAGCCGGGCCCGAGGTACTTCAGGCTCATCGCCGAACACTCGATGTGCCAACCCGGTCGTCCTTTGCCCCAGGGGCTTTCCCAGTAGGGTTCACCCGGCTTAGCCGCTTTCCACAGGGCGAAGTCTGCCGGGTCGTCCTTGCGTTCGTCCACCTCGATGCGGTAGCCCGCCCGCACTTCGTCCAGATTGCGCCCTGAGAGCTTGCCGTACTCGGGGAAGCTGGAGACGTCGTAGTAGACATCGCCGTCCACTACGTAGGCATGACCTTTCTCGATCAGCCTCTGAATCATTGCGATGATTTCGTCCATGTTTTCGGTCACCCTGCAATACTGCACTGGCAGTACGCCGAGGCGATCCATCACTTCCATGTATTTGCGGGCGTATTTGTCGGCGACCTCCGCGGGGGTAATGCCTTCCTTCGCCGCGGCGGCGATAATTTTGTCGTCGATGTCCGTGAAGTTCTGCACCATGTGCACTTCGTAGCCCAGGTGCATCAGCCAGCGGCGGATAGCGTCAAAGACGATAGCCCCGCGCACATGTCCAACGTGCGGTGGTCCCTGCACGGTCAGTCCACAGGCGTAGATGCTTACTTTGCCGGGTTCTCGCGGAACGAACTCCTCTTCGCGTCGGGTCAGGCTGTTGGTGATTCTCAGCGGCAGCATGTGTCCCCCTCGTCGTGGTGTGCATGTGTGAGCGTGTGATAACGCACGGTGTCCAGCTCGCCCTTCATCTGCTGCATGGACACCTGCTGTTCGTCAATCTGCTTCTGAAGAATCTCCACCTGCTGTTGCAGAAGTTCGATCTGCTGGCGCAGGTTCTGGATGATTTCATCTTCGGGATCGATCTTGTTGATAACGTTGTCCATAACCGGCGGCGGCTCTTCCACGCGCTTGCCATCGCGGATGACGATGCGCCCCGGCACCCCCACCACCGTGCAGTTGGGCGGAATGTCCTTGTTCACGACGGCGTTCGCGCCGATGCGGCAGTTGTCTCCGATGGTGACGGGACCGATAATCTTGGCGCCCATGCCGATAAGCACGTTGTTGCCGATGGTGGGGTGTCGCTTCACGCGCTCTAAGGTGGTTCCTCCCAGCGTTACCTGGTGGTACATCAGCACGTCGTCGCCGATTTCGGCGGTCTCGCCAATCACCACGCCCATGCCGTGGTCAATGAAGAAACGCCGTCCAATTTTGGCGCCAGGGTGGATTTCAATGCCGGTAAGGAAACGGTTAATCTGCGACAGCAGGCGTGCCAGAAACAACAGGCGATGATTCCACAACCAGTGCGCGATACGGTGCATCCAGATGGCGTGCAGTCCAGGGTAGGTAAGCACTTCCCACACACTGCGCGCCGCAGGGTCCTTTTTGAAAACGGTTTGAATGTCCTCGCGCAAACGTTCCCAAAAGCTCCACATCGGGCAGGTTTTTGCCCTCCTGTCGTGTTCGGTATGTAAAGTATAGCACGGTACAGAAGGCGGTTTCAACCTCAGCCACCTGCCTCCGCAGGAAACGGTTTCCAACCTGCGAATCTTGTATCCAGGCTGTTTTGTGGAGGTGAGAGGTGCAACCATCGGAAGAGACCACGCCCAAACGCTGGTATGAGGGCATCACGGGTTATCACTGGCTGGTGCTGTTTGTGGCTTCGTGCGGCTGGCTGTTTGATACCATGGACCAGTGGTTGTATGTTTTCTCGCGCCAGCCCGCCCTGCGCGAGCTGTTAGCCCGACAGGGAATAGAGCCAACCGACGCCAACGTGGGCTACTACTCCGGCATTGTGCAGGCTATCTTCATTTTCGGATGGGCGACGGGCGGCTTCGTGTTCGGGATTATCGGTGACCGGCTGGGGCGTACTCGCACGATGGCGTTGACGGTGTTGATGTACGCGGGCTTTACGGGTCTGAGCGGACTGTCGCAAACGTGGGAGCAGTTCGCACTGTTCCGTTTTCTGACCGGGTTGGGCGTGGGAGGCGAGTTCGCCGCAGGCGCATCGCTCGTGGCAGAGGTATTTCCCTCCCATGCGCGTGCCACCGCGCTGGGCATCATGCAGGCGTCTTCCGCCATCGGTAACATCATGGCTGGCGTGATCAACCTCACCGTTGCGCCCAGTTTCGGGTGGCGGTGGGTGTTTGCGGTGGGCATCTTGCCTGCGTTGCTGGTTTTCGTGATTCGCCTGTTCGTGAAAGAGCCGGAGCGGTGGCAACACGAGAAAGAACGGGCTCTGCGCGAACACCGACAGCTGGGAGCACTGAGCGAAATGTGGCATACTCCGTACCTGCGGCGCAACCTGCTGGTGGGTATCGGACTGGGCGCGATTGGTATTATCGGCTTCTGGGGAATCAGCACGTGGTCTACCGACCTCCTGCGCAACATCCTGAATCCCGACAATCTACCCGACCTGCGTCCTGCCGTTGAACGAAAGGTAAGCTTGGCGGGCATTGCACAGAACGGGGGAGCCTTTTTGGGAAGTCTGTTCGCTGCGTGGCTAGCGCAGAGGCTGGGCAGACGCAAGGCTATTGGAACTGCACTGCTACTGTGCCTGGTGTTCGCCCCCGCGGCGTTCCACCTCACTAGTTCGTTCGTCACAGCGCTGGTGTTCTTTGCCCTGCTGGGATTCAGCATGTTAGCCCTGCTGGGGTGCTATGCGGTGTACTTCCCCGAAATCTTCCCGACGCGCCTGCGGGCAACCGGCACGGGCTTCTCGTATAATGTGGCGCGGTACATTGCGGCGGTAGCACCGTGGACGTTTGGGACGTTGCGCAGCGCCTTCGGCATCGAGTGGGCGGCGACCATCATCTCTGCGGTGTTCCTGCTGGGGTACATTGTGCTTCACTGGGCGCCGGAGACGAAAGGGAAGCCTCTGCCCGAATAGTCATCTCCCCTACATCTGGGGCGGGGTGATGCAACCGAGGGATGGGGGCGTGTTACTGTTACTGCACATTTAAGGAGGGCGTACAACCGTCCCACTGATGTATTATCCGGGTAGTGGTTGTCTGTCTGTTACTTGCAAAGCCCTCACCTCCTCACCATTCGGCGACAGAGCCGTCGTCGGAGTGGAAGAAGCCGCTGCCGGGGTCAGGTTTTGGGGAAAGGGGATGCGCTCGCAGGTAGTCTTCATCCACTTCTATCCCCAGCCCAGGCGCCTCTGGAACGTCAATATAGCCATTGCGCACGCTGAATGGCGTCTTCAGGTAGCCCTCTCCGAGATGCACGAACTCCTGAATGACGAAGTTGGGTGAGCAGGCATCTATCTGCAGGCAGGCGGCGAGGTTGATGGGTCCATACGGATTATGCGGGGCAAGAGCGACATAGTAGGCTTCCGCCATCGCCGCGATGTGACGGGTCTCGAAGATGCCTCCGCAGATACATGGGTCGGGCTGCAGGATACGTGCTGCGCCTTTCTCCAGCACCTGCCGAAAACCGAAGCGGGTGAACAGCCTTTCTCCCGTGGCGATGGGGATTACCGCTTTGGCGGCGAGCTGCGCCAGGGCGTCCACGTTCTCGGGCAGAACGGGTTCCTCGATGAAAAAGGGGCGATATGGGCGCAGCTCATACTCCAGCTGGGTGGAGAT
>CAZOGB010000110.1:0-7754 GCA_964579145.1 uncultured bacterium | reverse complement strand
TCCGTCTTTGCGATTGAAAATCGCAGGCTACAAGCAAAACCTGCTGAAGCAGGTTCCAGCCTCCGCAGGAGGCTTTGTGTTGGGTCGCCCGCAACTTCCAGTTGCAGGGGTGTATTCAAAACAGACCTACTTACGCAGGATAGAGCTACCGCAGGTATGCATAGAAAGTCTGGTATGTCATTTGTCCTTCCCAGAAGGAAAGAAATATGGTGAATTATCCCTGTGAGAAGGAAATCTGCTCTGGTCTCTGCCATGCCTCAAACGCCACAATTGCCGCTGCCACCACCACGTTGAGCGATTTGCCCTTACCCGCCATCGGGATGAACACCGCGCCGTCGCACAGGCTGAGCACCTTGCCGTAGACGCCGTTCACCTCGTTGCCCACCACGAAGCACACCTTTTCGGGATAGGGATAGAGCTTGTAGTGCTGGGCGTCTTCAGTAATCTCTATCGCGACCAGATGGTATCCTTCCAGCTTCAGGCGGGCGACCGCTTCCTCATGGCGTTCAAAATAGCGCCAGGGAATACGCCGGTGGTGCCCCATGGAGGTCACGTGAATCTGCGGGTGAGGCGGTTGAGGGGTGTGCCCCGTCAGTATCAGCTCCTTTGCCCCCACGCCGTCCGCCACCCGGAACATGCCTCCCACGTTATAGGGGTCATCCCAGTCCTGCAATAGAAACGCAATAGTCATCTCCCTGCCGAACTCGGCAGAGAAGCGTTCATGCAGGCGTCGAATAGCCGTTTTAGAGCGCAGTGTTTTACCGGGCATATCTCCTCCCAAAGGGCTATATCAAAATCTCCTCTTTCCAGCCGAGTTTGACCAGCTCGATTCGGCGCAGGTCGCTCACTCCCAATCCGTATTTTACATCAGCTTCCACGATGTGCTTGGGTGGGGTTTCCAGCGCGATGTCTTCCCCAAAGTGCTGGCGACGCTTTGCCTGAATGAGATGAAGCCCAACGGCATCTATCGCCACGGGGTCCAGCGAAACAAACAGCCCTTTGTACTGCCACACGTAGCGCGGGTCCCAGTGGTGAGGTCCTCGCCCATGAAACAGTGGCGTGAGCGCAAGCAGGATGTTCAGGCGCGTTTTGCCTTTCACGGCGGGCAGGTCCCACACTGCCCCCAACGACGAGCAGGCGTCAGGATGGTAGCTGGAAGGGTTCTCGGAGAAGATGATGTAGTTTTTGATACAACCTCCAATGCCCGACCACCAGTGAGTGCGCACAGGACGCACGTTAATGAGCGCGGTACATGGCGCCAGCGTCACCCGGGCGCCCCGGTCGTCAATTCGTATGCGCTCCGCCGGCACGCCTGCGTCCTGCACCCGTTTCTGGATGGCGTTTTCCACCTCTTTGGGGGTGGGCAGTGGCGTCCAGACGTTGGTCTTGATGCCCACCAGGTCATCTGGCTTCACCAGCTGTTTCCAGGCGTCTATCGGCTTCTTCACCCCCAGCAGAGCGACTACCGCATCGTCCAGCATCTTGCCGACGACCTCTGCGTTCACCTTACCATTGGCATCTACGGCGTCGGGATGGCGCACCAGCACCACTTTCGCCCTTTTCTGCGCCGGGGACTCAGACGCCAGCATCGCAAACGCAGCGCCTGCAGTGGCTTTCAGCAGGTCCCGTCGAGTTAGCAGAGCACTCATGGCTGACCTCCTTTTATAATGCTCTTAAGGCAGTTTGATACTCTTCAGCAGGTCGGTCGCTTCGCGCTGTGTTGTTGCCTCAAAAACGATAGCGAGATACCTGCCCTGTCGCTTTGCGGATGTCCATTTGCCGTTTTCCGTGCGCACCAATCCCTGTGCTCGCCCTTCGCGCAGATAGGCTTGGGCGAAGAGATGCCACGCCTTCGCGGCATCCGACTCGGTGGGGTAGCGCACGATGGCGATACGAAGGGTCGCTTTTCCCCGTCGGTAAGTGCCCAGCACGCCCTCAGCACGGGGACTGAGGTTGAGAATGTCTCTATCCGCCACAAAGAAATGGCGATTCAGTATCATGTGATGGCGAAAGAACAGCACGCGCTCCTTCTGCAGACCGGCTGGAGGCAGGAGATTTACCACCTGTGGCGGGTTTCCAGTGTCGGTGATGCCGTTTGCCACCGCCTTACCCAGCGCCAGCACAGTCTGTCGCACCTCTGCCGAATCGCTGTAAGCGGTAATAGCAATGAAGTATCGCCCTTTCCAGAAGCGGAGCATTCCCCCGCTGTATTCCGCCTCCTGCCCAATGCGCACAGATTCGCCGTCGCGTTCAAAGCTGAAGATTCCGTATGCGTCATCCGGCATGCCCATGTCGAAGACGTCCAGGGTGAGCGTGGGCTGACCTGCCTTCTGGTAGCGGCACGCCCAGACGGTGCGCATGTTGTAGGCGCGGTATATCTCGCCGATACCATCGATGTAGTGGAAGATGGTTTGGGAGTCGTAGACCTCGCATTTACCGTCCCACGCCCAGCCATGCACTTCTCTGGGTAGAGGCATCGGCGGTTCCCCTGTTTGCTGGCGGGAGATTCCCATCGCGCACACCCTTTCTGCACATTTCCGTCACAAAATATCTTTCTACACTCGTGCAATGGATTCTTTCAGGAGTTGAAGCTGGTATATAACTGTTGCCAGAACGCTTCAACGCATAAGCTCTATGATACATCACCGTCCCACGCATCCAGCAGTGCCCAGCTTGCCATACTGCGGGCGTAATAGCTGCCGCATTCGGGTTCGTTGAAGGGGTTGCGGTTGGCGCCGTTGTGTCGGTTTCGGATTGCCCGCACCACTGTTTCCGCCTCTTTGCGCATCCCGTAATCCAGCAGTAGTACGGCGAACTGGTATTCAAAGCCGGTCATGCTCTCGCCCCAGTAGGGGATGGGCTGTTCGGGGCGGTCGCCGTCGGGCCAGGTGCAGATGAGTGTGCCGCTCTCATCGCCGGTGGCGAAGGTGCGCATGTTGTTGTAGTGGTCGCGGAAGTGCTTGCGGAAGTTATAGCGGAAGATGTGTTCCAGCGCGGTGCGAATATGATATCGGTCCAGCAGGTCGCCCAGCCCGGCGCGATTCGCCTTGTACTGCCCTACCAGCTGGTCAATCAGACAGCCGTTGCCTACCTGAAAGCGCGGATTGGGGCTTCGCCATTCGTCGCTCATTGCCGTCATGGGGGCAGGGGTCTCGCGCGGGGGGTGAATCTTCTGCACGTAGTATCGCCCGTTGAATAGGTTCTGGTCTATCCACTGGCTTCCTCTCTCCCGTAACCGCCTGCAGGTCTGTGCGAAGGCACTATTGCCCATCTGCTGTGCCATCCTCTCCATCGCTGCGAGCGCGGACAGATACCATACCGAGCACATCGGGTTCGCTCCCATGAACTCCACATCGTAGGTGTTGTGCTGGACGCCCTCCATCACGCCGTCGCGGTCGGCATCCCAGCCGCCGGTCTGCCAGCAAAACTCCATCAGCGATTTGATAGCAGGATACCACTGACGGAGCCAATCGGTTCCCTCCTTTTGCGCCTGCATGTAACAGCGAACGATTAACCCCATCTGCCCATCGGCGGCAGCTGCCTGCCAGGTGGGGTTGGTGACGGGCAGACTCAGCCGGAATCGCTGGGCGCCCGTCGGGGTCAAGCCGTATTTCAGGTGGCTTTCCAGCATACTACGATGCAGGTCGGGGAACAGGGCGAAGGTCGCCTGCTCGTAGTTCCACACGTGCGTGCACGAGCCGTGACAGCATCCGGCGTTGCTACCGCACCCCTCGAACGCGACAAATGTTCCGTCCTCCAGAAGAAAACAGGTATGCGAACGCAGGGCGGTCAGGTTGAAGAGCGCAGCCTCTTTGAAGACATCTGGAGCCTTGCGGGCGAGCACGCCGTTGACAAACTGCACCGTCTTCTGGCGCAGTTCGGGCAGGCGGGGAATCACCTGCCGTGCGACGTCTTCCGCGTCGGTGAACAGGGTCGCGTAGTAGTTGCGCACCACGGGCGAGCCGTTGCCAGACCACCAGCCCAGCTCCTGCAGGTTGCGGTAGGGAAAGTGCCAGCAGATGAGCAGGCGCACCTGCCTGGTCTCTTTCGCCCTCAGATTCAGCATTACCGAGAGGGAGCTGTCCCAGGTATCCTGTGGGCTGGGCGGGCAGGGTTTGTCCGGTTCATCGTCCTCGATATAGCCTTTGGCGAGCAGTTCGTCGATGATGCCGAGAATCTCGCCGTTCCAGGGCCGGTCGCGGAACCGCCATCGCCGCGCTACCCGCACGTCCCCGGCATCCGAGAGGATAACCATCGTGCCCCATCGCGGGTTAGGCTCCTCACGCACTTTGGCGAAGCGCATCCCACGCCACCCGGCGACCTCGGTGTGTTCGGTGATATTGTCTTTCAGGTCAACGGCGATGCCGTCACAGCCGACGAAGTTGCTCAACAACAGTGTGACGGAAGCCTTCAGCGGCTGAGCGGTCAGGTTGTGGATACTGATAGTCAGTACCCCGATAGGCAAGCCAGAAGCCTGTGTATCGCCTGGCACCAGTGGGTTGAACGCCTCCACCGTAGCGGATACAGGCGTCGTTTCATCTTCCAGCCACAGCCTGCCGAACGGGTAGGTGGCTTCAAAGCGCACGGCGCGCATTCTGGGAAGCCCTGCCATCACCTGCGGCGCACCGAAGTCGGCAGAGAGACCGTCGGTCAGGTCGCCCTCCATGATGCGCAGTTTCGCGGTGTTGCCCTGTCGGGTCCACAGCACGAGATGCGCGTACATGGGGCGCCAGCCGCGATGGGGACGGTTCATCACCTGCCAGTTGGTCAGCTGCCCTCTGCCCGCGAGGCAGAAGAACCCCGTGCCGATACCGCCGACGGGCATGGCGATTTCACGCAGATGTTGAGAGTCATAGCGTGCAAGCACCTTCCAGTCAGAGGATTGACCGCTCATCGGCGTGCCTCCACGCGCAGGATTCGCAATCCGAACACTCCACCTGCCAGCCTGCCCGGATGCGCCTGAAAGCGCACGGTGGTCTTCTCTTTGCTGGCAGTCAAATCCGTGGGCAGCGGATAGGCGACGTCGAAGAAGCTGCCCGGCTGATTGTTATCCAGGGTCTGGGTGGCTATCTTTTTGCCGTCTACCAGAATATCGAACACCCTGCCGCCGCTATCGCTGCCCCAGTAGGTGCACAGCAGTTCCACCGGCTGGTCGGGCGAGACGCGCAGGTCATACGAGAACCAGCCTCCCTCCACCGCGTGTCGCCAGCGTCTGCCGTTGAAGTCGCCAGAGGAGGTCTTTTCGCCCTGCAGGTTGTGCTCGCGTTCCGAAGCCTCCTCGCCGATGCGCACGGCATCTACCGTACGCTTGTCCAGCTCCTGCAGACGCTTCTGCTCTTCCCGGTATGCCGTGTCTATCCTCTGCCACTCGGCTTCCGTGACCACCCGCCAGTAGACGGTATAGCGCTGACCGTGCACGCGGTAGAAGGGCATCAGCGTAACCTCTTCTGGTCTGCCCACGCCGCGCGTGCGGAAGGTGAGAGACTTCCCGCTTACCTTTCTGAGCCAACTTTGCACAGGTCTGCCGCCGGTCACCAGCACGGGCACGCGCGGCTCGGGGTCGCTCTCTTTGCCCAACACTCCCGCCAGCACGATGGGACCGTGCAGGACGGCAATCAGGTTGGGGTCGTCGGGCATGGCTTCGGTGTGCAAACGCGATGGCAGGATAACCTCCACCCTGTCCCCTTTCTGCCACCGCCGATGCAGGGCAAGGTAGCCATCCGCCCCCGGCTTCGCCCGCTGTACCGTTCCATTGACGCGCACACGCACCGCCCCATTGCACCACCACGGCTGGCGTATCTGAAGCGTGAGATCGGCGGGCTGCTGGGGGGTCAGGTGCAGGAGTACCCTGTCGCTCTCCGGGAAGGCGGTTTCCATGCGCAGGCTGATGCCTTTTGCCTTCCACTGCAGTTCGCTGGGGATGAACAGGTTGACGTACAGGGTGTCCTCGCCCCAGAAGAACACCGTATCGCCGTATTTCGTATGGTTTTCGATGCCCGTGCCCACGCAACACCAGAAGGAGTCGAAGGGGGTGGAGTAGGTCTTGAAGTGCCCCGGCTTCAGCGACACGTAGTAGCATACCATCCCCGTCTGCGGGTTCTGCGAGGCGAGAATGTGGTTGTAGAGCGCCCGCTCATAGAAGTTCATGTAATCCGCCTTCGGCTCCCACGAAAACAGGTGACGGGTCAGTTTGAGCATGTTGTAGGTATTGCAGGTTTCACAGGTGTTGGTGGAGAAGCGATTTGCCAGCCTGTCGGGCGGACCAAAGTGTTCGTGGTCGCTGTGCCCACCGATGACATAGGAGTGGTGCTTCACCACGCGCTCCCAGAAGAACTCTGCGATGCGCCGGTAGCGCGGCTCGCCAGTAATCTCATACAGTCGCGCCACCCCGATGATTTTGGGGATTTGCGTGTTGGCGTGCAGTCCGGGCAGGCAGTCCTCGCCGTTAGCCAGTCGGTCCAGCACCGCCCTGTGGTAGAACTTGCGGGCAAGCTGCAGGTACTTTTCATCGCCGGTGAGGGCGTACAGGTTTGCCATGGCTTCGTTCATCCCGCCGTGTTCGCAGGCAAGCATCTGCTGCCACTGCTCCTCGCTCAGTCGGGCGGTAAGGCGGTATGCCCAGTCGCCCAGCCCTTTTGCCACCGTCAGCGCCTGCTCGTTGCCGCAGTGCACGAAGGCGTCTATCAGCCCTGCGAACAGTTTGTGCATGGTGTACCAGGGCACCCAGCCGCCGTTGAGGTCAAAGGGCTGAGCGCGGATGTTGCCCTCGGAAACCTCGCGGAAGATGCGTTCGCCTTCGGGAACGGCGGAGACGTAACCGTTGCCATGTTTCTGTTGACACTGCGCCAGTTCAGCCACAATGTAATCCACGCGCTTGCGGAAGGCATCGTCGCCCGAGCTTGCATATTGCATGGAACAGGCAGACAGATAGTGTCCCAGCGTATGCCCGGAGACGCCCATGCTTTCCCAGCCGCCGTAGGCTGGGGCTTTGGGTTGCAGACCGGCGTAGAGGCGAAAACGGTGCAGGAGGCGGTCGGGTTCCAGCATCAGCAGGTAGCGTGCGTTCATCTGCATGGCGTGCTGGAAGGGGCTTTCCAGCAGACGCACCTCGCGCAGGCTGAACGGCTTTGCCGCCGGTTTTATTCGCTCCGACATGGCACTTCCTCCACCAATTCGCGGTGTTATCCCTGTGCCCGCGCTTTGCGCAGGCGCTCCAGCAGTTCTATCTGCACGCCCAGTTTCTCTTCGGCGTCAAAGTAGGCGTACTGTCCTTCGCCCATGTCGCCGCGCTGGATCATGGGGATGCCGTGCTGTTTCAGGAAGTCCACGCTTGCCTGCATGTCCTCCACCCAGAAGGCGATATGGTGCACCGATTCGCCGTGTTTGTCCAGCGCCTCTTTCCACGTGCTGGGTTCCCCGATGGGTTCGATCAGCTCCAGCTGCACCTGCCCGAGGTTGAAGAAGGCGAGCTTCGCCTGCGCGTTGCTGGGCTGTCCGCGATAGGTCATGTTCACTTCGTCCCCCGGCTGGGTGAGGATCACGTTGGGCACAGGCACTCCCAGTATCTCCGCCCAGCGCTTGCACGCCTGCTCAATATCGCGCACCACGATAGCAATCTGCGCAACGGTGGTACTGCCAAGGTTATTTCGCGACATCAAACACCTCCTGTCATCCATCTGGTGTTATGTTCGAGAGGGGATGGGGGTTGACCTGCAAGGTAACCGCAGCTTGCGTGACGATGCCTGCCTGATGTA
>CAZOGB010000109.1:0-8230 GCA_964579145.1 uncultured bacterium | reverse complement strand
CTGCCTCCATCCCCTCCTGTCTGGGCTGGACCGATACCCGGTGCACCCGTCGTCCGCGCATCTCCACCACCTGCATCTCGTACGCACCAAACGGCACGCGGTCGCCCACGCGCGGGATAGAGGTGAGTTTGCCCATCACGTAGCCGGCGACCGTTTCGAACGCGCTGTCCTCCTCGTCAATCTGAATGCCCAGCTGGTTCGCCAGCTCGTCCAGTTCCACATTTGCTTCTACCAGGTACCGCCCCTCCCCTAATTTCTGGATACGCGGTCGCACCGGTTCGAACTCGTCGTAAATTTCGCCCACAATCTCTTCAATGACGTCCTCAATGGTCACCAGCCCGGAGGTACCACCGTACTCGTCCACCACAATCGCCATATGCATCTTCTGTTTCTGGAACTCGCGCAGGAGCTCATCCAGCGGTTTGCTTTCAGGCACAATCAGGCAATCGCGGGCGGTATGTTTCAGCGAATCGATGCCGTGCTGTTGTGCGCGATACAGGTCTTTGGCGTGAATGATACCCACCACTTTGTCGGGGTCGCCCTCGCACAGGGGGAAGCGCGTGAAGCCATACTGCTCGGCGATGCGCAGGTTCTCTTCCATGCTCCAGGTGGTGGAAAGGTATACCATATCCACACGCGGCACCATCACATCCTTCGCCCGCTTGTCGCCAAAGGAGAAGACGTGTTCCATCAGCTCCGCTTCGGTCTCCTTTAGCACGCCCGCGCGTCGCGAGGAGGCGAGCAGAAGACGCAGCTCCTCCTGCGAATAGGTCTCTTCGGGGGAGGCGGGAGGAATGCGCAGGAGGCGTAGCACTATCGCCGCGCAACCCGTCATTAGCCAGGTGAGCGGGAAGAGCAGACGATGAAACAGGTTCAGGACCGGGGCGGTCCACAGCGCTGCCGGCTCCGTCCGACGGATAGCCACGCTCTTGGGGACCATCTCGCCCAGCACCACATGCAGAAAGGTAATGGTGAGATAACCGATTACGAAGGCGGTAAAGTGCTGAGTGCGCGGCGAGGTAATCCCGAACAGCACCATCAGCGGATGCAGTTGCTTGACCGCCCAAGGCTCCGCTACCCATCCCAGCCCGATACTGGCAAGAGTGATGCCCACCTGCACGGTGTTGAGATAGGTGTCAATATGTTCCTGGGCGTGCCTGGCGATTCGAGCGCGCCAGTCCTGTTGCTGTACCAGCTCTTCCAGGCGTGTAGCGCGCACGCGTACCAGCGCGAACTCGGCAACCACGAAGAAAGCGTTTAGCAGAATCAGGACGACAATCAGCACCGCTTCGGCAGATAACATGCCTTCTCCCCTGCAAAGCCACTGCCGCCTTGCAGGAACTCCTTTCCCCTTTCCTCAGTCGCCATCCTGCGCGGTGGCATAGAAGGCCAAGGAAGCGTAACCGACCACATGCCTCGTATCGCCGCCCGGCACATCCCCGGATGTGTAATGGCAGAGCACCTCGCCCCGGGTGATGCCCAGCCTGCGCAGAGCAGACAGCATGGTTGCCGTGGGCATGACGCCGCACATGCTGATGTCGTAGCGGAAGACAACATCCAGCAACCTCTCGCCGTCCACCTCGCGCACCGCCTGAAGCGCCATTTCGTCCATGCGATACGCCTCATCGCGGGGCACATAGTGCATCAGGTCGGTGCTCGCCAGCAGGAGGCGGGGATGGTCACGGTTATTCAGCAGGGTGGCTAATGCTTCCGCCATATCCTGCAGGTGGCGCAGGGTCTCCCTGTCGTAGAACACCCTGCCGAAGACGATGGGCACGATGCTCGCCTGCGGGGCAACGGTCTGCAGGAAGGGCAACTGCACCTCCAGGGAGTGTTCTGGCAAATGGGCGTTTTCATCCTCGCGCACAACGGGCGACTGCGCCATCAGCGCTCTGGCAACGTCCGTATCCACGGCAACCTCGCCCAGCGGGGTCTTGAACGCTCCCGAGGCAACGACGGCGATGGGGGCACCAATCGCACGATGGTTCGGTCCCAGCAGGATAACCGTTTCGGGGGCGCCGTCCTCGGCGAGGCGAGCGTAGGCATGGGCGGCGGCAGCGCCCGAATAGTGGTAACCGGCATGGGGACACATCAGCCCGCGCAGGGCATGTTTGCCATCCGATGCCGTTTCGGGTAGTCGCCCCGGACCCAGCGGCGACAGGAAGCACTCGCGTATCTCCTCGCGCAGTTCGGCTGGAGTGCCCGCGTAGAACATTCCAGCGACGGCAGGTGGGCGTATCATGACCTTCCCTCCTTCTTCTCCAGCAGCTTGTGAAGCTGCTCTAAAGGATTCGCCTGCTGTTGCGGTTCCTCCTGCAATTTCTCAATATCCTCAATGGGGATGACGATGCTGTTCACCCCATCCAGGTCCAGCCCTCGCACGTCCAGGACCAACCAGCCCTTTTCGGACTGCTTGCCTTCGTGAGAGTGAAGGATGCGCATCCGGTTTTTGGGGAAGTTCATCGCCAGACCTCCCTTCAGCGGCGCCCCTGAGCCACCGCCCGCACGATATCGCCCTCTTTCACACCTTCCGCGTCCGCAGGGCGTTTGGTAAAGCGCAGTTTGGCACGCTCATCCTGCACATCGGTGACCTTTGCCGTGCCCAGCGAGAGGGTGTCTGTCCACACCACCTCGCCCTTCGAGTTGCGCACCACCGACACGCGGAACACCTCATAGGTATCGCCCACGCGCACGCCCTGAAACCGCCCGCGGTCGATGATGAACTCATCCGCGGACATCACGGCGATGACCTCCGCTTCCGAGGGGAAGTAAACGGCTATCTTCTTCGCGATGTCGTCTACCGCCTTGCGTGTGGCTCGACCAATCTGGCTTTCCGCCCACTCGCGACTGCCGAAATCCACGCCAGCCAACCAGTCAAAGAGTTTCGCGCCCACCAGCGTGAGGTCGTTGCGCGTCTCGCGCCCTTCGCCTGTCTCCGCCATCAGGATGCGCCCGGTGCGCACATCTATCAGCCGAACGTCTGCCTTCACCCGCGCCGTGCTTCGCTTCACGCGCACGCCCACCGAAAACTGCGCAATCACTCCGCCCAGCTGGCTTTCGTCGCGGATGCCAAACTCGGTGATGCGCCCGCCGAGGATGTAGTCCACCCCCAGGATTTTGCCCATCTCCACCGCGGTGGCAGGGTCGATAATGCCTGAGCGTGCCAATTGTTGTTCGCGCAGAACCGCCTCCAGCTGCGACCGTTCAATGACCTCCAGTCCCATCTTCACCAGCGCGGTGGTGAGCATATCGCCGATGACGTTGCCCAGCTGTGCCGTGCGATACTCCATCGGCGCGTCGAAAGAGAGCACGGCAATGCGCTTGCGGGCGCGCGTCGGTTCCTGCGCCCAGGCACCCACCGCCATCAGCAGGACAAGCAGTATCAGTGCCCATCGTCTCTTCATCGCGTTCGCCTCCTTCTGGCACATCTCTATATCTATAGACGCTTGGGAAGCCCCCTCTGCATCACTATTTCAGCCACACCGGCGACGCCCTGCCTGCTAGATGATACGCCCTTCTCCTGCCCGGCGTCAACAGGAAATCACCCCCCTTTTGCGGAAGTGAAAAGGGCATCCCTTACACAGGAGGTTGAACCTATGGCGACATCCGACACCCGCAAGGTGATTGTGCTTATCGGTGATGGGATGGCAGACCGACCCCATCCCGCTTTAGGCGGCAGGACCCCTATCGAAGCCGCGCATACCCCGAACATGGACCGCCTCGCTACCGAGGGCGAAACGGGCTTGATGGACCTGATCGCGCCCGGCGTGCGCGTGGGTAGTGATACCGGACACCTCGCTCTGCTGGGCTACGACCCCTATGCCGTGTACACCGGGCGCGGTCCCTTCGAGGCGCTGGGCGTGGGCATGGAGGTGCGCGGCGGCGACATCGCCTTCCGCTGTAACTTCAGCACCGTGGACGAGAATATGGTGGTGCTGGACCGCCGGGCGGGGCGCATCACCGAGGGAACCGACCAGCTCGCCGCGCAGGTGAACGGCATCTTCATCGAGGACGTGCAGGTGTTCTTTAAGGAATCGGTGGCGCACCGCGGCGCGCTGATACTGCGCGGACCCGGACTTTCACCCAAAATCACCGATGCCGACCCGCACGCCGAAGGCGAGAAGGTGTACGAAGTGCAGGCGACCGACCCTGACGATGCCGCCGCGCGACGCACCGCCCGAATCGTCAATCAGTTCGTGCGCCTCAGCTACGAGAAGTTGAAAGACCATCCGGTGAACCGGGAGCGAATCGCGCAGGGGCTAAAGCCCGCCAACATCATCTTGCCGCGAGGCGCGGGCGTCGCCCCCAGCATTCCCGACTTCAATACCCACCACAAACTGCTCGGCGCGTGCGTGGCGGAAACGGGACTGATCAAAGGCATCGCCCGCTTCGTGGGGCTGAAGGTGCTGGAGGTTCCCGAAGCGACGGGCGGGCTGGATAGCGACGTGATGGCAATGGGGCGCAAGGTGGTGGAAGCCCTGCAAGAGCATACCTTCGTGCTGTGCAACGTGAAGGGTCCCGATGTGGCGGCGCATGACCACAACCCGCAGGCGAAGGTGGATATCATCCAGCGCATCGACGCCATGCTGGGCTGGATTCTCACGCAGATTGACCCCGCATCCACCTTCATCGTGGTTTCAGCGGATCACACCACCGCCTGCAGCTTCGGCGACCACACGGGCGAGCCCGTGCCTATCGTCATCTGGGGTCCCGAAGTGCGCACGGACGAGGTCACGCAATTCGGGGAGCGGGCGTGCGCGAAAGGCGGGCTGGGGCGCATTCGGGGTAAAGACCTCGTGCCCATGCTGACCAGCCTGATGAACGTGCAGGAGAAGTTCGGTGCCTGAGTTGCCGTCTGTAGCGGTACTGGGAGCGGGGAGCTGGGGCACTGCTCTGGCTATCCTGCTGGCGAAGAAAGGGGTGCAGGTAGCGCTGTGGGCGCGCGATGCCGAACTGGCAGAGCGGCTGCGCCGGGAGGGACAGAACCCGCGCTACCTGCCCGGTTTCCCCCTGCCTCCCTCCGTGCATCCGACAGACAGCCTTGCCGAAGCCGTGCACGAGGCGGAAGTGCTGGTGTTTGCGGTGCCCGCGGGCGCCCTGCGCGAGGTCGCCGCACTGGTGCGCAGTCACCTGCCATCGCCGCGCCTGGTCATCTCCGCCGCCAAGGGACTGGAAGCGGATGGCAGTCGCCCCTCGCAGGCGCTTCAGTCTGCTCTGGACGACAGGCTCAGCGATGTAGTGGTGCTGTCGGGACCGAACCTCGCGCTGGAGCTGGCTCGCGAAATCCCGACCGCCACCGTGGTGGCTTCGTCATCGCCCGATTCTGCAAAACAGGCGCAGACGCTGTTCATGTGCCCCTCCTTTCGGGTGTACACCAATCGCGACGTGACGGGCGTGGAACTGGGTGGTGCGCTGAAGAACGTGCTGGCTATCGGTGCGGGCATCAGCGACGGCATGGGCTTCGGCGATAACTCGAAGGCTGCGCTGATTACGCGCGGGCTGGCGGAGATAGTGCGGCTGGGCGTCGCACTGGGCGCGGAGGAACGCACCTTCATGGGTCTGTCGGGTGTGGGCGATCTGTTTGCCACCGCCGTCAGCCATCTCAGCAGGAACTGGCGCGTGGGGTATGGACTGGCGCAGGGCAAGCCGCTGGAACAGATTCTCAGCGAACTCGGACAGGTGGCGGAGGGTGTGCCCACCACCTTTGCCGTGTGCGCTCTCGCCGAGCGTCTGGGTATTGAAATGCCCATCGCACAGACCATCCACGCCGTGCTGGAAGCACGCATCAGCCCCCAGCAAGCTATCCGCGAACTGATGCTTCGCACCCCAAAGGAAGAGTGACGAAGGGCAACCGCAAGGGTTGCCCTTTCCGATGCGTATGCGCCGTGTCTATGCCTGCGCGACCTCTTCCAGTTTGCCCGTCTCCACGTGATAAATCAGCCCGTGCACCGGAATGTCTTTGGCGATAAAGGGGCATTCGCGCACTCGCTGGACCTGCTTGCGAACGCTCTCGTGCAGGTCGGGGAAAGCGTGCAGGGCAAGGTTGCTGGCATCCGCTCCGTAGGTCTGTTGTAGCTGCTTCTGCACGTCCTCATCGCGGAAGGTCAACATCCCGCACCCTGTATGGGCGATAATCAGGATTTCGCGCGTGCCCAGCAGGTTGGTGGAGATGACCAGCGAACGGATGGCATCATCCGTTGCCAGCGCACCCGCATTGCGGATGACGTGCACCTCCCCAATGCCGAAGCCCAGGAACTGGTCGGGCATCAGACGGGCGTCCATGCAGGTCAGCACGACTGCCTTGCGGGAGGGTGGCAGGGGCAGATGCCCATACTGAAAACCCTCTGCATAGCGGGCATTCGCCTGCAGTGCCTCCTCATAGAAGGACATCGGGAACAACCTCCTTTGCCGAAAGTTGAGTTTAGAGATTGGCATAGTATATTATACCCTGCTCCCGAAAAAAGGATGCACTACCATGCCCTATCTTTGCAGAGCCGTATTGGGTTTTGCCCTGAGCGCCTCTTATACCGCCGTTTCCGACATGAAGTGATAGCCGCTCTCTCCATGCAGTGCCACGTCCAGCCCGACCACCTCTTCCTCTTCCTTCACCCGCAAGCCCATTAGCAGGTCCAGAACCTTCAGGATGATGGCGGTGACGACGGCAGCATACAACCACGTGGCACCGATGGCAAGCAGTTGTGTGGTGAACAGTCCAAAGCCTCCATATATCAGTCCGTCGGCGCCAGCTGGGTTCACCAGCTTGCTGGCGAACACTCCGGTCAACAGGGCGCCCATCGTGCCGCCCACCCCGTGGATGCCGAAGGCGTCCAGAGAATCATCGTAACGGAGGCGTGGTTTGGCGATAACGGCGCCATAGCACACTGCCCCCGCTATCAGTCCGATAATCAGCGCGGATTGAGGGCTGACGAACCCGGCGGCAGGGGTGACCGCTACCAGTCCTGCCACACAGCCCGACACCGCGCCCAGGGCGCTGGGTTTGCGCCGATGAAGCCATTCCACCACAATCCATGACAGAGTAGCCGAGGCGGAAGCGATGTGGGTGGCAACGAAAGCCGACGACGCCAGCCCGCCCGAGGCAAGCGCACTGCCCGCGTTGAAGCCGAACCACCCAAACCACAACAGCCCGGCTCCGAGCACGGTCAGAGTGAGGTTATTGGGCAGCATCGGCTCGCGCAGATAGCCCAGGCGCGGGCGCAACATCAGCGCAGCAATCAAGCCGGACACGCCGCTGCTGATGTGCACCACCGTGCCCCCGGCAAAATCCAGCGCGCCCAGACCGCGCAACCAGCCACCGACCGCCCACACCCAGTGAGCCACCGGCGCGTACACCAGCGTCAGCCAAAGCACCACGAAAACGACAAAGGTAGAGAACTTCATGCGTTCCGCGATGGCGCCGCTGATAAGGGCAGGGGTAATGATGGCGAACATCATCTGGAACGCCATGAACACCATGTGCGGAATGGTAGGGGCGTAGTCCGCGTTCGGTTCCTGTCCCACGCCGCTGAGAAATATCCATATCGGCTTGCCGATGAACCCACCGATGCTGGGACCGAACGCCAGCGCGTAGCCGATAATCGCCCAGTGCACGGTAGCCACCGCCAGAATGGTGAAGCTGTGCATGATGGTGCTCAACACGTTTTTCTGGCGCACCATGCCACCGTAAAAGAGCGCCAGTCCGGGCGTCATCAGCATCACCAGGGCACAGGAGACCAGCATCCATGCGGTATCCCCAGCGCTCACGGATGCTTCCGTACCCTGAGCCAGTGCAGGAACCGCTGCCAGAAGCATGGCAGCTCCGGCGAAGGCGAATCGCTTGAGTAACATTGTGTCAATCCCTCCGTGTGCAAGATTTGGATGTTGCGTTCGGGATATGACCGCTTCGTTGGGGAACGTGCGCCGGAACACGGCGCAGGGTACGTCTTCGTTGAGGCTGAAGGTGGCAACAACGTCCGTCACACGGGTAAGCACCAGCGGTTGCCCGTGTAATCTTATTATAGCAAAAGAACGCGATGCTTTGTCAAGGGCAGTTGCTAAAGCCTGTTAACTTTTTTATTTATCTATGCTAAGATTTTTATGATGAGAATCTCACGATGGATGAACCACCAACCACCGTGCAGATTTCATCTCAATCTTTAAGCAAAGGAGGAAACATCCATGCGACAGATGCTCGCTGTGGTCTGCGCGGTGGGAGGCATTCTTCTTTGCTCCG
>CAZOGB010000108.1:0-8238 GCA_964579145.1 uncultured bacterium | reverse complement strand
GGCGAACCCGAAAGGGCGAGAGGAGGAGAGCAACAATGGAATGGATCGACCTTACCGTGCCTCTGAAGGAAGCAATGCCCACCTATCCGGGCGACCAGCCGTTCCGCCTGCGACCGCTCCTGCGCATCGCCGAGGGCAAGGTGTGCAACCTGTCGGCGATAGAGATGGGCACGCACACCGGCACTCATGTCGACCCACCGTGGCACTTTATCCTCGACGGCGCCACCGTTGACCAGTTGTCGCTGGACCTGCTAATCGGCAGAGCGTATGTGGTGAGCGTGCGCGGTGTGCCCGCTGTGACCGCCGATGCCCTGCAAGCCGCAGGTATTCCCGATGACACCGAACGCCTGCTGATTCAGACCGACAACTCCTTTGGCGTGTGGGACAAGCCCGACTTTCAGCCCGATTTCGTGTACCTTACCCCCGACGCGGCGGAGTGGATTGTATCAAAGGGCATCCAGCTGGTGGGGATAGACTACCTGTCGGTGGAGCAGTTCCGTGCCCCCGAGCCGCGAGCGCACCGCACCCTGCTGGGCGCGGGGGTTATCATCGTGGAGGGGCTGAACCTGCGCGAGCTGGAGCCGGGCTGGGTACGATTCATCTGCCTGCCCCTTCGCATTGAAGGCGTGGACGGTGCGCCTGCCCGCGCGGTAGCAAGGAGGATAGAATGAGCAAAAACCGACGTCTGCGGCAGCTTCTGGAACAGCCAGGCATCATCCGTTCGCTGGGCGCACACGACGTGCTGACCGCCATGCTCATCGAACAGGCAGGCTTCGAAACGGTTTTCATCGGAGGATTCGGCACCAGCGCGAGCCTGCTGGGACTGCCCGACCTGAACTTCCTGACAATGAGCGAAATGGCAGACGCCGTGCGCCGGATGAGCGCACGCCTGAGTGTGCCCCTGATTGCCGACGGCGATACCGGTCATGGCGACCTGCACAACGTGGTGCGCACCATTCAGGCCTTCGCACAGGCGGGAGCGTCGGGCATCATTCTGGAGGACCAGGTATCGCCCAAACGGTGCGGACACTTCGAAGGCAAGCAGGTCATTCCCGCCGAAGAGATGGCTTTGAAGATAAAGGCTGCAGTCTACGCCCGCCCTGACCCCGACTTTGTGATTATCGCCCGCACCGACGCCCGCGAGCCGCTGGGTCTGGACGAAGCCATCCGCCGCGTGAACCTGTACGCCGAGGCGGGGGCGGATGTGTGCTTCATCGAGGCGCCCCTGAGCGTTGAGGAGCTGGAACGCATCCCCCGTGAAGTGCCCTATCCCCTGCTGGTGAACATGCTGTGGGGAGGCAAAACGCCCATTCTGAGCGTGCGCGAACTGGAACAGATGGGCTATAAGATTGTGGTCTGTCCTATCGAGAGTCTGCTGGTAAGCGCGTACGCCGTGCGCGAACTGATTGAGGCGTTTGCCCGAGATGGTCGGGTAGATGCGATGGCACCGCGCATGATGTCGTTTGCCCAAATCAAACAGGTGCTGGGCGTGGAAGAATACCTCTCCCTGCGTGAGAGGCTGGAATAGTCTGTCCCCCTTCCCGCGCGGAGGGAAGGGGGGCGTCTGCTCAGTGCACTGGCACGGCTACGTCGGGTTGAGGCGCCTGCTCTTCCTGTTTCACTTCACGCAGGTGCCGCGCTGCGTCCTCTGGAGTGGTGACGTTGATGTAGATGCCCGTGCCCAGTTCAAAGCCTGCCGCGATGGTCAACCGGGGCATAATCGCCAGATGCCACTGGAAGTAGTGGTAGTTGCGCTCCTGGTTGATGGGCGCGGTGTGCAGGGTGAAGTTGTACGGCGGGTGGTTGAGCGCGATGTCCATGCGCCATAGCACGTCCTTCAGGATATGGGCAAACGCCCTTGCCTGCTCGCGGTCAATCTGCACGAAGGACGGCTGGTGTCGCCGCGGCACAATCCAGGTCTCAAACGGATACTTGGAAGCGAACGGGGTGAACGCCAGAAACTCCTCGTTCGCCGCCACCACGCGCTCACCGAACCGCTCTTCCTGCCTCACCATGTCGATGTACACGCATCGCTCGTGCAGCTCATAGTACAGCGCAGCGCCGTCGATGCGCCGGCGAACCTCCGCTGGAACCATCGGCAGGGCAATCAACTGCGAATGCGGATGCTCCAGCGATGCACCCGCCACGCGCCCATGGTTGCGGAACACCATGATATACTGGAACCGCTTGTCCTGCGCCAGGTCCAGCGAGCGGTCGCGATACATCCAGATGACCTCTTCCAGCTGCTGCTGGGGCATCAGCGCGGGGTGATGGTCGTGCCTTGGCGTCTCAATGATGACCTCATGGGCGCCGACGCCGTTCATGTAGTCGTACATGCCAATACCGCTTCGCTCCAGGTCGCCTTCAATGGCGAGAGCAGGGAACTTGTTCGGCACCACGCGCACCCACCAGTCCGGGCTGTTGGGATAGGTTCCCGCCTTGCGGTAGGAAGCCACCTCCGGCGGCGTCTGGTGCTCATTGCCCGGGCAGAAGGGGCATTCGGCAACGTACTCCGCTCGCTTCTCTATCACCTCGCCCGCCTTGAAATCAGATGGGCGTTTGCTTCGCTCGGTCGCGATGATCACCCATTCCCGGGTGACAGGGTCTTTTCTCAGTTGTGGCATAGCTGACCTCTCCTTACGTCAACGAGATGCATACATGGTAGGCGGCGGTGTTCTCCATCATGTGCTTTCCATAACCCGAACACCCCACACCATACCAGTTTTTTACCGACGGTTGCGAAACTTGCGATTCATTTGGCTGGTATACTTGCCGTCACTATGCATTTATTAGACGTTTGTTTACCAGAAGAAGTTTCTCACCCCTTGACAGCAGCCCTCCCTTTCAGGCATCCTGTTAGTATGAACATCTGGACGGATACACACTGTCATCTGAACCACCCCGATTTCGCCTCCGATGCGCCACAGGTCTGGGAGCATGCCCGGCAGGCTGGCGTACGCTCAGCGATTATCGTCGGATACGACCTCGCCAGCAGTGACGCGGCGGTGCAAACGGCACAGCGTCTGGAAGGCTGCTGGGCATCGGTCGGTATCCATCCCCACGACGCGGTGCAATGCAATCGGGCTTCGCTCTTGCGTCTGCGTGATCTGGCGTCCCAGCCTTCGGTTGTGGCGATTGGCGAGGTCGGTCTGGACTACTACCGGAACCTCTCACCCAGAGACGTCCAGCAACAGGCGTTCGAGGAGCAGATTGAGCTCGCCTTAGACCTGCACCTGCCCGTGATTATCCACTGTCGCGACGCCTACGATGACCTGCTGGACACGCTGGCACGCTATCCCCTGCGTGGCGTGCTCCACTGTTTCAGCGGCGAGGTCCACCACGCACAACGGGCGGTAGAGATGGGCTGGTATCTGGGTATCGGCGGTGTGGTCACCTTCAAGAACGCCCACACCCTGCGAGAGGTGGTGCAACAGATACCTCTTCGTCACCTTCTGCTGGAGACGGATGCCCCGTATCTGGCGCCAGTGCCTCATCGCGGAAGGCGTAACGAGCCCGCCTACATCCCGCTTATCGGAGCACGGATAGCAGCAATCAAAGGAGAAACACCCGAGCAAATCGCTGCAGAGACCACACGCCAGGCGTCAGAGCTGTTTGGCTTGCGTTGAAGAACTCCTCAGTATGATTATCGGTTTTGTGAGCGATTCTTTAGAGGCTGGATGTACGCAGGAACTGTGTCGCCCATAGCGAACATATTGAAAGTGGAATCCCGCACGGAGGATGCACTGCACGATGACCCGCGAACAGGCTCAAAAGCGACTGGAAGAACTGCGCCGACTGATTGAACACCACAACTACCTGTACTACGTGCTGGACCAGCCCGAGATTTCCGATGCCGAATATGACGCCCTCATGCGCGAGCTGATCCAGCTGGAAGAGCAGTTTCCCGACCTGCGCACGCCCGACTCGCCATCCATGCGCGTGGGGGCGCCACCCCAGGAGGCGTTTGCCACCCATACGCACCGCCAGCCGATGCTCAGCCTGGACAACGCCTTTGACGAAGAGGAACTGCGCGCCTTCGACCAGCGCATCAAGCGGTTCTTGGCGATGCCGGCCGACCAGCCCATCGAATATGTGGCAGAGCTGAAAATAGACGGACTGGCAATCTCGCTCACCTATGTCAACGGCGTGTTCGTTACCGGTGCCACACGAGGCGACGGCTTGCAGGGTGAGGACGTCACGCAGAACCTGCGCACCATCCGCGCTATCCCCCTGCGCCTGCGCCAGCCAACCACCGCGCCGAGTTCGCTGTTTGACGAGCCGACCGTGCCCATCCCCTCCTTTGTGGAGGTGCGCGGCGAAGTGTATCTCACCCATGACGAGTTCCGCCGCATCAACGAGGAGCGCGAGCAGACGGGTGAGCCAACCTTCGCCAACCCGCGCAACGCCGCTGCAGGTTCCGTGCGCCAGCTGGATCCCAGCGTTACCGCCAGGCGCAGACTCAGCCTGTTCGCTTACGGACTGGGCGCAGTAGAGGGCGCGAGCTTTGATACGCACTGGCAGATCCTGCAGACGCTGAAAGCGTGGGGCTTCCCGGTGAACCCGCACGCGCGGGTGTGCTCCAGCATTGAAGAGGTCGCCGCTCTCTGCCGCGAGTGGACCGCGCGCCGACAGGAGCTGAACTACGACGTGGATGGCGTGGTGGTGAAGGTTAACTCCCTGCTCCTTCAGCAGGACCTGGGCTACGTCCAGCGCAGTCCACGCTGGGCAATCGCCTATAAGTTTCCCGCACAGCAGGCACGCACGCGCATTTTGGATGTGCGCTGGCAGGTAGGACGCACCGGTGCGCTGACCCCCGTTGCCATCATGGAGCCGGTGGAGGTGGGGGGCGTGACTGTCTCGCGGGCTACCCTGCATAACGAGGACGAAATCGCCCGCAAGGGGGTGATGATTGGCGATGTGGTGATGGTTCAACGCGCGGGCGATGTGATACCCGAAGTAGTGTCGGTGGTGGAGGAGGCGCGCGACGGCGACGAGATACCCATCGTTCGCCCGCAGACCTGCCCCGAATGCGGCGCGCCCGTCGAAAAGCCCGAGGGCGAGGCGGTGGCGCGATGTGTGAACCTCGCCTGCCCTGCGCAGATTGTGGAGCGTATCCGGCATTTCACCTCGCGCAACGCCATGAACATTGAGGGGTTCGGCGACAAATGGGTTCAGCGACTGTTCGAGGAGGGCATCATCCACGACCCCGCCGACCTGTACACCCTGAAGAAGGAGCACCTCCTGCCGTTAGAGCGCATGGGCGAGAAGCTGGCGGAGAATCTGCTGAACGCGGTGGAGCGGAGCAAACAGGTTCCCCTGTCCCGCTTCATCTACGCGCTGGGCATTCGGCAGGTGGGCGAACGCGCGGCGCAGTTGCTGGCGGAGTATCTGGGCAGTCTGGACGCGCTGATGAACGCCACCGAGGAGCAGCTGCTGCAGATACCCGAAATCGGTCCTGCCACCGCCCGCGAGATTGTGGAATTCTTCCGGCGTGAAGAGAACCGCCGGGTGATTCAGAAGATGCTGGATGCCGGCGTCACCCCCATCGCCGAGCGGCAGAAACGTTCCGACGCCTTCGCAGGATTGACTTTCGTGTTCACCGGCGCGCTTCAGCACTTCACTCGCGAACAGGCGGAGGCTCTGGTGCGTGAACTGGGCGGCAAAGCGTCGGGCAGTGTCAGCAAGCAGACCAGCTATGTGGTGGTCGGCGAAAGCCCGGGTTCCAAATACCAGAAGGCGTTGCAGTTGGGCGTGCCCGTGCTGACCGAACAGCAGTTCCTGCAGATGGTGGAGGAGGCACAGAAAGATTCTGGCGCCTCCTCCCCTTGACAAACCGCCCAATCTTTGGAATAATATATAGCGGTCAAAGCGCTGCGGGGTCGTTCAGCGGCAGGACGCCTGGCTCTGGACCAGGTAACGGTGGTTCGAATCCATCCCCCGCAGCCAATTTATTTTTTTACCTACGCCACGCCGAGCAGAAGGTCTATCACCATCTGGTCCAGCTTCTCGTAATTCAGCCCCTTCCTGCCCATCGCCTCGATGTCGAACTGCCTCTGACGCAGAGCCTGTGCGTTCTGTGGCGAGTAGGTGCGCATCAGCCCCTCCAGCTCCTCGTCGCGTGGGTGAATCTGCGCCAGCAGTTCCTGAATGGCGGGGTGTTCGTTGAATTGGCGTGCCTT
The DNA here is from genome assembly GCA_964579145.1 of uncultured bacterium. Classification (GTDB taxonomy): domain Bacteria; phylum Armatimonadota; class HRBIN16; order HRBIN16; family HRBIN16; genus HRBIN16. Next base: position 2,059 of record CAZOGB010000108.1, on the reverse strand, counting down.
CTCCTTCAGGATCAGGTAGGTGCGCATGCACCCTTTCGCGAACTCCCACACGCCATCCTCATCTTCCGTGCGATAGGCATGGGCGTCAAAGTGGCGCGGTCCGTCGTAGCCGTGGTCTTCCAGCAGTTTCACCAGGAAGAACGCGCCCTTGATGTCCTCCGAGCCGAAGCGCAGGTCCTGGTCAAAGCGGTTCAGTTTCTGGGCGTTCAGGTCGATGTGGAACAGCTTGCCCGCCTCCAGCGCCTGCCCGACGGCATGGGTAAAGTTCAGCCCCGCCATGTGTTCGTGCGCCACCTCCGGGTTCACCCCTACCATATCGGGGTCGTCTAAGGTGTTGATGAACGCCAGCATCGCTCCCACGTTGGGCAGGAAGATGTCGCCGCGCGGCTCGTTGGGCTTGGGTTCCATCGCGAAACGCAGGGAATACTTGTTGTCCTTCACGTAGCCAATGAGGAAGTTGATGCACTCGCGATAGCGTTTGATGGCATCGGTGGGGTCTTTGGAGGCGTCGCATTCCGTGCCCTCTCGTCCGCCCCAGAAGACATAGATTTCCGCGCCCAGCTCCACCGCGAGGTCAATCGCCTGCATGGACTTCTGCAGGGCATAGGCGCGCACCTTGGGGTCGTTGGAGGTGAACGCCCCATCCTTAAAGACGGGATGGTAGAACAGATTGGTCGTGCCCATCACCAGCTTCATGCCGTAGTCGTCCAGCGCCTTCTTGAACTCTTTCACGATACGGTCGCGCTCGGCAGGAGATGCATCAATGGGCACGAGGTCGTTGTCGTGCAGGTTCACGCCGTATGCGCCCAGTTCGGAAAGCTTCTGCACCGCGCGGATGGGTGTGACGGCATCGCGCACCACATCGCCAAACGGGTCGCGCCCGCGGTTGCCCACCGTCCACAGTCCGAAGGTAAACTTATGCTCCTTACGAGGGGTGTAAGCGTCCATCAGGGTAGCCTCCTTCCAGAATTGGGTAACAGGTATCTTTTCGTATGGGAGGGGAAAGATTCCTGTGCCCTCAGAGGAATACGAAAGCGGGAGCTGCCATCTCCGACAGCCCCCGCCCAGCGTGGCTCAGCATATTTACAGCCCTTCGTCCAGCGGGTCAGTCAACACGCCGATGCGCCGATAGGCATCCACCACCATCTGCGTGGTCACGCCAGCCTGGTCCAGATTAATCGGTTCGCGGAAGTACTTGGCGTGCCCGTCGCAGAAGACGAAGTTGCGTCCGCCCTGGTGCCGCTGTCCCGCTTTCCAGCGTGTGGTAACGCCGTAGCCGGGAATCGTGTAGTAGACGCTGTAGGGTATCTGCGACCAGGGCATATTACCCCGCCCGAACTCCGTCAGGAAGAAGACGCTGGCGGGTCGGACAATGGTTGCCAGCGCAAAGCCGACCTGCCCAATGGCGCCTGGCACGCGAGGCGACGAGTTGGACAGATAGTAGTTCGCCGCGTACGACAGCGGGAATACCTGGGCCATCTCGTAGGTGGTCAGGTCGCGCTCGGAGCCGGGCCAGTTTACCGCCCGCAGCTGGTGGATGTACTCCGGTTTGGAGAAGTTCGGATGGTCGCTGTCGCTGCGACACACCAGAAAACTGCCCTTACCGGTGTTCTTGTGATACGGGATGAGCACCAGCGGCCACGACAGGCTTCCCAGCCAGTTGCTGGCGGTATCGTATGAATCGAACCACGTGATTGCCGGGAAGCGCTCGTCGTAGTCCTGCAGGTACATCATGAAGGCAGTTCCCAGCTGCTTGCAGTTGGATGCGCAAACCGTCTGGCGCGCCTTCTCGCGAGCCTGGGCGAACACGGGGAACAGGATCGCCGCCAGTATCGCGATGATGGCAATCACCACGAGCAGTTCGATGAGGGTAAATGCGCGTTTCATGGTTGAACCTCCTTTTTCTGAGACTGTACGCTTGGATTTTAGACCATGCACGTTAAATCAGGTTTAAGACAGGGTTAAGACACGTTTAAAGTTGCTCGATGATTGTCCCTCAGGCCACCTCCTTTGCCCCCCGTTCTCGCCGCCATTATATCGCCCGCTGCCAAAAATGTCT
>CAZOGB010000107.1:0-8292 GCA_964579145.1 uncultured bacterium | reverse complement strand
CAAGGGAGTTTGGTAAAGATACGTTGCAATGCAGAAATGCTGGATAGAGTGACATAATCTGCTACCCTAATCGCCCATCAGCCCCTTTGGAGTGCTGAAGTATGGCTTCAGGAAAGGCAACCCTGCAACTGGAAGTTGCGGGCTACCTAAAACAAAGCCTCCTTTGGAGGCTGACCTCTTTCCAGCCGTCCATAACCTGCTTCAGCAGGTTTCGTCTTGGGTAGCCTGCGATTTTTAATCGCAAGGGCAGAATAAGAGAGGAAAGACCTCTGCGTTTCGCACTCGCCTAATCATGAGAGAATAGATTCCACGTCTGGCAAAGATTTACGCCAGGCAATTCGAGCGAAACCTGCAGCGTTCTCAGCGGTCATTAAAGAGGGTAGACGTTTCTGAAGGAGGATAGCGTGAGAGCCTTTTTGCGACGCAGAGCCAAAGTGCTGTTGTTCGGTTGTTTGCCATTCCTGATTCTGTTCGGGGCTGCTGGCTGGTGGGGTTACCGCTGGTTGCGCAAGCCGTCGCCTCCGCCGCGTCTGGTGGAGGTATCGCGCGGCGACGTGGAAATCATCGTTGCCGAGTCGGGTGTGCTGGAGCCTCTGCGCAAGGTGGAGGTTAAGAGCAAAATCGCCGGGCGTATCCTCAGCCTGAACGTGGAGGCGGGCGACGTGGTGCGCGAGGGGCAGCTGATTGCCCAGATTGACCCCGTGGAGGTGGAGGCGAGTTTGCGCCAGCAGGAGGCGCAGCTGCGCGCTGCGCTGGCACGGCTGGAACAGGCGAAACTGCTGAGCGGCTACCAGAGTTACGATACCACCGCGCAGATTGAACAGGCGCGAAACGCCGTGCGCACCGCCGAGATACGTTACCAGCAGGCACTGCGAGAAGCGCAAACCCAGCCCGAAATCACTCAGTCCGCCCTGGAGCAGGCGGAAAGCAGTTATCAGTCGGCGGTGGAAAACCTCAACCTGCTGTTGAAAGTGACCCATCCCCAGCTGCGCACCGATGCCCAGGCGGCGGTGAACGAAGCGCGCGCCCAGCGCGACGACGCCAAACGCCAGCTGGATCGCCAGAAGCAGCTTCTGGCGAAGGGCTTTGTGTCTCAGCGTGAGGTTGACCTCGCGGCGACGCAGCTCACCGCCGCCCAAGCCCGCCTCCAACAGGCGGAACAGCGACTGCAGACCCTGGAAGAGCAGCTGCGCCTCCAGCGAGCGGAGGCAGAAGCGCGGGTGAAGCAGGCAAAAGCGGCGCTGGACCAGGCGCGCGCCCAGGCGAAACGCGATGAACTGCGCCAGAAGGAGGTGGAAGCCGCTCGCGCCGCGCTGGAGGATGCGCGAATGAGGCTGAAACTGGCGGAGGCGAACCGCGTGCAGATGCCCCTGCGCCAGAAGGAGATCCAGCAGGCAAAGGCGACGGTGGAGCAGTTACAGAGCGCACTGAAGGAAGCACGCACCCGCCTGGCAGACACCACCATCCGCGCCCCCATGAGCGGTGTGGTCACCCAGCGATACATCGAGTCGGGCGAGCTGGTCACCTCCGGCGTGGCAACCTTCTCGTCGGGGATGCCGCTGGTGCAGATTGCCGACCTTTCGAAGATGCGCATCAAACTGCAGGTGAACGAAGTGGACATCGGCAAGGTGAAGGTAGGACAGAAGGTGGAGATTCGCCTCGACGCCCTGCGCGATGAGGTCTTCGAGGGCAGGGTGCGCAAGGTGGCGCCGGCTTCGTCGGTGGTTGCCCAGCAGGGTGCGCCCGGCGGAGCGGTCATCAAGTTCCCGGTGGAGGTAGAGATAGCCAAACCCGACCCTCGTATGAAGCCGGGCATGAGCGCAAAGTGTCGCATCATCGTGGAGCGCCGGCAGAACGTGTTGCGCCTGCCGCGAGAGGCTCTGCAGTTTGTGGACGCCAGCACCGCGAAGGCCAGCGTGGTGCATCGCGAGGTGGTAAACGGGAAGACGGTGGACCGGAACGAAACGCGCACGGTGAAAACGGGACTGCGGGGAGACGCTTTCGTAGAGATACTGGACGGACTGAAAGAGGGCGAAAAGGTGCGTCCGCAACCGTTCCAGGGACCCAAGCGCCAGCAGTTTGAGATGAACATCAGCGCGTCGAGCGGGGAGGAGCGTGAGGAAAACCGATGAACCTGTTAGACTCCTTCTTCACCGCGCTGGCGAACCTACGCCGACACAAACTGCGCTCGCTGTTGACCATGCTGGGCGTCATCATCGGCGTGGCGGCAGTGATTCTGATGGTGGCGCTGGTGGAGGGCGCGCGCTCCAAAGTGGTGGAGGAGTTCCGTCGGCTCGGCTCCAGCCTGATTATCGTGGTGTACGACCCTTCCCTGCGCAAACGCGGTGAAACACCAGGCACCATTGAAGGCTTGCGCATGGAAGATGCGCAGGCAATCCTGCAGGAGTGTCCAAGCGTGAAGATGGTCAGCGCGGAGCTGGAAGCGGGTTCGCAAAAGGCACGCTACGGCGGTGAGGAACTGGATGTAGTCATCGACGGCTGTCAGCCCGAGTACCTGTATCTCCACAACCTGCAGATAGAGCGCGGGCGGTTCATCACGCAGGAAGACCTGGACAGCTGGGCGAAGGTGTGCGCCATCGGCAAGGAGGTACAGCGACGCCTCTTCGGCAATCGTGACCCGATTGGAGAAACGATAGAAATCGCCGGGGTATCGGTTACCGTCGTGGGCGTCATGGCGGAGAAGGGTAAAACCTTCGGGCAGGACTGGGACAAGCGGGTGTTTGTGCCGATTACCGCTCTGCAAAAGCGATTCATCGGAGCGGATATCGTCGGGGTTATCTTCGCCCAGCCGCGCGACCCCGAACGCACAAACGAGGCTATGGACGAAATCTGGCAGCTGTTGATGCGCCGCCACGACAACCAGCCCTACTTCCGCGTGGACAGCCAGGAGCGTCTGCTCTCCTCCATCGGGCGCGTGTTGAGCATTTTCGGGCTGGTCATCGGAGCGATTGCGGGGCTGTCTCTGCTGGTGGGCGGAATCGGCATCATGAATATCATGCTGGTGACCGTGGCGGAACGCACGCGCGAAATCGGCATCCGCAAGGCAGTGGGCGCACGCAACCGGGACATTCTTCTGCAATTCCTGATTGAGTCCATGACGCTCTCCGGCGTCGGGGGCATCATCGGTATCCTGCTGGGATGGGGTGTGAGCGTGCTGGTTGGATGGGCGACCCAGCAGGCGAAGCTGTTCGGTGGGGAAGGATTGACCACCCATCTGCCCCTGTGGGCGGCGACCGCAGGCTTTCTGTTCTCCGCGGCGGTGGGGATCTTCTTCGGCATCTATCCCGCGTGGCGGGCTTCGCGCCTGAACCCGATTGAAGCCCTGCGCTACGAGTGATTACCCTTTCAGGTCTCTCAGCGCGAGGCGTGCCAGCCCCTCGGCGGGCGAGGCGTCCGGCAGGATAATCCGCGCATTGGGAAACTCCGCCAGCACTCGCTCGCGCAGAGGGGCAATCACCCATTCTCCCGCCCGAAAAACGCTTCCCCCCAGCACCACAGGAAACGATTCGTCCCGCGTGAACAGCCTGCGAGCCACCACCAGTACGTCACCGCCCAGCGTTTCGCCTGCCTCACGCAGGATGCGCTGGGCAACAACATCCCCATCCTCCGCCGCCCGCGTGACCTGAACGGCAAATCCCGCCAGCACATGACGGGGAAGATCCTGCCGATAGACCCGGTGCGTGATTTCATGCGCGTGCCTCAGCCCGAAGTAGTCCATCATCCGCTCGCGCAGAAGGGTTGGCTCACCTCGCCCGTCTATGGCGCGCACCACTGCCCGCAGTGCCCGGATGGCAATGTCGGTAGCACTTCCTTCGTCGCCCAACAGCATTCCCCATCCGCCCACACCGGTGTGACGTTCCTCGCCCCGCCAGCCAACGGTGCTGGATCCTGTGCCCGCCACCACACCGATGCCGTAAGGCTCCAGCACACCACCCGCCGCCAGCACAGCACGATGCTCGTGTGCGCCGCGCCAATCGGCATGGGGGAAAGCCAGTTTCACCATGTGGCGAATGACGGCAATGTCGGGAACCATGACGGAGTAGAGAAGCACTACCTGCCTGCCGTCCACCTGCTCTGTCAGACTGGACAGCACTTCCGAGACCGAACGTTGGCACTCCTCCATGGTGACGAAGTTGAGGTTCACCCCTCCACCACGCGCGCGAGCGACCACCGCGCCCGCCTCATCCAGTACCACGCCCTCGGTTTTGGTGCCCCCGCCGTCGATGCCTGCGACCAGCACTCAGTACCCCTCCATCTGCGGCAGATAGCTGCTCCATGGCGACAGCACCTTGCCGTTAGGATCCCTCTGCACAGCAATCACACCAGCAGGCACTTCTCCCACGTGCCCATCCGCAAAGAGCATGTTGATGGTGGCGCCGTGTCGGGTGCGCAGGGTGCGATAATCGTCCCAGCGGCCGCTCCGCGAGAAGACGGCAAGCCTCTGTACGTAGCGTGCGTCTTTATCGCTCCGGTTATCGGGCGTGTCGAAGCCTAAAAACAGTGCCTGCTGTTCGGTGGGAATGTCGGGCAGGGGATGCGTATTCAGTCCATCCGACGCGCTGTCGGCAATCACCGCCAGCTGAGAGCCGCTCGCAGGCAGTCTGCCCGGGCGCACCCCGGATGCAAGCAGGAAAAAGCCGTAAGACACATGCCTGCGCGAGTCGGAGTCGGGGTCTATGTAAGGCGGCTGGTCCTTCGCCGGGTCTGCTGGACAGTAGAACCGCTTGGCGTCCAGATACCCCCCAATGAGCATGGGCCATGTAACCAGCTTGTTGTCTTTCTGTTTATCGCGATAATATGCCAGAGGCAGTGTATCGTCCCAATCCAGCATATAGGTACGCAGTGCGCTGGAAATTTCGCGCATGTTACTGAGGCAGCTGGCGTTCAGCGACCGGCGGCGCAGGTCCAGATAGCCCGGTATCAGTATCGCCAGTACCGCCAGCGCAATGCCTATCACCCATAACCTCTCGCGAAAACTCGGTCCCTGTCTGCGTTCTTCCTCCTCCAAGTGTAACCTCCACCAGATGCGTTTTCATCGCTTTGAATGATAGCCCGTGCCGGGGCGATTTGTCAATCGTAAGGCATCCACAGCGCGGAAATCGGCTGTGCGCAAAGCCCCCCGCCGAAGGGGAGCATGTGTTCTCCCCAGTATAATACGATACCTGCCCTCAACCGTGTGCCAACCATCTGCTGGAGGAACCGAAGCCCTTTGACATGCTTGTGGTGGATTTTCCACCGCCATCTCGATCAATGGCAGGTGCACCTTTCCTATCGCGTTTGTAGGACAACCTGCCATAATTATAGAATAGTTTACTGAACCACTAGTTTCACGAGGAGGTGTTTGACGGACATGTCACGACGCTTGTGGTTGGCGCTGCTGCTCGCCCCCCTGCTGGCGGGATGCGGTGCAGGGCTGAAGGAGGAGGGACGAGTGCCCATCTCCAACCCGCTGGGACGGTCAGCAGGCGAAAGCATGGAGATGGTGGTCGGCGCCGTGCCTCTCTCGCGTAATGGCGAACCCCTCACCAAGCAGGCAACCGCCAGCTACACCGGAACCTTCTCCGACACCAATGCCGACATCACCATCAGCAACGTGCGTCGCTTTATCATCTGCCAGCGCATTCAGTCCGCTCAGGTCGTGTTGCCCGACGGTTCCACCCCGCCAGATACCATCACCATGGACGGCTTCTCGTTGAGTGCCACCTTCCGCGATAGCTCTGCCCAGGTGAGCTTCAACGTGTCCGCCGCCGGCCAGGTTACCCTCACCCGCACCACAGGAAACAACTACGCAGTCACTGTGCAGGCGTCAGGGGAGGACCAGTGCCTGGTGACAACGGTGGAATCGGGGAGTCTGAACACGCTGGCGCAAATCGTCACGCAGGGCGGCGACAACAGCGTGGACGTTACGCTAACGGCGAACGTGACCAGCAACCCGGGTCTGCCCGATGGCACTCGCATTATCTTCACCACCGGGTTGGGCACGGGCACTCTGGAACTTTAAGGAGGAGAGACGATGAACAAACGACTCTGGGTAGCCTTTACCGCGCTAGTGGTGCTGTGTGCTGGGGTGCGTGCTGACGAAATCTCCGTGTTTGGCTCGCCTAGCCGCGGCATGGCAGGAGCCGGCATCGCTCGAATGGATAACCCCAGCGCCCAGATGTATCTGAACCCCGCAGCGGTCGCCTATGTTCGCGGCGTTAAGTTTGGCTTGAACAACATGAACATTGACACCGAAGGCTCTACCCTGCGCCAGATATACGATACGATTAACATCGGTCAACAAGGTGTGGTAGACCTTGCGGACGCTGCGCGCATTGTGCGAACCTTTGCCGAGAAGGAGAAGGTTCAGGCGGTGCTCAACGCTGATTTTGGACTGGTATTCAACGGTGTTGCTGTGACAGCAGGTGTGGTTGGCGACTTCCGCCTGTATCCCAACCCTCAGCTCCAGCGATGGGCACGCGGCGCAAGCAATGACCTCACGGGCGCACAGGGTGACATCTACGGTGTGGTTGCTTTCAGCCTGCCCGATGTCACCTTTGGCACTCGCCTGACCGCCGGCGGGGATAGCGATCTGGCAATCGGCGCACGCCTGCGGTTCATTCGCGCGTTCTACACTCACTACTATGCCGACCAGAACGACCTCTCTTCGGGCGACGCAGGCAGCCGCGCCATCGAACTGGGCGCATCGGACTATCTGGACAAGCGCGGCACGGCGGTGGACTTTGGTATTGTGCTGAAGCCGAACAGGCAACTGCCCATTACCTACGCGCTGGTAGTAGAGAACCTGATCGAGCCGAACATCGAGTTCCCCTTTACCGCGCCGAACACCCTGCAGACGCCGGGCGCGCCCCAGACCACCATCAAGCCCATCAAACGCGCTATCCACATGGGCATTGCCATGGAGGGCGCGCTGGGTGTCATCTACGCGGCCGACTGGGTGGACATCACCAACAACACCGGCAAGCGGGAGCTGCGCTTCGGAGCGGAGAAGCGGCTGGCTGGCGGTCTGGCGATACGCGCAGGCTACGGCACCAAGAACGGCTGGGCAATCGGAGGCGAAATCTTCGGCATCAACATCGCCGTCGCGCAGAAGTTTCCTCTGCAGGTATCCCGCTCGCTGACCTTCTGAGCACCAGGGGGCGAACAGCCTGTTCGCCCCCGCCCCACCTAACGTATGACCGCCTCCGACTGGCGACTTCGTATATATCGTGATACCGAGTCGGTGTTGGGTCCCGCATCCGCTTCGGGGTCAATGCCTCGCAACATGATTCCCTGTCCGCGCGAAAGGTGCGTCAGCACGGTGGGATGGTCGGTGGGGTCGCGCATCTGGATGAGCAGGGTGGTACGTGCCTCGTGGCTGGTGTTCACTCCCGAACCGTGAATGGTCAGGTAGCTGAAAATGACCACATCCCCCGCTTCGGCGGGAACTGGCACTGCGGACTCCAGAGGATACTGGTCTACGGGCAGATGCCAGCCGCCCTCCGGGTTATGCTCCAGCGGTCCCAGTTTGTGACTGCCCGGCACCACGCACACACACCCCTTCTCAATCGGCGCGTCGTCGAAGTGCACGATTGCCGCCAGCATGGTGTGCTTTTCGTGAGGGAAATAGGGGTAGTCCTGATGCATGGGGAACGGGGCGCCTTTCTCAGGGGGCTTGATGAACAGCTTGGTGTGGTGCAGCTGAATGTTCTCACCGATGAGGTCGGCGATGCGGTCGGTGAGGCGCGGATCCAGCATCAGGCGGGCGAAGGCGGCGCTGTGATACTGAGCATTATGGCAGTGCAGGAGCTGTGCGGGCAAATCCGTTATCTTGCGTGCGCTTCCCCACATGGCGTTGATGCCGTTTTCGGAGTACACTTCCGCCAGGCGATGGATAAGCGCATGGGCCTCCTCGCGCAGGTACTGTGCCTCCTCGCGGGTGAACACGGATTTCACCAGCAGGTAACCGTTCTCCCGATAGAACTGCACCTGTTGCGGGCTGAGCGCATACTGCTTCTGACCAGAGAGCATCGGTGCTATCTCCCTCCAGCTGAAAGTATTTTGTTATTCTAAATTGTGACATACCCGAAGTGCTGCGTCAAGGTACGGGTATGACTGCTGAAGCCTGCTGCAACAGTGCAAAGGGGTCACTGGTTCCAGTGTGGGTCTGCGGGAGACAGGTCACGCACCCAGTTCCGATAGTATATCCCACTCAACGGCGCCCACCGCGCATGACCGTCCGCGAAGCGGGTGTATGCCCCGCCCGGCGTGCGCTCGTCCCAGTCCTGCGCA
>CAZOGB010000106.1:0-8972 GCA_964579145.1 uncultured bacterium | reverse complement strand
TCTAATCCTGTTATCATATACCCATGAACAACACAGTAACACCCGTCAACGTTGCCGACATCGTGATCGGAGGGCGTTCGCTCGTTCTCATCGCGGGTCCGTGCGTGATCGAGAGCGAGGCGCTGTGCCTGCAAGTCGCACAAACCGTCAAAGCCATCTGCGAGCGGCTGGGCATCCCGTACATCTTCAAAGCCTCGTTTGATAAAGCCAACCGCACCTCTCTCCACTCTTTCCGCGGTCCGGGGCTGGAGGAAGGACTGCGCATCCTTGCCGAAGTGAAGCGACAGACCGGCTTGCCCCTCACCACCGACATTCACGAACCGTGGCAGGCGGAGCGTGCGGCGCAGGTGGTGGACCTCTTGCAGGTTCCTGCTTTCCTGTGCCGACAGACCGACCTGCTGGTTGCCGCGGCGCGTACCGGCAAGCCCGTCAACGTGAAAAAAGGGCAGTTCATGGCGCCGTGGGATATGCGCCATGTGGTGGAGAAACTGCAGGCTTCGGGTGCAGGAGGCGTATTGCTCACCGAACGGGGCGTCTCGTTCGGCTACAACACGCTGGTGGTGGACTTCACCTCGCTACCGCAGATGCGTGCGCTGGGGGTGCCAGTGGTGTTTGATGCCACACACAGCGTGCAGATGCCCGCGGCTGCAGGCTCACGAAGCGGAGGCAGGCGCGAGTTTATCCCGCATCTGGTGCGCGCGGCGGTAGCGGTAGGGGTGGATGCTCTCTTTATGGAGGTGCACCCCGACCCCGAAAAGGGCTTATCCGACGCCGCTACGATGTTTCCGCTCAGCGAACTGGAGACTCTTCTGACGCAGGCGATGGCGATTCGCCTCGCGGTTGAACCTTATCTTTTGGCGACGGCAGGATATTTCCCGTTGGCTCCGTAATCTGTACCGCTGGACATACACCAGTATCCCATTCTGGAGGCTAAGCGGCAGATGGCACAAAAGGTACGCGTTGGTTTCATCGGTTGTGGGGGCATGGCGCGCTCCCACATGAAGAACTTTGTGACCAATATCCCCGAAGCGCAAATCGTCGCGCTGTGCGACCCCAGCGACGAGCAAATCAAACGGTGCTTCGAAGCGTTCCCCTCTCTGCAGGGCACACCCGTCTTCAAGGACTACCGCGAGATGCTGGAAAAGGTACCGATGGACGCTGTAGCCATCATCACCCCGCACACCCAGCACTTCCAGCAGGCGATGGACGCGCTGGACAAGGGTCTTCACGTGCTGATTGAGAAGCCGATGGTGTGCACCATCGAGCACGCCAAAACGCTGGTCAGCCGCTTCAAGGAGACGGGAAAGGTCGGGCTGGTCTCTTACCAGCGCCACTATGCCCCGCAGTTCCGTTATATCAAACAGAGCATCGAGTCCGGCAAGGTTGGCGAGGTGCAGTTCGTGTCCGCCCTGCAGTGTCAGGGTTGGTATAAAGGCACGAAAGGCACGTGGCGACAGGACCCCGCCCTTTCCGGCGGCGGACAGCTGAACGATTCGGGGAGCCACCTGGTGGACATCATCCTGTGGACAACGGGACTGTCCGTCGATGCGGTCAGCGCGTTTATGGAGAACTTCGACTCGCCGGTGGACATCAACAGTGCGCTCTCCATCCGGTTCAAAAGCGGCGCGCTCGGCAACATCTCCATCGTCGGCAACGCGCCCACCTGGCACGAAGACATCTCCATCTGGTGCAGTGAAGGGATGTTCCTCTATCGCAACGGTCATCTGCAGTTTGTGGACGCAGCGGGCAAACGCCACGACCTGACCGAGAAGGACATGCCTGAGGGCAGCAGCCCCGGACGCAACTTCGTGGATGCCGTGCTCAAGGGCGTTCCCGTGGAGTCGCCGCCGGAGTGCGGTCTGCGAGTGATCGAGATGACCGAGGCGGCATGGAAGTCGGCGGCGCAGAACGGCGTGCCGGTCACGGTGTAGCCAAACGAGGTCCGCAAGATGCAGGCAGGGCAACCCGCAGAGGGTTGCCCTATGACTTTCGGAACGCGCTGGGACGCCGACCGTGTTTTACAGCAGCGTTTCGGGTGGCGTGTACGGCAGTCCGAACAGCTCGGCAATCGCTTCGTAGGTGACCTTACCCTCCACCACGTTGAGCGCGTGGCGCAGGGGGGCGTGCAGGCGTGCGGACTCTTTCCAGCCGTGATTGGCGATTTCCAGCACCCAGCGTGTGGTTTCGTTGGTCAGGGCGTAGGTGCTGGTTCCCGGAACCGCGCCGGGCATGTTGGTCACGCAGTAATGAATGATGCCGTCCACCGTATACACCGGTTGGGAGTGCGTGGTCGGGCGGGACGTTTCGGCAATCCCTCCCTGGTCAATGCTGATGTCCACAACCACCGCCCCGGGCTTCATCAGCGACAGCATGTCGCGCGTAATCAGGATAGGTGCACGAGCGCCCGGTCGCAGTGCCGCCCCGATGACCAAGTCCGCCCTTCGCAGCTCCTCGCGGATGTTATAAGCGTTGGACATGAGGGTATCCACGTTTTTGGGCAGAATATCTTCCAGCACGCGCAGGCGCGCGGTGTTGATGTCTAACACGGTCACGTTCGCGCCGATGCCCGCAGCGATTTTGGCAGCGTTCGTGCCCGCTACGCCTCCGCCGAGCACCACCACATGCGCGGGGCGCACACCCGGTACTCCCGACAGCAGGATACCTCGTCCTTCCATCGGACGCTCCAGATATTTGGCGCCCTCTTGGATTGCCATTCGCCCGGCGATTTCGCTCATCGGTATCAGCAGGGGCAGGGAGCCATCCTCCATCTGCAGGGTTTCATAGGCGATGCACACCGCCCCACTGTCTAACATGGCGCGCGTCAGCCCTTCGTCCGCCGCGAAGTGGAAGTAGGTGAAGATCACCTGTCCCCGACGGATCAGCGGATACTCCTGGGGAAGCGGCTCCTTGACCTTTACTATCATGTCCGCTTCCGCCCAGACGTTTCTGGCATCGGGCAGGATGCGTGCCCCAGCCTGCGCGTATTCTTCGTCGGCGATACCCGTGCCCCTGCCTGCGCCCGTTTCGATGAGCACGGTATGACCGGCTTTGGTGAGTATCTCTACACCCGCTGGCACCATTGCCACGCGATACTCGCTGTCCTTGATTTCTTTCGGCACTCCGATAATCATGAGGTATCCTCCTAACGCCCTTGTTAGTGCGCGGTGCGCCTTCCATTGCACCTGCCTGATAGTTCCATTCCGGACTGTGGTTTTCCTTTGCCCGTGCCGTGTGCTCGTTCTGACAAAAAGGGGTTTGTGCTTGCTCCCCTCGCTGTGATACAATGAGAGAGAAGGAAAGCCGTTCCGTATCGCTGTGGTAGAGGGAAGCTATGCTGACTAACGAAGAGAAGCGGGTGGGCATTTACGCAGAAAACCAGCCAATTCGTCCCGAAACGGTCACACCCGATACACCGCTGGACGCGCTGAACCTGAACTGGACCGAGCGTGACCTGCCCGAGCGCGAACGCACCAAACACGTGCATCGTCTTCATCCCTATCTGGGGAAATTTATTCCTCAACTGGTTGAGGTGTTCCTGCGCAAGTATTTTAGGGCTGGGCAAACGGTGCTCGACCCTTTTGTGGGTTCGGGCACGACGTTGGTTCAGGCAAACGAGCTGGGCATTCACTCTGTCGGTTACGATATCTCGGCGTTCAACGTGCTGTTGTGTCAGGCGAAAACCGCGCAGTACGACCTCGACCTGATGCAGACCGAGGTGCTGGACATCCTGGAGCGCACGCGGCGCGCTACTCAACGAACGGAACCCCAGCTATCTCTGCTATTCGAACACCAGGCAGAGTACACTCCCAGTACGCTCGGCGGCGATACGGAGTACCTGCTCCACTGGTACGCGCCTCGCGCTCTGCAGGAACTGCTCACCTACAGGAGCTTTATCGAGGCAGGGAACTACCGTTATAAGCATCTGCTGAAAATCATTCTGTCGCGTTCAGCGCGTTCGGCGCGATTGACACCCCATTACGAGCTGGACTTTCCCAAGCAACCTCAACGCGAACCGTACTGGTGCCACAAACATCACCGAATCTGCGAACCGACAGATGAAGCATACAAGTTCCTGCGCCGTTACAGCCTCGACACGATTCGCAGGGTACGCGAGTTCGCGCTGGTACGAACAGATGCCCGGGTGGAAGTGTATCATGCGGACAGCCGCACCGCTCCGTTCCCGTCCGTGGATGGTGTGTTTACCAGCCCGCCCTATGTGGGCTTGATTGATTATCATGAACAGCACGCATACGCCTACCACTTGCTCGGTCTGAAGGATTTACGCGAGGGAGAGATAGGCGCCGCCGCAAACGGCTCGTCGGAACGGGCGAAGGCACAGTATGTCCAGGACATCTGCGCCGTGTTTCGCAATGCGCTGCAGGCGATGCCAAAGGGCGGTCGGCTGATTGTGGTTGCCAACGACAGGTGTGGACTCTATCCCATCATCGCCGAGCAGATTGGGGTGGAGCAGGAAGCTGTTCTCCATCGCCACGTCAACCGGCGCACAGGCAGGCGTTCCAGCGAGTTCTTCGAATCGGTGTTCATCTGGAGAAAACGCTGATGCCCGCCATCTCGCAAAAGACGCGCGAACAGATCAAGGGATACCTGGAAGGCTTCATCGAGGGGCTGGTGAAGGCTTACAAAAACTGGTATCCCCCCACTTATGGCTCCGTAGAGCAGTACCTTGGGCAGAGGTCTGCAAAGGGTGCGCTGAAGCCGTTTCATCACGCCATTATGCCTGTGGAACTGCTGAGGATAAACGCGTTCGAACGGAGCTTCAGCACCAAGCTGGGAACAACCTTTGAGGAATGCGCCCGTTTGATAGCAAGTGAGCACCATCAGCAGGCGGTGCGAGGCTATAGTGTGGAAGGACAGGTGAGCCAGAGCGCCCTGAACGAGATAGAAAACCTCGTGCGCCGGCTGGGTGAACCTGTATCGGAGCCGCTTTCGCTCGCCAGTATGGTGGATGATGTCCTTGCACATCGCAGGGAAGACGACCTAGTACATATCAGGGTTATCTCGGACCTGTACGTCCGCAAGCGTAACGGCGAAGAGATGTTCTTTGAGATAAAGTCTCCTGTGCCTAACAAGGGGCAGTGTTTAGAGGTATTACAGCGCATCCTTCACGTGCACCTGCTACGTGGTAAGATGCGCCCTGCCGTGTGCGCCTATTTCGCAATGGCTTATAACCCGTTTGGTGATGGGCGCGAGGAATACCGGTGGAGCATCGCACGTCAATATCTGCCTTTCGAGGAAGCCGTGGTCATCGCGGATGAGTTCTGGCGCCTGATAGGGGGCGCAGGGACGTACGAGGAGCTTTTGTAAATCTATCAGGAGGTCGGGCAGCTACGGTCAGGGTTCATTCTTGATACGCTTGCCCGGAGCCAAGACTGAAAGGAGCGTAGCACAGATGGCTGCACCACGCAGGTCACCCGTGTCGCGAGTGATTCGCCCGGCGCAGGCGGAGGGTCCACTGGACAACCCGTTGAAAGGCTGGGCGGCATATAGCGAGGAGTGGAATCGATATGCCCTGCCGGCACGCATGGCGTACTTCTATGTCTCCTGGCGCGAGCTGGAACCCGAGCGCGGAAAGTACCGCTTCGCCGAGTGGGAAGCCAGCAAATGGGAAGGCACGAACGCCCGCGGAAAGCATATCGTCTTCCGTCTCTACCTGGATTATCCCAACCTGCCCGTCGGCGTGCCACAGTGGGTTATTGATAGCGGCGTCGCCATGCGCCCGTACGACATTCCCGAAATCGGTAAGGGACTGGCTCCCGATTACGACGACACCCGATTACTCAACCCCCTGCTGGACTTTATCCGCGTGCTCGGTGAGCGATACAACCGCAACCCGCGGGTCGCTTTCGTCGCGCTGGGCACGCTGGGCTTCTGGGGCGAATGGCACACCTGGCCCCGAACCGAGCTGTTCGCCAGTGAAGCCACCCAGCGGGCGGTGGTTCAGGCGTATCGTCGGGCGTTCCCAGACAAGATAGTGCTTGCCCGCTACCCCTATCCCGCTACCAGCGAGCCCTGGCTGGGCTACCACGATGATATGTTCCCCGACGACACCGATTATTACGAGGGACAGGGTTATGACTGGTATTTCCTGCCTCAGCTGCGCCGGGCGGGCAGAGAGAACAACTGGAAGGTGGCCGCTATCGGCGCGGAGATGGTGCCGAGGCAGGGCAAAAAGTTCCTGAGCACCGAATGGGCGAAAACGCGCACCATGCTGGAACGGATGCACCTGACATGGGTGGGACCCTACTGCCCCATCCTGGAGACGGACCTCAGCGACACGGAACTGCAAAACGCGCAGTGGATGGCGCGGCGCATGGGCTACCAGTATCGCCTGTCCGAGGTCGTCTGGCGGTTGCAGGCGCGAACGCTGTCCCTGCAGGTGCAGGGGGTCAATGAAGGGGTGGCGCCATTCTACTATCCCTGGCAGGTGCAAGCGGCGCTGCTGAAAGGGGACGGAAGCGTTGCGCAGGTGGAGGGGCTGGATGTGGACGTCCGGCGATGGCTACCTGGCAACTTCCGGTTCTCCGCAACGTTGTCCCTGCGGGTGCCGGCGGGCACATACCGGCTGGCGCTGGGCATCATTGACCCATGGCGCAACCAGCCCGACATCCGTTTCGCAAATAAACTGCCTACTGTGAACGGCTGGACCGTGCTGGACAATGTGGCGATGTCGTCTTAAGCACCAGGGACGCGAGCAGGGTAGGGTGTCACAAAGCGCGAATCGAACAGCAGAAGCAATGAAGTGAGGTGCAGGTGCTGAAAATGGGACGGGTACTCTTTCTCGGCATAATGATTCTGTTGATGGTCGGCTGTGTGCTCTCTGCCCCGCGCTGGCAGAAGCTGTTTGACGGCAAGAGCATGAGCGGCTGGAGGCTGATGGCGGTGCATGGCGGGCGCGGCGGCGTGTGGACGGTGGAAAAGGGCGCCCTGGTGGGTAATCAGGACACTGACCACACCGGCGGCTTGCTGGGCACTGAGCGCAAGTTCAGCGACTTCGAGATAGAGCTGGAGTTTCAGGCGGACTATCCGGTGGACAGTGGGCTGTTCCTGCGCACGCGCGACGACGGCATGGGCTACCAAATTACCATTGACTACCGGGATGGCGGTTATGTGGGCAGTCTGTACGCGCCTGCAGCGGGCGGTTTTCTGGTGCAACATGAAGGGTGGCAGAAGGCGTACAGGAAGACAGGCTGGAACAAGATCAGGGTGCGCATCGAGGGACAGCCAGCCCGTATCACCGCGTGGCTCAATGGCGTCAAAACGATAGACTATCAGGATACGGAGGAGCGGTATCCTCGTGAGGGATACATCGGCTTGCAGGTACACGGAGGCGAAGGCGCGTGGGGCGAGGGGAGCCGCGTACGCTTCCGCAATATCCGCATTCTGGAACTGGGCAAGTAACGAGGGCAACCATGTATAACACGGGGCTTCGCAGTTCGGGACGTTCGTTTCGCCTGCTGATGCGTCAGCCGGGCGCCATGCGCGAGATGGGCGGACAGGAGCTGTCGCTGGCGGTTCAGGCGGTAGACCTGATGTTCATGCGCGCCCTGGACGCAGGAGCTTCGGACATTCACCTGCATCCCGAGCGCGACATGCTTCGCATCCGCTTCCGCATCGACGGGCTGCTGCACGAGTTCCAGACTGTCACCGACCCCGAGCTGATTCAGGCTATCATCACCCGGGTGAAGCTGGCGGCGGATATGCACATCGACGAGAAGCGCGAAACGCAGGACGGACGCATCGACATGGAATATAACGACCGCAAGCTTAGCGCGCGCGTTTCGTGCATCCCATCCCTGAACGGCGAGCGCATCGCCATCCGCCTGCTGGACCCGGCGCAGATGCGCGTGGACCTCGACAAGCTGGGAATGCCTCCCGATGTACTGGCAGACTGGAAACAGTCTCTGCAGACCGCCTACGGCATGATGGTGGTCACCGGTCCCACCGGCGCAGGCAAGACCTCTACGCTGTATGCCTCTATCAACCTGCTGGATCGCAAGAGGCGCAACATCATCACGGTGGAAGACCCGGTGGAATACGAGTTCCCCGACAACATCATGCAGATTCACGTCACGGAGAAGATAACCTTCCCCAAGGCACTGCGCGCGATACTGCGCCATGACCCCGACGTGATTATGATTGGCGAGATTCGCGACCGGGAATCCCTGCAAATCGGCATCCAGGCGGCGCTCACCGGGCATCTGGTGTTCACCACCCTCCACACCAACAACGCGGTAGAAACCATCAGCAGGATGATCGATATGGGCGCGGAGGACTATCTGATTGCTGCCACTCTGGTGCGAGTGATGGCACAGCGTCTGGTGCCGATGGTCTGCGGGAACTGCCGCGTGCCCTACCAGCCTCCACCTGAAGAGTTGAAAGCGCTCGGGCTTCCACTTGATGCCCCCCAGAAACAGCAGTTCTTTATGGGGAAGGGGTGTGAAGCGTGCCGCGGCACAGGTTTTCGCGGGCGCACAGGCATCTTTGAACTGCTGAAGGTCACGCGAGAAGTGCGCGAGGCTATCCTGCGTCGCGCCTCTGGCGACGAGATTCTGCAAATCGCGCGCGAGCAGGGCATGCGCACCATGCTGGAAGACGGACGCGACAAGGTGTTAAAGGGCATCACCACCGCGAATGAGGTGATTAAGGCGGTCTTCGCGGGGATGATATAGGGTGCTACTTCCAATTCAGCACAATGTTTATCACAAGGTATACCGCGAGAAGCCCGTAAGATGCCGTGTTCGCCCGCAGAGGAGTTCCTGCGTGTGGTGCGAATATAGCAGAGTAGGGCAACCGTTACTCTGGAGGACGAGGCTCCTGCCGAGCCGTCTTGCCCTCTCCTTGTGGGAGAGGATCAGGGTGAGGGCTTTCCCGCCTTGCAGGGATTGTCAGCCCCCCTGTCGTCCCCCCGCAAGCAGGGGGACATGCAAGTCCCTCCCCGCCTGCGGGGAGGT
>CAZOGB010000105.1:0-9006 GCA_964579145.1 uncultured bacterium | reverse complement strand
TGACTCCACCGTGTGGTGATTTCTACCTGCCAGATGGTCTCCAGACCCGGAGTGAAGCGATAGTAGGGATACCACCGCAGGATGGAATCTGCGGATCGACGAGCCTGTAATCTGGCGCGGATGACCTCCACATAGTTCGGGTCTATCTCCATCGCCACACAGTGACGCCCTAACTGCTCAGCGACAACTGCGGTGGTTCCCGTACCAGCGAAGGGATCCAGCACCCAGTCGCCGGGGTTCGTGGAAGAGAGCAGTATCCTCAGTAACAGCGCAACCGGTGACTGCTGTTTATGGATGCGCTCACCCGATAGATCCCTCAACGCCTCGTCGCCCGCAAAGTAGCCCGAAGTCATCTCGCGAATATCGGTCCAGCAGTCGGTCACGAAGACGCCGTTCTCACGGGCGTACTTGTGATTCGGTTCTGGTGGAAGGTCAATCCGTAATCGGTGGAACACGCGCGGACTGCGCCCCTTGGTTGCGAATGCGATAATCTGATACTGCTTGCCGAAGCGGTTCTGATTCGGAACCGCTGAAGTTTTCTTCTGCCAGATGATGAGGTTCTGCAGGGTCCAGCCCGTCTCGCGCAGTGTTCGCAGTACAAACTCCGCGTTCTTCTCGCGCTGCATGAAGTAGATGGCTCCACCCGGCTGAGTACAGCGGTGCACTTTCGTGCAAACCTGCCCCAGCCAGTTCCAGTATGCCCATTCGGGCTGGTCGTCGTCGAAATAGGCGTAATCCTTACCCTGATTGAACGGCGGGTCCAGAAAGGTCAGGCTGAACCGGCCTTCTTCCAGCGAATCCAGAAGTTCCAGGCAGTCGCCCTGCCGAACCTCTACCATAATGCTGCTTGCCTCCATCATCCGCAGTTTTGGCTCTTGTGACAAAAGATGTGCGCCTCAAACGCGACGATTTCCCTGATGCCTGTTGTTCTGTTCAAGTATTATTCTTCAGCCATCTTGTTTCTTCCGCCAAATCGGCAAAGCGCGTCTTAAACTTGTGGTCAACAGAAGGGTCTGGAGATGCCAGTCCAGATTTTATGAGATATGCATTAACAAATATCTTGTTTTTCAGGTAGACATAAGCCATAACTGCGCCGTTTGTTGTGAAACTGTGATCGCCGAATCTCAAAAACACATTCTTGCCTAAGATGTATTCTTTTAGATAGCGAATGGTATCTTCCTGCTTATCTATTCGTACGCCAAGAAACTTGACGGTTAAGTCGGTATCCAAGCGGATGGTGCTTTCATCAATGATTTCGACCACTTTGTACAGCCTTTCTACGTTAGTTTGCAGTCTCTGAGAGGAGGTATATGGTTTTGAACCCTTAATTCTGGGTACGTACTCGCTTTCCACCGGCAGAATATTGGCTCTCTGCTCCGTTCTTTCTACTATCTGGATGTCGTTGCAATAGCGGGGTAGATTGTCTTTCATACCCAGATTCTCTATTATCACCTCGAGGAAATCCTTGTTGATTTCATAACCGATAGCGCTCCTCTGGAGTTCTAAAGCAACCTTCACTGTTGTTCCACTACCTAAGAAAGGATCCAATACGGTATCTCCGATGAAAGTGAACATCTTTATCAACCGGCGAGGCAGTTCTTCGGGAAACATCGCTTCATGTTCAATTTGCTTTGCCCCGCCAAAGTACCAGTGACCGGAGAAATACTCCTTCCATTCCTCTTTTGTGAGTTTGGAGGCTTCCTTGACCTCTTTGGAAACCTTCTTCGCCTTGCCGGGCTTTTTGAAAATATGTATAAACTCATAGTCTATCTCGACAATCCCGTTCGGAGGGTAAGGAAAGGAGCCCATTACGGTTGCTCCACCGGAGGTGTTCATTGTCGTCTTCTTCTGCCAGATGATCGATCCCATAAAATCAAAGCCTATCTGTTCGCACTGAGCGATGAATTCAGCATGTAGAGGGATTACCTTGTACTTGCCATAAACAACCGACCTTGCAAACTGGTCCCCAATGTTTATACAGAGCCTTCCTCCCTCTGTTAAAACCCTGTAGCACTCGCTCCACACCCTGTAAAGGTCTTTCAAATACTCGTGCAGGCTCTGCCCATACCCAATCTGCCCCTCAACGCCGTAATCTTTGATGTGCCAGTACGGAGGGGAGGTTACAACCAGGTCTATCTGACCATCTTCCACCTCCCACATCTGTCTACTATCTCCGATAATGATTTTTGCGAACCTCTCCATCTTATCGTCACCAGCACTACGTCTTTTGACGTGGATTGCTAGCCTGATACCCGCTAACGTAATTATCTCACAAGCAACAGGTTCGCTCCCATAAAGCGAGACGGCTGCCTCATATGGTTTCTACGGTGCATTATTTGCTTGTTTACTGTTGCATATCCTGCTATAGACAGGAAATCCCCTCAATGGGGCGAACCACTCTAACGTCAATCTTCGCAACAGGAGCGAGCAGGATGGGAGTGCTTGTGATGATGGTTTGCTGTCTGCTGGCAATCAGTGCGAGCGCAGCGCCTCGCGCCGACTTCTACGTGGCAAAGAACGGCAACGATGCCTGGTCGGGCACACTGTCCGCCCCCAATCGCCAGCGCACCGATGGTCCTTTTGCCACCCTGCAGCGCGCGCAGCAGGCGGTGCGCGAACTCAGGCAGAAAGGAAGCCTCAACCGCCCCGTAGTGGTGATGGTGCGCAAAGGCGTTTACTCGCTCGACGAGCCGCTGGTGTTCACTCCCGAAGACTCTGGCACGGCGCAATCGCCCACCATCTACACCGCCTACCCGGGCGAGAAGCCCATCCTCAGCGGAGGCGTGGTGCTATCGGGATGGAAGGTGAACGAGCGGGGACACTGGGAGGTCAACCTGCCGCAGGTGGCAAGCGGTGAATGGAACTTCATCCAGCTGTGGGTGAACGGCGAACGTCGCTACCGCCCCCGCCTGCCCAAGGAGGGCTATTTCACCATCGCCGAGGCGATACAGCCGCCCGAAGGCAAGCCGGGCTGGGACCGCTTCCGCTTCCGCGAGGGTGACCTGCGTCCCGACTGGTACAGCCTGCAGGACGTGGAGGTGCTGGCGATACAGATATGGTCTATGGCACGTCTGCGCATCGCTCAGGTGGACCTCGCCAACCGCGTGGTAACCTTCACCGGCACCACTTCGCACCGCGAATGGTGGTCCGCACTGAACCAGGGCAATCGCTATCTGGTGGAGAATGTACGCGAGGCACTGCAACTACCGGGCGAGTGGTATCTCGACCGCCGTACTGGCACCCTCACTTACATCCCCATGCCGGGCGAGACGCAGGAAAAGGCGGTGGTGGTTGCGCCCAAACTGCCGCGATTGATAGAGCTGAGGGGCGACGTGCAGGGCAAACGGTGGGTACAGCACCTGCTCTTCCGCGGGTTGACCTTCGCGCACACCAACTGGGTAACGCCTCCGCAGGGCTACAGCTGCTGGCAGGCTGAGGTGCTGGTGGGCGGCGCGATTTCCGCACAGGGCGCTCGCGATTGCGCTTTCGAGGACTGCCGGGTAACACACGTGGGCGATTACGCCTTCGACTTCGGGCAGGGCTGCAAGCGCAACCGCGTGGAACGCTGCGAGATGACCGATATGGGCGCAGGAGGGATCAAAATCGGCACGATGAACATCCCGCAGGACGAGGAACAGGTGGTCAGCCAGCACGTGGTGCGCGATAACCTGATAGCGCATGGCGGCAGACTTCACGCCGCGTCGGTCGGCGTGTGGATTGGGCAGTCACCTTACAATCGCATCGAGCATAACGAAATCTGTGACTTCTACTCCGTTGGTGTCTCCGTCGGCTGGACATGGGGCTACACACAGCATCTGGGACACCACAATACCATCGCGTACAACCACATTCACGACCTGGGACAGGGTGTGCTCAGCGACCTGGGTGGTATCTATACGCTGGGACTGCAGGAAGGCTCACTGATCCACCATAATCTCATCCACGACATCGGCAGCTTCTCTTACGGTGGATGGGGCATCTACTTTGACGAAGGCACCACCCATATCCTGGCGGAGAACAACGTGGTGTACCGCACCAAAACGGGTGGGTTCCACCAGCACTACGGTAAGGAAAACCGCGTGGTGAACAACATCTTCGCCTACGCCCGCGAGGGGCAGCTCCAGCGTACCCGCCAGGAACCGCACCTCTCCTTCACCTTCGAGCGTAACATCGTGATATGGAAGGAGGGTCCGCTTCTGCACGGCAACTGGGGTGATGACCAGTACAGGCTGGACTATAACCTCTACTGGCATGAGGGAGACGGCGAGGTGCGCTTCGCAAACTGGAGCTTTGAGGAATGGAAGGCTCGCGGGCAGGATGTGCATTCACTCATCGCCGACCCGCTGTTTGTCAATCCCGGAAAGGGCGATTTTCGGCTGAAGCCGGGTTCCCCTGCGCTGAAGATGGGCTTCAAGCCCATAGACCTGTCGCGCACCGGCAGGCTGACAAACCGGCGAAAGGGCGGAACACCGCTGGCTCATCCCGCCTTTCCGATAAGCAGATAAGCTTCAACTGAAGAGGGCAGCCCGCTGTGGTTGCCCTCCCCTACCCCGTGCTCAGCGGTTCGTGCGCAACGGTATACACGAACACACGCGCTGCCCCCGCCGACAGCAATGCCTTTGCCGCCTCGTTCAGCGTGCTGCCCGTCGTCCACACATCGTCAATCAGCAGAACGCTTTTGCCTGCAACCTGCTGGCTTTGCACCACGTGGAACGCATCGCGCACGTTCTGCCGTCGTTCGCTTGCATCCAGACCGACCTGCGGGCGATGATAGACCACCCGCTCCAACACACCGTGCACCAGGTTCAGTCCTGTGTGCTGGCAGAAATGGGCGGCAATCAGCAGGCTCTGGTTGAAGCCGCGCTCGCGTTCACGGATGCGATGGATAGGTATGGGGATAACGACTTCTGCAGAATGAAGCGGTGCGGTCAGCGGACTTTGCCAGCCCTTTATCAGCAGCTCCGCCAGCGCAGGAGCCACGGTAGGGCGTTTGCCGTATTTACAGCGGTGAATGGCGCTCTGCACCACCCCGCGGTAATGTGCCGCCGCGCGCACCGCCTCCACGAGAAGCGGGTTTGCCCTGCACGACGCGCAGAACTCCTGTGGCGACAGGGGCGTGCCACACCGCTCACACACGGGCAATGCGATATACTCAATCTCTCCAGCGCACTGCTCGCACCAGCCGTCAATTCCGACCAGCGCACAGCCGGCACAGCGCGGCGGGTACAGGGCATCCAGAATCTCCTGCCAGAGCCTTTGCACCCACCTCATAGCGCCCGGGCGATAATCGCCATACTGCGCGAGTCCAGCTTGGTGGTGTCGGGGATTTCGAAGCGGTTGCCGTCCATGTCGGTGATAATCAGGCGGGTGGGAGTAACCTCCTGCACGTTATCGCGCAGATGACGCACCTGATACACCCTGCGCCCGCGATTGGTCTGCACGTCCCAGGTGATAGTGCCGTACTCCTCGCGCACGGAGTATACCTTTTGCACCACCGGCACGAAGTAACGTCTGTCGAGCTCCTCCTCGATGATGCGGCGCGATTCGGGGTCCAGTCCGTGCAGGGATTTGAGGATGCCTATCTCCTGGTCTGCACCATCGCGCAGGCTGAGAAAGTGGTTGGGGTCGGATAGCGGAAAACAGCGCACCACATGCACGCGCAGCACGCTCCGCTCGCCTTCGATGGTCATCCGAATCTGGCTGGAACCGGGCGTGCGAAAAAGACGAATTTGGGACGGGTCCAGAAAGCGCACCTCAAAGTTCGGCACGTCCCGGAAACGAAGCATATCCAGACTGACACCACGACTGTCGACGTTCATCATCTCAGTATTCCTCTTGTGGCGTGGGGTTCACAGGGATATTATACTTCTTTCCCTTCGCTTTGGCAAAATCGCATGTTATCCTGTGCCTCCTGACAGCGGATAAAGGCACGCCGCATGGTGTTCCTCAGCGACCCTGCGCAGTTCTGGCTCCTCTTTACGACACCGCTCCTGCGCCATCGGACAGCGTGTATGAAACCGACAGCCGGTCGGCACGCGAGTAGCGGTAGGCACATCGCCGGAAGGCAGGCGTCGCGGTCGACGTGCCTGTGAGGGCAATGGCTCCAGCACCGCGTCCAACAGGGTGCGCGTATAGGGGTGCGCCGGCTCGGCAAACAGCCTCTGTACGGGTGCGCTCTCCACGATTTTGCCCAGATACATCACCTCCACGCGGGAGCATACCTGCCGCACGGCGTGCAGGTCGTGCGTGACGAACAGGATAGCCATGTTCAGCTCCTCCTGCAGTTCGCGAAGCAGGCGATGTATCTGCGCCCGGATGGAGAGGTCTAACGCGGAGGTCGGCTCGTCGGCGACCAGCAGGCGCGGCTGGGTGGCGATGGCGCGGGCGATGCAGATGCGCTGGCGTTGACCTCCCGAAAACTCGTGCGGGTAGCGATGGAGGTGCTCCCGGCTCAGCCCGACGCGCACTAACAGTCGCCCCGCCTGTTCCCACGCCTGCCTGCCCCGCGCGATGCGGTGCACCTCCAGCGGCTCGGCAAGGATGGCTCCCACGCGCATACGAGGGTTCAGCGACGCCATCGGGTCCTGAAACACGATTTGCATCTGCGCACGCAGAGGACGCATCTCGCGCTCGGGCAGGCGATGCAGAGGGCGCCCGTCAAACCACACCTCGCCGGCGGTCAGCGGAAGCAGGCGCAGTAACGCCCGGGCAAGGGTGCTTTTACCGCTGCCGCTCTCGCCCACCAGCCCCACCGCCTCGCCCGCATGGATACGCAGGTCCACTCCATCCACCGCACGCACCACCTCGCCGTGCGCCAGCGGAAAGTGTACCTTCAGCCCCTTTATCTCCACCAGCGGATGCGTGCTCATCTTGCCTGTCCTACCGCCTCCAGCAGTCGTTGAGTATAGGGGTGACGTGGACGCTCTAGCACCTCATACACACTGCCCGATTCCACGATCCTTCCCTCGTGCATCACCAGCACCCGGTCGCAGGTATACGCCACCACGCCAATGTCATGGGTAATCAGCAACACGGCGGTGCCCTGCTGTTCCTGCATCTCGCGCATCAGGTGCAGGATTTGCAGCTGCACAGTGACATCCAGCGCGGTGCTTGGCTCGTCGGCGATGAGCAGGCGCGGGTGGCAGATAAACGCCATAGCAATCATCACGCGCTGTCGCTGTCCTCCCGATAGCTCGTGGGGGTATCGTTGTGCGAGGCGTTCGGGGTCGGGCAGGTGCACCGCGCTCAGCATCTGTATCGCCAGCGCATTGGGGTCTCCTTCGGCGCGGTCGCGATGCAGGCGCGCTGCTTCCGCCACCTGCTCGCCAATGCGCATGACGGGGTTCAGGCAGGTAAAGGGGTCCTGAAAAATCATCGCGATGTCACCGCCGCGCACCCGGCGCATCTGCGCTTCGCTCAGCGCGTGCAGCTGCAGCCCGTCGAACAGGATACTGCCGCGCACGATACGCGCGCCCGGGGGCAGAAGGCACATGATGGAGAGTGCAGTTATCGTCTTGCCTGAGCCGCTCTCGCCCACGATGCCTACCGTTTCTCCGGGCATCACCTCAAAGCCGACATCCTGCACCACCGGCGGAGCGTCACCGAAGGCGACCGTTAATCCTTCTACCTTCAGCAGGGGTTCAGAAGCCGTGCTCATGCGCCTTCGCTAACCGCTCCTCCACGTAGGCATAAAAGCGATGATTGGGGATGCCTTCGTGCGCCAGCACCATGCGCGCGTAGGGTCGCCCCTGGATGTACAGCAGATGGCTCTCCAGCGCACACTGGTCATGCTTGCGGTCAACGCGCAGGAGGTGGCGCAGACTGCTATCAGGCACGTCGTCGCGCTGGTCTTCCGGCACCGCCGCTAAAAACGTCAGGCGGTACACGTCCTCCCAATCCATTCCCAAATCCTTAAAGTTCTGCCGAATGTACTCGGCAATCTCGCGGTCTTTATCGCCGTACTCCAGCACGTACTTCTCCAAGGTATCCACTGCGTCTGCCAGGAAAACGCCCACTGCCACGCCCAGGTTCCACACCTTACCTGCCATCACTATTGCGGCATCATCCGATGCGCCGGGTCCCACGCGGTGGCGGATATACATGTACTGTACATTGGGGTCATGCGCGTGTTCCGCTCCCACAATCAGCCCGTTGGCGCGGAAGTGGTCCAGCTCGTGCTCGTGCGCCTGTTTCGCCAGCTGATAGCCATCCAGCCCCATCCGCTCCATCACCTGCGTGTTCACCAGATAGCCCCTTCCCCCGCCAATTGTCCAGCCGGTGCGCTCCTCGACCACTTTGCGCACGTCGGGGTCATCGCGGAAACCGCCCAGAAACAGCCCGCGCAGGACATCTTCCGGGTCAACGTGCAGATGACGCAGGGTGCTGACGGTCAGAAGGGGCACGCCCTCTTCATCCATCAGCTCAGGTCGTTCTCCTGCGACAACCCGCTCGGCGTAGCGGCGGATGTCGTCGATGAGTGCCTGTCGCGCGGCGCGGATGGCATGTGGGTCGCGGCGCAGGGCGCGGGCGATGTGGTCGATGGTGGTGTTGGGGTAGTGTCGCCCATGAAACGCGCCGTGCCCCTCGTGGGCATGTCCCTCTATCGCTTGCATCAGCAGAAGCTCTTCCACATCCCAGCTGCAGCGCAGGGTCTCCTCCGCGTCCATCTCGGCGAAATCGCGCCGGATGATGTCTGGTGGTGCAACAAGGTCATGTTTGTGGCTCACCGGGTTGCCTCCAGCCTTTTCAGGATGTGTCTACATCATAACATAAAGCGTCAGCAGGTGGGTAGTGCAGAGACCGCCTGTATCATTGCTAACCCTGCGATTGGAAATCGCAGGCAGCACTGAGCAAAACCTGCTGATGCAGGTTATAGCCTCCGAAGGAGGTTTTGTGATAAGTAGCTCGCAACTTCTAGTTACAGGGTCGCCTCCCGCCCATTTTGATGTCGACCTTGCGATTGGAAATCGCAGGCTACACAGAACGAAACCTGCTCAAGCAGGTTTA
>CAZOGB010000104.1:0-9422 GCA_964579145.1 uncultured bacterium | reverse complement strand
CGACAGGGGGGCTGACAATCCCCCTGCTTGCGGGGGGACGACAGGGGGGCTGACACCGCAAACGGCTCGGCAGGAGCCTCGCCCTCCAGAATATGCCAAATCCGCGAATTTGAAACCCGGTCTTTCAGACGGCTTGGACGGAAACGCCTACACCAGCGAGTTTTGCTTCGTAAACTCTACCAGCTCGTCCACCATGCAGAACGCCAGCCCGGTGACGGTATCCGCCGCGCCATAGTATACCGCAATGCGCCCCGTCGCCGAGTCCGCCAGCGCCGCGCAGGGGAATACCACGTTCGGCACGTCGCCCACGCACTCGTACAGCTCCTGCGGCGAGATGATGTATGGCGCGGTGCGATAGATGACCTTCCACGGCTTCTCCAGGTCCAGCAGTGCCGCCCCCGCGCTGTAGACGAAGCCGTTGCACGAGGTGAGCACGCCGTGATAGATGAGCAGCCAGCCCTCGGTGGTCTCGATGGGCACGGGACCGGCGCCAATCTTCGTGCTCTGCCAGCCGCCAGCGGGCGCCATCACAAACCGATGCCGTCCCCAGTGTATCATATCGGGGCTTTCGCTGTAGAACATGTCGCCCCACGGGGTGTGCCCGCGGTCACTGGGTCGGCTCAGCATGGCGTACTTGCCGTTAATCTTGCGCGGGAACAGCACTCCGTTGCGGTTGTATGGCAGGAAGGCGTTCTCCAGCTGATGGAAGGTCTCGAAGTCCTGTGTCCACGCCACGCCGATGGTGGGTCCATGATAGCCGTTGCACCACGTCACCCAGTAACGGTCTTCAATCCATACCACGCGCGGGTCATAGCCATACTCCCAGCCCAGTTCCTGCGCCGCTTCGCCCACAAAATGGATACGCTCGGGGTTAATCTCCCAGTGAATGCCGTCTTTGCTTCGCCCGGCGTGCAACTGCATGTATCGGCGCGTATCATCACAGCGAAATACGCCGCGAAACTCTCCCTTGTAAGGCACGACGGCGCTGTTGAAGATGCTGTTGGATGTGGGCAGAAGGTTGCGCGGGATGATGGGGTTTTTGCTGTAGCGCCACATGACGCCCGGGTAGCCCTTCGGTTTGTCTTCCCATGGGATATTCGGCAGCTCGGGCCCAATGATTTTCACCGCCATCGCACGTCCTCCTGGTTCAGGTTTTGCCAGAGTGAGTTTAGGTGTGGAGGCTGTGTATTCCTGCCCCGTTCACATGGGGGTGCAGAAGGTCAGCAGGAGTACGATTACCGCTATAACCGTATCCGCTTCATGAGACGGCAAGTAGACCGTTGAGAGAAGAGGAACAACCTATTGCCTCTGTGGTATTTAGATGGTATAAATATTAGCGACTGCGGTTAACCGCATCAACGTATACTCTAAACATGGAGGGTGCTTGTGCAGATGTTATCCGAGCAAGACGTAGTTTTCTTCCGAGAGAACGGCTATCTGCCCGCGCGTGCCTTGCTGACTCCTGAGGAGGTTGCCCGCCTGCGCGCCAGGTTCTACGCCATCCTGGAAGGCAAATCCAGCAAAAAGCCCGAAGCCCTGCGCAACCTGTACGGCGACGAGGAGAACGTCGTCATCCAGATTGTTAACGCCTGGGAAGCAGATGAGGAGTTCTACCGCTACCTTTTCCATCCCGTGCTCACCGAGGCGGTCGCCCGGCTGATGGACACGGATACCGTGCGTGTGTGGCACGACCAGATTCAGTACAAACCGCCCTTCAAGGGCGGACCGACCATCTGGCATCAGGACCATCCCTACTGGCCCGTTATCCAACCTCCCGACCTCATCAGCGCGTGGCTGGCCCTGGAAGATGCTGACGTAGACAACGGGTGTATGCACGTGGTGCCGCGCACTCACCGCTGGGGCACTTACGATGGCGGCACCGTTGGCATTCGGGAAGAGGACTGGGGTCCCGCGCATGACCCCGCCTTTGTGCCTGCGGGTGAAACGGTTGAGATAGTGCCCTGCCCGGTGAAGGCGGGCGAGGTGATGTTCCATCACTGTCTCACCTGGCACGGCACGCCGCCCAATCGCAGTTCTCGCGGGCGTCCCGGGTTTGCAGTGCACTTTATGCCCGGACATACCCGGTACGAGCCGCGCGGTGGTCACTTGATTGAGCACCATATCACCGTCAAACCGGGTGAAATCCTGCAGGGCGATTACTTCCCGCTGGTGTGGCACAACGGGCCGGTCACACCGCCACCTTGGCAGGAGCAGGTATAGGTTCGGCTCACCGGGAGGTTCGCCCTCCACGTTGGGAATGTGTCATGCGCTGGAGGGCGAGGCTCCCGCGGAGCCGTTGCCCAAATATGCCTCTGCCCGCGTTGGGGAGAGGCCGGGCGAGGGGTACCGCAATAGGCTATCGCATGACCTTATCCGTCTCCTGCACTAGCGGCAGCAGCTTTGCGTCGATATCGCTCTCCTCGGCGCCCACATCTGCCTTAAACAGGAACCAGTGTTCCACATGCTCTACCGAGCCGCCCGCCGGTATTCTGTTCAGCGGTCCCAGCGTCTCCATCTCCAGCATGTCGGCGTTGGTGAAGACCTCGGTGTTGCAACCGTAGTCGGGGTAGGTGGCGCTCGGGTCGTAACCGTAGCGTTTGAGGAACACCTCCCCCTTCAGCGCATACGCCATCCAGCCCTGTCTGTTCAACATGCCCACCTTCTGCTTGCCTCGGTCATCTTTGGGCACGGTTGGGTCCTGCCGAAGCTGGATATACCGGCTACCCCAGGTCCATCGGGGGTCGCGCATGTCTGTGTAATACCAGAGCACTAACGGGCGAGCCGGCAGGAGGTACTCGGAGTGTGGGCGATACGGCTCCTGGGGGAGAATAGCGCGCCCACCCGGTGCCATCACGGTAAGGCACCACGGCGCCGCCTCCACGTCCCACAGGTTCTTGTTGGTCAGGCGGTGCACCAGCTTCACATGATTCTCATTCGGAGAGAGCGTAATCTCAATCTGCTTCATGATGCCCGTCGAGGTTTCCACCGGCTCAGTCAGGATGAGTGTTCGCCCATCCCAGGTGTACTGTACCGGCTCATTGTCGGGCGCATAGGTACGCGGCATCGCCTCGGGTGCGTGCCACAAGCGGTGTCCTCCATAGGGGCGCCATTCGTTGCCACCTGTCTTACCCAGCTCCTCCTTCACCTCGTGAAACAGGTTCTGTCCACCCACGAAGCCAAAGCGGATCACGCGCGGACCGACGTCGGTGGTTACAATCAGCTCGATATTGCCGTTGGTGAGCCGAACGCAGTTGGGCCAGCCGCCATAATTCACTTTCTCCTGAAACTGCACCTGTCCCCCTGCCGATGCAGCGGTGAGCAGGGCAGGCAAAAACAAGCCAACTGGTTTCCAGTTCATTCCCCAATCACCTCCCGACAAAACGAAGTTTCCAGAACGTGCATTCGTGATGGGTGTTTGTACCTCCTGCTGGGTCTATCCGGGTTCAGGTTGCCCCCATCTGGCGCATCTGCTACAATAAAGGAGCGAGTTTCCGAAACGACAGGGGGCGAAGATGAGCAGGTTCGGCAGGGGCTTCATTCTTTTGGGGTTGTGGTTGATGGTGGGTGGCCTGGCTTGCTCGCAGGAGTTGCGGGGCTTCTGGGTGGATACGTGGCACGAGGCACTGCGTACCCCTGCAGAGGTAGACGCGCTGATTCAGAGGGCACGCAACGCGAAGGCAAACGCGCTGTTTGTGGAGGTGCGCAAGCGCGGAGACGCTTACTACCTGTCCCATTACGAGCCAAAGGCAAGCGATGTGACCGCAGGGTTTGACCCCTTAGCCTATCTTATCCAGCGTGCGCACAACGAGTCGCCTCGCATAGAGGTGCACGCCTGGCTCGTGATGCTGCCAGTGTGGAACTCTACCACGCCCCCGTCCAACCCGGCGCATCCGTACAACCGCTTCCCCCAGTGGCTGACGCTGAACGACAGCGGTTCCAGCTTCGACGGCAGTAACTCCAGCTTCGACCCGGGCAACCCCGAAGCGGCGGACTATCTGTATCGCGTCGCGCTGGATGTGCTGAGGCACTATGACGTGGACGGCATCCACTTTGACTATATCCGCTTCGCAGGCAACCGCTGGGGCTATAATCCTGTCAGCGTGAGCCGGTTCAACAGCGTTTACGCACGCACGGGACAGCCCGCCTATAACGATAGCACGTGGTCACAATGGCGACGCGACCAGGTGACGCAGCTGGTGCGCCGAATCTACGCCTCCGCTGTCGCCATCAAGCCATGGTGTAAGATAACCGCTGCTACCATCACCTGGGGAAACGGTCCGACCAGCGAGTCGGCGTGGACATCCACCTCGGCGTACAGCAGTGTCTTTCAGGACTGGCGCGCGTGGACGGAAGAGGGTATTCTGGACATCGCCATCCCCATGTGCTACTACAATCATTCCAGCTCCACCTATCGCACCTACTTCAACAACTGGATTACGTGGACAAAGAACCATCGGTACAACCGCGCGGTGGCGATTGGGCTGGGCGCATACATGAATACGCTCTCCAACACGCTGACGCAGGTGGACCTCGCTCGCGCTACCACCTCACAGGGGGGATACTCAGATGGTGTGGTGTTTTACTCCTACGCCGCGCCCAACGTGGACAGCTCCGGCAGCATCCAGTGGTATAATTCCACCGCGTATACCACCTTCGGAAACTACTTTGGGCAGTGGGTACCTGCGCCGGAACTGCCGTGGAAAATCAACCCCACCACCGGCATCGTGACGGGTGTGGCACTTCGAGGTTCCAACCTTCAACCGCTGGACAGGGCAACGGTAACGCTGTTCCGCAGCGGCTTCTCGCGCTCCATGTATACCGATGGCAACGGCGCGTTTGCCTTTGTGGACGTGCCACCGGGAACCTACACTCTGCGCGTCAGCGCGGCGGGATTATCGCCGGTGAACAGGACGGTTCACGTCTCCGCCGGCAGCGTCTGGCGCGAGACCGTGCTGGCAGGCAGTGCGGGGGGCAACATCTGGTCCGTGTCCGAGTTACTGCAGCAGAGCGATGGGCAGGTGGTGGTGCTTTCGGATGTGCGCGTGGTGGCAGGCAACGACCTGCTGGGCGGGGCGATTTACGTGGAGGATGGGCAGTCGCCAGCAGCCGTACGTGTGCTGACCAACCCGGCGATACCCTGGATTGAGGGTGACAGAGTGTGCATACTGGGCACTCTATCCACACAGGGCAACGAGCGGGTCATCCTCCCCTCGGCGGTGAGGCTGGTAGGGGTGGAACTGCCGGCGGAACACTCCCTGCAGTTACAGGTAGAGTGGCAGGGATGGCTGGGCGGGAGCGTATCCGTGCAGGTGGACGTTCTGCGTGCGGATGGCACGCTGGTCAGGCGTTACACCCTCTCGCCAGACGAGAGAGGCATCACCGTTTTGCCCAGAGATACGGCAATAGCGCCCGGCTGGTACGATATCAGGGTGAAGAGCTCACACTGGCTGTCTACCCGGTTGCGGGATATTTTCCTGCCTACCACGGGCGCAGTCAGCGTTTCGCTGGTCAATGGGGATATAGACGGCGATAACGAGGTAACTCTCTACGACTTTGCCGCTCTGGTGCAGGCGTTCGGCAGTTCCTCTGGCGACCCGAACTGGAACCCCAATGCCGACCTGGACGGCGACGGCGAGGTGACGCTTTACGATTTCGGCATCCTTGTCAGCAGCTTCGGGTTAAGCGGTGAGTGAAGTGCGCAGGCGTTTTGTGGTCTGGTTTCGCAAGGTTCGGGCGGTTTTCAGCATCTATTTTCAGGACTCGCTGGCGTATCGCGGGCAGGCGGTGATATGGATTCTGACCGATGTGATTCCCGCCGTCGTGATGCCGCTGGTCTGGCTGTCCGCGTACAACGGGCGCGCCTCCATCGGCGGGTACGCACCGGGCGAGATGGTGCTGTATTACCTGTGCATGGTCACTTTCACCAACTTCATCGTGGCGCATCTGATGTGGGATGTGGCGATGGAGATTAAAGAGGGACAATTTTCGGTGTATCTGGTGCGCCCCTTCAGCTACCTGCAGACCACGTTCATTCGCAATCTGGCGTGGCGGGTGTTCCGGCTGATGGTGTTTGTGCCGATGCTGGCGCTGGTGGTATGGCTGTATGCTCCCCATCTGACCAACGTCCGCTTCCACTGGGGAGCAACCTTCTGGCTGTCGCTGGTGATGGGGCATGTGGTGTCGTTCATGCTGGCGTATACGCTGGGGTTGCTCGCGCTGTTCTTTCAGGAGGTGTTCAGCGTCTACAATATCTACTATATTCCCATGCTGTTCCTGTCGGGACAGCTGGTGCCGGTGGGCGTGTTCCCGGAGTGGCTGCTGGCGCTGAGTCGTTATATGCCGTTCCAGTACACGGTAGCCCTCCCGACGGAGATATTCATGGCGCGAGTGCCCGAATCGGTGGCGTGGCAGAGTATCGGCGTACAGGTGGTGTGGACGGTGTTTCTGTATCTGCTGGCGAAGGTCTTCTGGCGTAAGGGTCTGCTGTATTATACGGGGGTGGGCCTGTAGGATGCGTCGCTACTGGCGGCTGTATAAGGTTTTCTGGCGCAATGGCTTCCGGCGGGAGATTGAGTTCCGCGCGAACTTCTGGGCAAAGGTGCTGACGAACTTCGCGTGGCTGTTCTTCTTCGTTGCGCTGGTGGAGGTGATTTATGCCCGCACGAACGCCATCGCTGGCTGGGACCGCAACGATGCCTTTCTGCTGATGGCTACCTCGTACTGGATGGGCTCGGTCGCCAGCATTACCTTTTTCCGCAACCTGGGTATGTTGCCCAGCCTGATTCGGCTCGGCACGTTCGACTTTGTGGTGGTGAAGCCGGTTTCCAGCCTGTTCTGGGTGTCGTTCCGGTTTGTGAACATGGACGAAATCGGCACGCTGATAGGCTCTTTCGCGATGCTGGGGTATGCGGTCTCGCGTATCCGCCCTCTGCCCGGGCTGGAGCAGGTGGTGGAATACTTCGTGCTGTGTTTCAGCGGGCTGACAATGTATTATTCGCTCTACCTGCTGACCATGACCCTCTCTTTCTGGCTGGTGCGGGTAGACAACCTCTCCGCGCTGATTGATACCATCCTGTATATGGCTCGGTTCCCAACGGACATCTTTCGGGGCATCGTCCAGCGCATTCTGACCTTCATCATCCCGTTAGCGTTCATCGCCACGATACCCTCCAAGGCGATGCTGGGCAGGATGGAGTGGTGGCTGTTGCCCGTAGGCGTGGGGCTGGCGGCGTTCCTGCTGATGTGTTCGGTGGCGTTCTGGCGGTTTGCCACCCGTCACTACTCCAGCGCCAGCAGTTGACAGGACTGGTGCTCTTTGGCTCCAGTCGGGTGTACGAAGCCGGTCACCTGCCATTTGTAAAGGCTGCAGGAGGGAAAGCTGTCAGCGACGTATTATGCAACACGAAATCTTTCTATTTTTTAAGGAGGCTTCCCATGCGTGCCTCAGAGAGCCTTTTGAACACTTTGCGGGAGTCGCCTGCCGATGCGGTCAGCACGCACGAACGGTTGTTGCGCCGCGCGGGCTTTGTGCGCAAGGAAGCGGGCGGGGTTTACACCTTCCTGCCGCTGGGGGCGCGTGTCCTGCGCAGGATGGCTCATCTGCTGGAGCGGGCGTGCGAGGGGGCAGGGTTTGAGCAGGTGGTCACGCCCACAGAGGAGCGTGATGAGTCGGTGCTTCGTGCGGTTCGGGCGGTGGCGCGTTCATGGCGTGCGCTGCCGTTTCGCTGGTATGCGTGGAACCGTTATCGCGACGAGCAAACAGAGCCACGCGGGGGCTTGCTGGAAACACGGGAGCGTATGGTTCTTCACGTGTGGGCGTTTACGGCGGATGAGGAGTCTGCAGCTGAGGCGGAGATTCTCATGCGCGATACGCTTGTTCACGCCTGCCGGCAAATGGGGCTGGAGGTGCTGGCAGGAGAAGGGGACGGCTGGCAGATTGTGGGCGTGGTGCCAGGTGGTGAAGACAAATTGTTGAGATGTTGTCAGTGTGGACGAGCGTTTGTGCCCGAGTGGTGTCCTCTACCGGTTCCTGCTGAAAACCCTGCTTCCTGTGAAGGTGTTCCGCCTGCGGAGGTCGTGCAAACGCCCAACCTGCGTACGGTGGAGGAGGTTGCGCCGTTTCTGAACGTGCCGCCCTCCGCGCTGGTCAAGACCCTGCTGGTGGAGGCAGGTGGCAGAGCGGTGGCGGCGCTGGTGCGCGGCGACCACGAGCTGAGTTTGCCTAAGGTGGGGCGGGTGCTGGAGGCGGACACGGTGCAGATGCTGTCGTCGGAGCGGGTGGAAGCAATCAGCCGTGCGCCGGTGGGCTTTGCGGGTCCGGTGGGGCTGGAGGGCGTACCTCTGATAGCCGACTGGGCGGTTCGGCAGATGCAGGGCTTTGTGGTGGGGGCGAACCTGGCGGATGCGCATCGTGTACATGTGTGCTGGGGACGCGATTTCACCGAGCCGAGCTGGGCAGACCTGCGCATCGGCAGGGAGGGCGATGCCTGCGGGCATTGCGGAGGTCTCCTCGAGGAAAGGGCAGGCACGAGAATCGGCTGGATTAGCAGATGGAAGGATGCGCACGATTTGACGTACGATGACGCCGATGGCGTTCAACGAGCAATACATGTAAGCTTTGGTGAGTTGAATCTGATGCGTCTGCTGGCGACGGTGGTAGAGGCCCGAGCCGACGCCGATGGCTTGGTTTGGCACAGGCATATCGCGCCCTTTGAAGTCGTCATCCTGTTGCTGAACCCCTCAGACGAAGCGTCTCGGCAGGTGGCAGAGGGTGTCTACACAACCCTGTGCGAACGGGGAGTGGACGTGCTGTTTGATGACCGCGATGAGCGGGCAGGAGCGAAGTTCAAGGATGCTGACCTGATAGGCATACCCGTGCAGGTGGTGGTCGGGCGTTCCGCATCGGAAGGGGTGGTGGAGGTGCGCCTGCGTCGTGACCATGCCCCGCATCGTGTGGCAGTGGAAGATGTAGCGATTGTGGTGGAGGAGCTGCTCTATCGCGGATCCCAGCAACAATGAGGCAGTTCTCCTGCAGGCTGTGCGCCTGCAGGAGAGAGTAAAGGGACTACTCACCGCCCGGCGGCTGAGATGGTGGGGTGGCAACCTGAATGTAGAGGGTGACGGTGGGGTTCGGATCGGGCACGTAAAGAAAACGTTCCTCTCCGCCTGGTGCGGAAACCTTCAACTTCCATCGCCATCCTTTGCCAAGCCGTATCGTTGCTCCATCCCTGCTCACGTACGTATTATTCGGTACCCAAGGAGATGGAGGTGCAGGGTTGGTGAGCGGGATATCAAGCGAAGCCTCAACGTTGCCCTCTGCGGGTGCGGTGCTGCCGTCGGGGTATCTGACCCGTATATATACCCGCCACTCCTGCGTCAGGTTGAGCAGGCGAGGTATGTCCCTCGCATAGGTCTCGGTCAAT
>CAZOGB010000103.1:0-9484 GCA_964579145.1 uncultured bacterium | reverse complement strand
GCCCCTTCCCTCGCAGGGAAGGGGCTGGGGTTAGGTTGCTTTCAAACACGGCTCGGCAGGAGCCTCGCCCTCCAAAGGCTGTTGTAGAGACAACCCTTGTGGTTGCCCGCTGAGAAGCAGAACAGCCCTACCTTGCCTCTCCGACTCTGGACAGCCTTTCCCAGCCTCCCCGCGAGCGGAACGGGCGTCCCGCTGCTTGCGGGGGGACTGTAGGGGGGCTGACGACCAATCCCCCTGCTTGCGGGGGGACTATAGGGGGGCTGACAATACCTAACAAAGCCCCACCATCCCCCCGCCGGCGGAGACGAATCTGGCACGCAGGAAAACCTGCCTGACCTGCGAAAAAGACATCTGAGAATTTAAACGTTCTACAGGAGAGACAAAATGCGCCGTGTCACCTTACCCCGTACCAGTCTGCAGGTCTCGGTGTTGTGTCTCGGCACTGGCGATCTCGGCGCGTATTTGAAAGGCGAAGACGCCGCGCGTGTGGTGGAGGAGTATCTGAATCTCGGTGGCAACTTCGTCGACACCGCGCATTGCTACGCCTTCTGGACACCCGCAGGCGCAGGCTGTAGCGAGCGGGAACTGGGCAGAATCATCCGTGCGCTGGGCGTGCGTGAGCAGGTGGTGGTCGCGACCAAAGGCGGGCACCCCGCGGGCGGTTCTGCCTATCCTCGACCAGACGGATATATGTCGCCGGAAGTGGTGGCACGCGACCTGATGGAAAGCCTGGAGCGACTGCAGATGGAGACGGTTGACCTGTATTATCTGCACCGCGACGACCCGCGCGTGCCGGTGGACGAGGTCATCAGCTCTCTCAACGAGCATATCCGAGCGGGGCGAGTGCGTGCTATCGGCGCCAGCAACTGGAGTACCGAGCGAATCGAACAGGCAAACCGCTATGCCAGTGAGAACGGCTTGCAGGGGTTCGTCATCTCGCAGGTGCAGTGGAGCCTCGCCGTGCCAAACTGGAAGCCCACTGCCGACCCCACCACACGCTACGTGACCGAAGAGGATGCCGAATGGTACGCTCAGCACGGCATACCGATTGCCGCCTATACCGCCACCGCGTTGGGATACTTTTCAGGCACACGGAAGGGCGAGGAGGGCTTCGGCAACCCCGTCAACGCCCAGCGGCGCGAGCGCGCCAGACAGCTGGCTGAGCAGATGGGATATAGTCCAACGCAGGTTGCACTGGCATGGCTGTTGCACCAGAAGCCTATCGTAATACCCATCTTCGCCACAGGTAATCTGGAGCATCTCCGGGAGTGTACGCGTGCCACAGAGGTTTCCTTGAGCACACAGCAGGTCGAGTGGCTGACGCATGGAAACAGGTGAAACTCCTGCGGGGGGCGAAACGTCCATCAGAGGGAAACCGAATCCAGAGGAGGAGATAAATCATAATGAAACGCTGGCTCTGTGTACTTGCGCTGTTTGGTCTGATGTCGCTGGTGGCAACGGCAGGTCCGCTGGACGATTACGTTGCCGCCGACGATGGGATGTACAAATGGGAGATTGTGAACAGCCGGGAGATGGGTGCTACCACCATCGCGGAGGTGCGCCTGACCTCCCAGAAGTGGCGCGATATCGTGTGGACGCACCGGGTGTATGTCATTAAACCGGCGCAGCTGAAAACGCCAGAAGTGGGCGTGCTCTATATCACCGGAAGCAGTAGCATGGCGGAAATCGGGGTGTTTGCTTCGGTAGCGAATGACACGGGCGCCATATGCACCATCCTGAACGACGTACCCAACCAGCCGCTGTTCAATGGCTTGAGCGAGGACGCGCTCATCTCGTATACCTTCATGGAGTTCGCCAAGTCGGGCGATAAGACGTGGCCTGCCCTCCTGCCCATGACCAAGAGCGCAGTGAAGGCGATGACCGCCGTGCAGGAGGTGGCGAAAAAACAGTGGAACGTGGACGTGAAGGAGTTCCTGGTGACGGGCGGCTCGAAACGTGGATGGACCACCTGGCTGACCGCCGCGGTAGATAAGCGGGTACGCGCCATCGCCCCGATGGTGTTCGACATCCTCAACTTCCCCAAGCAGCTGCCCCATCAGGTGGAGACATGGGGAACCTACAGCGAGATGATTGCCGACTACTCGGGCAAAGGGCTGACCGAGATGCTGACGTCCACTGAAGGACAAACGCTCACCGCGATTGTGGACCCCTATTCCTACCGCGAGCGATTCAGGATGCCCAAGATGATTGTGAACGGCACCAATGACCGCTATTGGGTGATCGATGCGGCGAAGTTCTACTTCAATGACCTGCCCGGCGAGAAGATGCTGCTGTATATCCCCAACGCGGGACACAGCCTGCAGGAAGGGATTAACCGGGTGATTACCAACATGGTGGCGTTCTACTCGCTGGTGGTAGACAAGAAGCCCCTTCCACAGGTGAGCGCGGACGTGAAGCGTGCCGGCAACAAGGTCACGGTAACGGTCACCACGAAAAGCCCGGCGGTTGGGGTGCAGGTGTGGTATGCCCAGTCGCCCAGCAAGGACCTGCGCAATTCGCGCTGGCAGGCGGTAGATGCCAAGTCCGCAGGCAGTGGGAAATATGTTGCCGAAATCAATCTGCCGGAGAACGGCACCATCGCGGTTATCGCGGACGCACAGGCGGACGTGAAGGGCAGGACGCTGAATACCTGCACCGTGCCTGTGGTCATCACGCGGTAGCGCGGGAAGCATGCCTGCTCTTCGGCATGGGCACTTTCGGCTCGCTGGAGGGCGACACCGGGGGAACCTGTCCTCTCTCCCGGCGTTTCCCCATCGTGCTGTGGGTGAGGGCTTTCTTCAGCTCCCTACCGGGTTCGCCCTCCAGCCTTGGGCAGACGCCGGGACCACCCGCCCCCTACGAAAGGCTGGTTATCGCCTGTTGCAGGGCTTC
Organism: uncultured bacterium; assembly: GCA_964579145.1. Classification (GTDB taxonomy): domain Bacteria; phylum Armatimonadota; class HRBIN16; order HRBIN16; family HRBIN16; genus HRBIN16. Next base: position 6,592 of record CAZOGB010000103.1, on the reverse strand, counting down.
CCGAACCGCGGGCGTCCAGCGTTCGCTTTGCACTCTGCCCTCCTGAACCGCACGGCGAAAGGAAGCCAAACTATCAATGCCCAGCCTCTCCTGCAGGGCACGCACCGCTCGACCGGTCATACCGGGCATCCTCAGCAGTTCCTGAACACCTTCGGGAACTTCCGACCGTACCCGTTCCAGCGCGGGGAACGTTCCCTCGGCGAGATACTGCCGCACCTTTTTGTCCACCGCCTCACCGATGTGTGGCAAATCCCGCAGAGCGTCGCGGGCAACCAGTTCCTCCACCGGCTCCTGCAGGGTTTCCAGCGTCTGCGCCGCCAGACGGTAGGCGCGCACCTTGAAGGCGTTCTCACCCTGCCACTCCAGAGCGTTCGCCAGAAAGCGAAGCACCTGCGCCAGCTCATGGTTGACCTGCATCGCCGCTCTCCTCCTTACGTTGTGCCTGCAACGATTCATAACGCGCCTTTGCCTCCACACGCACCGCCCCACCGCTGGTAGAGGCTTCAGATAGCACGCGCGCGATGTCCAGCGATTCGGGAGGCGGGAACTCCGCCAGGAAGGTCTCTATCTCTCGGTCCACAGCGAAGGGAACGTGCACCTGCAGGTTGACTGGCGAACTGATGTTGTATTGCAGGATGAGGTCGTTCACCCGGCGCATGAGGCGCAGAAGGCTTTGCAGGATGTTGGCATACCATTCGGGGAACAGCGGCTTCTCGCAGCGCAGGGGATACTCGGTCTGTACCCGCCGGCGCAGGATGGCAATGGCCTCACGCGCCATCACAATCTCGCGGTCGGTTTGTGCCCATTCGGGAAGTACTTCAGCGTTGTGCAGGATGGTGGCGGCGATGCGCAGGTGCGGCGGCACCAGCCATTGAGGGTCTATCTGCAGAGGCTGTCCTTTGCCCGGCAGGTTGTCGAACTTGCCCTCCTCCATCGCCTCGGTGATTTTGCGTTCGGCGATAATCTCAAACGCCCGACTGATGTCGTACTCCGGCATTTCAGAACCTCGCTATACCAGTCCCCATGCGCGGATAACCTCGGTCATAGGCGGCTGTTGCCATATCCATTCTATCTTCAGCCACAAGCCCTCAATGGCTACACTCCGGTATATCCCTGTGCTTCCGCGCATCTGAAGCGTGTACCTGCCGTCTTCTCCCAGCACGTAGAACTCTGCCTCATGCCTGTCTGTATCTATCAGCCAGTACTCCAGCACTCCGCCTCGCTCGTATTCCGCAAACTTGTGCACCCGGTCACGCTCTTCGCTCTCCGTGCTGACAATCTCTATCACCAGGTCAGCAGGTCCGTCCAGATAGGTCGGTTTCAGACGATGGCGGTTCGATTCGCGCACAAACAGAATATCGGGCGAACGTCCGGGCAGGTCTGCGCCTGTTTTCATCTGAAAAGGCTCGGAGTGCACCTCTCCCAGACGGTGTGCCGAGACGTAAAAATGGAGCAGTGCAACCAGAAAAACGTGCACATTATCGTGCTCCCGCGAAACTGGGCTCATCAGCTGTACCTCACCATCTACCCACTCTGCCCAGGTCTGATCATCCAACCACTCTAGGAACTGCTCGTAGCTGATTTTGCCTCTGGGCAACGGGCGCAGGGGATTTTCCAGCGTCCTGTGTGCCATTGCACTCACCTCGTTCCCATTATAGCACAAAGCAGGTGCCAGTAAGAAAGGGGATGCCCCGGTGGGACATCCCCTGTGTGTGGGAGGTGCCGGCTCGCCAGGCTAAGCTGCGCGAGGCAGGGCGGACCTGCCCTGTTGCTCCTCCAGCTGGAACCGCTGGACGATCTGCTGTAACTGCATCGCCATCGCGCTCAGTTCCTGAGAAGCGGCGCTGACCTGCTGGGCAGATGCGCTGATTTCCTGAGCGCTGGCGGATGCCTCCTCGCTGACAGAGGCAACCGTGGAGATGGTCTCGGCGACCTGCTGGGCATATTCGCTCATCGCAGTGACCGCCTGCACGTTCTCTTCAGCGGCAATCCGCACCGACGAGACCGATGCCAGCACCTGTTGCACACTGGCGGACATCTGCTGGGCGATAGCGGTAACGCCTTGCACCTCGCTGGCGACGGTTTGCGCCGCCTGCACAATCTGCGCCAGCGCTTCATTTGCAGCGGTACTGCGGGCAAAGCCGGCTTCTACCTCTTCTCTCGTTTGCTCCATTGCCTGCACCGCCTGCTCCACACCGCGGCGCACATTGGCAATCAGCGCACCAATCTCTTTGGTGGAAGAAGCCGCCTGCTCTGCCAGCTTGCGCACCTCATCGGCAACCACCGCGAAGCCACGACCGTGCTCACCGGCGCGTGCCGCTTCGATGGCTGCGTTGAGCGCCAGCAGGTTGGTCTGCTCGGCTATCTGCTCGATGGTCTCTACGATGGCGCCAATCTGCTGACCCAGCTGGTCGAGCTCTTTGACGCGCTGAGCGGATACCTGTGCCTGCTCCTGAATGCGGCTCATCGTCTGGATGGTCTCCTGAACCGCCTGCCCACCTGATTGGGCAATTGCCGCCGCCTCCTGTGCAGAGGAGGACATGTGCTGAGCACTCCGTGCCACCTCTTCTACCGCCTGTGCCGCCTGTTTCATGCCCTCTTCTGCCTCGCTGGCGGACTGCTTCTGCGTTTCACTACTGCTCTTCACCTGCTGGATGGCGGATTCCAGTTCATCCACCGCCTGCGCCGCCTCGGAAGCCGTGCGGGCAAGCTGTTCGCTACCTCTGGCAACGTCCTGCGTGCCCTGACTACTCTGCTCGGTCGCCGCCGCCAGCTGTTGGCTGGTTGCTGCCAGCGTGGAGGATGTGTGCATCAGCTGGCTGGTGGTTTCCCGCAGGCTGGCAATCATGGTGCTGAACGCCTGCCCCAGCTCGTCCTGCTCGGAGCGCGGCGTTATCTTCACCGTCAGGTCGCCCTGCGCTATCCGACGTGCAACCTGTGCCATCTCCTGCATGTAGGTTAGCATCCTGCGGAACGCCTCTGCCAGCAGTCCTGTCTCGTCTGTACTACGGTGCTGAATCTGCTGGTTCAGTCTGCCGTCGGCAATGGCGGATGCTACCTGCACCATCTGGTTCAGCGGTCTGGCGACAGTGCGCCCGAAGCGCAAGAGCACGATAGACCCCACGATGGAGGCGATGATCCCAACCAGCACGAACGTCCACAGCATCTGACGCCTGCCTGTCTGCAGTCGCTGGAACGCAGTGCCGAAATCATCTTCGTATGCCGTGACAGCAATTACCCAGTCCCAGGGCGCATAGTAGGTCACCAGTGCCACTTTCATGCGGGGCTTGGTCTCGCCCTGGTTTTTCCATGGGTAGCGCATTTTGAAGCTTTCGCCCGGCTTCAGCTCTATCGCGCGGTTCACCATCTCCTGGATGAAGAAGCGCCCGTCCGAGTCTTTCGCTTCCCAGATGTTCTCTCCGTCGCGCTTGCCATCTTTGGAGATGATGTAATGACCGCGCTGATGTCCCTTGCCGCCGACCACGGCGACATATCCGTCTTTCCCCACGCGGATGCCCATTATCGCTTTGCGGAGTGCATCCACGCTTTCCGTTTTGACGCCCGTGTAGAGCATACCGATGATGCGCCCGGAGGCGTCCCGGATGGGTTCGTAGGCGGTGACATACCACGAATCCACCACGAAAGCCACACCCCGATAGGTCTCCCCACGAAGCACCGCGGATACCACCGGGTTCGGCGTGCCATCGGGATTAACGGCGGGGATGAACGTGCCTATCGCTCGCCTGCCATCCTTACCAATCACATTGGTAGCAACCCGCAGCATATCCCCCTGCTCGTTCATCCGCTGGAAAATGGTGCAGGTTCCACCCACCAGTGACCTGACTCCATCCACCACCGGCACAGAGGCATTGGGGTCCCTCTGCTGACCCAGCCATGTGCCTCCGACCAGCGCTTTGGGCAGGGAGATGGTTTGTGTCTGTTTGGTGAACTGGTTCACGGCATTCCAGGTTACCTCTTCTGGCACCAGGCTGAATCCGCCTGCGCTTTTCAGAAGGTGCCGGGCAACGTGGAGATTGTGTTCCACCACCTGCTGAAGCAGGGCGTCCTGCGAAGCCACCATCTGGTAGGTGGTCTGCGCAACGTGTGCCAGGTCCTGGTCTACCAGCTTTTCCACTTCACGTTGCGCTTTTGCATTGAACACTCCGCTCTGCCAGGCTGCAACCACAATCACCCCAATGGTGAGAACCACAATGCCTCCTACCCCCAGAAGGGCAAACTTCGCACCGATGCTTTGGGTTTGAAGTCTCACGATGCTTGTGGCAATCTTCATCACGAGATACTCCTTTTTGCGACAGACTAAGTGTGTAACCCTGATTGGAGAGAACTTCAGGACGTATTATCGGCATAATCCCTATATGCGTTTAGTGTAGTCCATCTATATACTTCAGTGAGGGATTGTCGCATCTATGGGGCACCGGACATTACCAGGCAGGATTCCTTCGGTAACAGCAGGAAAAAGGTACTGCACAAAGCCGAAGATGCGAAGGAGGTAGCAGAGCATGTCCCAGAAGATGGACCGGCGCACCTTTTTGAAGGGGGCTGCGATAGGAGGGTTCAGCTTCCTGTTCCTGCGCGACAGCAGGATGGCGTTCGGCTTCCCGCAAAACGAGAAGCTGAACATCGCCATGATTGGCGCAGGTGGCAGGGGGCGCGGCAACCTGGACGGCGTGATGAGCGAGAACATCGTCGCCCTGTGTGACGTGGACGAGCGGCTCGCGCACAGCGCACGCCAGGCATGTCCCAACGCGAAATTCTTTAAGGACTATCGCAAGATGCTGGAGCAGATGCGCAGGGAGATCGATGCCGTGGTGGTCAGCACGCCGGACCACTCGCACGCGGTGGCGTCCATCATGGCGATGCGCATGGGCAAGCATGTGTACTGCGAGAAGCCGCTGACACGCACCATCTGGGAGGCGCGAATGATGCGCGACACCGCCCGCCGCTACAAGGTGGCTACCCAGATGGGCAATCAAGGCACGGCATCCAACGAACTGCGCCAGGGAGTGGAGGTACTCCAGTCGGGCGTGCTGGGCAAGGTGACCGAGATTCACGTATGGAGCAATCGTCCCATCTGGCCTCAGGGTATCCCCCGTCCGAAGGAGGAGATGGTTGTGCCCGACGGGCTGGACTGGGACCTGTGGCTTGGTGCTGCGCCCAAGCGTCCCTATCACGAGGCGTACCATCCCTTCGCCTGGCGAGGGTGGATTGACTTTGGCACGGGTGCCATCGGCGACATGGCGTGCCACACCATGAACATGGCGTTCTGGGCGCTGAACCTGCGCGACCCCGTCATGATTGAAGCCGAGACCTCGGGGGTGAACGGTGAGACCTTCCCGAAGTGGTCCATCGTGCGCTATCAGTTCCCACAGCGAGGCGACCTACCCCCCTGCAAGATGACATGGTATGATGGTGGGCAGAAGCCGCCTGCCGAACTACTGCAGGGTGAGCAGATGGCGGACAGCGGACTGCTGATTATCGGCAGTGAGGGAACGCTCTACAGCCCGGGCGATTACGGTGCGCCCTTCGTGCTGTTGCCACGCGAGAAGTTTGCGAACTATCAACCGCCGGCGCCCTCCATCCCGCGCTCGCCCGGACATCATCAGGAGTGGATTAACGCCTGCAAGGGCGGACCGCCTGCCATGTCCAACTTTGATTACGCCAGTGCCCTCACCGAAACCGCACTGCTGGGCAATCTGGCAATCATCACCGGTGAGCGAATCAACTGGGATGCCAAACGGATGAAGGCGGTGAACTGTCCGAAGGCTGATAAGTTCATCCGTCCCACTTTCCGCAGCGGCTGGAGGATATAGGCAGAAAAGTGGGCAGAGGCGGGGGGGACGCGCCTCTGCCCGGGATGTCCCTCAGGATGTGAGGGAGGGGAGGATGGGAAAAGCATCTTCGCTGTCTGAATACACGTTCATGACTTCGGCGAGGATGCGTCGCACATCTCTTGCACACAGGCACCTCTCCTCGGCAAACTGGTCTACCTGCAACAGAAGTTCGCGCACCATCTGGGCGCCTCTGTAAGCCTTCATGTCAGGTTGAAGTCCGTCCTGGGTGCTCTGGAAGTACGTCGTTACCTCTCTTTCCGCTTCAGGCTGTCCGTTGTGCCGGTCACTGTCGGCACGAGGCTCAACCCAGACGGGCACCAGGTATGGAAGTTCCGCGCCATGGTAGGTCGCGCAGGCTAACAGGGTCGCCAGCCGGCCATCGGTGTCCATGCTCAGATGCCAGGTCAGGCACTCTTCGGCTCCCATTCTCTCGGCAAAATCCCAGACTGCCACCAGTGCTTTCACCACCTGGTTCCACTGTTCCAACTGCAACCTCTGCCACGCCTCTGGAATAAACATCTCGGTAGCCTCCTCTTGAAGTATTCTGATAGATAAACGGGGCTATCCCGGGCAATCTAACAGAGTGCAGGGAAGAATCGGCAGAAATATCCTCCAGCGCACATCTGCCCGTTCTTCGTTCAACCGACGATGATATATACATTTTTTTGTTGAATGATGTATAATAACTCGAGTTTAGACAAAATGAGGGGCAGTCCTGCTCTTGACCAGAACTGCCCTTT
>CAZOGB010000102.1:0-9527 GCA_964579145.1 uncultured bacterium | reverse complement strand
TTCGGTACTCGGTGTCTGGAATGTCCCTGTCGACGATGATGAAAAAATCCCAGTCACGGGCGCGACTTCCAAACAGGATAATCTGCCGCACGGCGAAGCCCCGTCTCTCAAGCTCCTCATGAATGATTTGTTTGGCAAGCTCAATAACCTTTTCCATCGGGCTACTCTCCACTAGGCTGCTGGGCGGTCGGAACACCCCGTTCTTTGCGAAGTGCCCGACCACCAGATCTACGTCAGACTCTCTACCGCCTGTGCGATGCGGGCGATGCCGTTGCGGATGGTGTCCAGCGAGCAGGCATAGGACAGACGGATGTTCTCGTCCGCACCAAAGCCGCTGCCCGGAACCACCGCCACCCTTGCCACCTCCAGCAGATACTCGGCGAAAGCGTCGGAGCCGTTAATCACCCGGTCGCCCCAGCGTTTGCCGTACAGGGCAGATACGTTCGGGAACGCATAAAACGCTCCACCCGGTTCGGCGCAGCGGAAACCGGGAATGCTGTTCAAGCCGTCCACAATCACCCTTCTGCGCTCGGCAAACGCTGCGGCCATCCGCTTTACTTCATCCTCAGGCGCCTGAAGGGCTGCCAGCGCCGCCCGTTGCGCAATGGAGGTAGGGTTGGACGTGGACTGGTCCTGAATGCGCGTCATCGCCGCCACCAGTTCGCGCTCCGCCGCCGCATAGCCGATACGCCAGCCGGTCATCGAATATGCCTTGGACATGCCGTTTATCAGAATAGTGCGTTTCTTCACCTCCTCGCCCAAGCTGGCAACGCTGAAGTGCTCGTGCCCATCGTATACCATCTTCTCGTAAATCTCGTCGGAGATGATGTACAGGTCGTGCTTCAGGGCAAGAGAAGCAATCTCCTTCAGCGTCTGGCGAGGGAACACTGCGCCAGTTGGGTTGCACGGGCTGTTAATCACGATGGCGCGGGTACGCGGGGTGATTTTCTCACGAATGGCGTCCACGGTGGGCACGAAGTTTGTGCTCTCATCCGCGTAAACGTACACCGGCACGCCATCGGCAAGCTTGACCATCTCGGGATAGCTCACCCAGTAGGGCGCAGGGATAATCACCTCATCGCCGGGATCGCAGATGACCTGAAAGGTGTTGTACAGTGCGTGCTTGCCCCCGCAGGTGACGATAATCTGGTTCGGCTCGTATTTCAGCCCGTTATCGCGCCAGAGTTTGTCACAAATCGCCTTGCGCAGGGGTTCGATGCCTGCGGTGGGCGTATACTTCGTAAAACCCTCCCGCAAGGCAGCAATCGCTGCCTCCTTAATGAACTCTGGTGTGTCGAAATCGGGTTCTCCCGCCCCGAAAGAAAGCACGTCAATACCCTCCTCGCGCATCTTGCGTGCTTTAGCGGTGATGGCAAGGGTTGGTGAAGGACTGGTGCGTTGCGCACGTTGCGAAATGAACATGAAACGCCTCCTTTATCGCTCGGAATTGCTGATGTTGTTCTCGGAAACAGGTTGCACGCGAGCAAACTGCTCATATATCTCGCGTAGGGGCACACCCGGAAGGAACCGCTCACGGTATCGCTTTGTGGCGTACTGGAACACCTCCGCGATCAGCGGGTCCCACAGGTGGTACACCTCCTGAACATCTTCAGGTGGTATCAACAACACACCGCCCGATTCGCTGCTGTCGGCAATCGGTGCGAAGTGCGCCACCTCGCCCACGAATACTGGAGCGTACCAGCGGCTGCCATCTAGTTCCTCAAGTTCATACAGTCCGATAGGCTCCACACTACTCAGCACAACCCCAGCCTCTTCCTGCGCTTCACGTCGTATCGCCTGTTCAGGAGTCTCGCCCTCCTGAATATGTCCGCTCGGCACACTCCAGCCGCGCCCTGCGATATCGCAAAGCACCACCCGGTCCCCAAAGAAAGCGAACAGCAGGACCGCCCGCAGCGGCTGAACGCCCTGCCAGTCGCGCTGGGGGTAGAAGGTAGCCTGCACGTTCCCCCAGTATGCGGTTGGAAAGATAGATGCCATAACCACTCCTCTACCGGCGGTATCAAAGATATTATCACCTGCAAGCGGGCTTCGCGTCAAGGGATTTTGCCAGATTCTCAAAATCGGGTACAATCACCTTAACGATAGCCGCGCTCAGGCGCAAAAGGAGAAGCGTTCAACCATGCAACCTAACCGCCTCATTCACGAGAAAAGCCCATACCTTTTACAACATGCGCATAACCCGGTGGACTGGTATCCCTGGAGCCAAGAAGCGTTCGAGCGAGCAAGAAGCGAAGATAAGCCCATCTTCCTCTCGGTCGGCTACTCGTCCTGTCACTGGTGCCATGTGATGGCACATGAGAGCTTTGAGGACCCTCGCATCGCCGACATTCTCAACCGGAACTTTATCTGCATCAAGGTGGACCGGGAAGAACGACCCGATGTGGACGACATCTACATGACCGCGGTGCAGCTGCTGTCCGGGCGAGGGGGATGGCCCATGTCGGTTTTCCTGACCCCGCAGGGCGAGCCGTTCTTCGCGGGAACCTACTACCCTGCCGAAATCTTCGCACAGATCGCCCGCCAGCTTGCCGACGCCTACCAGAATCGACGCGAAGAGGTACTTCAGTCCGCTCGCGAGATTGCAGGGGTCATTCAGCAGGTAGCCGCCGCTCGCTACGAACAGATGGAAGGCGAACCCGACCCGCGCGTGATTGGCAACTACCTCCAGCAGATGCGCCAGCACTTCGACACCACACACGGCGGTTTCGGCACTGCTCCCAAGTTCCCGCCCAATACCGCCTTCCCGGTACTGTTCTGGCTTGCCGAGAACTTAGAGAGCGAGGATGCCCTGCAAATGGCTTTGCGCACGCTGGACGGCACGGCACTGGGCGGTATTCGCGACCATATCGGGGGAGGGTTCCACCGCTACTCCACCGATGCCGAGTGGCTCCTGCCCCACTTCGAGAAGATGCTGATCGACAACGCGCAGCTTGGCTGGGCATATACCGAAGCCTACAGCCTGACGGGCAACGGGCACTACAAAGAGGTGGCACAGCAGATTTACGAATGGGTGCTCCGCGAGATGCGCGTGGAGGGCGGCGCGTTCGCCAGCGCGATGGACGCCGACAGCGAGGGCGAGGAGGGCAAATACTACACGTGGACGCTTGGCGAGATACGCCAGACACTTCCCCCATCCCTTGCCGACCTGTTCTGCAACGTGTACAGCATCCGCCCGGATGGTAACTATCGGGATGAGGCGAGCGGACAGATGACGGGCAGGAATATCCCCCACCTGCGTGCTCCGATACCCCAGATTGCCGAGGAACTGGGCATGTCGCCGGCGGACCTGCAGGAGAAAATGCAGACGGCGCGGGAACTGCTTCTGCAGAAACGGCTTCAGCGCGTGCCGCCTCTGCGCGACGACAAAGTGCTTGCCGGCTGGAACGGGCTGATGATTGAAAGTCTCGCCTATGCCGGGATGGTACTGGAAAGACCAGACTACGTGCAGTGCGCGGAGGAAGCAGCACGGTTCATTCTGGAGAACATGGTTGACCCGGACGGGCGCCTTCTGCGTCGCTATCGTGACGGAGAGGCTGGCATCCGTGCCTACCTGGAAGACTATGCCCTGCTGGGCGCAGGACTGCTCGCGTTGTTCGAAGCCACCGAGCAAGAAGGATGGCTCGACGAAGCCAAGCGACTCGCCAGCCGCATGATTGCTGACTTCTGGGACGAAGAGCACCACGCCTTCGTGAACACCGCAGACTATCACGAGCAGCTTATCGCGCGGGTGAAGGAGGTGCATGACCGCTCCACTCCCTGCGGAAACGGCTCCGCCGCGCGTCTGCTGGCACGGCTCTACCAGGTAACAGGGGAGGGAAACTACGGTTACTTCGTGTACCAGACCCTTCGGTCGCTGTGGGCGCCCATTGAGAAGTATCCGCACGGCTCAGATAGCCTGATTCACGCGCTATTGCTGATTGCAGGTGACACGCTGGATGAGGTTCCAGAGGTGGAGGAGTCTCAGCCTGCGCCGCAAGCCTCTGGGGTGCCGGTCAATGTCGAAATGCACATCATGGAAGGCGGCGTGCTGATACGCTTCCTGATAGAACGCGGCTGGCACATCAACGGCGCAGAGGACGTTCCCGAAGACCTCGTTCCCACGCGCATTGAGGTATCCAGCACCCTGCCGCTGGTGTTCGGCGACCCCCTGTTCCCGCCGCCCGATACCCTGCAGACAGGCGACACCGCTCCGGCGATACCCATCTATCGTGGGGAACTGCGCGTGGTGGTTCCCGTTATCGGTATCGGCGAGGTGACGGAAGACACCGGCGAGATCCGCGCCCGGGTGACCTGTCAGCCGTGCACCGACACGGAATGCGCCCTGCCTCTGACGGTGGAGCTGGTGGAACAGGTGCGCCTGCAGATGCGCAGTTGACATCGCCACCCCAAATATGGAATACTGCTTCCGAAAGGAGGTGGTGCCCTATGGCAGATCAACGAGGTGATTCTGAGGGCTAGGCTGTTTTAGCCCGGTCTGCCATGAACGGTGTGGCGAACCGTTTTAGCAGGGGGGTTATGAACAGCCGCCCCAGGCTCGCCAGCCGACTTTCAAGCCGGGCGTGAGCCCGGCTTTCCCCTTTTATCCCATCATCGCCAGGGTAACATCCGCAACCACCTCCGCCAGCAGAGGGTCATCATTCAGCGAAGGTGCGCGGCGGTAACTCAGCCCCAACGATTCGCACTTCTGGCGTGCTTCGATGTCCAGGTCGTAAAGCACCTCCAGATGGTCGGCGACGAAACCGATGGCACAGCAGAGTATCTGTCGGTGCGAACTCTCGCTGGCTATCTGCTCAATCCTCTCGAGAATATCCGGTCCCAGCCAAGGTTCTCCCGTTGCGCTCGCGCTCTGATAGGCAAACGTCCAGTAAGGCAGACCAAGCCTCTGCGCCACAAGCTGTGCACTGTCCATCAGTTCGCGCTCATACGGGTCGCCCCACTGGTGGATGCGCTGAGGCAGGCTGTGCGCACTGAAAATGACCATTGTCTCGTCCGGGCGCCAATCGGACATCGCCTGCTGAACCTTGTCGGCGACCGCCTCGATGAATCGCGGGTGATTGCCCCATCGCTCTACAAATCGCAGATCCATACTCGGAACCATCTCATCCCGCGCGCGCACAGCATAGTCAATATACCCACCGATGCTGATGCGAGAGTAATGCGGTGCCAGCACCACGCCCACGGCCCTCTGCACACCATCCTTCGCCATTTGCTCTACGGCTTCCGCGATGAAGGGATGCCAGTGCTTCATCCCCACATATACCCTGCCGTTCCAGCCGCGCCGGCGCAGTTCACGCTCCATTGCCTGCACCTGCCGTGCGGTAATCTCGTTCAACGGAGAGACCCCGCCGATAGCCTCATATCGCCTTACCAGGTCCTGTAACTGCTCCGGCGAAGGAGGTTTGCCCCGACGGATGTGAGTATAGTACGGCTCCACCTCTTCCAGAGTGCGTGGCGTGCCGTACGCCATCAACAACACATCCCAGTTCTCTGCCACCGTTATTCTCCTGTGCGTGAAGTATCAGGCAACCTCTTCCGGGTTGATGCCGAGCTCGCGCAACCGCTGTGCCAGCTTCTCTGCCCGCAAACGCTCCTGTTCCGCCTCTCGCTGTGCCTGTTCTGCTTCACGTCGCGCCTGTTCCGCTTCGTGCCTCGCCTGCTCCAGCCGGCGGCGCAGTTCCACATAGGGCACAAACCGCTCGCCGTCGGGACGGTACACCACCAGCGCGCCATCCTCCAGCGTAAAGCGAATGCCGAGCAGAGGGCTGACCCAGCCTTCCATCTGCTCCACCGGCGTTAATCTGTCACCCTGACGAACCCAGCCGTTTAATACGCCCGTGTCCGGGTCGTACAGATAGTATTCCTGCACGCCGTACTCTTCATAAAAGCGGAACTTCTCTATCATCGCCGCGTAGCGGTTGCTGGGGGACAGTATCTCGAACACCACCTGCGGTGGCGTATTGCCCTCTTCCCACTGCAGGTAGCGTCCGCGATGCCCCTTCGGGCGCCCCAGCGCGACAAATACATCCGGCGCAACGCAGGTTTCAGGATGCCCCTCCACCGGATACCACAGCAGATCCGCGGCGACGAACACATCCTCACGGTCGGCAAAAAGCGCGGACAGGTTGTCGTAGAGGTACACCATGTACTCCAGCTGCTTGGTATTATCAGCCATGGGCTTGCCATCGGACTCCGGGTACACGATTTTCTTTGGTAGTTGCTGTACCGCCATTTCACATCACCCAGCCTATTATAGCAGATTCTGACACCTGCTTGCGCTATATTTGCCCGGTTTCCCAGCCCAGCCACATCTCTGCAGACCATTCAACGCCTGCACGCAAAGCCACCGCCTGCCCGTCCAGCAGCGCCAGAAACAGCACCGCCTCGCCATCGCCGCTGTCTATCAGGAAGACATTCTGCACGTTGCGCGCATCGAACACCCGAAGCGTCCCCAGCTCCGTCTGGATCACCAGCGGAACGCCTGCATCTCCTTTGCTCTCGCCGAGTCGTACTCCTGTACGCTCCCCTTGCCGTCCACCCTCACTCCCTCTGCGCCAGCCGGTGAACCCGCGCAGCGGCAGACGCAGGGCAAAGAACGCCCGAACCTCTGCACGGTCCACAGGCGGCACGATACCCAGCCCAATCTTTACTCTGTTCTGATCGTCCATCGTATAACTCAACCGGTAGCGCGTGCCCGGCCTGGCAAAAGGACAGGACTGCACCCCGTTCCATGCGCGATGGCGAAGCCACCCGGTGAACTGAACCGAGGTCTGCCTGCCCTCATGCTGAATGCTCAGGCGGGGATTGGTCTCGCCATCGGCGGAGGCGTAACCGCCTTCTACCAGTCCCCAGTCGGTGTAAGCGTCACCACCAGCAAAGGCGAGATCCTTCCCGTTCCTCATCCGCCACACTATTGGCAAGCCGCCGTGTCTGCGCGAGAGGCTCAGGAGGCTGTGTTGGCTGTGCAGGTGCACAAACAACGGTGCGACCTCCGTCCCTCCCCCCTCTGCCGGTGCAACGGCGACTGCCTTCCCGACAGTGTACGCCTCTCGCGGTTTCACCACCAGATAGACCCGCCTGCCGTCCAGTCGTTCATCTTTCAGGCGCACTTCCTCTGCACGCGCGGTATCGATTCGCAGATGGAGCTCCTGCCCATCCGCCCACCGCACGCCCATGCTGGCAGTGTCGGAACCGTCTAGCAAGCCCTCCTCCAGCGGACGCCACGCGCGTTTTAACACGGGCAATCCGTCCACCAGAGCCTCGCCCGGCTTCACGCGCACATGGTAATCGCGAAAGGCATCCTCAAGCCTGCCCTCCGGCGTCTGCACAAACCACCTCTGTGCCCCGAAAGCGCAGACCGTGCCATCATCCAGAACCTGCCAGCGCGAGGCAGAGGCTTGAGAAGACCGCCGTTCCTGCACACCCTCGGGCGTAGCCCGCCAGCCCCGCGGCTTGAGCAACAACACCGCCGGGCGATAGGGAGCAATCTGCACCTCAGCACCGCCCACAGCCGGACGCAGCATCTCTCCGCCCAACCCATCCACACACACGGGAAACCTCTGGGAAAGCGTCCCCTGCCACGAGAGCCGACATCGCACCGCCGAACCCGTCAGGTTTACCGCCACCACCGCCGCTCCATCCTCCGCCTGGCGCAGGAAAGCGAACACGTGCGGATGCGAAGACTGTACCGACAGGTACTCTGCCTCTCCCTCTGCCAGGCATCTCTCACGCCGCCGCAGATGAAGCCACCTCGCCAGCTCGTCCGAGAAGCCGATTTCCTGCTCCTGATACACCAGCGGTATCCCCTGCATGAACGCACATATCGCCATCAACGCCTGCGAAACGCCCACGCCGAAGTACTGTGGTGCGGCAACTGTATCGTGGTTCTCCAGAAAGCGTACCAGCCCGTTCAACGCGCGGCGGGGATAGCACACACGCTCCCACTCCAGCCATTCCCGCGCCTCCTGAACCCATCGGGCAAGGTCAGGCTGGAGGGTGATGTCGCGCATGACCATGTACCAGGGATAGTCAAACAGCATATCCGCGTGGCGAAACGCCAGCGGCTTGCCGGCTTCGGGCAAGATGAAACCGTCCCGGCTGACGGCGCGAAACGCCTCGCGAACCACCCTGTTCAACGTCAATCCGCCCCAGGCGACCGAAGCATTGGCACGTACGGGGTTGCGCCAGTTCGCTATCTGTCCCCAGCCCGCCACATCCAGCCTCGCCCCGTCGAAGCCGAACTCCTTCGCCCACCGGGTAACCACCTCGCGGATGCGTGCCTGCCAGGCGGGATGCGACACATCTGCCGCCAGAACAGTGCCACCCCATACTCTCTGCCGATTGCCCGCTTCATCGTAACACCACACATCGTCCGGCAGCCGCCTCACCTCCTCGCTGTCGGGGTGCACACCGTACACTACCAGGTCTGTCGCCACCTTCATGCCCAGCCGATGCGCCTGCCGAACGAACTGCTTCAGCTCCTCAGGAGTGCCGTTTTCGGGAGCCACACGGTTGAAACCGGGCGTGGTGTATACCCACGGAGGCGGATATCCGGGAGGCAAGAGCCAGAGCACACTCACCCCCAGACTGCGCAGGAAGGACAGCTGCGCGGTCAGCCGCGAGAAGCGATTGCCCCTGTCTCCCGCCCACCAGCTCTCCAGTCTGCCCCAGGGGTGTAGCTCGTAAAGCACGCCACCTTTCAGGTGGGCAGGAACATCCGCCGGGGGACCGTTTTGCAGGCTATCGGAAAAGCGCGATAGAGCCTGAAGCAGGCGGGCTTCATCGCCGGTCACCACTTCGATAACCTGCGTGCCGACAGATACCTCCGCGCCCGGCTGGAGCCTCGCCAGCGTCTCAAACCCATGTCGCAGCACCACGCCCTGTTCCTGTTCCTCAACACCGACGCGCGCCTGGTCATACCGGAAGATATAACCGGCAAGCAAGGAGAGCTTCTGCGTGGGCGAATGTATCACGGCGATGCCGTACTCCCCTCGCGTCCAGCCCGCCTCCTCGCTCGCCCTGCCTGCCCTCAAATGCCCAAAGCGAGTCCGCCGAATGGGAAAATCGCCCGGAATCAGCCAGTAATCCTGTGGCGACGGCGAAAGGCGCAGGACAGGCGTGCGCAGATAGACCCCGGCAATCTTCACAGTTTCCGTCCCGTTCCAGCGAACATACACATCGCGCTGTATCCGCCCCCCGTCCACCACAAAAACCTGTCGCACCTGCCAGTCGCCAGCGACCCGCACCACCTCGGTCGTTTTCCCCGTGCGCTGGACGGAATGAAGTCGCCATTCTCGAGGGGAGGGAAACCGCTGAGGCGACGTGTTCACCTGCACGTCCACCGCCGGCGCGACCGCTACTTGTCGAGCACCTGCCAGCAAGCCGTTCCATACGCCGGTTTGCCTGTCAAAAGAGAGGCTCAGGTTCATCGGCTTTCCCCCTGAAAAAACGCGGAACAGGTACGACAACCTGTCCCGTTTACCTTTCGCGATAGCCAGTGCGAAACCTGC
>CAZOGB010000101.1:0-9532 GCA_964579145.1 uncultured bacterium | reverse complement strand
GAACTGGACAAGCAGTACCGTGCCTATCATGCTGAAGGGATAGGCGACACCGTAGCCCACACTTACCTCACCTACTCTCTGCGACGCGGTGCGTTCCACCGCGTCGATGGCTGAAGCGAGCGCGGGCGTGTTCGTTGCGGCGCCGGTATACAGCCCGGTTGCCAGCTCCGAAGAGAGATGCCACAGGCTTGCTACCACTGCCGTACTGACCGAAGCCGCAAGAACGCTGACCACTCCGATTATCACGAACGGCAGTCCCTGTTTTTTGAATGCTCGGAAGAAGCGCGGACCCGCCTGCAGACCGACGGCATACACAAACAGCAGTAAGCCGAGGTCGCGCACCTCCCTGGGTACCTTATATCCGAAGTGCCCGAAAGCCAACGCCACAAACAGAACGCCAGCAGCGCCCAGGGACACGCCTCGCACGGATAGCTGTCCCAGCCAGCATCCAATGGCGAGGATAACGAACAATACAAACATCTGTTCCGCCAATAGTTCTCTCATCGCCCACCCCTGGAGAGGACCGTTTCAGAAAGACACGATACGGACGCAGAAGCGCCGTGATGGTTGCGATCACCCGACGATGAGGTCAACGATACGGGTCAGGTCATCCATATCATAGAAATGTATCTCTATGGCCCCTTTACCATCCACACAGCGAATTTGCACTCGTGTTGCGAGCGCACTGCGCAGCGTGTCCTCCAGCGCAAGCAGATGAGGGTCAGGTGCAGGTGTTTCACGTGAAACAATCGCGGACGGTTCTGAAGCCTCCTTGCTTGCCGCACGCGCCGCCCGCTCCACCTCACGCACACTCCACCCTGCTCGCACCGCCCGGCGATACAACTCCAACCGTGACCCTTCAGGAGCCATCAGCAGTGCACGGGCATGACCCTCCGTCATCTTGCCCTGCCTCAAGCCGTCCAGGATCTCCGCGTCCAGGCCTAAAAGCCGAAGCGTGTTTGCCACAGCAGTTCGGCTCTTCCCAACCCTACGCGCAACCTCCTCCTGCGTCATCCCGAATCGTTCCATCAAGGCGCGATATGCAACCGCTTCGTCTACCGCGTTGATATCCTCCCTCTGCACGTTCTCCACCAGAGCCAGCTCGAGACGCTCCTCGTCACTCACCCTCCTGATAATCGCCGGCACCGCAGATAAACCGGCAACCTGCGCCGCACGCCACCTCCGCTCACCCGCTATCAGCTGATACCTGCCGTCGGGCAACGGCTGAACTATCACAGGCTGAAGCACGCCGTGCTCCCGAATGGACAAAGCCAGTTCCTCTATGCTGTCGCGGTCAATATCCCGCCGCGGCTGGTCGGGATTGGGTATAATCGCGGACAACGGAATTTCCGTGATCGCTTCCTCGACCTCTTCTGAACCACCGATTAACGCGGAAAGCCCCCTACCCAGTGCCTTGCGAGTCATCCCTCATCACCTCCAGCGCAAATTGCCGATATGCCTCCGCACCCCGTGACTTCGGGTCGTACAACACCACAGGCATCCCGAAACTGGGCGCCTCACTCAGACGCACGTTGCGCGGTATCACCACCGAAGAGACCACATCCCCAAAAAACGCACGCACTTCTTCCTCTACCTGCTGTGCAAGTCGCAGTCGGGGGTCCTTCATGGTGAGCAGAACATGTGCGATGCGCAACGTCGGATTGAGCCGGCGACGAACCAGGTCCACCGTGCGCATTAACTGCGTAATCCCCTCCAGCGCGTAATACTCGCACTGAATGGGCACTATCGCCCGGTCGCACGCCGTCAGGCAGTTCACTGTAAGTAAGCCGAGGGAGGGAGGAGTGTCCAGAAAGATGTAGTTATAACGCTGTCTGATGGGCTCGATGGCATGTTTTAACACCTGTTCCCGACTGATTCTGGTCATCAACTCAATCTCCGCACCCGCCAGGTCCAGCGTAGACGGCACTACGTCCAGCCCTTCAACCGATGTGCGAAGAATAACCTCCTCCATCGGAAGGTCATCAACCAGTACCTGGTAGACACTGTTTGCCAGTTTGCTCTTCTCTATGCCGACACCACTGGTGGCATTACCCTGCGGGTCAACGTCCACGAGCAGAACCCGCCTGCCCGCCAGCGCGACCGACGCTGCCACGTTCACCGCCGTGGTCGTCTTCCCTACGCCGCCTTTCTGGTTCACAACCGCGTACACCAGTCCCATCCAAGCCTCGCCTCCCTTATGGTTCGGCTTCAACAGACGGTTGGGCGATTCCTTCTGTGATTGACTTTTGTTCGGTGGGCTGATACACTGGAAGACGAGTGGTCAGGAGGTTGTATCGCCACGTGTCTCGCGAACGCACAGTGCTATCACAGGTATTGGATGCTCTTCAACGGCGACGGGCATATGCTCTCTCGTGCTTTGTGCTCGTGGTGCTGGGTACTGCAGTAACCACCTTTGTCACCCGCCCCGTCTATCGAGCGAAGGCGGTGGTGCAAATTGAACAGCCCTCTGGTTTTGTGTTGCGTACCGATGTCTTTGGTGCTGGCTTTACGCGAACCCTCCCGCAGGAACAGGCAGAGCTAACCGACACATACCCGTACAAGCTGCTGGTAGATTCCATGGTCATCATTGGAGAAAATCAGGGCATTCCTTTAGCGCAATACTATCAGATAGACAGAATTAGAGATTTATTTGAAAGTAAACTATGTGATACTGGTAGCACCGACGTAGAGCAGTGCGTGCTGACTCGCGCCGCGCAGATAGAGGGACGCAACCCTACCACTCCCAAAGACGAGGATGATTTCGAGCAGGATATCCGAGCAAGGCTGGTAGAGGACACCGGCTTGATTGAGCTCTTTGCCGAAGCCCACTCGCCGCGCCGGGCGCAGGATGCTGCCAATGCAGCCGCGATTGTGATTGCCTGGCAAAACGAGCGAGTACGCAAGGAAGAAGCACGCAATACCGTCCGGTTTATCCGGGAGCAGCTGGACGCTCCCGGCGGCGTAAAGGCGCAGCTCGCATCAATAGACGAAAAACTGGCGACCTTTAAGCGACAGAAGCTGTTTCTGGATGCGAGCGAGCAGATACGTGCCCTTACCCAGCAGATGCTGGATCTGAGCAACCGCCGCTGGCAGGGGAACCTGCGTTTGACCGACCTACGAACCCGGCTCGCCGAAACGCGCCGCCGGCTCGGTCGGGAACCGTCGACCCTTGTCTCGCCCACCATCTACGAGAACCCAACGGTGCAGGAAATCAAAAAACAACTGGTCACGGCTGAGGCGGAATTGCTCGCCCTGCAGGCACAGTTCACCGAAGAGCACCCGCGCGTTCAATCCGCACAGGCACGAGTAGACGCCCTGCGAGAGCGTCTGAAGCAGGAATCGCTTCGCATTGAAAGCGTTCAACGCCTGCCTAACCCTGTGTATCAAGAGTTATACAAAAGTGTCGCCCTGCTTTCTGCCGATATTGTGGGGCAGGAGGCGCAGATGAGCGCGCTGGAGGATACCATAAACAGCATCCGTCAGCAGATGCTGGCTGTTCCGCAGCTGGAAAAGGAGCTCACCCAGCTTCTGCGTCAGCGGCAGGGTCTGGAAAAGCGGTATCTGTTCCTGATGGAGCGCCTGCAGGAGGCGGAACTGACCCAGGCGGTGAAGCTGGGTGGAGCGCGTGTGGTGGAGCTGGCGCAGCTTCCCGGCAAGCGCGTCAAACCGCGGCGCATCCTCAATATGTTGATGGGCACGGCTCTGGGCGTTCTGCTGGCTATCGGGTTCGTTCTTCTGCTGGACCGACTGGACCGCCGCCTTCCCTCCGTGCAATACGCTACCGAATGGCTGGACCTCCCCCTGCTGGGCACGATACCCCCGCTTCGCGACAGCACTGGCTCATCGGTCCTGAAGGAGCCGTCAGCGATAGAGGCGTTTCGCAACCTGCGCACCACCATCCGCCTCGCCTCGTTAGAACGTCCCCTGCGGATATTGATGGTCACGTCGCCTGCGAACGGAGAGGGGAAAGCGTTTGTAAGCCGACATCTTGCCGTCAGCATGGCGCAATCCGGGCAAAAGGTGATACTGCTAGATGCCGACCTGCGTCAGCCTGTGCACCATCGTTTTGACGGTGTGCCGCCCTCGCCCGGGCTGACAGAACTCCTTCGCGGTGAGGAAGAACTCGCGGCGTGCATCCGTCCGACGCTCGTTGACAACCTGTGGCTCCTGCCTGCAGGCGCCGTGTCGCCCAACTCCACTGAACTACTGGAAAGTACCAGAATGCGCGAACTTCTTACACAGTTACGAGACAGGTATGACCTGGTGCTGATGGATGCGCCGCCGGTGGAGCCGTTCGCCGACGCGCGGGTGCTTGCTCTGCACAGCGACGCCGTGGTGCTGGTTGTGCAGCCGGGGGTTACCTCCCGCGATCTCGCGCTGAGCGCCGTAGAATCCCTTCGCGCTCTGCCGGGCACCAGGCTTTTGGGCATTGTGGCAAACGGCGACGCAAACTACGGACGTACAACAAGGAGGTATCGCTCGTGAAAGGGCTTATCCTGAGCGGAGGAAAGGGCACTCGCCTGCGCCCCATCACCTACACCGGCGCGAAACAGCTCATCCCCATTGCCAACAAACCGGTACTTTTCTATGGCATTGAAGCCATACGCGATGCAGGGATCACCGACGTGGGCATCATCGTGGGCGATACGCGCGAGGAGATTATGCAGGCGGTGGGCGACGGCAGTCGGTGGGGCGTTCGCGTCACCTACATTCACCAGCCGCAGCCTCTTGGGCTGGCGCACGCGGTTAAAATCGCGCAGGATTTTCTGGGAGAGGAACCATTTGTCATGTATCTGGGCGACAACCTGGTGAAGGAGGGCATCACTCCCTTCGTGCGCGAGTTCGAGCAGATGCGTCCCAACGCACAGATACTGCTGGCGCGAGTGCCCAATCCCCAGGAGTTTGGCGTTGCCGTGCTGGAGGGTGACCGTGCGGTGCGCCTGATAGAGAAGCCCAAACAGCCCCCGTCGGATCTCGCGCTGGTGGGGGTGTACATGTTTGACGGGCATATCTTCGAAGCGGTCAACGCCATCCGTCCTTCTGCACGGGGCGAACTGGAAATCACCGACGCCATCCAGTATCTGATTGACCACGGTTATCAGGTGCGCTCGCACATCATCAGCGGGTGGTGGAAGGATACGGGCAACCTCGAAGCCATTCTAGAAGCAAACCGCATTCTGCTGGAGGACATCGAGCGCGACATCCGCGCGGAAGTGGATGACCGTTCGCAACTGCACGGGCGGGTGTGCATCGGCGAAGGCACGCGCGTGGTTAACAGCGTGATTCGGGGACCCGTCATCATCGGCACGAACTGCCTGATAGAGAACGCCTACATCGGTCCTTTCACCTCCATTGCGGACAATGTGCACATTGTCGCCAGCGAGATCGAGCACAGCGTGATATTAGAAGGCTGTCGGATACTTCACATCGGCTCGCGCATGGAAGACAGCCTGCTGGGACGCAATGTGACCGTCTGTCGCGATGAGGGCAAGCCGCGCGCCGTCAGGCTCATGCTGGGAGATAACAGTCAGGTCAACCTGCTGTGAAAGCGTGGCAGTTCACCACACGCTGGTTGCTCGGCTCGCAGGTCGCGGCGCGTCTGCTGGGGCTGGTGAACAACGTCCTGCTGGCGCGGTTGCTTGCTCCTGCCTCTTACGGCGACTTCGCGCAGGCGATGGCGTTTGCGGGGTCGCTGGCTCCTCTCGCGGACATGGGGTTTTCTGCGGTAATCACTCGGCATATCGCGCGGCGTCCCCGTTCTCATGCGGTGCTGAGTGCGAGCCTCGGCTTACGGTTAGCGCAGAGCCTCCTCCTTCTGTTTGTGGTCACGCTGAGCGCATGGCTCCTCTACGGTTCCCCCCGTCTGCGGGTGGCGATTGTCCTGGCAGGGGTATACTGGTCGCTGGCGTGCATCGGGCAGTTGCTGGCTGGGGTCGCGCGGGCGCGTCTGCAGGCACATGTGGAGGCGCAGGCTGTCATTCTGGAACGCACGTCAGCCGTCCTGCTGGCTGTGGTAGGAGCGGTGTGGTTTGGTCCTGCAGGTGCGCTGGCAGGTGTGATAGCCGGAGGGGCGCTGGCGGTGGCGTATCTTCTGCGTCGCATGGCTCTTCCACGGGTGCGCGTGCATCGGGTAGTATCCCTGCGCCTGATAGCGATTGGCGCGCCGCTGATGGCTGCCGATCTCTGTCACGGTCTCATCATGCGGTTGGACCTGCTTGCGGTGGGAATGCGTTATGGGGCGCAACATGCGGGCTGGTACGGCAGCGCCAGCACGCTGTTGTGGGCGGCGGTTCTGGTGCCCGGTTCCATGGCGCTGGCGATTGTGCCCGCCTTTGCCTCCGAGCGAAGCGAACATGCTGGGCAGAGCAATCGCGTGCTGGGCTGGATGCTTGCGGTTTCCCTGCTGATGGCGGTGACGTTCAGTGCGGGAGCAAAGGTCTGGGTGGGCTTGCTCTACGGAGGCGAGTATGCCCCTGCGGAGGCAGTCCTGCGTGTGTTGGCGTGGTGTCTGGTTCCCGCTTCGGTGGTTGCATGGGGAAACGCCACCCTGCTGGTTCACCACCGCACGGTGTGGGTGGGGACAGTGGCAATAGGTGGACTGGCGTGCCTTGCCATTTGTCTGTGGTGGTGGCTTCCCGGTCACGGCTTGCTGGGCGCGGCGTGGACGCAGCTGGTGACGCAGTGCCTGATGGCGATTGCGCTGTGGTGGCTGGTTGGCGTGTCGGCGTCAACCCGCTACCAGATTGAGACACGAACCTAACGCCCCATCTTCAGCACCTGTCCGTCCACCTCAACCTTCAAACCTGTCAAGCGCTCCAACGCCTCCGCCGGCAGATACACCCGGTTACCCAACCGGAGCACTGGTGCGGAAAGCACAACCTGCCTGTCACCAGATACCACCGCCCGCGAACCTACCCGCGTGCGCCATACCCTGCCAGAACCCTCGAGCACGAGGAAGCCCCTGTCATAATGCACCCGAAAGGCTCCACCCAACAACCCACTGCCCAGCCACCTCGACCACACATACACCCTTTCACCAACCTTCATCGGCGGCACCTGCGCCTCTACCTCTGCCTCTTTCCAGTGCACCCATAACGGTCTGCCAATCGCGGGGGAACGTGCCCTGATAGCACGCCCTCTGCCCTTCTCGCCCATCACGATATCATGCCACAATAGCGCACCCGTGAAGGCATCTACCGAGCAAGCAAAGGTATTGTAATTGCCATCGGGTTCCTGTCCCCAGATGAGTAGTTCGTATACCAGCGTCTGTGCGCCAAAGGGATCGGGCTTGGTTACTGACAGCCCTGCAAGCCTCACAGCCTCTGGCGTGCTCAGGGAGAGCTGTTGCGCCGCGGCAGCGAATGCCTGCTCAGGGGTCAGCACAGGGGTCAGGCTGGTCAACACAGGATAGTATCTGACAACACCGAGGTCCACCTCGCCTGTAATGGTGTTGACGATGACCAGGCATGAGCTCGGACCGAAGACACCGTTGGGATGTCGCTGAATGAAACGAATCCTGTATGAGACCGCCACGTCATTGGCTATTATGGGGTTGACTCGCACATCAGTCAGCAGTTCGGGGTAGGGAAAGTGTGCGTTTTTGAACTGCTCGGCTATCTGGATGGCTTGCTCACGGGTGACGGCGGGTGACTCACTGTAGGGTGCTTCTGTTCGCTCTATGTGGACAGACCAGTTGTGCAGGCTGTGAGCGCAAATGCGGAACTCCTGTTGCCCACACCGCAACACATGCCATGCGACGCCAGGCAGGGTATCGGGGGGTTGAAGCACCAGCACATCTACCGCTGCGGCGGGGTCGCCCACGATTTGCCTCACCTTTTCTATCGCCTGCTCGCGCGTGACATACCGCCAGGCATACTGCGCCGCTGCCGACGTCTGCAGTAGCCACAGGACGATGACAGAGATGATGCTCAGGCGTTTCATAGTATCAGCCCCCCGTGTGAGAGGTGTTGGCAAGGCGCGATGCGGGCGAGGGGGAGTCAGAACCTGTGCCTAACGCCCCATCTTCAGCACCTGTCCGTCCACCTCAACCTTCAAACCCGTCACCAAACGCAACGCCTCTACAGGCAGATACACCCGACCGCGACTGTTGAGAACCGGCGCACCTAACCGATGCGTCAAACCGTCGCGTAACAGCACTTCGCTACCGACGCGCGCACGCCACCGCTGACCACCGTAATAAATATCTACCATCCCCGAAGCATACGTCAAGCCCACCTGACTCTGCGCCAACAATGGCAGATTCAGCCAGCCGACCCAAACGTATGCCCTCCTGCCGACCCGAAGCGGAGGAAGCGCCATCAACTGCAACGGCGTCCCCTCAAAGGATGCCTGCATCACCCGAAACCACAAGGCAGGTCTCGCTTGCTTCCCGAACGACGAAGAGGCCTTCCTCCTCACAGAGCGATCTCCCTTCCCTTTGGCAACGCCCCCGACTGAGCCGCCGTAATGGGCGTCAAAATCCAGCACGTCCCCCGTATGCGCATCCACGCCGATAATTTTCCCCAGTGACGTAACCAGAGCATCCGGATACTGCACCGCCCGATAAGCGACATGCACTCTCCACAACAGGCGGACGATGCCCAACTCGTCCGCAAAGACAATCAAGTGCGGTCCCGACTCCACCTCCGCAGAAACCGTCCCTTCCAGCTGAAGGACATACGAGAGTGCCAACTGCATCGCCTGTTCGCGGGAGAGGCTGGGGGTGGTGTTCAGCCCCGAAGGCTCGCCCGGATTGCGCCAGAAGCCAGAGGTCACCACTCCAAGCGTCGGATGAACCTGCACAATGGCAAGCAGGTTGTATGGCAAGCCGTTGTAGAATTGATAGAACACTCTTCCGTGCACGTTGTAGGGGTGGTCGCCCTCCAGCAGACCGGGAACACGGCTGGTGATGAACTGATGCACGATGCTGTCCCTCTGTTCTTTGGGCAACCACTGGGAAGAGTCCTCTGGGTATGGGGTCATGTCTGCCTCGAAATCCACGTATTCCCACAGTTTAATGGGCACGATAGCCACGACATACATCTTTCCCAGATTGTCCTCAAAGAGGTAGGACAATCCCCAGCCCGGATTCCAGTGAGGGTCGTAGACGGGCCAGGAGGTGCGGTTCTCCAGTTTGCTCCTGGAGGATGTGCCGACGCCGACCAAGCGCAGGGTGATGGCGGGGTTGTTAACCCAGCGCACAAGGCGTTGCTAGGCTTCTTGAGGAGTGAGCCCGAAGTGCATGGTTGCTCGGTCATAGGGCAGGTAGTAGTAGCTGCCCTTGCATGGACGAGGTTTGGGCGAGGCTGTGGCGACCAGCGCCATCAGACAGAGCAGGAGTATGCACAGGGTTCTCATGGCTTCTTGAATCTCCTGTGGCTGTTACGCGATGCATACTACATGATTATTGTAGCAAAGCGGCTCGGCATCTGCAAGCGAGAGGTGTCTATCACCTTTTTGTGAAGTTTGTGAAGATGTCAAGGGAGTTTGGTAAAGATACGTTGCAATGCAGAAATGCTGGATAGAGTGACAT
>CAZOGB010000100.1:0-10477 GCA_964579145.1 uncultured bacterium | reverse complement strand
TCCCCCTGCTTGCGGGGGGACAATAGGGGGGCTGACATCCCCCTGCTTGCGGGGGGACAACAGGGGGCTGACAACTCCTGAAACAGCCCCTCCTAACCTCCCCGCAGGCGGGGAGGGACTTAGACGGCTCGGCAGGAGCCTCGCCCTCCAGAGATGAGGTGTCGCCAATTTGGAGGGCGAACCTGCTGGTGAGCCGACCCCTCTCCCGACCTCTCCCCGACACGGGGAGAGGCGAGGCGCCCCTTCCCTCGCAGGGAAGGGGACGGGGGTTAGGTGTCTTTCAAAGCCGCCGAAAGCCCCGCCTGACCTCCCCGCAGGCGGGGAGGAATCTGACGCCCCTTCCCGCGTCGGGAAGGGGCTGGGGGTTAGGTCGAATCTTACGCGGCACGGGGCAGGGGGCTGGACTGCTCCTGTTCGGCTGCCTGGCGCAAACGCTCCAGATTCGTCACTATCTCCTTACTTACCCCGCGTACCTGCTCCAGCAACCGCTCTGCCTGCGCCCGGTCGCCGCGGTCGATACAGTCCACTATCTGCCGTGCGATAGCGTGCAGCTTCTCGTGCGGAGGCTCGATGGCGCGGAACTCTGGCAGATGTCCGTAGGTCTGGGCGCCGAAGCTGTAGTACCACTTGCCAAGCGCACACTCGCGGTGCGACAGCAGCTCCTCGCGCGGAATGTTGATGTTGCGATAGACCAGCCCTTCCAGCCGCTCCACCCATTTCAGGTGCGCCTTCTTGAAGATATCCACCTTGTGGTGGATGTCGTTCGCCTCCTCCTGGGTCAACACAAATCTGCCCAATGAGAAGCGCAGTCGGTCCACCACGCCGTACAACCCTTCTGCCTGCTTGCTCACCTCATCCGCCACGCGCAGAATGTTCTGGACAGCGTTGGTGCTGGAAGCCAGCATCTCTTCGGCGGCGGCGCTGGATTCCTGTGCTATCGCGGCGATGTGCTCGATCTCGCTCAGCATCTGCTGGGCGTTGCTCTGAACGCGCTCCACCGTGGCAGCCGAACCCTGCACCTGCTGGATAATGGTATCTACCGCCCGCAGTATCTCAGCCAGCCCCTGCCCCACCTCTAACGACCGCCTCACGCCGTCGCTGACCGCCGCCAGGTTGACGTCCATCGCCTGCGCCGCCGACTGCGCCTGCGAGGTGACCTCTTCGATAATCTGTTTAATCTGCTGGGTGGCTTGTGCGGACTGCTCCGCCAAACGACGCACCTCATCCGCCACCACCGCAAAGCCGCGACCGTGCTCGCCCGCTCGCGCTGCCTCAATCGCCGCGTTCAGCGCAAGCAGGTTGGTCTGACCGGCAATCTCCTCGATGGTGCTCAGGATGCCGCCGATGTTCGCCGCCATGTTCACCAGCTGCTGAAGCTGCTCTGCCAGCGTACGGGTGTCGTTCTCCAGGGCGTGCATCGCCTGCTCGGAACGCTGTAGCCCCTCACGCCCCTGCACGGCGACCTTGCCGACCTCATCGGCGGTCTGTCCGGCCTCGCTCAGCTGCTGGGACATGATGCGGATGTCCTCCACAATCGCGCTCACGCTCTCTACCCCGCGAGATGCAGACAGCGCGGTCTGTTCCGCTCCTTTCGCCACTTCCTGCACCGCCTTCTGCAGCTGATGCAGGAGGTCTACCACGCTATCGCTGGAGGCGTCGCCCGAAGCCACAAACGCCTGAAGAAGCTCAGTGGTGTGCTGGACGCGCTCCTGTACAGCAAGTGCCGCCGCACGCGTTTCCCGTACGGCATCCGCCAGACTGCCCACCGCCGCGTCGAAGTTCGCCGTCAGGGTATCTCTACCGTTGCCTCCGCTGTGCACGCGCACGCTCAGGTCGCCACGTGACATAGCATCCAGAGAGGCAACCACCTTCTGGAACACTTTTTGGAAATCGCCGACACACTCCGTCAAGTCCTTCTGCTCTGGTATGTTCTCTGTGATAGCTGCGGCGTCCACTCCGAAGGTTTTCGTCAGGTGCATCAGGTACGAGTCGCACACCGCCTGCATGTCGTAGTTGAACATCTTGAAGATTGCCTCTTCGGCGCGGGCGCGAAAGCGGGGACGCCAGCGGAAATACTGGGCAAGATACTTGCGCACCAGCCTCTGGTAGATGGTGTAACTGCCCACATACCACTTCTGAGGTAAGTCGATTACCACGTGCACATAGCCGACGCGCAGTCGCCGTTCGAAATACGGCATGCCGTAACCGCCGCCGCTGTCCGCCTCCTGAAAAATGTCCCTGAAGTACTGCGCCTGTGTCTTCTCCAACCCCTGGCGCAACTGCTCCAGGGAGATGCCCTTCTTCTGCGCGAATTGCTCGAAGAACTGGCGAGTGGGAGCAAAGGAGAACTGCACATCGTAGAACTCACGCGCGATGGTATCCGCCACACTCTCCGCCCACGGGCGTAACTGCTTTAATATCTGAATGTCCTCCTCGGTGAGGTCCACAAACTGGCGCCTCAGGGCGAGGTTCGTGTCGTTGACGCGCAGGTAAGCGCACAAATCACTCATACAGGCACCTCCGGGAGAGGGTATTTTCACAAGATAGATTATCGGCAGGGCTGCAAACTTTTACAGGGGATTCAGGGTTCGCCCTCTTCCGGGCTGCCGCAGAAAGCGGGGGCAGAGGCTTCCTCGTCCTCCCAAAGCCGTTTGCTCAGTTTCACATCGCGAGGCACGGGGATGGGATATTTGCCGTCGAAGCAGGCGAGGCAGAAGTGGTGCCGCTTCATGCGCACCGCACGAAGCATTCCCTCGATGCTCAGGTACCCCAGCGAGGTGGCGCCGATCATCTGGCGTATCTCCTCCACGCTGTGCGACGCAGCAACCAGCTCCTCGCGCGTTGCCATGTCGATGCCGTAGAAGCACGGGTAGCGGATGGGCGGCGAGGTGATGCGCACGTGCACCTCCTTCGCGCCCGCCTCGAACAACATGCGCACGATTTTGCCGGTGGTGGTGCCGCGCACGATGCTATCGTCCACCATCACCAGCCTGCGCCCCGAAATCACCTCGCGCAGGGGATTCAGCTTGATTTTCACGCCCAGCTCGCGCATGCGCTGGTCCGGCTGAATGAAGGTTCGCTGGATGTAGCGGTTCTTGATCAGCCCTTCCGCATAGGGTATCCCGCTTGCCTGCGCGAAGCCCAGTGCGGCGGGGATACCGGTATCGGGGATGGGAATAACCACCTGTGCGCCGGGCACGGGATGCTCTCGCGCCAGCTCCTGCCCCATGCGCCGGCGTACCTCGTGCAGGGTGCGGTTGTAGATGTGGCTGTCGGGGCGGGCGAAGTAGATGAACTCGAACATGCACAGGCTGTGCCGTTGCAGGGGGACCACCTGTTCGTCTCGAAGCCCATCCTGATCGACCAGCACCGCTTCGCCCGGCTCTATCTCACGCACGAACTCCGCGCCCACCACGTTCAGGGCACAGGTCTCGGAGGCGACCACATAATGCCCGTTGATGCGCCCCAGGCACAGTGGGCGCACGCCGTACGGGTCACGCACCGCCAGCAGATGGTGCGGCGTCAGAATGACAAGGCTGTACGCCCCCGAAATCTGTTCCATCACCCGGCGCATCGCCTCCAGCGGGTCGCGGTTCTCTGCCAGTTCGGCAGAGAGCAGTCGGGCAATCACCTCGCTGTCGCTGGTGCTGTGGAAGTGGACTCCTGCTTCCTGAAGGCGAAGACGCAGGGGCGCCACGTTCACCAGGTTGCCATTGTGCGCCACCGCCACCGTGCCGATAGGTGATTCGCAAATCACTGGCTGGGCGTTGCGCAACACACTGGAACCGGTGGTGGAGTAGCGCGTGTGGCCGATGGCGATATGACCGCGCAGGTAACCGAGCGTCTCCTCGTCGAACACCTGCGAGACCAGCCCCATCTCCTTGTGCACCAGCACGCGCTCGCCATCGGAGACGGCGATACCGGCACTCTCCTGCCCGCGATGCTGAAGCGCATACAGCCCGAAGAAGGTGATTCGCGCCACGTCCTCGCCCGGCGCGTAGACGCCAAAGACGCCACATTCCTCGTGTACGCGGTCATCAAGCCAATGCTGAGCTTCCATCTGCCGTTGTTAATTCCCCCAGCCAGCCTCAACACTCATTATGGTATCAGCAAACGCCACTCAAAAGCAAGCCCTTGCAGGCACGTGATGGAATAAGGGCAACCCGGCGATTAGAAATCGCAGGCTACACAGAGCGAAACCTGCTGACGAAGGTTAGCCTCCGCAGGAGGCTTTGCCACGGGTAGCCCGCAACTTCCAGTTGCGGGGGGTGAGATCTGCCCTTGACACCTGACCCAAATGTGGTAAAATAAAAGTGCGAATAGGGCGGCGTAGCTCAGTCGGTCAGAGCACACGGCTCATACCCGTGGAGTCGGCGGTTCGAGTCCGCCCGCCGCTACCATTTTACCCAGCGACACCCGCACGTTCGCGGTGTCGCTCTTTTGTTGCGGAGGAGAGTATGCGATACCAGCGCCCGCGCGGCACCAATGACATCCTGCCCGACGAAACACCCCTCTGGAACCGGGTGGAAGAGACCTTCCGCACGCTGTGCAAACGCTACGGCTACCACGAAATCCGCACCCCTATCTTCGAGGATACCGACCTGTTCACCCGCAGCATGGGCGAACATACCGACGTGGTCAGCAAAGAGATGTATACCTTCACCGACCGCGGCGGACGGAGCGTCACGCTGAAGCCCGAAGGTACAGCGCCCGTGGTGCGCGCCTATGTGGAGAATAACCTTGCGGCACAGGGCGGATTGAGCAAGCTCTACTACATCACCCCCATCTTCCGCTACGAGCGACCGCAGGCAGGACGCTACCGCCAGGCACACCAGCTGGGCGTGGAGGCGATCGGCTCACAGCATCCCGCGCTGGACGCCGAGGTGATTGCGCTGGCGATGCACTTCTACCGACAGCTGGGCATTTCGCGCCTGTCGCTGGTGTTGAACTCGGTGGGCTGTCCGGTGTGCCGCCCGACCTACCGCGAACGCCTGCGCGAGTTCGCCCGCCCATTTGTGCAGGAGCTGTGCGAGGCGTGCCAGACGCGGTACGAACTCAACCCCCTGCGCATGTTGGACTGCAAACGCGAGAAGTGCCGAACGCTCCTGCACGACGCCCCCGACATCATCGACAGCCTGTGCGAGGAGTGCCGCACGCACTTCGACGCCCTGCGCCAGTATCTGGATGGGCTGGGCATTCCGTACGTGGTGGACAAGCATCTGGTGCGCGGGTTTGACTACTACACCAAAACCGCTTTTGAAATCGTCAGCGACGCGCTGGGCGCGCAGAACGCCCTGGGCGGAGGCGGGCGGTACGATGGACTGGTAGAAGAGATTGGCGGTCCCCCCACGCCCGGCATCGGTTTTGCACTGGGTATCGAGCGGGCGATTATCGTGATGAAAGAGCTGGGGCTGGCGGAGGCAAAACGGGAGGCGGCTGAGGCGTTTGTCGCCACGCTGGGCGAAGAGGCAACCCTGCCCGCCCTGAAGCTCCTGCAGTCTCTGCGCGAAGCGGGAATCTCCGCCGAAACCGATTACCAGCGGCGCAGTCTGAAAGCGCAGATGAAGGTGGCTGACCGCCTCGGCTGTCGAGTGGTGCTGTTGCTGGGCGAAGACGAGCTGGCGCAGGGAGTCGTCACCCTGCGCGATATGGTTACCAAAGAACAGCGGACCGTGCCGCTGGACGCTTGCATCGGAGAGGTTTTGCAGACCGTCCGCAACGCATAGAACGCCGTTCGAAC
Organism: uncultured bacterium; assembly: GCA_964579145.1. Classification (GTDB taxonomy): domain Bacteria; phylum Armatimonadota; class HRBIN16; order HRBIN16; family HRBIN16; genus HRBIN16. Next base: position 4,737 of record CAZOGB010000100.1, on the reverse strand, counting down.
CTAACCCCTATCCCCTTCCCTGCGAGGGAAGGGGAGCCAGATTCCTCCCCGCCTGCGGGGAGGTCCGGTGGGGCTATCCCGCGTCGGGGAGAGGTCGGGAGAGGGGTTCGCTCCCTGCCCACGCGGAGTTCAGTATGTTGTCAGCCCCCTGTAGTCCCCCCGCAAGCAGGGGGACATGCAAGTCCCTCCCCGCCTGCGGCGAGGTCAGGTGGGGCTTCACCAGTTTACGCCGCACAACGCGGGGCAACAATTACCACCTGATTGCGTCCGTTCCGCTTCGCTGCCATCGCCGCATCCTCTGCCGAAGCAAGCAGATGGTGCACCGGTATCGCGCTGTCCGGGTAGCTCGCCACGCCAATGCTGACGCTCAGTCCGCCAACCGGTTCCCAGCACTCTTGCGCGATCAGGTCACGAGCCGCCTGCATTTGCGCCTGCGCCTCGCGCAGGTTCACGCCGGGCAGAAGAGCCACAAACTCATCGCCGGCGTACCGCGCCAGCATGGCACGCCCGTTCACGCTCCGCTGAAGCGCCTGCGCCACCGCCGTCAGCGCACGGTCGCCCACCCGGTAGCCGTACACGTCGTTGATATGCTTCAGGTGGTCCAGATACACAACCGCCACGCTCAACGGCGTCGTGTTCTGCATGGCAGTGTGGGCGTGCTCCTCCAGCAAGGACTCCATGTGGTAGCGGTTGAAAAGTCCCGTCAGCCCATCGGTAATTGCCATCCGGTCGATGTAGTGGCGGTGGTGAAGCAGAGAAAGCGTGAAACCGCAAGCCTGTGCGATGCTCTGGGCGAAGGCGACCTCGGCGGAACCATGCGCCCTCAGAGACCTGTTCACCACATGTATCACTCCGCGCACATGTTTTTCGTCACGGATGGGAAGCGTTAGCAGATGCTTCACCTGCAGGTCGCGCCTCAATCGGGCGGTGAGCAGCTCTTCCTCGTCCGTCTGGTCGCTGATATAGGGGCTGTCGTGCACAAAGGCGTGGTCACTCGCCGCGCAAGTGCCCGCGGGCAGATGGATTTGCGATAGCGAGCCGTCGTCGATGCCGTATCCTGACGGCATGCCCACGAAGGCACGCTCACTCTCGGAATACCACAGCACAAACACCGCCCGTGCTTCCAAACTGTTTCCGATGGCGGTGCACGCACGCTCGACTGCCTGACGCACCTGCGACGCGCTGTAAATCGCCTGCAGTGCCGCGGGCAGAACACCCAGCAGGTGGAACGCTTCTTCGTTTCCGTTCAGATGCTTTCGCGATGCTCCCATAACTTGTACCCTTTTCCCGGTGGATATCTTCCCCTGAACTGCTCCGCTCTTATCATCGGATGAAAACCACCCCGCTCTCACCGGAAAAAGTGCTATATTCTTCCAACACAGATACACCCTCAATAACTCGCCTCTATCTGCCGATTTAGATAAGAGGAATACTTTTAGCAGGAGCGTGACAGATGCGGGTGCAATGGGCTATCCGTACCGAAGGGCTGACTAAGGTCTACGCTTCACGTCATCACACATTCACTGCCGTCCACAATCTGAACCTTCAGATAGCCGATGGGGAAACGGTCGGATTTCTGGGCGCAAACGGGGCGGGCAAAACAACCACCATCAAGATGCTTCTGGACTTTATCGCTCCCACGCAGGGACGCGCCTGGCTGTACGATATTCCCAGCACAGAACCCCGTGCCCGCCAGCAGGTGGGCTACATGCCCGAACAGCCCTATTTCCCACGTTACCTCACCCCTCGAGAACTGCTCCATGCCCATGCTGCTCTGGCGGGCGTTCCCTCGCGCGAAGTGAAACACCGCGTGGAGGTCGCCCTCGAATTGGCTCGCGCCGACGGCTTCGCCCATCGCCCTATCGGTAAACTTTCCAAGGGAATGACCCAGCGGGTGGCACTGGCGCAGGCACTGGTGGGCAACCCGCAACTGCTAATTCTGGACGAACCTGCCTCTGGACTTGACCCCGTGTCGCGCGTGGAGATGCGCAACGTGTTGCAGGCGTTAAAAGAGCACGGCAAGACCATCTTTCTGAGCTCACACCACCTGAGCGAGGTGGAGCGGATTTGCGACCGCGTGGCAATCATCCATCAGGGACTCCTGCTCGCCTTCGGTACACCCGAAGAGCTCACCCAGCAGACCGACCGCTATGTGCTCGTCGCCGAACGGGTGACAACGGATGCCGAACGTGCCCTGCGCCAGCTGTGTTCAGGCGTCCGACATGATGGTGCGCAGGTAACCGCGGTCACAGACGGGGCGCGAGTGTACGAAGCGGTGGCTCTGCTGAAGCAAGCCGGCGTCAGACTGGTCAGCGTGACGCAACAGCGCGAGACACTCGAAGAGGCTTTCCTGCGAATCGTTCAGCAGGCGCCATCTGCCGAGTTTCCCGGGGAAAAAGCCGCGTAGGAGGAAGCAAGGATGCTCAGAGCGTTCTTTGCCCTGATTAAACTGAGTTTTCTGGAGGCGGTGCGACGGCAAATACTGCACGTGATGGTTTTGCTCTCGCTGGTGGTCATCGCCGTTGCGGGAACCGTCTCCTTTTTCGACCTGGGCGTGCAGGTTAAAATCGTGAAGGATACCGGCATGGTGATGATTCTACTGGCGGGGGCGTTGAGCGTTGTGTTCCTGCTCAGCGGGGCCCTGTTTGGGGATGTGGAACAACGCCTGCTCTATCCGGTGCTGGCACGCCCCATTCCCAGAGGACTGTACCTGCTCGCTCGCTACGCCGGAGCGCTGGGCGCAGTGTATCTGGGCATGACGCTGATGGCTGTTACTCTGCTGACGCTTCTGTGGGTACATCTGCAACACCTGTCCACGCTGGCGATAGTGGCAGTTGCCTTTACCTACCTCGAGGTGGCGCTGGTTGGGGCGTTGACGCTGTTGATTTCTACCTTTTTCACCCCCGCCATGACCGCCACCGTGACGCTATTCCTGTACCTGCTGGGTAGCCTGAAGATGGGCTACCTGCACCATCTAGCGGAGCGCAACACCGGATTCGCCAAGTGGGCGATTACCGCCGTCAGTGCGCTCTTGCCCAACATGGAGGCGTTCCGCTTCAAAGACGCCCTGGTGCACGACCTGACCGTGCCCAGCAGCTATCTCCTGCTGGTGGCGGTGTACGCAGTGTCCTACACGGCGATGTGCGTGGCAATATCTGTGTGGAGGTTCGGACGCCGTGAGGTATAACGGAAAATGGATACCCATCCTGCTGGCAGCCGTGCTGCTGATGGTGCCTGCCTCAGCGCGTGAGGAACACGGGCATCATCACGCCCCGCATCACTGGGAGAGCGCAGAGATGCGTCACGAGCTGGTCACCCAGACAGGAGCTATCGCCGCCGCAGGGGTCATTGCAGGCGGTTACTGGCTGATTCGCAGGAGGATGAGCGCATGAAACCCCCTGCAGGTCTGGTCGCTATCTTTGCGGTCGGTACGGTGCTGGCGGAAGGGCTGATGTGCCAGAACGCTCCCGCAACCGAGCACAGCCCATCCGATAACGCCGCCCTGCGCACCGTGATGGCGATGGCGGGACAGTTTCGCGTGGTGTTCGCCAACCTGCTGTGGATTAAGGTGGACCAGTACCACCATGAGTACATCGAGCATCATGGCGACTGGTCACGGGATACCGACCTCCTGCCTCTGCTTCGCATGATTACGCGGCTGGACCCCCACTTTGTGCAGGCGTATCAGGTGGCTGGCTTCATGCTTTCGGGGAGCCTGCACCGATACGAACACGCTCGGCAACTCCTGCTGGAGGGCATTGGCAACAACCCAAACTCCTTTGAACTGTATGAGGAGATGGGTATGGCTATCATTCGCGGCACGAAGAACTACCGCGAGGCATATCCCTACTTCGTCAAAGCGCTGTCGCTGGCGAAGGACGAGTTCGACAGGAATCGGCTTCGGCGGTTCTGCCAGACGGTTCAACGCAAAATGTTAGAGGAAAACCCCACCCGTTCCGCGAATTGACCCCCAGAACCACCTCTGGGGGCAGGGTGATGAGCATTTCGCCAGATGAGATTCTGCAGATGTTCCGCGAGTGCGGCGCGATACTGCACGGGCACTTTCGTCTCAGCTCCGGCAAGCACAGCGATACCTATTTCGAGAAGTTTCAGATTCTGCAGTATCCCCGCCGCGTCGAGCGGCTGTGCGGCGACCTGGCAGAGCGTTTCCGCACCGAGCCGATAGATGTGGTCGTGGGACCCACAACGGGCGGGGTGATTATCGCCTATGAGGTCGCCCGGCAGCTTGGCACGCGCGCCATCTACGCCGAACGGGAAGGCGACCGACGGGTGCTCAGGCGAGGCTTCACCCTGCACGAAGGCGAGCGGGTGCTGGTGGTGGACGATATTCTTACAACGGGCGGCTCGGTGCGCGAGGTGCTGGAAATGCTGGAACCTTACCGCGTGCAGGTGGTGGGGGTCGGTATTCTGGTAGACCGCACAGGCGGTCAGGCGGACCTGGGCGTTCGTCTGGAAGCGTTACTGAGGCTGAGCGTGGAAGCGTGGCAGCCCGAACACTGTCCTCTCTGCCAGCGCGGCGAGCCGATTACCGAGCCGGGCAGTCGCTTCCTGCGCTCGGCTTAGGCAGAGAATCTCCAAAGCAGTTTTTTGAAATATCCGGAAGAACAGCTTGACAACCCGAACAGGGTATGATACACTGTTCCCAAATCACATAAGGGTAAGCCGTCTGCGCCTCAATCGCATTGAGGCTGAAATATCGGGGGAAGTCCGGTGAGA
>CAZOGB010000099.1:0-10846 GCA_964579145.1 uncultured bacterium | reverse complement strand
TATTATACTCCCCCGTGCTCCTGGCTGTCCGCCAGACGCTTAACCCCGTCGGAAACCGTGCCATCGGGGGCTTTCCAGACCTCAATACGCTTGCCCAGCTCCTTCGCCCTCCGGCACAGTCTCTCCATCACACCGCCTGCCCGTATCCATACCGCAAAGATGACATCCGCCAGCGCGAATATCAGCTCGTCCCGCCGCTGGTTGTGCAAGCCCACGCTTCCCACCTGCAGGGGGAACGGCGAGAGCACCAGGTCACGGTCGGTGCGAAACTCCAGCTCGTACAGCCGCGCCGTGGCAACCAGGGGACGGTTCAGCCCCTCTCCCAGCGCAGAGACCAGCCCTCTGTCCAGCACGGTGATGGACGGGTGTTCCTGCCGAACTGACGCCAGCGCAGTGCGCTGATAGGGTGGGGTGTTGTGACCGGTCACGGGAACGCCTCCCTCGCGGATTGCCCTCTGCGTGATTTCGTCCACCGCCTCCAGCGCTATCTGCGGTGCGCCCCGCGAACATGCCACCGCGAACCGCCATCCCTCCTGAAGTAGTTCAACCCGACCGTGCGCGAACAGCACTGGCGGCGGCTGTTCACAGAAGGAATCCAGCGCCAGCGGATAGAGCCGATGTTGAGCAGTCAGCACGTGCACGCCATGCCGACGGACAAGGGTATCCATCTGCTCAAAGCGCTTGCGCCATCTATCGCCAGCAAGAGCCTCCGCTGCCTGTGGGGTGATTCCCCATTCCTGTTGAAGCACCTCCGGCGGCAGGCGCAGAAACTCGTCCACCGACGTCTGTGAACGCGCCCAGAGCTGTAATACCCGCGCAATCTGTGCATCGCCCATCTGCGGCACGCAGGTTAGCAGCAGCGCAAAGCGGGCAGGAAGCCAGTCTCGTTTCGCAGAACTCATTGCGCAGTGCTAATTCCACACAGGAGGCGATATCTCCTGTGAAGCGGAGGTAACGAGCGTTGCGCATTCTGATAACTGGAGGAGCGGGAAAACTGGCGCAGTATGTGGCGCAGGCGCTTTACGCCCGGCACAGTCTGGTGCTGATGGACAGGAAGCCTCTGCCCGAAGAGTGCGAAGATGTACGTCGCGATTTGCCCTTTCTCTCGGGCGACCTGATGGACAAGGAAGCGTGCCTGCGAGCCACGGAAGGAGTGGATGCCATCGCGCATCTCGGAGCGATACCTGGGGCAGGACCGGAGACGTTCGCCGTGAACACGGTGGGCACGTGGAACCTGTACGAGGCAGCACAGCACCACGGGGTCAAACGGGTGGCGTTTGCCAGCAGTATCAACGCGCTGGGGCTGGGTCCCTATCGCATCTCGGAAAAGGGTTTTCCCCTGCAGAGGCTACCCATTGATGAGGAGCAGTCTGCCGATCCCCAGGACAACTACGCGCTGTCCAAGTACGTGAACGAAATCACCGCGCGGGCGTTCCACAGCGCGTACGGTATTCGCACCCACTGCCTGCGACTGTGTGCCATCTGGCGCCCCAGCTGGTTCGAGGGTTATCATCCGCGCCCGCTGGAGCAGTTGAAACGTCCTCATCACGAGGGCTATCTGGTCAGTACCTGGCACTACGTGCATTCGGTGGACGCGGCGGAGGCGTTTCGGCTGTCGTTGGAAAAGGATGACGCCCCCGATTTTGCCGTCTACTACGTGGTAGCACCCCTTACCAACCGCCCTGAACCGACCCAGGAGCTGATTGCACGCTTTTTGCCGCACTGGCTCCCGCTAGCACGGGGCATTCAGGGCAATCAAGGGCTGTACAGCACCGCAAAGATAGAGCGTGAACTGGGCTGGCGAGCGACCCATCTGCTGTCTGAACTCACGGGAGGTGCTACATGAAGATTACAGAGGTACGTGTGATACTCACCTGTCCCGGGCGCAATTACGTGCTCGTCAAGGTGATAACCGATGAAGGAGTGTACGGCGTCGGTGACGGCACTCTGAACGGCAGTGAGCTTGCTGTCGCCGCGGCGATTGAGCACTGTTCGCACCTGCTGATTGGCATGGACCCCCAGCGGATTGAGGACATCTGGTACTTCCTGTACCACCATACCTACTGGCGCGGGGGACCGGTGTATGCGGCGGCGATTGGCGCGATAGACATCGCGCTGTGGGACATCAAGGGCAAGCTGGCGAACATACCCGTTTACCAACTGCTGGGCGGCGCTGCGCGTGATAAGGTGCTGTGCTACGGACATGCGGGCGGAAGAACTCCCGAAGAGGTGGAGGAAAGCGTTCGCCGCCTGCTGGCAAAGGGCTACCGGGTCATTCGCGCACAGATTGGCGGATACGGAGGGTCGGGCATGGTGCGCACCCAACCGCCGCCGCGTAAAGGCATTCCTCCCACCCAGTACTTTGAACCCACTCCCTATATGCTGGAGCACGTGAAACTGTTCGAGTACCTGCGCAAACAGCTGGGCGACACGGTGGATCTGTGCCACGATGTGCACGAACAGTTAACGCCCATTCAGGCGGCATGGCTGGCGAAGCAGCTGGAGCCTTACCGCCTGTTCTTCCTGGAGGACCCGCTTCCCCCAGAGCAGATAGAGAGCTTCGGGCTGGTGAGGCAGGCTTCCACCACTCCGCTGGCGATGGGCGAGATTGTGCATAATCGGTATGACGCCCTGCCGCTATTGCAGAATCGATGGATTGACTACCTGCGCTGTGCACCGATGCACGTCGGAGGCATTACCGAGATGCGCAAAATCGCCGCGGTTGCCGAGACCTTCGGGGTGCAGATGGCGTTTCACGGCGCGGCGGACCTGGGACCCATCGCGCAGGCGGCAGCAGTGCATCTGGATATGGTGATCCCCAACTTCGGCGTGCAGGAGTGGGTCACGTTCTCCCAGGAGGCGTACGAGGTCATGCCCGGCGCATGTGAGTTTCGGGATGGCTATGCCTATCCGCCGGAACGACCGGGAATCGGGCTGGATATCGACGAAGAGCTAGCTGCCAAATATCCCTATCAACGGGCATGGATGCCTCTGGTGCGTCGTGAGGACGGAACGATGCACCGATACTGATACATCTGCAACTCCAACCGCCGGTGCAGTGTCCATAGGTAACGGAGGTGGGTGAGCGATGTCCATACAACCACCCGCACCGATGCGCACGGGAGAGTATCCCAGCTCGCGCGCGATACTGTCGCTGATATTTGGCATACTGGAGCTGGTGTCCATGGGGTTGTTTGCTATTCCCGCGTGGATACTGGGAAAAGCCGAGCGCGACGCTATCCGGCGGGGTCAAGCGCCTGAGTCGGGGCGTGGAATGGCAGAGGCTGGCTATATTCTGGGCGTTATCGGTGTGGTTTTGCTGGTTATCGGCATCCTTGCCATGCTGGCGTGGGTGTTCGGTCTACTGTACCTCATCACGCGGGGATAGGGGCAGGGGACCTAACCGGTCCCCTGCTTCATGTGGTTCTTAGCGTGTACCGGGCATTGCCATGTTGGGTGGTGCGCCTCCACCGGGCACCGGCGGAGCGGCCTGCACCTCTCCTTCACGACCGTTGCCCTGTACTCCGCCGGTGATCCCCCGGTAGAGGAAGAAGCCGACCACGAGCAGCACCACCACGATAATGGCAATAGCCACCGGTGCCGAGACGTTCTTGTTCATCGTGTCCACCTGCCCCTTTATGGTGGCGTGCAGATATCATCCGACATCAGCACGGGATAGTAACCCCACTCGTACGGGCGGTCGGGCTTGGGGTTGGGGTTGTTGGCTGACCGTGCCCACTTCGAGTGTCCATCGGCGTACACGAAGTTCATGCCGCCCTGGTGGCGCGGGTTGCCCTGATAGAACTCCCAACCGCCGCGTCCTTCGGGCCAGTACAGGCGGGGCTGGCTGTCCAGTGGACCGACCAGACAGTTGCGCCAGCTGAAGATGTAGTTGTTATCGGCGATGATGCCGATGTTCGCAGGCGTCTGAATGGCTGCCAGCGACGTGCCCGTGCTGCTGCCCAGAATGACCTCATTGATGCCGTACTCCACAAACGGCACAATGCGCTTCCTGTCAGGGTCGCCGCATACCCACAGCGCGTAAGAAGCCACATACGTGGTTCCCGAGTAGCTGGGGCAGTCGAACAGTCCGCCGTTTTTCACGTACGGGTAAATCATGGTTGCCCAGTGCTGTTTGGGATGGGCGGGGTTTGTGGTGAAGTATCCCACATCCGGGCATCCACCAGGCCAGGGCTGGGGGAAGAAGGTTTCATCGTAATCCTGTACATACATGCTGACCGCCAGCCCAATCTGCTTGGTGTTGGACAGACAGGCGGTTTTGCGTGCCTGCTCGCGTGCCTGCGAGAAGACCGGGAACAGAATGGCTGCCAGTATCGCGATAATCGCGATAACCACCAGCAGCTCAATCAGCGTAAAGCCACTGCGTCGCATGGTTGAAACGACCTCCTCGAACGAGTTGTTGTTTTTTTTATCGCGAACGCCTGCCGGAGCAGACGATTGCTACCGGTTTTGTTCTGTCGGTGGCGCACACGAAGCGCGTGTAATCAGCTCCACCGGCAGTTTTTCGTGTACCGCCTGCGGCATCTGCTGATGTGAAAGGCTTTCCAACAGCACCTGCGCTGCTCGCCTGCCCATCTCGTACAGCGGCTGGCGCAGGGTAGTCAAAGGCGGGTTCAGATACCGCGCCGATACGGGGTCATCGGTGCCCAGGATGCTCAACTGTTGCGGGATGGCGATACCCAACTGCTCCGCAATCGCCATCACTTCCAGCACGAGAAAATATCCTGCACAGAAGACCGCCGTAGGACGCTCGGGCGTTAACAGAAGGTCCATCAGCGCGTTGCGTGCGGATGGCGACAGATGGGTGTCATTGCCAGCATGGATAACCCACTGCGGTTCGACTTCAATGCTCCACGCCTGTAGACCGTCCAGATAGCCTGCCAGTCGGTCTCGGCAGTTGCAGCTGTCTTCCGTACCGTTCACATAAGCGATGCGTCGGTGACCGAGATGCAGGAGATACTCTACGCCCCGCCGCGCACCTCCCTGGTTGTCGCTGTCTATCGTCGGGAACACCGCTGGGGCCCGCCATGAGGCTCCGACCACCACCAGCGAAACGCCCTGCTGCCAGAGGCTGGTCAACACATCCACGCTGTCTCTCGGCGGAGCCACCACATAGAAGGCAGCGCCAGGATAGCGCTCTGGCAGGTTTCGCCATTCGGAAGGGGGGATGCCTGCCACCATCAGGTTAATGCCTGATTCGGCGCAGACATCATGCAGGGCGCGGAAAAGCGGACCGTGGTACGTGTGCTCCACGACGTCGACGGGTGCGCTGATGACGAAGGCAATCTGCTTCACGCGCGGAAGGGCGGGCGCACAGGCATAGATGCCCACACCACGCTTGCATTCCAACCACCCTTCCTGACAGAGAGCATCCAGGGCGCGCGATACGGTACCAACGCTTACGCCAAACCGTTCGGCGAGCTGCTGTTTGGTGGGCAGGCGATTACCGTATCTGCCCTGCTGGATTTCCTCCAGTACCTGCTGTCGCACCCATACATGCTTGACCTTCACAACACATCCTCTTTTCTGTGCGGACGAAGTAAAAAGTTCATCAAGCGTTATAGAACTATATTATCATAAGTATAGATGCTCTCGCTGAAAAAGTCAAGTACTTTTTGAATGATTTTCAAAAAATCTTATATCGATTCCTTTAAAATTACAGAATAGTAATCTCGGCCGCTTTATATCGTGGTAGTGTTTGAAGGGTTGATGCGGCTGGAGGCAGGATTTCGCTCCGCGGCGACGGAAAGAACACCTGTATCCCAGCGTAGAAGGAGTATCTCATGCGATATCTGTGGACAAATCAGCAGGATGCAACCAACTGGCAACGCCATTTCAACCCCGATGATACACCCAAACCGCTGAACGACCCCGCTGACCCCACGGTCTGGCCCAATCGCTGGAGCAAGGCGAACTCGGATGCGTGGATTGTGCGCAACCACGACCGCATCCAGAAGATGCGCCCGCGAGTGTTGCTGATAAACTTCTCCAATCAGGTGGAGCCGGAGAAATCGCTTCGCCTGGCAGAGCAGCTCATGCTTGCCATGCGCGAAGCCAGCCGGTACCACGGCTATAAAGACCAGAGCAGTCCGCCCTTTCTGGAATACTCCCTCTGGCGGTTCGTTGACCTGCGCGACCCCGACCGCAAGCAGGGGAACAGCTCGCGCTCGCCCATCAAGCCACACGCACGGCAGGACGAAATCAACTGCGACTACGGCGGCTTCTTCTCGGAACGGTTTGCCGAGTACATCGGCGTGCGCGACCCGCGCAATAAACGGCGTTTCCTTCGGTTGGACGAACTGGTGGACCGAGGATACGTGCATGAGGTGTGGTTTACCGCCGCGGCAACGGGCGATTTTCGCTGTCTGGAATGTGTGGAGCTGAAGCCTGCATACGATGAGCGGTTCCGCCGCATCCCGGGCAAGTACGTGCAGGCGGGCAACGGCGGCGACCCCGACCAGAAATGGACCGGCAGGTCGGTGCGGCTCAACTGCATTAACCACGACCGGGGCATCGGCTGTGCGATGGAAAACCTGGGGCACGCAATGGAGGGGCTTGCTCACAGCGGCGCTATCCCCTACTTCACGCGATATTTCCATGAGTATGCCGGCTTCGACCTGGACCGTCGCTATGGATTGCCCTATAACTCGTTTTATCCGCTCTGGGGCGAAGGGAAGGGCATCAGCTACCCCGACCCGCATACTGCCGTAGTGACCGACGGCAAGCAGACGTGGCGTATAGAGGGATACGTGGCAGCTGGTGGGAATGTGCACTTTCCACCCAACGCCCGCCGTCACTACGACCTCAACAACACCGAGCCTGTGATGTCCACCATTGAAGACTGGCGCATCGGCAGCGGGGCAGATGGTAAGGATGTGGCGAAGCCCTGGACCTGCGAAGTGCTGAAGCGCTACGAAACGCTGGCTCCTGATTGCATGGGCAGGTGGCTGGTGTACTGGTGGCAAAACATGCCCGGCTTGAACAACCGCTCCCGGGACGACACCGGCAAACCGATGAAGAACTGGTGGGTTTTCTGGTTCTATTGATGGGTTGCTTCTGTCGGCTGAAGGACCCCGGACCTCCTCACTTCAACATGGTGTGGAACAGGTGCTTCGTGGCATACTACTAGGTCTATCTGCACAAGTGCTGTACTGAATTGTGCTATAATGAGAAGGAAGAGCCTTGCGGAGGAAAACATGCGCAGGATTACACCCGGAGATCTTCGCCTTCTGCCTGCTGACGCCGTAGCAGACATCCGTACGGTTAAACAGATTTTGCGTACGCATGGCGCCACCCGTATAGTGCTGTACGGTTCCTTTTCCCGAGAGGACTACAGGCATGATTCTGACATCGATATTTGCTTCGAGGGTATCCCTGACGAGCGCTTTTTCCCTGCGGTTGCTGAGTGTTTGCTCAAGACCCGACGAACGGTTACCCCAATTGCCTTGGAGAACGTACATGGTGCTCTGCGCTCGCGCATTTTAGAGGAAGGGAAGGTTATCTATGAACGTAGATGTGTCCGACGTCCGTGAGGTTAAAACCGTTTGTCCGCACGATTGCCCCGACACCTGCGCGATGATTGCCCGCGTGCAGAACGGCAAACTGCTGGGCGTGCGTGGCAATCCCGACCATCCCATCACGCGCGGCTACCTGTGCTGTAAAGTCAACCACTACGAGGAGCGCGTGTACAGCGCGGACCGCGTGCTGTATCCCTATCGGCGAGTAGGCGCAAAAGGCGAGGGCAGGTTTGAACGAATCACCTGGGACGAGGCGCTGGAGAGCATCGTCACGCGCTGGAAGGAGATTATCGCGAAGTACGGCGCGGAGGCGATCCTGCCCTACTCATACGCGGGCACGATGGGCATCGTGAACATGTCTGCCTGCGATGGGCGCTTATGGAACCGCATGGGCGCGAGCCGGCTACTGCGAACCATCTGCTCCACCGCCGCGGAAGCGGGATACGACTACACCATGGGCTGGTCGGGTGGAATCGACCCCGAAAGCCTGGTGCATGCGAAGACGATTATCGTATGGGGCATGAACCCTGCCAGCACCTGCACCCACCAGATGGCAATCCTGCGCGAGGCGCAAAGGCGTGGCGCCACCCTTATTGTCATAGACCCCTTCCGCACGCGCACCGCCGAATGCGCCGACTGGCACGTGCAACCCGAACACGGCACCGACAGCGCACTGGCACTCGGCATGATGCACGTTATCTTCCGCGAGGATCTGCACGACGAGGAGTTCCTTCGGGAGCACACCGTTGGCTGGGAGGCGTTGCGCGAGAGGGTGCTCAGCGAATACTCGCCCGCTCGGGTGTCGCAGATAACGGGCATCTCCGCCGAAGACATCGAGCGACTGGCGGTGACCTATGCCACCCAGCGTCCTTCCGCCATCAGGCTGGGCTATGGCATCGCGCGCAACGCCAACGGCGGGATGATGGTGCGCACCATTACCTGTCTTCCTGCCGTCATCGGCGCATGGCGCGAGCTGGGAGGTGGACTGTTGCTCTCCACCAGCGCACACTTTCCGCTGAACATGAAAGCGGTCAAACGCCCCGACCTGCTGAAGGGCAACCCGCGTGCGGTCAACATGAACCAGCTGGGTGAAGCCCTGCTCACGCTGGACAGTCCGCCCATCATGGCGCTGTATGTGTACAACAGCAACCCCGCTGCCGTCGCGCCCAACAGCAACCGCGTGATAAAGGGCATGTTGCGGGAGGACCTGTTCACGGTGGTGCACGAGCAGATGTGGACAGACACGGCACGTCTGGCGGATATCGTCCTGCCCGCTACCACGCAGATGGAGCATCTCGACCTGCATACCGCCTATGGACACCTGTACGTGCAGTTAAACCTGCCCGCCATCCCGCCGCTCGGTGAGAGCCGCTCGAACTGGGAGGTGCTTTCCGAACTAGCGAGGCGCATGGGCTATGAGGACGATTGCTTCCGCGACACCGCCGAAGACATCATCCGACAGGCACTGCAGAGTGACCATCCCTACCTGCAGGGAATCACCTATGAATACCTGCTGGAGCACGGCTTCGCCAAGCTGAAGACGCCATCCGACCCCTTCGCGCCTTACCTGCACGGCGAAATCCGCTTCAGGACGCCTTCGGGTAAGATAGAGCTGTACTCCGAGCGTGCTCAGCGCGACGGCTACGACCCTCTGCCCGCCTATACTCCTGCCGACGAACCCGACGCTCAGCAATACCCGCTGAAACTGCTGTCGCCCGCCGCGCACCACTTCCTAAACACCTCGTTTGCCAATCTGGAACGAATGCAGAAGGGAGAGCGCGAGCCGCGCATCTGGATGCATCCGCAGGACGCGCAGGCACGCGGTATCGGCAATGGCGACTGGGTGCGGGCGTACAATGAGCGCGGCGAAGTGTGGCTTCGGGCGGTGCTTAGCGCGGAGCATGTGCGTCCCGGAACCGCCTGGTCGCCCTCCATCTGGTGGCATCGCCACAGCCCGGGCGGACGCGGCATCAACGCGCTGACATCCGACCGTCTGGCAGATATGGGCGGCGGCTCCACGTTCCATACCTGCCGGATCCAGGTGGAGAAATCGGAAAAGCCTTCCTCCTGAACAGCCTCGCAGGAGTTGTCGCCAGGCGGGCAGAAAAGGGGATTAACTCTGTTCTGCAGGAGCGGTGCCGATGGGAGAAACGTTAACACATCGCGAGCGATGGCTGCGTACGTTCCATTACGAGCCGGTGGACCATGTGCCCGACGAAGAGTTCGGCTACTGGACGGAAACCTACACCGAGTGGCATCAACAGGGTCTGCCCGAATGGGTGGATGACGAGTGGAAAGCGAACCAGTTTTTTGGCTTTGCGCCGCGCGGAGGCGTGCCTATCAACCTGGGATTAATCCCGCCCTTTGAAGCCCGCGTGCTGGAAGAGACCGACCGCTACCGCATCCAGATAGACGGTGTTGGCGTCAAGAGCATCGTGTACAAAGACGGAACCTCCACCATTCCCCACTACTTGGAGTTTCCTATCAAAACGAGGGAGGATTGGCTGGAGTTCAAGAAGCGACTGGACCCCGACGACCCCCGTCGCTATCCGGCGGACTGGGAGGCGTGGAAGCAGTCGGTGGCTAATCGGGACTACCCGCTGGGCGTGTATTGTGGAAGCCTGTTCGGCTGGATTCGAGACTGGATGGGTTTTGAGGGTGTATCCTATGCCTGCGTGGACCAGCCGGAGCTGGTGGAGGAGATTATGGAGCACCTCACCGAGCTCGCGCTGACCGCGTTGAGCAAAATCCCCGCGGATGTGCAGCTGGACTACGCTTCCTTCTGGGAAGACATGGCGTTCAACAAGGGACCCATCATCTCTCCGAAGCTGTTCCGCGAATGGATGACGCCCCGTTATAAACGCATCACCGATTACCTGCGCGACCGATTCGGGGTGGATATCGTTTATGTGGACTGCGACGGCAACATCCTGTCGCTGGTGGAACACTGGCTGGCGGGCGGCGTGAACGTGATGTTTCCGCTGGAGGTACGTGCCGGCTCCGACCCGATGCTGATTCGCCAGAAGTTCGGTAAGTCAGTGCTGTTGATGGGCGGGGTGGACAAGACGAAGCTTATCGCAGGTAAAGAAGCGATTGTGCACGAACTGGAACGGCTGAAGCCGCTGGTGGAGGAGGGCGGATACCTCCCGCATGTCGACCACCGCTGTCCGCCCGATGTGACCTACGAGAACTATCTGTTCTATCTGGAGACCAAGCGCAAGATGTTCGGCATTCCTGACCCGCCCAACTGGGAGGAGGTCAAAGCAACCCTGAAGCGATAGAGAAAACTCTGGAGGACGAACCTCCTG
>CAZOGB010000098.1:0-10933 GCA_964579145.1 uncultured bacterium | reverse complement strand
CGCTCTGGATGGCTGGCAATGGTGGTGCTGGTTCTGCTTCTGCCCGCCGGTGCTCAGGTGGACGTTCGCTGGATACAGGCATCGCCTGCGGAATCGGTCGTTATGGACATCTCTCCCGATGGCAGATAGATGGCGTTCGGTCAGTACTTTAACACCCTCGTGTATTCCCTGCCTGACCGCCAGCTGGTGCACGTCCTGCGCGGGGCGCCTGCTCGCTTCGTCGGTAGCCGGCCTTCTTGCGATCGGAATATTCCGAGAGTGTTGCCCTCACAGCGGACGGCTGGCTTCTGTTCGTCCTGCGCGACAACGGGATGATAGAGGTGCGCTCGACCGCAGATGGCAGGCTCGTACGGCAGTTCCCTGCTGTAGATACTGGAGACCTGGCGGTTTCGCCCACTGACGACCGCTTTGCTATCGCCAATGCACGCCAGATTGCCGTTTGTCGCGGCGACAATGGACAGCTACTGTATTCGTTTGCTACGAATTACTGGCCACCTTTCGTCATGCAGTTCAGCCCCGATGGACACTACCTAGCGGCAGGATACGGCATGTATTACGAAAGAGGATGGTGGCGGCTGTGGAGGCTGAGCGACGGTGCGCTGGTGGCAGGCGAGACCTATCCTTTCACCTCCGAGAGTGAGGTCTGGACACTTGCCTTCTCCCACGACAGCGCCAGGTTGAACCTGCGGTTTCCGTACCGCACCAAGGTGGTGCACACGCACACAGGCGCAACGGTTGAAGAATGGCATCATCCCTCCAACAGGGTGCTGGCTTGCGATAGCCGGCAGAACCTTCTTCGCCGTCGCCGACAACAGCTACGCGGGTACATCCCCGCTTTACCTGAACATCCGGATGGATGGATGGCTGGGCGAGAGGCCGGAGCACCTGCGCTACACCGTGCGCTCCGCCCAGACGGGGGAGGTGCTGGGCAGTGGACCACTGAGCGTCGTTAGCAGGGAGGGTTACTCCGGCTTTCAGGCGGTGATACCCGTGCCAGCCGACCTCGCCTCGCAACGGATGACCATCAGCGTGGAAGGCAAGCCGTTCCTGAAGAAGAGCGTGCTGGCTGTGGGTTTGCCGGATATCTATCTGCTGACAGGCGACATCGACGGCGATAACGAGGTGACGCTGTTTGACTTCGGTCAGCTGGTGGCTTCGTTTGGGTCGCTGGCAGGCGAGGCAGACTATAACGTGGATGCGGACCTGGACGGCGACGGGGAAATCACGCTGTGGGACTTCGCGTGGCTGGTCACCAACTTCGGCGAAATTGGGGATGAGTAGATAAGAAAAAAGCCCCCTCGCGCAGAGGGGGCTTTCCGTTTGAGGGGACTACTTGTCCACCGTCACCGAGACCTTATCCTTAATCGCCGCCTGTGCCGCAGCGAGTCGGGCAATCGGTACGCGGAACGGCGAGCAGGAGACGTAGTCCAGCCCGATTTCGTGGCAGAACTCCACCGACGACGGCTCGCCGCCGTGCTCGCCACAGATGCCCAGTTTGATGCTGGGGTTCACCTGGCGGGCATCCTGCACGCACATCTTCATCAGCTTGCCCACGCCCTTGCGGTCCAGCTTCTCAAACGGGTTGGCGGGCAGGACGTCCATCTCCACATACTTCTGCAGGAACTTGCCCTCGGCGTCGTCGCGGCTGATGCCGAAGGTAGTCTGCGTCAGGTCGTTCGTGCCGAAGGAGAAGAACTCGGCGTGTTCGGCGATTTCGTCGGCGGTCAGCGCCGCGCGCGGGATTTCAATCATCGTGCCGAACTTGTAGTCGATATCCGCGCCCGTCTCTTCCAGCACCGCCTTCGCCACCGCTTCCAGCTTCTCGCGCACGAACACCAGCTCGTTGACGTCGCCCACGAGCGGAATCATAATCTCGGGGTGGACGTCAATACCGCGCTTCTTGACCGCGACCGCTGCCTGCAGGATGGCGCGCACCTGCATCTCCACGATTTCGGGGAAGAGAATGGACAGGCGGCACCCGCGCAGACCCAGCATCGGGTTGAACTCGCGCATGCTCTCAATCGCTTCCAGCAGACGCTCCTTCTCGGCGAGGATGCCTTCCAGCGCCTTGCCGCCGAGCGTGTTCACCGCCTGGCGCAGTTCGGTTACCTCGCGCAGGGTCTGCTCGTAGCTGGGCAGGAACTCGTGCAGAGGCGGGTCGATCAGGCGGATGGTGACGGGGCGTCCCTCCATCACCTCGAAGATGCCCTCGAAGTCCTTCTGCTGGACGGGAAGAAGCTTCGCCAGCGCGGCGCGCCTCTGCTCCTCGTCGCGAGCCAGAATCATGTCCTGCACTACCGGCAGGCGGTCGGGCTCAAAGAACATGTGCTCGGTGCGGCACAGTCCGATGCCCTCTGCGCCGAACTCTACTGCCTGTTTGGCATCGCGCGGGTTGTCGGCGTTGGTGCGCACGCCCAGCCGGCGCCGCTCGTCTGCCCAGTCCAGCAGTTCATGCAGTTCGTCGGTGAACATGGCTTCCACCAGCGGCGCCTGCCCGAGAATGACCTCGCCCGTCGAGCCGTTGATGGAAATCCAGTCCCCTTCCTTGACGGTGATGCCATTGGTGCTGAACTCGCGCCGGTTCAGGTCAATGGCGATTGCTTCGCAACCCGCCACGCACGGGATGCCGAATCCGCGCGCCACCACCGCCGCATGGCTGGTCATTCCACCGCGTGCGGTCAACACACCCTTCGACGCCAGCATTCCGTGGATGTCATCGGGGGTGGTTTCGGGGCGCACGAGGATAACCGGCTCGGTTTTGCCTCGCTCGGCAGCGGTATCCGCGTCGAAGACCGCCTTACCCACCGCCGCGCCGGGCGACGCCGCCAGACCCTTAGCGATGACGTTCACCTTCGCCTTGGGGTCGATCTGCGGGTGCAGGAGCTGGTCAATGTCTCCGGGCTTCACACGCAGGATGGCTTCATCCTTGCTAATCAGCCCTTCCTTCGCCATGTCCACCGCGATTTTGACCGCCGCCAGCGAGGTACGCTTACCCACGCGACACTGCAGGATGAACAGGCGGTTCTTCTCGACGGTGAACTCGATGTCCATCATGTCGCGGTAGTGCTTCTCCAGCAGGATGGCGATGTCCTCGAACTGCTTGTAGATGTCGGGGTTGATGGTTTTCAGCTCGCTCAGGTGCATCGGGGTGCGGATGCCCGCCACCACGTCTTCGCCCTGCGCGTTCACCAGGTACTCGCCGTACAGCTCCTTGGCGCCGGTCGCCGGGTCGCGGGTGAACGCCACGCCGGTGCCCGAGTCGTCGCCCATGTTGCCGAACACCATCGTCTGCACGTTGACCGCAGTGCCCAGGTCCCAGGGGATGCCTTCACGCTCGCGGTATACCTGCGCCCGCGGGTTGTTCCACGACTTGAACACCGCTTCAATCGCCATCTGCAGCTGTTCGAAGGGGTCTTCAGGGAATCTTCTGCCGGTCTCTGCCTGCACCAGCGCCAGATAGTCGCCGCACAGCTGCTTCAGCGCGTCGGCGGGAACCTCGGTGTCCTGGGTGACGCCCAGTTTCTTCTTGTATTCGTCCAGCAGTTCCTCGAACTTGTGCCGCTCCACACCCAGCACGATGTCCGAGAACATCATGATGAAGCGGCGGTAGGCATCGTAGGCAAAGCGAGGGTTGTTCGACTGCCTGATTAGACCCTCCACCGTGCTGGCGTTCAGCCCGAGGTTGAGGATAGTGTCCATCATGCCGGGCATAGAGAACTTAGCGCCCGAACGCACCGACACCAGCAGAGGGTTATCTGGGTCGCCGAACCTGCGTCCCATCCTTCGCTCCACCTCTGCCATGGCAGCACGCACCTCATCCATCAACCCTTCGGGGAACTTGCCGCCGCTGCGGAGGTACTCCATACACACTTCGGTGGTAATGGTAAAACCCGGAGGAACGGGTAAGCCAATGTTGGTCATTTCCGCAAGGTTTGCACCCTTGCCGCCCAGCAGGTCACGCATCTGGGCATTTCCTTCTTCAAAAAGGTACACACGCTTATTCGCCATATCCTTCCACCCGTCACATAGAGTTTTGGTTCGCCTGAAGCGAAACGGGGCGAAACGCTGTGGGGTAACGCCCCTATATTAAGATAACACATTTTTGGTGCAGGTCAAGGAGAATTGCCATGATTGCTGGATAATTGCCACACCGCCCCGCGGGGTAACGGGGCGGTGTGTTTGGGTAGGGCGGACGGGATGGGGTTACCGGGCAGTTAAGACGGTAGTGCCATCTTCGGCATGCGAAATCTCCAGATGCAGGCTTTCAGCCAGCCTGCGCAACATCTCGTCCTGTGTGACACCCGTCGACTCGAGGCTCACCCGCGTCAACGAGTCTGCCTCACCAATCAGCACCAGCGGAACACCATACGCCTGCGCGACATGCGACAGAGTATCCTCGATGCTCGCTTGCCTGAGCACCATCACGGGTCTTCGCTCCGTCTGCGAAATATCGGTTGGGAGCCATGCAGTCAGTACGCCCTCGCCGCCCCATACCACACGCACACCCAGCGACGAAGTGTGCGGCGAAGCGGGCAGAACCACAACCGTCTCCTTCTCCACGACGCCACTCCACACGCTCTGCGTACCCGCAAACACCTGCACGGCGGTCGCAGATGGAGCGTTCAACCGCAGCATCCAGCGCAGGTCGCCCGTGTCCGCGTGGAACGGCTCGAAGCGTACGGGCAACGGCGTGTTCTTCAGCGGGGCTACCGGGCTGCCACCTTCGGGAACCACGCTCAATGCAATCGCTCCCGTATCGTTCACCCCGCGAGTCCAGACAAACAGCGCCACGAGAATCAGCACCGCTGCCGCTGCGAAGGCGAAGCGTGGACGCCATGCCAGTTCCCACCAGCGCAGGGCTGGCGTAGCGAGCACCCGCCCGTCCACTTCCTGCATGATACGTGCGTGCAGAGAGAGTGGAGGCTCCACGCGCGGCGCGGACCCCATCGTCTGCCACAACGTCTGAACCTCCTGCAGTTGGGTGCGGCAGGCGGAGCACTGCGCCATGTGCTCGTCCATCTTCGCCGCCAGGGCAGGGGCGATGCTCCGCTCGATATATGCCGATATCAGTTCCTCAAACTGTTCGCAACGCATGGTGAGACACCACTCTTTTACATGCAGGTTCTTCGTTGGGTTTGACGCCACTATCTTCCGAAAAGTTCCCGCGAGGGTTCCAGAATCTCGCGCAGAGCCAGCCGGGCGCGGTTGAGGCGGCTTTTAACCGTACCCACCGGCAGTTTCAGCATCTGCGCAATCTCTTCGTAGGAGAGGTTTTCGAAGTGGTACAGCACAATCAGGATGCGCCGCTCGGGTGAGAGCTGGTCAATGGCGTGTTGTAGCACCTGTTCGCGTTCCTGTTCTTCTACCAGCTCCTGCGGACCGGGCGCGGTGTCTTCTATCTGGCGGGTAAGCATATCCCCATCCAGCTCCATCTGCTCCTCAAGCGAGACCACCTGCTGGCGCCCTTTCGACCGCTTGCGCAGGTCCAGAAAGGTGTTCACCACCACCCGATGGAGCCACGTGCCGAAGTTCGCATCACCCCGAAAGGTGTGGATTCCCTGAAAGGCACGCACAAAGGCTTCCACCACCACATCGCTGGCGTCGTCATAGTTGCCCGTCAGGCGATAGGCGAGGTTGTATGCCTGGCGCTCGTAGCGGCGTACCAGTTCATCGAACGCCTCGCGGTCGCCATGGCGGCATCGTTCAATCAGCTGGCTGTCGTGCGGTGATGTCATCGCGTCCTTCTCACGTCGGGGAGAGAGCGTTTTGTATCGCCTGCACCTCTTCTTCGCTGAGCGGGTGCGAGGGTTGACCCTGCCGAATCGCCTTTGCATACACGCGTACGTCCGAGCGGCTATACACGCTCGTCAGCACCAGCCCGTTCTGCCGGGCATCCAGCAATGCCAGCGAGAAGCTCTGCTGTCCGCCCACATCGTCGAAGGCGTCATATCGTACCAGACCAACGCGCTGAACACACCAGGGGATTTGCGCCTCCAGCGCAGATACCCTCTCTTCCATCTGGTTCTGGCGGGTGTCTACCTGCTCCACGCGGGCGAGATGGTCCACCAGCACTCGCTCAAGGCTGGCTCCTGTTGCGCCTGCGCTCAACCGCTGTAGACGCCTGTTCAACGCACGGGTGCGTGCGAGCAACAGCACGACAAGCACCAGCCACACCACCTGCAGAATCAAACAGAACCCAAGCCACATCGCCGTGTTCTGCGCTATCTTCTCCAGCACTCCCTGCCACAGGGACATGCAACCTGACCTCCTCTTGAATGCACTGTCCTCAAAGAGTATACTCAAAATAACATGATTCTTACAGAAAGAGGCACTGCCATGCAGTCCGCTCCAAGCGAACAGCCGGACCAACCAGTCAAGCGCTCGCGCTGGCTGAGACAAGCCGTAGCTTTATTTGTCTTTTTGATTATCGCCTTCCTCTATCACAGTTTTTTCACCCTGTCGATTGTCAGGGGAAAATCCATGGAGCCTACCTTCCACGATGGGCAGGTTATCCTTATCGGCAAGGGTGGGCTGTTATTTGGTCCGCTGAAGCATGGCGACGTCGTGGTGTTCACCCGCAACGGTCAACTGCTGGTGAAGCGGGTGGTCGCTCTACCTTACGAGACCGCTCCCGATGGCACGCGCGTGCCTGCGAACCATGTCTACGTGGTTGGTGATAACCTCGAGGTATCCGAAGACAGTCGGACATTCGGTCCGATTCCGCTCAGCAGCATCATCGGGAAGGTGCTTTACTGAGGCAAAGGAGGTTGCAACATGTCCCGCCTACTATCGATTTTTCTCACGCTCTTCTGTGTTGCAGGTTCGGTTTTCGGGCAGCCGCAGGCAGTGACCTCCATCCGGTTTGAGGGCTCGCAACCCGACGGCTCCACCACCATCCCCTTCGAGCAGATACTGGCGGTCATGCAGACGCAGAGGGGCAGCAGTTACGATGAGGAGCGGTTGCGCCAGGATGCAGAAGCCATCCAGAGGCTCTACCAGCAGAAGGGTTATCCGCTGGCGCGGGTGGCGGGTTTTGACCTTCAGCCTGATGGCACGCTGGTCGTGCGGATAGCGGAGGGACGCATCCGCGAGATTCGCGTCACGGGCAACCGGCGCACGCGCACCAGCACCATCCTGCGCAATCTGCAGTTGCGCCCTGGCGAGGTGTACTTCCTGCCCAAACTGCAGGAGGAACGCAAACGGCTGGGCAGTATCCCGTATCTGAAGGATGTTCAGATTGCCCCCGAACCTGCCGATGAACTGGGGCAGGTGCTGGTGAACGTCGTCGTGGATGAATCCAACATGACGCAGTTTGCCGCGGCGCTGGGTTACACTTCGCGACGAGGACTGCTGGGCTACCTCGAGTTCTCTGATATCAACCTGTTCGGTGGGGGACAGGAACTGCAACTGCAGTGGCAACGAGGAACCATCTTCTACGACGGCGGTCCCGAAGAGGGCGAACAGCGACAGGCGTATCTGTTCAGCTACATGGACCCCAACCTGACCAGCTGGGGACTAACGATAGGTATCAGTGCCTACGATTTGCAGTCGGTGTTCCGCCCGACCTTTTCGGACATCGACGTGACTCTGCGCACCTTCGAGCGGCGACGGGGATATACCTTACTGCTCGGCAGGCGATGGGGCGACCGCCTTCAGGTGCTTGCCACCTACCGAAACGACGCGGTGAACTACGACGACGCGCCGATCTTCCTGCTATCTCCGGCACAGCGGTTGCTGAACCGAGGGCGGGTGGTTGCACCGGGATTGCGGGTGACGTACGACTCGCGCGACGATAGAACCAATCCCCGCCGTGGTGCGTTCATGCTTGCCAGCTGGGAGTCGGCGCAGCGCTCGTGGGGCGGGGATTTCGCCTTTGACCGGGTAACCGTGGACCTGCGCGGCTACTGGGGGATGCGCAAAGAGGGCACTGTCGCTCTGCGAGCAATGGCAGGCGTCGCCTCACAGGGGGTGCCGCTGTCCGAAAGCTTCTGGCTGGGTGGTTTTGACCTGCGCGGCTACGAGTTTGACCGCTTCCGGGGCAACCGGATGCTTTTGCTCAGCGGCGAGGTGCGTGTACCCGTGCTGGAGGGCATTCAGGGAGTGGTGTTTCTGGACGTGGGCGACGCCTGGACGAACGAAAATAGCATCCGGCTGAACGTGGGCGCAGGCGTGGGGGTAAGGTTTTTCTCGCCGTTTGGCGCCATCCGATTGGATGTGGGC
Organism: uncultured bacterium; assembly: GCA_964579145.1. Classification (GTDB taxonomy): domain Bacteria; phylum Armatimonadota; class HRBIN16; order HRBIN16; family HRBIN16; genus HRBIN16. The sequence goes on along the minus strand of CAZOGB010000098.1, from coordinate 2,713 downwards.
GTCGGCAGGGAGAAGGTGTTCACCTACGTGACGCTGGGACAGAGCTTCTGAAAAAAGGCATTCTTGACGTCCGTGCCGAAAAGGATTTAAAATCAAGCACAGATTCGTAGCTTGTGCTTCAAAACTTTATCCGGTGAAGGAGGTAGGAAGTTGAACGCGCACGGTTCGTCAGGAACGTACCATCGCGAGAAGCTGTTTATCGCCAGCTGCATCGCGCTGGTGACCACCGCCATGGCTTTCTCCATCCGCGCCGACATCCTGAAGGAGCTCGGAGTCACCTTCAACATCAGCCACGAACAGCAGGGCTTTGTGAACCTGATGGGCATCTGGGGCTTCCCCATCGCCATTCTGATTGTGGGTCCCCTGTGCAACATCATTGGCATGGGCAGGCTACTTCGGCTCGCCTGTATTGGTCACATCCTCGGTATTGTGATATCCATCGCCTCGCCTACCCTGCCTCAGCAGTTCGGATTTCCCGTGTTGCTCGCCGCTACCCTGCTGATCGGTCTGGCGAACGGCACGGTGGAGGGCGTTATCAACCCACTCGCCGCCACCATGTACCCCGACGATAAGACGCACAAGCTGAACGTGCTTCATGCCTGGTGGCCCGGCGGGCTGGTCATCGGCGGTTTGATTACCGCAGCGCTGGCAGAGTACTTCAACGCAAGCTGGCAGGTGCGAATCGCCACCATTCTCATTCCTGCGGTCATCTACGGTGCGATGATATGGACCGAGAAGTTTCCGCCCACCGAGCGCGCGGCGTCCGGCGTATCCACCGCCGAGATGTTCAGGGAGATCCTGCGCCCGGGCGTATTGTTGTTGATGCTGTGCATGTGTATGACCGCCATCACCGAGCTGGGACCTGACCAGTGGGTCGGCTCGGTGCTGACCGACACGGTGGGCATCCGCGGCATCCTGTTCCTGGTGTACACGGCGGGCTTGATGTTCGTGCTGAGGTTGTTCGCCGGTCCGCTGACCCGGGCGTTTACCCCGGTGGGACTGCTGGCGATTTGCGCGGCGCTGGCGGCGGTCGGTCTGTACTGGCTGAGCCATGCCTTTGCGCCCGGCGTGGCGTTCGCCGCAGCCACCGTGTTCGGCATTGGCAAGACCTACTTCTGGCCCACCATGCTGGGCGTCACTTCCGAGCGCTATCCGCGCGGTGGCGAGTTCCTGCTGGCGGTGATGGGCGCGACGGGCATGATTGCCGCGGGCATCGCCGGTCCGGTGATGGGGCGCATCTATGACCATCACACCATCCGGCACCTGACGCCCGAAATCCGGCAGATTGTGGTAGTGGATAGCAAGTTCAGCCCCGAAAAGGCAGAGGAGATCGCCAAAAAAGCAGAGCAGGGCGACCCCACTGCTCAGCAACAGAACCAGGTGATTAAAGAGGCGCTGAAGCAGGGCGCAGCCATGGCTATCCGCTACGTGGCGATACTGCCGGTGATTCTGGTGGTGCTGTTTGGCTTGCAGTTTCTGTATTACCGCTCGAAAGGTGGCTACCGCGCCATCCGGCTGGAAGGTAGCGGCGAAGGCGGAGGCGGCAGCGGATAGGTTGTCTGCCCACGGGGCGAGGGAGACCTCCTCGCCCCTTAATGCATATTTTGTGTTATGATATATGAAGTGATGTATTGCGCAGGATGGAGGCGTGAACAGCTCGCATGACAATATGGAAAAAGCTTCTGGGGCGTTTCTCGCGGGATATGGGCATTGACCTCGGCACGGCGAACACGCTGGTACACGTGCGAGGTAAAGGCATTCTCCTCCGTGAGCCTTCGGTTGTGGCTATCGAAAAAGATACCAAAAAGGTGCTGGCGGTCGGCGAGGAAGCGAAGCGGATGCTGGGGCGCACCCCGGGCAACATCATCGCCATTCGCCCCCTCAAAGATGGCGTGATTGCCGACTTTGACCAGACCGAGAAGATGCTTCGTTATTTCATCCAGAAGGTGCACCGGCGTTCGTGGGCGGCGCCAACGGTGGTGGTGGGCATTCCCAGCGGTGTGACGGAAGTGGAGCGTCGCGCGGTGATGGACGCCTGCAAGAAGGCGGGCGCCAAAGAATCCTACCTGATTGAGGAGCCGATGGCGGCGGCGATTGGTGCGGGCTTGCCGGTGGGCGACGCGACGGGTTCGATGATTGTGGACATCGGCGGGGGAACCACCGAGGTGGCGGTCATTTCGCTATCGGGTATCGTGGCGAGCCGTTCCATCCGCATCGCCGGCGACGAAATCGACGAGGCGATTGCCGCCTATGTGCGCCGCACGTATAACCTGTTCATCGGCGACCGCACCGCGGAAGAGGCGAAAATCCAGATTGGCTCCGCCTATCCGCTGGAAGAGGAGATGACGATGGAGGTGCGGGGGCGCGACCTGATTACGGGGCTTCCGCGCAGTGCGGTCATCTCGTCCGAAGAGATTCGCCATGCGATTCAGGAACCGGTCAACGCCATCGTGGAGGCGGTGAAAATCACGCTGGAGATGACCCCGCCCGAGCTCGCTGCCGATATCATCAATCGGGGAATCATGCTGGCGGGCGGTGGCGCTCTGCTGCGGGGGCTGGACTGCCTCATCTCCAAAGAGACGGGCATGCCCGTGCACGTGGCGCCCGACCCCCTCAGCTGTGTGGTGATTGGCACAGGGCGAGTGCTGGAGGAGATAGAGACCAACCCCAGCCTGCGCAAGGTGCTGATAGGCACAAACCGTTCGTATTGACG
>CAZOGB010000097.1:0-11198 GCA_964579145.1 uncultured bacterium | reverse complement strand
TGAACCTGATTGACCCTGTGGGATTAGACGCCCTAGTCAACAAGATATGGAAGTGTGGACGCGACTGTTACCTGAAAAGCGATGTAACAGAATTTGAGAAGTGTTTTAGAGATTGTATGGGCAATAGTTTCACGAATGACCTTTGCGTCATGTACGGCTGTTACTTACCGTGGCCATACTTGCCCGGCACGGGCTACGGTGGTTGTCCACCATATGGTAATCCTTGCGCCCCATACAATTACTATCCGTGTCCTCGGGGACAGGGGCAGGATTGTGCAGACCTCAAGCACGCTTGCTGTATGCTCTTCGTGAAGAGCGGACTTGATATTCGCAAATGTCAATTAGAACATGATCGAGACTGCACAAATATCAACAGATAGTTGGCTAAGATTCAAGCGCAGGGAGGTGGATGAAAGTTGTCAGAGACAACAATATTAGACGCCCCTTCGTGGCATCCATCTGGGCAATCAATGGCGGTATTGGTTAGTCGCCAGAACCGAAACTTCATCAGGGTCTATGACCGCCGAAATGACGCTTTAGAGTTCAAGTATGAGTATCGTCTAAACTGGCAGGCGGGGTCTTCCGTTTTTGATCTACAGCCGCTTCCAGACCCACAGTGGGTGAGCACGACACAGATGCTCTTACGGGCGAAGCGCCGGGGTGAGTCTGGAAAAACCGCGGGCTGCCTCTTGCTGATTGATACAGTAAACAATCAGGAGACGGTGATTGCCAAAGAGAAAGTATATTACCAAGTCAGCCCTACCGGTAACCAAATTGTAACACAAGAACCGGGTAGCCCCTCTGAGGTTCTATTGATGAATCTGAAGGGAGAGATACAACAACGCATTACCGTTCCTGACGGTTTCAGGATACGTCCGTTCTTTTTCTGGAACAGTTCGGGACGCAGCTTCGCCTTCCAAGCTACCTATGCTGTCGTGCCAAATAGCAAGCCTTCGCGTCCGCCCGGGTCACACATTTTCGTGGTAGACACACAGAGCCACCGACCTGTCACCGACCTCTGGTTCCCGCAGCTGCAGAGAGGATATAACGGGCATGGGATAGGCTGGCTGAATGACGATACGATTGTATTTGCTGTGACAGAGCGTTTGTTGGCACCTGGTGAGTTCAGCGCAAACCCCGGCTCTCGTTTTGTGCTTTATCAGGCTGCGATAGATAAAAAGTCGCCAGAGGCTGTAAAAGTTTGGCAGGCTGAAGCAGCGTTAACGCCGATGGCTGGGCTTCTGTTCTGGTTGCGCGGTGGTGGTGTCGTCTATGCGTTTGGTCGGGATGGGCGAGACTACGCTGTGTATCAGCCTGTGCGCAAAACGTTGCGGCGGTTTCGATTTCCGGAGGTTACATGGAGCTATTCTGCAACCTTTGCTGGTGATTTGGTGTCCGCTGTGAATAGGGAGCGGAATAGGGTGTATTGGTGTGCTCCTGAAAATGGAGTTTCGCGCCGCCTAAGGATGCAATAGTCTTATGCCAACACGCTACGGCGCAAGAAGTTGACTATCGTCCGCTGCCAGCATGGTAGGTAGAGCGATGAGGCATCATCTCAGCAACATACTATTCTATACAGTGCTCTCACTGGGCATCGTGGCGAGTCAAACATGGTGGTACCCGCGCTTCAGGGGCTGGGGCACGACGGTTACCCCGTATATTATCAGCTGGCGTGCTGTTGAGCCTGTTGCGCATTCTGATTGGCGTCTGGCTTCTGGCGAGTGGATTGGTATTGGTTTGGGGAGTTTACACAGGGTTGCAAACGCTGGAGATTGCTCAAGACTTCAGCGAAGGGCATGAGAAAGAAGCACACAGTTAATGTGGACAGGCACGGGCTATGCACGAAGAGGCACTTTGCAGAGGGGGAGAACACCCCTGCGGATGGAAGTTGCGGGCTACTCATGACGAAGCCTCGTGCGGAGGCTGACCTCTTTGGAGTGCTGAAGCTTGCTTCAGCAGACCATTAACCTGCGTGAGCAGGTTTTGTTTTGTGTAGCCTGCGATTTCCAATCGCAAGGGCAGGATAAAATCTCACCCCCCTTGACCCTCTCGCCCGCATACGGTAAACTGAAAACACATACTGGTAGGAGTAGCAAGGGGTATGACGGAACGTCTGTGGGCGCCGTGGAGGATGCAGTACGTCTCCTCTACCCGCGACAAGCCAGAAGGTTGTCTGTTCTGCCAGCGAGCGCAGGAACCCTGTTCCGCCGAGAACATGGTGCTGTGGCGCAACGAGCACGCGCTGGTGATGCTCAACGCCTTTCCCTACACAAACGGGCATCTGATGGTTGCGCCTGTTCGCCACACCGCCGACCTGAACGACCTCTCCGACGCCGAACTGCTGGCGGTAGCCCGTTTCGTGCGGGAGTGCGTCAACCTCCTGCGCGAGGCGTACCATCCTGACGGCTTCAATATCGGCGTCAACCTCGGTAGGGCGGCGGGGGCAGGCATCGAGGACCATATCCACTGGCATATCGTGCCGCGCTGGAATGGCGACACCAACTTCATGCCCGTGCTGGCGGACGTGCGCGTCATCCCCGATAGCTTGGAAAACACCTACACCAAACTGCGCCAGGTGCTGAGTCAACGCGATGGAAACCGACCTGACCCTTGACCTGTGGGGAGTGGAGAACCCCGAAGAGGAGCTGGAAAAGGTGCGCCAGCAGGCGATGAGCTGTACCGCCTGCCGACTGGCAGAAACACGTACAAACGTGGTGTTTGGCGAGGGCAACCCACGGGCGCCGCTGGTGTTCGTGGGCGAGGGACCGGGCGAGCACGAAGACGCCACCGGACGACCCTTCGTGGGGCGAGCGGGCGCACTGCTCGACCAGGCACTGCGCGAGAACGGCCTCAGCCGCAAGCACGTATATATCTGCAACGTTATCAAATGCCGCGCGTCGGTAGTGGAGAACGGGCGCGTGCGCAACCGCCCACCCTATGCGGACGAGATTGCCGCGTGCCATCCCTGGCTGGACAGGCAGTTAACCATCATCCAGCCGCTGGTTATCGTCTGCCTGGGCGCACCTGCCGCCAACACGCTGATACACAAGAACTTCAAGATGACCCAGGAACGGGGCATCTGGTTCCCCTGCAAATACGCGCGCTACGCGATGGCGACGCTTCATCCTGCATACATCCTGCGACAGGAAGGCGAAAGCTACCAGCAGAACTACCGCCTGCTGGTTCAGGACATCGCCGCGGCGCGACAAAAAGTGATTGAAGCCAAAAAGGAACCCAAAACCACCCTGTTTTAGTCTAAAAGCTGGAAGGAGTGCACACGGCGGACGGCGCACTTCAGAAGGCGTACTATTCCTTTTGCAGGGGGAAGGATAATGGAGTTCACGCAACGATTGGACCCGTCTGGCGCTCAGCCGACCCAGCAGATGCCTGCCATGTCCGAGCGCACCCAGCAGGTCGGAGCGGGCACACCGACGGTAATGGGCGTACCCACCCGCGCGTTGCAGATGGAGTGCCTGCTGGGCAGGGAGGTGGGCAATGCCTACGGTGGGCGCGAGCACCTGTTGGTGGAAATCACCGGCACGAGCGCGGGCGTCGGCAGACGGTTGCCGCTCAACCTCTGTCTGGTGATTGACCGCAGCGGCTCGATGGAAGGCGAACCCATCGAATACGTCAAACGTGCCTGTGGCTACGTGGTGGACCTGCTCGACCAGAACGACATCCTCTCTATCATCACCTTCTCGGACACGGTGGATGTGGTGATGCCTGCTCGGCGCGTGGTGAACAAAACGCTCATCAAAGAGCACATCCAGCGCATTGAGATTGGCAACACCACCAACCTGTACGACGGGATGCTGGTCGGTGCGCAGCAGGTCTCCGCCGTGATGAGTGAACAGGTGCTCACACGCGTGCTGGTGTTCACCGACGGCGAGCCGACATCGGGCATTAAGGATTTCGCCTCCATTGTGCAGCTGGCGGCGGAACAGAAGGCGCGCGGCATCACCATCACCGTGCTGGGCTTCGGTCCCGAGTTCAACGAGGAACTGCTGGCGGGCATCGCCCGGCGCAGCGGCGGGAACTACTACTACATCCAGCGACCGGAGCTCATCCCCGAAGTCTTTCGGCGCGAGCTGGAACTGCTGATGACGGTCGTTGCCAAAAACGTGCGGCTGATTCTCACCCTGCCCCGCTTCACCCAGATTCGGCAGGTGTACGGCGCTCAGCCCAGCGTTCAGGGCAGGGTGGTAGAAATCCCGCAGGTGGATATCGAGCGGGGAGCAGTGGTCACGCAGCTGGTGGAGATGGACCTGCAGATGCGCCCGCCGGGCAAATATCGCGTGGCGAAGGTCGCCCTGGTGTACGATGACACGGTGACCGGAAGGGTAGAGCGTATCGAAGCGGACGCGGTGATGGAGTTCACACAGGATGTGTCGCGTATTCCGCAGGAGGTCAATCCTCGCGTGCAGCGCGAGATCGAGATACAGCAACTGTCGCGTAACCTGGAGCGCACGGTGCTGGGCTTGAAAACCCAGCAGCTCTCCCCCGCCGAAGTGCGACAGGAGCTGGAGCGCACTATGGCGATGCTCACCCGACAGGGCAGACTGCAGGAGGCGCAGGAGATACAGCAAGCGCTGTCTGCGCTCGGCTCCGATAGCACGGTGGTGGAGAAAACGCTGATGGGAACGGCATACTCTCTGGAGGTAGGGAAGAGTAAACAGCGATGAGTACCTTTGACCCGCATGAAGACCTTTACGCTCTGCTGGAGGTTCCGCCCGATGCCTCGGACGAACTGATTCGCGAGCAATACCGCAAGCTGGTACAGCAGTATCTGTGGGACCGCGAAAAGTTCGCCCGGCTGAACCGCGCCTTTGAGGTGCTGAGCAACCCCGAACTGCGTGCCGAGTACGACAAGCAGGCGGCGATAGCCCGCCCCCGTCCCGACCTGAGCACGCTGGCAGCTCCGCCCCCGGAAACCGCTCCAACCGTGGTCGGTACACCCGCGCAGGATTTACTGGCGACCCAGCAGATTGCAGATGTCCAGCGCACGCAGATGGGCGTTCGGGTGACCTGTCCCGTCTGCAAGACCGAAACCTCGGCGATAGACGGCTACTGCGAGGAGTGCGGCTTCGCGCTGGCAGGGGCAGAGGGGGTGCAGGATCTGACGCCACCGGATGTTGCGGAACTGCCTGTGCTGGTGGATGTGCAGGGGAACACCTACACCCTGCGCCCGGGAGTGAACACCGTGGGGCGACTGAACGCCGACGTGCTCCTGAGCGACCCCAGCGTATCGCGCAGTCATGCACGCATCATCGTGCAGAACGGCACGGTCACCGTCGAGGACGTCGGGAGCACCAACGGCACGTTCGTCAACGGGCAGAAGCTCACCCCGCAGGTTCCCGTGCCGCTGACGGACGGCGCGGAAGTTACCTTCGGCGGGACCAGGATGACCCTGCGGATGCCTGGTGCGCCCCCAGCCCAACCGACGGCCCCGGAGGTTGTGTTGGCAACCTCTGCGCCCGTCACACAGACGCTGACGGTCTCCGCGGAAGAGGAGGAGACGCCTTCGGAAGAGGCTCCAGAGGAGGCAGAGGTGGTGGCGTACTGGTGCAGTGAGGACGGCACGATGCGCGTTCCGCTTTCGCCGGGCATGTACACCATCGGGCGCAAACCCTCCAACCATATCGTCATTCCCGACCCCTACGTGTCCGGCAACCATGCCATTCTGCTGGTGGAGCCGGACCTGATCCACATCGAAGACGTGGGCAGCACCAATGGTACGTTTGTAGACGAGACCAAACTCATCCCGCATGTGGCGGCGCCCCTGCCGTTCGGCGTGAAGGTGCAAATCGGGCAGGGCACTTTCTACCTGGAAGCGGCGGAGAGGGCGTTGCCGCCCGAAGAGGAAACGGCCGAACCGACCCAAACGGCAGATGTTGAGGAAACAGAAGATGCAAGCCAACAGTAGCGAACAGGGAACACCCGGCGAGGTGGAAATCACCGCGAAGTTTCGGCGGCGTGATGTGCTGGAACAGCCGCCGCGCACTCCGAAGGCGCATCCCGAGGTGATACCCTTCGTGCGCTTCGGTGCGAAGACCGACCTGGGCAATGTGCGCGAGAACAACGAGGACAAGTTCGACTTCTTCGAGCCAACCGAGCCGACCCTTCTGGCGGAGCGGGGCAGTGTTTACGCCGTGTGCGACGGCATGGGCGGGCACAGCGCGGGGCAGATTGCCAGCGAGCTGGCTCTGAAGACCTTCCTGAAAGCGTATTATGATCTGGAGCTGCCCGACGTGGACACCGCCCTGTATTCGGCGGTGCTTGCCGCCAATGCGTTGGTGCGCGAGGTGGCGCAGGCGATACCGGGCAGGCGCGGCATGGGCACGACGCTGACCGCCGCCATCCTGCTGGAGAGCGAGGCGCATGTGGTGCACGTGGGCGATAGCCGGTGCTATCTGGTGCGCGGCGAGGTCATCCACCAGATAACCGACGACCACTCGTACGTGATGGAGCAGGTGAGGCAGGGCTTGATGACTTTGCAGGAGGCGCAGTACTCGCCCTATCGCAACGTGATTACCCGCTCCATCGGCATGGAACAGGTGGAACCCGACATCTACCGGGTGGTGCTGGAGGATGGCGACCGACTGGTGCTGTGTACGGACGGTTTAACCACGCACGTCTCGGATGAACAGATTGCCGAAGTGGTGCGGGCACATTCGCCATCCGCCGCCGCGCAGAAGCTGGTGGAGATGGCGCTGGAGGAGGGCGGTTCGGATAACGTGACGGTTATCGTGATACACATTCTGGGCATCCTGAGCTGGGAACAGGCACAGCAGATAGGCTGGGTGTAAGCGATGCAGTCTTCGGTGAACACGCTGGGTAAATATCAGATTGTGCGCGAAATCGCCCGCAGTAACGACATCGTGTGGGAGGCGGTGGACCCCGAGTTGGGTCGGCGCGTGGCGATTAAGGAGCTCAATCTGCCCGAAGGTGTCACCGAGGCACAGCGTCAGGAGCGCATCACTCGCTTTTTACGCGAGGCGAAGGCGGCAGGGCGTCTGAGCCACCCCAACATCGTGACCATCCACGAAGTGGGGATAGATGGGGGACGCCACTACATCGTGATGGAGTATCTGGAGGGGGAGAACCTGCGCGAACGGCTGCAACGACAGGGCGCCATCCCCCTCAAGGAGGCGGTGGACATCACCCTGCAGGTGCTCGCCGCGCTCGGACACGCGCATCGCATGGGCGTGGTGCACCGCGACATCAAGCCCGAAAACATCCACCTCCTGCCCGATGGACTGGTAAAACTGACCGACTTCGGCATCGCTCGCATCATTTTTGAACCCAACATCACCATCGACGGGCAGATATTCGGCACGCCCAGCTACATGTCGCCCGAACAGATTGAAGGCGGCGAAATCGACCAGCGCACGGACATCTTCTCGGTCGGGGTGGTGCTGTACGAGATGCTCACCGGTCGCAAGCCGTTTACGGGCGAGAGCATCGTCACCATCACCTACAACATCATGCACAAGGAGCCGACCCCGCCGCCGGGCGTGCCCTACGGCATTGAGCGGGTGCTGATGCGTGCGATGGCGAAACGCCCTGTTGACCGCTATGCCTCCGCGCGGGAGATGAGCGAGGACCTGAAGCGGGCGATGGAACCGGGCGCGCTGGTGATGCCGGCTCCGCTACCTGTTATCGGTTCGGTGCCGCCTGCCTCCTCCCCCAGTTCCTCGTCGCTACCGCCTCTGTTGAACCCTGTGCCGAACCCCGCGCCGATGGGTGGGCAGGCTTCGGCGCCCTCACTGCCGCAGGCTCAGCAGAAGAAGCCGCCGCCCCCTCTGCCCAAACCGCCAGAGCCGCTTCTTACCCCAAGGGAGCGTGAAGCCATGAAGCAAATCGTGCTGGTTCTGTTCATCGGGGTCATCATCGTGCTGATTGCGTTCGGCATCAACGTCGCATATGAACGTTATGCGATGATTCAGCGGATGGAGATGCTCAACACGCAGATGAGCGACGGGGTGAAACTGGCGCAGGCGGGCAACTACCGCGAGGCGCTGGCACGCTTTGTGAACGTCTATCAACACGCCACCGACCCGGCGGCACGTGCTACCGCAGCGCGCAACGCTTCGGTATGCCTGGTGCATCTGGGCGACCAGGCGATGAGTGCCGGCAACCCCGCGCTTGCCGTGCAGTACTATCAGCAGGCTCTGCAGTACGACCCCAGCTCCGTCGCCGCCCAGCAGAGGCTGGAGCAGGTGTCGCGCTCTTTTTCCGGGGGTGTGGAGATACCTACGCCGCCTCCTCCTGCCAGATGGGAGCAGCTGCCCGCCCCTTTTGCGCCCCCTCCACGTTCGTCTGGCAACGAACAGCTGGCGCAGGAGCTGTACATGAAGGGGCTTGAGGCATTCCGGCGCGGCAACCGTCTGGACGCCGTAGACTACTGGCAGCGCGCCATTGAAGCCGCGCCGGGCTCTGACGTCGCCAAACTGGCGATGGAATCTATCCAGCAGATGACCGCACGATAATCGCGCACTATATCTTCACTGAAGCTCCCGTCTCCGCCGAGCGAAACGCCGCTTCGATAATCTGTATCGCGTTGCGCACCTGCTCAGGCTTCACTGCCAGCTCCGCGCCTTCGTTCAGCACCGCCGAGATGTTGCGATAATATTCCTGCCACGAGGAGGGCAGTTTATCAAAGCGCATGTCGGTGCGAATGCCGTTCACCTCCGTGCGCAGGCGGAACTGGTCGTCCCAGCCATCCAGCAGAAGCGCGCCTTTCTCGCCGCGAACGTGCCAGCGCGGGCGCGGTATCCACGAGATGCATCCTACCTCTATCTCGCCCACCAGACCGTTTTTGAATCGCACCATCACCTTCGCGAACGTGTCCACATCCACGTTCCACACGCGGCTCTCTATCTGGGCAAACACCGTGTCGGGGTCGCTCTGGGCTAATTGCACCATCTGGTCGGTCAGGTGCGCGCCCCAGTCGTACAGCAGACCGCCACCATGCTTTTTGTGCGCTCGCCAGCCGCCCGGCTGTCCATAGCCGTCCACGCAGCTGGCTATTTGAAACACCTTTCCCAGCATACCCTGCTCAATGACGTGTTTCACGGTCACGTAGTCGCTGTCCCATCGACGGTTCTGGAAGACGGAGAGTAGCTTGCCTGCTCGCTTCGCCGCAGAAATCATCGCATCCGCTTCAGCCACGTTCAGGCACATCACCTTTTCGGTGACCACATGCTTGCCCGCCTCCAGCGCAGAAATAGCCATCGGCGCGTGGGTATCGTGAGGAGTCGCCAGGACCACCAGGTCTACCTTGTCATCAGCCAGCACTTGCTCGTAGCTGGCGTATGTTTTGACCTTCCATTCGTCCTGTGCCGAGCGACGCCTTTCGGGGTCAATATCGCACACCGCGTAAAGCTCCAGCCCGGATGTCTTGCTGATATCCGAGCAATGGTATCTGCCCATCCCATAACCGACAACGGCAACACGCACGCTCATTGTTTTCTCCCCCTGTGAGAGTTCTCAGTGTTCCTTTCGAACAAAAGGGAAAAGTTCCTCTGTTGGCTAAAGGTATAATAACTATAAGGAAAAATACCATTTGCCGGGCAACGGCGATGACGTTTGCACCAGAAGCCAATACCGTGCGCGAACAGCTGCTGACGGCAGCGCGAGAGGCGCGACGCAATGCCTATGCTCCATACTCTGGCTACGCGGTGGGGGCGGCCGTGTTGGGCGAGGATGGGCGTATTTTTGCGGGCGCCAACGTGGAGAACGCCAGCTATGGCTTGAGTATCTGCGCCGAGCGGGCAGCGGTTTTCCGAGCGGTTAACGAAGCGGAGCGGCGTATCCGGGCGGTGGCGGTGGTAACCCGCGATGGTGGCACGCCGTGTGGCGCGTGTCGGCAGGTGCTGGCGGAGTTCGCCGACGAGGAGGCGCTGGTCTGGTGCGCTTCGGAGGAGGATGCGGAGGTTCGGGAGTACCGTCTGGGCGAGTTATTGCCTGATGCCTTTAACCTGCAGCCCAGACAGACTGGCGAAGATGAACTGATTCTGGGAGGGACATAAACGATGAAACCTGTTGCTGTGCAGTTTGGCGCCGGCAACATCGGGCGTGGTTTTACGGCGCAGCTGTTCCACGAATCGGGGTATGAAGTAGTGTTTGTGGAAGCGGTGCCCACCATCGTGGACGAGATTAACCGCCGCAAAAAGTACACCATCCACATTGTGGGCGATGGTGCGGAGGACGTGGAGATTTCGGATGTGCGGGCGATACACAGTGAGAAGGTGGATCTGGTGGCACAGGAGATTGCCCGTGCGGGTATCGCCTGCACGGCGGTGGGTGTCAATGTGCTCAAGCAGGTGGCGCCGTCGCTGGCGCGAGGAATTGCCCTTCGCAGCCAGAATGCCGATGCCCCGCCTCTGAACATCCTGATTTGTGAGAACCAGCTGGACGCTAACGAGATACTGCGCAACGCCGTCCTGAGCCACCTGCCCTCCGAACTGCATGAGTACGTGAACTCGCATGTTGGGTTTGTGCTGTGCGTGGTGAGCCGGATGGTGCCTTTAATGACCCCTGAAGAGAAGCGTGCCGATCCGCTGGCGATTAAAGTGGAGGCGTATAAACGTCTTCCCGTGGATGCGAAAGCCATCAAAGGCGAGGTTCCACCGATAGTGGGGCTGGAGCCGGTGGAGAACTTCCTGGGGTATGTGGAGCGCAAGATTTATATACACAACGCGGCGCACGCCATCCTGGGCTATCTGGGCTGGATTAAGGGCTACACCTACGTGCACGAGGCGATGGCGGATGAACAGATACGCGCCATGCTGGACGAGGCGATGCAGGAGGTGAGCGAAGCCCTTATCCGCCGACACGGCTTCACTCGCGAAGAGATGCAGGAGTACCTGAACGATCTGTATCACCGCTTCCAGAACGCGGCGCTCGGCGATACCATCGCACGAGTTGCCCGCGACCCCGAACGCAAACTGCGCCCCGATGACCGTTTAGTTGGAGCGGTGCGCCTGTTGCTGGATTCCGACCTGGAGCCTGCCGGCTTCTGCATGGCGATTGCCGCCGCTCTGCTTTACGATAACCCGGAGGATGTGTCCGCGGTTGCCCTGCAGAGGCGTATCCAGGAGGAAGGGGTATCCACCGTGCTGGAGAAGATGACCGGCATTACCCCCGACATGCCCATACACCAGTGCATTCTGGGCGCATATGCGCGGCTGAAGAAC
>CAZOGB010000096.1:0-11397 GCA_964579145.1 uncultured bacterium | reverse complement strand
CCTCGCCCTCCACGCTTGCCCGAATCCGTAAACACACTGGTTTTTACCCAAAACCCCAAAACCCTTTCAGCGTGGTGGACACATTTTGCCCGGCGATTCCGTATATAATGTATGGGCCCTGCTACGGAACGGTGTCGTTTGACACCGGGCAGGGCTTTCGGTATACTATCCGTCGGTGGTTTTTACAACAAAACTCATATCACTGACGCCAACCAAAAGGAGGCATCGCACGCACGATGGATTCAGCCATCAAGATCGAAGGCCTAACCAAGGAGTATCTCAATAAGACGACCGGCAAAATGGTCCGCGCGGTGGATGACCTGCACCTGGAGGTTTACAGAGGGGAAATCTTCGGCTTCCTGGGACCCAACGGTGCGGGTAAAACCACAACCATTAAAATGCTGCTCGGTCTCATCTTCCCCACCAAAGGGGACGCCTGGGTGCTGGGCAAACCCATTGGCGATGTCAGCGTCAAGCGGCAGATTGCCTACCTGCCCGAAAGCCCTTACTTCTACGAGTACCTGACCGGGCGTCAGGTGCTGGATTTCTATGCTCGCCTGTTCGGCGTTCCTGCCAGCGAGCGCAAGAAGAAGGTAGACGCCCTGCTGGACATGGTGGGGCTGTCGCGCGACGGCGACAAGACCCTGCGCAACTATTCCAAGGGAATGCTCCAGCGCATCGGCGTCGCTCAGGCGCTCATTAATGACCCCGAACTGCTTTTCCTGGATGAGCCGACCTCGGGGCTCGACCCGATGGCGCGTATCGAAATCCGCGACCTGATTATCCGCCTGAAACAGCAGGGCAAGACGGTGTTCCTCAGCTCGCACCAGCTGCTGGAGGTAGAGCTTATCTGTGACCGCGTGTCCATCCTCAATCGCGGCAAGCTGTTGAAGGCGGGCAAGCTGGATGACCTTCTGCCCAGCGGACGGGTGGAAATCGTTGCCGAGAACGTGGATGACGGTGTCGCCGAAAAGATTCGCGCGCTCGGTGGACAGGTTCAGCGTCAGGACGGGCGCGTGATTGTACATCATCCAGACGACGCCTCGGTCAACAGGGTGGTGGACATCATCCGCAGCGCCAACGGCGTCATCCGCTCGCTTATCCCTCAGCGTCGCACGCTGGAAGAGCTCTTCGTTTCCACGATTGAGGAGGTCGAAAAGAAATGACGGCAGTGCTTGCTATCGCTTACAACACCGTGCGCGAGGCGCTGAGCCGGCGTGTGGTGTTGCTGTTTCTCTTTGGGGCACTGGTGCTGATTGTTCTGTCGCCCCTGTTCAGCTTCCTCTCCCCGCGCGAGGAGCTGACCCTACTCAAGAGCCTTGGGCTGGGCGTTATCCAGCTCGCATCCATGTTTATCTGCATCGTGATGGGTATCTCGCTGATACCCGCCGAGATAGAACGCCGCACCATCTACACCGTGCTCTCCAAGCCGGTTCAGCGATACGAGTTCGTGCTGGGCAAGTTTCTGGGCGGTATCCTCACCATGCTGTTCAACATCCTGTTCATGGGCATCGTCTTCTTCGTGGTGGTGGCATGGCGGGGCACGCCCAAACAGGCGCTGGACCTCTGGAAGGGCTTCCTGATGATTTTCTTCCAGATGAGCATCCTGGTGTCGCTGGCGATCTTCTTCTCGGTGTTCCTGACTCCCTTCGTGAACTTCTTCATGTCTCTGGGGGTATACATCATCGGTACGCTTTCCAGCGTGACGGAGTCGCTGATGAAGGGCGAGAACCGCACCGTCATCCAGAAGGGCATCGGTGCCGTGCTTCACTACCTTCTGCCCAACTTCGGCAATTTCAACATCCAGAACAAGATTATTCACCCGGAGACGCGCATCATCAACGAGGGAGTGTACTACATCCAGAACATCGGCTATGCCATCCTGTATATCGCGGTGCTGCTCATCATCGCGGTCATTATCTTCGACCGGCGCGAGGTGTAAGCCATGCGACGCACGCAGCTTCTACTTGCCGTTATCGTACTGTGGGCGCTGAGCGCGGCACTGCAGACCGCAATTGACCCCCACCGCAAGCAGTTCGAGCCGAAGGTGCAGGGACTGTTCGGCAAGATGACCGGATTGCCCACCGAGTACATCTTCGGTACGATGCTGGGCTTCCGCGAGGTGGTAGCAGGTGCGCTGTGGGTACGCGCCGACGCCTTCTTCCACGAGGGCAACTACGACGCCATCCTGCCCATCATCCGACTGGTGACGTGGCTGGACCCGCATAATCTGGACGTGTACAGCACCGGCGCGTGGCATATCGGCTACAACTTCACCGATACCGAACAGCGTTCCGACCGACGCTACCTCTCCGCCGCGCTGAAACTGCTGGAAGAGGGCGTGGAAAACAACCCAGATGTGTACGACATCTACTTCGAGATGGGCTGGATGTGGTACGACAAAATCAAGCAGGCGAACAACTCGGTGCAGTGGTTCCAGAAGGCGTACCAGTTCCCCGACCGCCCCGACGAGTATTCGCCGGGTATCCCGCCCGCTCGAAGGCACATGCTGGCTCACGCCTGGGAGAAAGCCGGGTTGATTGATCAGGCACTGCTCACCTGGCAGGATATCCTGCAGAGGCACGAGCAGTATGCGAAGGAACACCCGAAAGAGTTCATGGCAAAGGTGAACGTGGACGTCGCCAAGCACAACTACACTCTGACCGAAACGCGTAACTACAACCGCTATCTCAAACAGCCGCCAGACACCCAGCCGCCCATCGACGTCAAATTCGACGTGAAGGTGCGCGTGGTGGAGCCCAAGATTATCGAGGTCTCCGGCACGGTGGACCTGGGCAACTACTTCGACGAGCAGATGCAGAAGATGGACTATCGCCCCGGGCGCGTGGACGTCGTTCTGCGCGACGAGGGCTATAAATCCTCCATCCTGCCCACCGACGAGAAGCAGGCGGGAGAGGTCTGGAAGCAGAAGGTGTTCACTTTCGACGTGCCCGACGTAACCATCATGCAGGAGCAGATAGCCATCATCAAGGGCAAGTTCAAGCGCAAAATCGACATGAGCAAAGACCCGATGATGTACAGCTTCAAGGCTCCACGCTATGTGGTCACGGTACGTTTCAACCCGCTGTATGCGCCGCCGCAAACGCAGGACCGCATTGGCTGGCGCGGCGAAGGGTTGACGGACAGGCGATACCTGCGCGTGGACGAAGTGACCACTGTGGATAAAGACGGCAAGACGTACACCGTGCCGGTGCGCCGCGTGCGCAAGCACCTGCTGTTGACGCGCGAACAGGTGCTCAGCGGCAAAGGCGAAGCCACCGATTACCCGGTGCAGGAATAGACCGGCATGTGTTAAAATAGTGATAGAGTAGCCGTGCTAGCCGGGGAGCTAGCGGTGCCCTGTACCCGCAATCCGCTACAGCGGGGGTGAACTCCTGCCCGCGGTGGCGTCTTGTGGGCAGTGCCTGCGTAAGTGGTGTTGATGGTTGGGCGCTGCGCAACGGGTGGCGTGCCAACCCCGCCAGGTCCGGAAGGAAGCAACGGTCCGCACGTACTCCGTGTGCCGCAGACCTACCCAGCCGGAGCTAACTGCGCAGGTCGACACCCGGAAGGCGCGCATCAACGGCAGGTGCACGGCTACTCTATTACTGACGCGGTGACTGGTTTCCCC
The DNA here is from genome assembly GCA_964579145.1 of uncultured bacterium. Taxonomy (GTDB): domain Bacteria; phylum Armatimonadota; class HRBIN16; order HRBIN16; family HRBIN16; genus HRBIN16. Next base: position 7,766 of record CAZOGB010000096.1, on the reverse strand, counting down.
GAATATGTTCAGAACGAGCACGATAAAACGTTACCGGCTTCTGTTCTTCTGCCTGTGCTTTGCCTTCCTGCCGGCATGGCTTGCCCGGGCGGAAGAGCGCGAAGTACGTATCCCAAGTGGAAAAGTCCTGCTGGCAGGCACACTGACCATACCCGATGGCGTTTCACAGGCGCCCGCCCTGCTGATGATTCCGGGCAGCGGCTCGGTGGACCGCAACGGCAACGGCGACGGACTGAAAACCGACCTCTACCGCCAGCTGGCTCAACGGCTGGCACAGATGGGCTACGCCACCCTGCGCTACGATAAGCGCGGCATCGGTGGCAGCCAGCTTCCCGAAGAGGAACAGAACAACACCTCCCTGACCCAGATGGCGAGGGACGCCGTGGCCGCCTATAACTTCCTAGGCCAGCAAGCAGGGATTGACCCCCAGCGGGTGGGCGTGCTGGGCTATGAGGACGGCGCGCTGATTGGTATGGCTCTGGCAGGCGAACTGCCAAACCCGCCGAAGGTGCTGGTATGCCTCGCCCCGCCCGGACGCACGCCTGCAATTATCCTGCGCGAGAACCTCCAGCAGCGCTGGCGCAGTGAGGGACTCTCGCCGGATAAGATTCAGAAACGGCTCGGAGACTTTGACGCCGGCATCGCCGCGCTGTACTATCGCCTGCCTCTGCCTCCTCTGCACGAGGACGTTGCGCCCTATTTCATGATGCCCGACCGCCCGTACCTGCAGGAGTTCTACTTTGAAAACCCCGTAGCACGGCTGAAGGCGGTGAAGGTCCCCGTGCTCCTGCTGTACGGCGAGATGGACAGCCGGGTGTCGCCCAAAGGGGACGGTGAACTGCTGTTCCAGCAGGCGCGCGCCGCAGGAAATAACAAGGTGACATTGAAAATAGTGCCGGGCACAGCGCACACATTCAAGGTGGCGCCGACAGGCGACACCCAGGAAATCCTGACGAACCCACAGGTTCCTCTCGCGCCCGGACTGATAGACGCGCTGAAGGAGTGGCTCTCTGCCAACCTGTAACGATGGCACACATCGCACTCTATAGAAAATACCGCTCGCAGACGTTTGAGGACGTCATCGGGCAACTGCACGTCACGCAGACACTGCAGAACGCCGTCCGAGCTGGGAAGGTCGCCCACGCCTACCTGTTCTGCGGTCCGCGCGGCACGGGCAAGACCACCACTGCCCGCCTGCTGGCGAAGGCGCTGAACTGCGAGCAGGGTCCCACGCCCAACCCATGCGACCGGTGTGCGATGTGCGTTGCCATCCGAGAAGGCAGAGCGGTGGACGTGATAGAGATGGACGCCGCCTCCGAAACGGGCATTGATGACGTGCGCGAAACCATCATCGAGAACGCGCAGTACATGCCCCAGCAAGCCCGCTACAAGGTGTACATCATCGACGAGGTGCATGACCTGTCCACCAAAGCCTTTGATGCCCTGCTGAAAACGCTGGAGGAGCCGCCGCCCCATGTGGTGTTCGTGCTGGCGACCACCGAGGTACAGCGCGTGCCCATTACCATCCGCTCGCGGTGTATCCGATTCGACTTCCGCCGCGCTACCCTGCAGGACCTCATCCTGCGCATCAACACCGTGCTGGAACGAGAGGGCTTGACCGCCGAACCCGAGGCTGTTCAGGCTATCGCCCGCGCAGCAGATGGTTCGTTCCGCGATGCGCTGAGCCTGCTGGAGCAGGTGCTGGCATATGCGGATGGGCATGTGGATTACGAGACCGTGCGCTCGGTGCTGGGCATTGTGGACGAGGAGGCGGTTGGCGGGGTGATTAACGCCGCCGCACGGGGCGACGTGGCGAAAGCACTCAGCGCGGCAGACGAGATGATCCGGCGAGGCAGCAGTGTGCGCACCATTCTGGAAGCCATCGCCCAGCGGGTGCGTGACCTGCTTTACGCGCGCGTGGGGGCGCTGGACGAGACCCTGCCCGCGGCAGACCTCGCCGCGCTGAAGGCACAGGCGCAACACTTCACCCCGGACGCCCTGAGCAGGATGCTGGACATTCTGGTACGGGCGCAGGCGCAGCTGCGCAACGTTCCGCAACAGCGCATCCTGCTGGACATGGCAATGGTGCAGATAGCGAGCGCGAAGAACGAGAAGGCGGAAAACGAGCCAGCGCGAAAGGCTCAACCGATTGCGACTATCCCACCGTCGGAACCCGCCCCTGTGGAGGTGAAAAGACAGGAGCCGGTACCGACTCCAGCCCCGTCACCACCAACACAGCCCGCGGAGAGTGAGCCTGCCCCCACGCCGGTCGATTCCACCACCGCAACGCGCACAGATGCGGACGCTCTCGCCCTGCTGAAGCTGGTGCAGGGGCGATGGGATCAGATTATCGCGCGGGTAGCCGAGCGCAGCCGCGGCGGCGCGGAGGTTCTGCGCGATGCAACGCCCGTGCGCATAGAGGGGGAGAACGTCATTGTTCTGCGATTCCAGAGCGAGTTCCTCTACGCGCAGATACAGTCGGAGAAGCGGCGCCAGTTTGTGGAACAGACTATCTCGCGCATGCTGGGAGGCAAATCGGTCAGCCTGCGTTGTGAACTGCATCGAGCGAACGCTTCGCGGGCGGAGAACAAAAGCACACAGGATAATGAACCGATGGATGGTGAAGAATACGCGCAGGAAGTGGCACAGACTTTCAACGGCTATATTGAAATTGAAGGAGGTTAGCAATGCGTAATCCTTTTGGCGCGAACCCGCGAGACCTCCAGCGGATGCTGGAACAGACCATGCAGGAGATGCAGAAGGCGCAGGAGGAGCTGAAGAGCCTGCGGGTGGAATCTTCCGTCGGCGGCGGCGTGGTCAAAGCGGTGGTGGACGGCACAGGCGAACTCATCTCCATCCAGATTAACCCGATAGTGGTGGACCCGAACGATGTGGAGATGCTTCAGGACCTGATTGTCTCCGCCGTCAATGAGGCACGCGAGCAGGCAGTGGCAGAAGCCGCCAAACGCATGGCGTCGCTTCCGGGAATGCCAAATCTTGACCTGGGGAACCTGTTCTGAGCACGATGGAGTACGCCAAACCCTTAGCCAAACTGATTCGCGAACTGGAAAAGATGCCCGGCGTGGGACCGAAGTCCGCCCAGCGCATGGCGTTTCATATCCTGCGCATGCCCGAAGAGGAGGCGCGTACGCTGGCGGAAGCGATACTGGAGGTCAAAGAGCGCATCACCACCTGCAAACAGTGCTTCAACTTCACCGACGAGGAGATATGCCCCATCTGTCGCAACCCATCGCGCGATGCCTCGGTGCTGTGTGTGGTGGCAGATGTACGCGACCTGATGGCGATTGAGCGCACCCAGGAGTATCGCGGACTCTACCACGTCCTGCAGGGCGTCATCTCTCCGATGGATGGCGTGGGCGCCGAGCAGCTGCGCGTGCGCGAACTGCTGCAGCGGCTGCAATCGGGACACGTCAAAGAGGTCATCATCGCCATGAATCCCACCATCGAAGGTGATGCCACTGCGCTGTACCTTTCGCGCCTGATCAAGCCGCTGGGGATCCGCGTCACACAGCTGGCGCACGGCATGCCCGTCGGCGGTGACCTGGACTATGCCGACCAGGCGACACTCATCTCTGCCCTCGAATGGCGGCGGGAACTGTAGCTACCTGCTCCCCTATAGTGTAACGTTTCCCCTTGCCGATAATTGTACGGACGGCAACGCGGTACGGGAAGCCCGCCGCGGTTGCCCTCTGCCACGCGGAATAGCAGGCGGTACTGTCATTCTGAGCGGAATCACGCCGTTTGTCGCCCTGAGCGAAGGGGCTCGCCTTAATTGTCACCCTGAGCAAAGCGAGGGGCCTCAGAGATGCTTCGCCAACGCTCAGCATGACAAGAAGGCGTTCAGCGGGATAATTCATGATGTCATTCTGAGCGGAGCGAAGAATCTCTGAGATGCTTCACTGGTGTTCAGCATGACAAGAGATGCACCGGACATGACAGAAAAATCCGTTAAGAGGCGGTCTATATGTATTGGCGTAAGCTGGGCGAGATATTGGTAGACCTCGGATATATCGACCCGGCGCGGCTGGAAGAAGCCCTGCAGGAACAGCAGCGCAACGGTGGCTTGCTGGGCGAGGTACTGATACGCCTCGGCTACATTAACGCTGACCAGCTTGCCGAAGCGCAGGCAGAGCAATACGACGTGGACTACGAGAAAATCTCTATTGAGAATGTTGACCCCGAAGCGATTGCGCGAGTGCCCGCGAACATGGCGAAAACGCTCAAGGCACTGCCCCTGCGTACCGAGGACAATCGGCTGATTGTGGCGATGATGAACCCGCTGGACGTGGACGCCGTTGACGTCCTGCATCGCCACACAGGGATGTATATCAAGGTCGTGTATACCAACCCCGAAGACCTGCTGAAAGCTCTTGACTTTCACTACAGCGCGATGGCCACCGCATCCGAATCGCTGGATGATGTGACTTCCGACACCGGAACATCTCACGAGGGCGAGGAAGAGGATCTGGAAGACCTGCGGCGAGCCGTGGAAGACGCCCCAGTGGTGCGGCTGGTGAACCTGTTACTGCTGGAGGCGGTAAACGGACGTGCCAGCGATGTGCATCTGGAACCCCGCAGGACACACATGGCGGTGCGTTATCGCATTGATGGCGAGCTCAGGCACGTGCGCAATATTCCCCGCCAGCTGATGGCTGCGTGCATCTCGCGCATCAAGGTCATGGCGGATATGGACATCGCGGTACGGCGCATCCCGCAGGACGGGCGCATTACCATCAAGGTAGAGGGCAGACAGGTGGACCTGCGCGTTTCCACCCTGCCCATCCAGTACGGCGAGCGGGTGGTGATGCGCGTGCTGGACCGCGACCGCAACATCCGGCGACTGGACGAACTGGGCTTCTCGCCGCGCAACCTGACGACCTTCCGCTGGCTACTCCAGCAGCCAAACGGCATCATCCTGGTCACCGGTCCCACAGGCTCCGGCAAAACCACCACGCTGTACGCCGCCCTGCGCGAGATTCAATCCGAAACCCGCAACATCATCACCTGCGAAGACCCGGTGGAGTACGAGCTGGACGGCATCAACCAGTCCAACGTCAACGAGAAGGCAGGGCTGACGTTCGCAGCGCAGCTGCGTGCTATCCTCCGCCAGGACCCGGATGTGGTGCTGGTAGGCGAAATCCGCGACCAGGAGACCGCCGAAATCGCCTGTCGCGCGGCGATGACCGGACACCTGGTGCTCTCCACCCTTCACACCAACGATGCGGTGAGCGCAATTCCGCGCCTGATGGATATGGGTGTGGAACCGTTCTTAATCAGCTCTTCGCTGGTGGGGGTGGTGGCGCAGAGGCTGGTGCGCGTCATCTGCCAGCACTGCAAACAGGCGTATGAACCCTCGCTGGCGGAGATTCAGCTGATTGGGCGACCAGTGGAGAAGCTGTACCGAGGCGCAGGCTGTCTTGCATGTGGTGGGTGCGGATACATGGGGCGCATCAGCGTGCATGAAATCCTTGTCGTGGACGATGAAATCCGCACCCTGACCGTTCAGCATGTGCCCAGCAGCCAGATTCTGGAAGCCGCCCTGCGCAAGGGCATGGTGCCCATGTCACAGGACGGCATTGAGAAAGCGATACAGGGCATTACCACCCTGGAAGAGGTCACTGCCAAGGCGTTTATCTCCTCGAACGCACCTCTTCTGGACGTGCTGGAGGCGGCGTAAAACGGCTATGGCACGGCAACCGGCAGGCGGTTTCGCGTTCTGAGTCGCTGTGCCTCTACCGTAATCAAATTGCCCTTTACGCCAGATATCTTCAGCGTGAATCTGCCCTTGCCATCTGCCGCAATGCTGACACCGCCCACAGAGACCTTCGCGCCGGGCAGAGTGACGCCCTCAATCGTGACCTGTTCGCCGGCACGCTCCTTTTGCCACACCAGAATGGGTAACGTGTCCTGTCGCAGAGCCTCTATCGCCCGGGCAACGGCGTCTCTCACCGCATAGAGCCTGCCGGGGTCGCGGGTGTAGTCGGTGTATCCGGGCGCGACCAGGCGGGTGTAGCCCTTTGCCCATGCCTTCGCGTCGAAGTCCGTGAGGTCCAACCGTTTCGCGACCTGTCGGGCGGAATCTTCCAGTAGGCAGAGATACTCGTAGTCCTCAATGCCCTCGCGCATCGCCTCGTAACGCAGACTGCTTCGCGGCGCCCCTTTGCCGGCGTACACAATCCAGTTATCACCCGGAGCCAGCTGCTGGTCAAAAGGCGCATCCCAGAAGTTGTACCCCCAGTGCAGGAAGCCGGTGGTTTCGGTCAGGTGGTTCAGCCAGTGCATGATGCGCGTTTTGATGAGCGGATAGTCAATCAGGCGGTTCGGGTACTGCCCCTGCGGCACCCACGCCACGTAGAACCACAGTTCCGCCCCACGCGCCTGCACCCGCCGGAACTGGTCATACCACTGCGCTAAAAAGTTGAGCTGCGGCACCCACACCTCTAAATAGCCCTCTAGGTTGGGCACGTGGATGGCATCAATGCGGCGCAGGTCAGGCGCAAGGCGATGCACTCGCTCGGAAAGCTGTTTCCATGAATCCACGTTGACCTCAATAGGTTCGTCCGCCACATGCAGAAGTGTGCGACTGAGCCACCCCTTTTCGCGTAGGTGCTCCTGTAGCGCGGGCAGCCATTCCTCCACCGGTAGCCACTCATCCTGCCCCGTGCTCTCGTTGCGGCACCTCAGCGGCCACGCCACAAAGTTTTTGTCCTCCCATTGTCCATGCTCGCGTCCGCCCACATGGTGCAGTTCAATGACTTCAAAGCCCTCTCGCAGGAAGGTTTCCACCCAGCGGTCAAACTGGCTGAAATCGTAACGCACTTTGCCGTCCGCCCCGCGAGTAGCGCGAGTGAGCGACCACGGCGTCCATATCGTGTTCTGGTGATACCGGCGCATCAGGCGAGCGGTGCGCTGAAGCACCTGCCAGAAGCCTTCCGAGAGATATTCCACCCCGTGATGCCTTGCCAGCGCACCGTCGTTCATCCAGATGGTGACCTTCAGGCGCGTGCGCTGAGGGAAGGCAAAGTCGTACACGGTGAGACGCACCGGAACCTGTATCGCGCCCCCTCGCAGGCGAACGGTAACCGTTCCGCGGTACTCTCCTGCAGGCGTGCGGTCGGGAATCCGCCACTGCACGTATATCGGCTGGTTCTGGTCGGGCTGAAGGTCTATCGCCTCCTGCTCCAGCAGACCGTCGGGGAAGTCGGCAGGCGCTTTGCGCACCAGTTCCTCTTCGGGCGTCGCCGTTGAGTTTTTCCCCACGCGATGGTACTCCACGAACGCAGACCAGAACGCGGACGCCGGAATAGTGCCTCTTCCTCCCTGCCTCTGCAGGGGCGAGCACTCCACGCCCTCCACCCGCTCATCCACCGACGGGCGCAGCACGATTTGTGCTCCCACCCACTGATTGCGTGCCGCGGATACCCGCACCTCGCGCTGAGCGCTGGTGGGCGGCGGCGTGTCGCGGAACACATTGTGCAGGGCGTGCGTGCACCACCACCCCACACCGGGCTGGACAGCCGTCAGCAAAAGGGTCAGAATAAACATCCTCCACGTGCCTCCAGTGACGTAATGTGTACGTGGATTCGCAGAGGGGGAGGTTGTGTCCTGCAGTGCCTTCAGGTCAAACTGGAGGGCGAACCTCCCGGTGAGCCAACCCCTTTCCCGAGCTCTCCCCAACACGAGATAGCCCCACCTGACCTCCCCGCAGGCGGGGAGGCATTGTCCCCCTGCTTGCGGGGGGACTA
>CAZOGB010000095.1:0-11565 GCA_964579145.1 uncultured bacterium | reverse complement strand
TTTACGGGGAGGGCCGGGGTGGGGCTATCTCACGGTTTGTCAGCCCCCCTCAGTCTCCCCGCAAGCGGGGGGAGGAATCCGGCTCCCTCTCCGTTTACGGGGAGGGTCGGGGTGGGGCTGTCTCACGATTTGTCAGCCCCCCTCAATCCCCCCGCAGGCGGGGGGAAGCAGGCTTCCGTGGGGCTGACCCGCTACGCCTGCAAGATGGCAACCGGAAGCGGTAAGACAGTTGTGATGGGCATGGTCATCGCATGGCAGGTGCTGAATAAACTTGCCAATCCGCAGGATCGCCGATTCTCCGACGCAGTTTTGCTCGTCTGCCCAAACCTGACCATCAGGGAGAGGCTGCAGGTGCTCCTGCCGTGGAAGCCCGACAACTACTATGACAAATTTGACCTGGTGCCGCGCGGGATGATGGAGCGGTTACAGCAGGGCAGGTTCCAGATTACCAACTGGCACCTGTTTCAGCCAAAAGACGACAGCCGCTCCAGAAGCGTGGTGCAGAGGGGCGTGGAGAGCGATACTGCCTTCTGCCGTCGCGTGTTGAAGGACCTGGGCAACAAGGGGAACATCCTCGTCATCAACGATGAAGCCCACCACGCCTATCGCCCTGCCTCGCTCCCGGAAGAAGTGCGGTCGCAACTTTCCGCTGAGGAGGTTCAAGAGCTTGAGGAGGCAACGGTATGGGTTAGCGGTCTGGACAAAATCCATGCCGTGCGGGGCATCAACTTCTGTGCCGACTTCTCCGCAACTCCGTTCTACATCAAGGGCAGCGGCTATGAAGAAGGCGCACCCCTCCCGTGGGTTGTTTCCGATTTCGGGCTGGTGGATGCAATTGAATCGGGCATTGTGAAAATCCCGCGTGTGCCCGTAGACGATAACACGGGCGAGATCATCCCCCGATACTTCCGCCTGTGGGAGTACATCAATCAGCGCCTGCCCGCTTCCGAGCGCCAGACTGCCCGCCGCCGCGCCAAGCCCGAATCGGTGTTGCGAGAGGCGGAAGGTGCGCTCAGCACGCTGGCTTCGGAATGGAGAAGAACCTTTGAAGCCTTTCAGCAGGCAGGTTCACCGGTGCCGCCAGTGCTGATTGTCGTGTGTGACAACACCGACCTTGCGAAAATCGTGCATGAGCATATCGCCAGCGGAAACGTACTGACCGAACTGCAGAACCGGGACGGTATGGAAGCCACCCTGCGCATCGACACAAAACTGCTTCAGGAGGCGGAAAGCGCTGTAGAGGGCGAGACGAAACAGCAAACCGCCGAACGTCTGCGCAAGACGGTGGATACCGTAGGCAAAACGGAATGGGATGGCGAGGGAGAGCCTCCCGGTAAAAACATTCGCTGTGTCGTATCGGTTGGAATGCTTAACGAAGGGTGGGATGCCCAGAACGTCACACAGATTCTGGGGTTGCGCGCCTTCACCTCGCAATTGCTATGCGAGCAGGTGGTCGGACGTGGACTTCGCCGGATGAATTACGACGATTTTTCTGAGCCTGAATACGTGGACGTGTACGGCGTGCCCTTCGAGGTCATCCCGGTCAAGAAGAAGCCCGTCAGCGGAACGGAGACACAACAGGTATCCACGCTGGTGCGCGCACTGCCAGAGCGCAAAGGGCTGGAGATTACCTTCCCAAGGGTCGAAGGCTACATCTTTGATGTCCGCCAGAAGATTCGGGTCAATTGGGACGCAGTCCCCTATCTTAAGATTGACCCCTCCACCGAACCGACAGAGGTTTTTGTCAAGCCCGCCACAGGAGTCCGCATCGGGCGTCCCGACCGCCTGGGTCCCGGACAGGAAATCCTTCACGACCGCAACCCCTTCCACCGGGAGAAGCGCCTGCAGGCGAGTGTGTATGAGATAGCTGCCGCACTGACAAACCGACTGAAAAACAAACGCGACGACTGGGGGGCACGACATATTCTCTTCCCTCAGGTACTCAATATCGTCTGGGAGTACCTGGAACAGAAAGTGGTGCTCGAAGACGACACCCCGCTGGAAGAGATTGCCCTCCTCAAATACAAACAGCGGATTATCGAACGCCTGACCGAGGCCATTGAGCCCGACACGGAAGCCGGCGAGCCGCCGCTCCTGCCCGTGATTGAGCGATTTCGCCCCATCGGCTCCACCTCAGAAGTGCTCTTCCGCACGGTGCGCCCCTGCGTGGCGACCACCAAGAGCCACATCAGCCATGTCGTGCTGGACGCGCCCGTCTGGGAGCACTCGGTCGCTTACTATCTGGAACGGTCTCCCGAGGTCATCTCCTATGCCAGAAATGACCATCTGGACTTCACCATCCCGTATGAATGGCAAGGCGTTCGCCACGAGTACCGACCGGACTACCTCATTCGGCTGAACACGCCCAGAGGGGAAGTGAGTCTCATTCTGGAGGTGAAGGGGTTCGAAACGGAGCAAGACCGCCAGAAGGAGACAGCAGCACATCGGTGGGTTCGCGCGGTGAACCACCACGGCGAGTTCGGGCGCTGGGCGTTTCGAGTTTGTCGCGACCCGAGGGCGCTGAAAGGGATACTCCGCTCCGTTTGACCCCTCGCCCTCCCCGCTTGACACCCATCCCCCAAAAAGCGTATCCTCTATTACTGGCAAACAACATGCATCAATGAGTAGAGATGAGCATACTCCCTTTTGACCTGGTTGCTGTAGACCTGGACGGAACGCTGGCAGATGAACATAACCGCTGTTCACCAGTTGACCTGCGGGCGATGCACGCCGTCGCTCAACGGGGCGCATACGTGGTGATTGCTTCGGGCAGAATGCACGCCGCAACCGAACGCTTCTGGCACGAGGCTGGTCTGAACGCACCCATCCTCTCCTACAACGGCGCAATGATCAAACATCCGCGTGATGGCTTTATCTGGTTCCACCTCACCGTGCCTGCCCGCTTCGCCGACGAGATTGTGGACTTCTGCGAAACGAACGGCTATCACCTGAACTACTACCTGAACGACCATCTGTATGTGAAACAGGAGACCCGGTGGTCTCAGCTGTATCACCAGCGCACCGGTTCCATCATCGAGCCGGTGAGCACTCTCACACGCTTCCGCGGGCAATCCCCGACAAAGCTCATCCTGATTGATACCCCGCAAACAACCGACAAGCTGCGCGAGATGTTCTGTGCGCGATTCGGGGAGCAGTTAACCATCATCAAAAGCAACGATGAATATCTGGAGTTCATGCACCCCGGCGCGAACAAGGCGCGCACCCTGCAAAGGCTGGCGTATCAGCTGGGAGTGCCCCGCGAGCGCGTGCTGGCTATCGGCGACGGCAACAACGACATCCCCATGCTGAGGTGGGCGGGATATGCGGTCGCCATGGGCAACGCCAAACCGGCGGTCAAGGAGCTGGCGCACTGGATTGCCCCGCCTATCGAGCAAAACGGGCTGGCGGTCGCGCTCGTCAATATATTCAAACTGAACCATCAGGAGGTTTTCGGCTCTTGATTGCACGCTACCGGAAAAGTCTGTTCCTGCTTTTGGTCCTGCCGTTGATGCTGTCCGCGTGCGGCATGTTCCGCAGTGAAACCAGCCCGCCACCCAACGGCTCCGGCAATCTGGTGTTTACAGTGGTCTGGACGGGCAACCGAGGCGACGCCCAGGCGCCCCACACCGTGCGCCTCAACCTGTACGATTCGCAGAAGCTCCTGCAGGAAGTGACGCTTCGTCGCTCCGACAGCCCATCCTCTGGGTGGACCTCGCAGCTGGAATCAGGTATCTATCGCCTGCACGTTGCCGTTTATACCAGCCAGGACGCCACCGGCACGCCCGTCGCCAGCGGTGACATCACCCTGCAGGTATTACCGGACACGCCGCTGCGCCTGAATATTGCCACCGAAGGCACGCCGGTTTCACTTGCCATTCTGCCGAACATAGTCAACCTGACGCCCGGGCAGGTATTGCCCCTCTCCGTGCTGGGCGTAGACGCTCAGGGAAGGTATCTGCTCCTGCCTGCCACAGCCTCCGTGCAGTGGAGCGCGGACGATGCCAGCGTGCTCAACATCGGGTCCGACGGCGTGGCGCGTGCACTGGCTCCGGGCAATGTTACCGTCACCGCGCGGGTAGACAGCCTGGGGATGCAGGCAAGCGTTCCCGTGGGCGTGCAGACCGTGACCCGCGAATGGACGGTTCTGGTATTCATGAACGCGGCGAACAACCTGGAGCCGGACAGCATAGACGACATGAACGAAATGGAACAGCTGGGTTCTACCGCCGACGTGAACATCGTGGTGCAGTGGAAGCGCATCGCGGGCTACGACAGCAGTAATGGCGACTGGCGAACCACACGCCGCTACTATGTAACCAAAGACAGCGATACGGCAACGGTCAACTCCAACCTGCTGGTGGACATGGGTGCAGGGGTAGATATGGGCAGCGCTACCACCCTGCGCGAGTTCCTGCAATGGGGCGTGCGCAGTTTTCCCGCCCGCAAGTACATGGTGGTGCTCTGGAACCACGGCGCGGGCTGGCGAGCGTACCGCGACCGCCTGAACATTCTGGCGCGCGGCGTCTCTTACGACGACAACACGGGCAATAACATCCGTATCTGGGAACTACCTCTTGCGCTCAGCGTGGCAGGCGTGAGCAAATGGAATATCGTCGCCTTTGACGCCTCGCTGATGCAGATGCTGGAGGTCGCCTACGAAATCCGCAACCTCGCGGACTACATCGTGGGGTCAGAAGAAAGCCCACCCGCAGCGGGATACCCCTATCACCGTATTCTTGCGCCGGTCGTTGCCAACCCGACTATCTCAGCACGCGATCTCGCCGCGCAAATCGTGACCCAGACCATCAACTACTACAATCCGGACAGCACCGATAACATCACGCAATCCGCGCTGGATGCCACCCAGCTGGATAACCTCGCGCAGAGGGTGGACGCGCTGGCGCTGACTCTGCTTTCGGTTGCACCGGGCAACGACGTGGCAATTGCCTCTGCCCGCGACAATGCGCAGGCTTACGCCGAATACACCTACAAAGACCTGTGGGATTACACGGAGCAGCTGCGCGCCCGCCTGCCCGCCTCACAGGCATTGACGGATGCTATTAACAGTGTACAAAGCGCACTCTCCCAGGCGGTTATCGCCGAGGCGCATAGCAATCGCCGGGTGAACCGCTCGCACGGACTGTCCATCTACGTGCCGCGCCCCAGCGAGTTCGAAACGCGCTACAACCTGCTCGCTTTCTCGAGAGTGACGCACTGGGACGAGTGGCTGCAGGCACAGCCTAACTGAGGAGGGGAACACATGCGCACCGAGATTATCACGCTGGATGGACATATCATCGATTCGCTAACGCTGTCCAAAGTGCTGGATATTCTGGTGTCCACCGGGGTGGACTACGAAATCCGCCGCTTTGAGATTGGCAAAACACACGACGAAACCAGCCGCGCCGAGATACTGGTGCGTGCGCCCGATGAAGAGAGCCTCCAGCGTGCCCTGCATGAGGTGCAACAGCATGGCGCGGTCATCTCACAGGAGAACGCCAAACTGCAACCCGCTCCAGCGGACGGCGTGTTCCCCGACGGCTTCTACTCCACCACCAACCTCGAAACCTTCGTGCGCATTGAGGATACGTGGATACCCGTTGAGCGCATTGAAATGGACTGCGGTATCCGCGTCGCGCAAACGGACACCGGCTGGCGAGCGGAGTGTGTGCCTCTGCATCGCGCCCGCAAAGGCGACCTGTTCGTGGTGGGCACTGCCGGCGTGCGGGTCACCCCTGCGCCGCGCCGTGAGGCAGGGAGCGTTTTCCACTTCATGGGCAGTGAAGTCTCCATCGAGAAGCCCAAAGCGCGCATCGTCCAGGCGGTTGCTCGCGCCATCCGCGACACCAGAGCGCGTGGACAGAAGGTACTGTTCGTCGGTGGACCGGCTATTGTGCACACCGGCGCGGCGCGTTATCTGGAGCGCATCATCCGTGCGGGATGGATAGACGTGCTGTTTGCCGGCAATGCGCTCGCCACGCACGATATTGAGTACGCGCTTTACAGAACGTCGCTGGGCGTGGCGCTGGATACCGGCATCGCTGAGACACACGGGCATGAGCATCACCTGCGTGCCATCAACACCATCCGTGCGCTGGGCGGTATCCGTCAGGCCGTGGAGAAAGGCGTGCTCAAAGGAGGCATCATGCACGCCTGCGTGGTGGCGAACGTGCATGTGGTGCTGGCAGGCAGTATCCGCGACGACGGTCCCCTGCCCGACGTGATTACCGACGTGATGCAGGCGCAGGACGCCATGCGCGAGGCAATCCAGGGCGTTGGGCTGGCGCTGATGGTCGCGACCACCCTGCACTCCATCGCCACGGGCAATCTCCTGCCCGCTTCCGTCACCACCTTCTGCGTGGACGCAGACGCCGACACAGTGATCAAGCTCACTGACCGCGGCTCGCATCAGGCGTTCGGCATTGTGACCGACTGCGCCTTCTTCTTGAAGGAGCTGGCAGAGCAGTTATGCGGAAAGGAGTAGCCACATGCCTCGCGTGCTGATGTGCCCGCCTGACCATTACGCCCTGCGCTATGAGATTAACGCCTGGATGCATCTGGAAAATCAGCCCGACCTTGCGCTGGCACGTCAACAGTGGCATGTGCTCTACGAGCACGTTCGCCAAATCGCCCAGGTGGAACTGGTCTCCCCTGCCCCCGAGTGCCCCGATATGGTCTTCACCGCCAACGCGGGGCTGATCGTGGGCGACAGGGAGGTTCTGCTCAGTCGTTTCCGCCACCCCGAGCGCAGGGTGGAAGAACCTCACTTCCGCCGCTGGTTCGAGGAGCATGGCTACACGGTGTACACCATGCCCGAAGACTGCCCCTTTGAGGGCGAGGGCGATATCCTCTATGCGGGGGAACGGTATCTCGCCGGCTACCGGAAGCGCACCGAAATCTGCGCCCATCGCATCGCCTCCGAGTATCTCCAACATGAAGTGCTCTCGCTGGAGCTGGTGGACGACCGCTGGTATCATCTCGACACCGCCCTGTTTGTGCTGGACGAGCGCACAGTGGTGTACTATCCCGGTGCGTTCGACTCCTACGCCCGGCGCGTGATTGAAGAGCATTTCGACACCCTGCACGTGGTGGAAGAGGAAGCCCTGCGCTTCGGCTGCAACAGCGTGGTGATTGACCGCACCGTGCTGATGCCCGAAGGCTGTCCGTTAATCACAGCACTGCTGGAACGACGGGGCTACCGTGTGATTCCTGTTCCCATGGGTGAGTTCATCAAAAGCGGCGGCGCCTGCAAATGCCTAGTGATGTTTCTGGAGCGTTGAGATGAGCGAGTACGTCAAGATAGGAAGCCTGCACGACGCGGATGAGTTCATTAAAGTCCTGCGCGGGATGAATCTGTCCATCCCCTGCGACCGGGAGGTGCTCTCCGGAGCTTCCTCTCCCCTCGCACAACCGATTCAGGTAGATGGATTGACGGTCGGCAACCGCTTCGCAGTGCAGCCGATGGAAGGCTGGGACGGCACGCTCGATGGACGCCCTTCCGAGCTGACCTTCCGCCGCTGGAAGCATTTCGGCAGCAGTGGAGCCAAGCTGATATGGGGAGGTGAAGCCGTCGCCGTTCGTCATGACGGCAGAGCCAACCCCAACCAGCTGGTGCTGAACGAATCTACCCGTGATGACCTCGCCCGCCTGCGCGACGCGCTGGTGGAGGAGTACCGCAAAGCGTGCGCCACAACCGATGGTCTGGTCATCGGCTTGCAGCTGACGCACTCCGGTCGCTACAGCCGTCCAGACGGCAAGCCCGAACCGCGCATTCTGTACCACCACCCCATTCTGGACAGGCGACTCAACCTGCCCGACGATTACCCCGTGCTGACCGACGGCGAGGTTCGAGAGCTTATCGGGGCGTTCATCCGCGCGGCGAAGCTGGCGTGGCAGATTGGCTTTGACTTCGTGGACATCAAACACTGTCACGGCTATCTGGGGCACGAGTTCCTCAGCGCACACACCCGCGAGGGCGACTATGGAGGCAGCTTTGAAAACCGCACCCGTTTCCTGCGCGAGGTGGTACAGGGCATTCGCGCCGAAGCACCCGACCTGCGCATCGGCGTGCGCCTGTCCGCCTTCGACATGATTCCTTTCCGTCCCGACCCGGCAACCTCGCAATCGGGCAAACCGGGCATCGGCGTGCCGGAACCGTTCGAGCATCTACTGCCATATCGCTGGGGCTTCGGCGTGAACCCAAACAATCCGCTGGAGCCAGACCTGACCGAAACCGTCGCCTTTTTGCGACTGCTGGAGGAACTGGGCATCCATCTGGTCAACCTCTCCGCCGGCAGCCCCTACTACAACCCGCATATCCAGCGCCCCGCCCTTTATCCGCCATCCGACGGCTACCAGCCCCCGGAGGACCCGCTCGTTGGGGTTGCCCGGCAGATGCAGGTGGTGCGGAGCCTGAAGGCGCAGTTCCCGAATCTGGTCATCGTTGGCACGGCGTATACCTACCTGCAGGAGTTCATCCCTAATGTTGCCCAGGCGGCGATACGGGATGGCTGGACAGACGTGGTGGGGCTGGGGCGCATGATGCTGGCATACCCTGAACTGCCGCGCGATGTGCTGGAAGGGCGCCCCCTGCAGACCAAACGCCTGTGCCGCACCTTCAGCGACTGTACCACCGCCCCGCGCAACGGACTGCCCTCTGGCTGCTACCCTCTGGACGAGTTCTATAAACGCTCCCCGCAGGCACAGCAGTTGAAAATGCTGAAACGCGCACGCTGACCCGATGCGACACCGGTAGATTTGCTGTTGCGCTGTTTACCGTCAGTAGGCTTTCTGGTTTTTAACGCACCTCGCAGGCTTTTCAGGCTCGTTGCCTGCATCCACGTGGAACGAACTCAGTGCTGAAGAACAAGCGACAATCCGGGCATGTCCCTTAGGCATAACCTTTGCAGGGAAGCGAGGTGCAGACCAGATGTCCGCAGTAGTGGCGGTGTGTGTGGCTATCGCCGCGATTGCACTGGTGATAATGATGATACGAGAGGGCGCATACCTCTAACTTGGCTGGCGAAGGACACCAGAGGCATCGGAGAGGAGGGATGCCAAAGCGGTTCATCTGCGCGTACAGGGCGGGTACCCCGCCCTGTTTTTTTATTTGAGGTGGGACATTCCCCTGCTCTCAGACGCTGTGTATAATCTAAATGAAGCGCTCGTTGAGCCAAGAGGATGTCCTGAAAATACTGAGAAGAGAACTGCCCTATCTGCGTACCAGATATGGGGTAGAGAGGATGGTGCCCTACGGTTCGTTTGCTAAAGGCACGTGTACTGCCAAGAGCGACGTGGACATCATTGTTGAGCTGTCTAAGCCTCTGGGACTTGAATTTGTAGAGCTGGCTGACTACTTAGAAAAGGCGCTGGGTAGAAAAGTGCATCTCGTCACTTTTAGCTCCATGCTCGATGCGAGTAATACCTATTGTTATAGTTCCGTAATGCAGGACATCGAAAGGACACTGATTGATGTCTGTTGACGGTAGTTAGCCAGGAGATTCCCAAGCTTCTGCCGCGCATCTTAGATATTTTGAGCAGAGAATAGTTACGCCTCCTTTCCGCAGCCGTCTCCGCCCACCGCCAGCCTGACAAACATCTCTACCCCAAACGGAATCGCAGTATCGGGAAAGTCAAAACAGGCGGTATGCAGGTCAGCAACATCGCCCAGCCCTAAGAAGAACATCGCGGCGGGAACCGCCTGCGCGAAGTAGGCAAAATCCTCGGCGCCCATCAGCGGCTCCTCCAGCCAGACCACCCGCTCGTGCCCAAACGCCTGTTCCGCCACCTGTGCAACCCGCTCTGCTACTGATGGGTGGTTGACTGTCACAGGTGTACCCGAGTGCCACTCAAAACGGCTCTGCACATGCCACAGCCTCGCCGTTGCCTCCACCATCTCGCGCATCCGCTGAGAAGCTGTCGTACGCATCTCTTCCCGCAAACAGCGCACCGTGCCCGCCAAGTGCACCTCCTGCGGCAGGACGTTATACGCATTGCCCGCATGGAACTGCGTGACGCTCAGCACCATCGGGTTGCCGGGCGACGATTCGCGTCCCACGATGCCGTGAAGCGCCTGCACTAAATGCGCGCCTGCCAGAACCGGGTCATCGCTGAGGTGGGGCAGTGCCGCGTGTCCGCCCCTGCCCATCAGCCAGACGTCAAAGGTATCCGCCGATGCCATGATCGCCCCTGCCCGGATGCCCACACTGCCCAGAGGCATTCCCGGACGTCCATGCAGGGCAACCATCCACTTCGGGCGCATCTCGTCCAGCACGCCCTCTTCCAGCATCGCCTTGGCGCCCGAGACGCTCTCTTCGGAGGGCTGAAAGAAGAAGCGCACCGTTCCCCGCAGGCGATGTCGATACTGCGCCAGCACCGCCGCCGCACCCAACAGCATGGCAGTATGTCCGTCGTGGCCGCAGGCGTGCATCTTGCCTGCGTGGCGCGAGCGATACGGCAGATCGGTCTGCTCTTCGATGGGCAAGGCGTCCATATCCGCGCGAAAAGCCACGCAGTCGCCGTCTCCCTGCTCACCGCGCAGTGTGCCCACCACACCGGTCCTCGCCACGCCGGTGCACACCTCCATGCCCTGCCGCGTCAGCCACTCGGCAACCCGCTCCCCCGTACGATACTCCTCAAAGCCCAGCTCGGGATGGGCGTGCAGGTCACGACGCAGGGCTATCAGGTCGGGAAGCAGTCGGTCAATTGTCTCACGGATGTCGTCCATGTATCCGCTATCCTCTTTCAACATGTCCTTTCGTCGCGACGAACCGCGAATCCTGCATTTGTTCCAAAGTAGTTAGCCTCTCTCAGGGGCAGGAGTGGAATAACGGCAAAAGAATCGGTTTGCCAGAAAACAAATTGTTTGTGCGCACAGGAGGTATCGCCATGTCACGCTGTGCTCATTGTCCCCTGACCCGCAGGCAGTTTCTTCGGGCGACGGGCGCAATTGCCGTATGGACACTGCTTCCCGCTGCCGAACCTGTGTTCGCTGGTACTCCCCTAGAGAGCCGAACGCCCATTTTCGCCAAGAGCAAGCCGCGGGTGACCCTGTTGTTCAGCCACGTCCCGCCGGAGTATCCCACCTGGCCCTCTGTCGGATACGACTACGAAGGGCGCAAACGCGAACTGACCGCTAAACTGCAGGAGGCCTGCCCGAACATCCAATTTACCGTGCGCACCGCTCATAACGCCCAGCAGGCGCAGGCTGTGGTCAAAGAGTCCGAGAACGCCGATGGCTTTGTGTGCTACAACATCGGTATCTGGACGGGTGCTCCCAACGTGCTGGCGCGCAGTGGAAAGCCCGTGGTGATGGTGGATGACCTGTTCGCCGGCTCTGGAGAGACTCTCATCATCGCAGGGATGGCCAACCGCGAGAAGCTACCGGTGGTGACGGTCAGTTCCTCCCGCTTCGAGGACGTCGTGGAGGCGGTGCGCTTGTTCGAAGTCATCCGCGCCATGAAAGAGTCCACCATTCTGGACGTCGTGGACTACGACATCACCGCCTGGGCGGGCGGCGTCAACAGCCTGTTCGGCACGAAAGTGGTAAAAATGGGCTCAGAAGAA
>CAZOGB010000094.1:0-11672 GCA_964579145.1 uncultured bacterium | reverse complement strand
ACCCTTTGTGGTTGCCCACAGAGAAAGCACGACAGCCCCACCTGACCTCCCCGCAGGCGGGGAGGGATCTCGCAGGGAAGGGGCTGGGGGTTAGGTTCAAACGGCTCGGCAGGAGCCTCGCCTCCCGAGAATAACCCCCCCTCTCCCCTTGCTTTTTGCACGAAAATCGAATATAATTTTCTATGCTAAACAATTGAAATATTCATGCCAACCATGGCAAATGCGGGTATACTATTAGCATAAGCACCAGACGGAGGAGCGATAACGTACGATGATTACGCTGACAGAACGGGCAGCATCCGAGATTCGCAATATCATGGAGGCACAGGGCAAGAGCGATGCCATGCTCCGCGTGTTTGTAGCAGGCGGCGGCTGTTCGGGGTTGCAGTACGGCATGGCGATCGATGATGTGGTGGACGAAGGCGACCAGATTTTCGATTCGCATGGCATCAAAATCGTGATTGACCCGCTCAGCCTGGGCTACATGAGCGGTTCGGAAGTGGACTTTGTGGAAGACAGCCTGGGCGGTGGTTTCAAGATCGACAATCCCAACGCCATTCGCTCCTGTGGCTGTGGACAATCTTTCGCAACCGAAGATGGACAGGAAGCCGGCGGTTGCAGCAGCTGCGGGCATTACTAATCGTGGACTATTCCCCGCCAGCAATAGCGAGAATCAGTGATTCGGTTACTGCATGACCGGGAGTAGTTAAGGCACCGGCGATTTTTCACCGTCTGCTCACGACGGCAGACAGTGCCGGTGCTTTTGTTTTTGATTCTCAGGATACTGCCGGCTCAAGCAGGGTGAGGGTTCCAGCCGTTGCGTCCAACCGGGCGCGCACCCCCAGCGGCAGAGTCAGCGGGTTAGTGACGTGCCCAAAGGGGAACCCCATAATCGCTGGCTTGCCCAGCGGCACGATGATGTCCTGCCAGATTTGCTCAATGGTGAGGGTTTCCGAAGGCTCGCCAGCATGTTCCTCCCAGTTGGTGATTTCGCCAATCACGAAACCTGCTGCCTGTTCCAGCACGCCACATCGTTTGAGCTGGGTCAGCATTCGGTCCACCGCATAAGGTGCTTCGTCCACGTCTTCCAGCACCAGGATCTTACCTCGGGCGTCTATCTGCTCCGGCGTGCCGCAGGTGGCTGTCACCAGACACAGGCATCCCCCCGTCAATTCGCCCTCAGCCACACCAGGCACCAGCGTCTGCACGTTCCCTTCTCGTGTATCGTATGTGCCCAGCGGCTCGGGCTTTTCGAGGAGGTCAAACAGGTTATTGATGGTCAGTTCGGACACATCCCGCGCGAGGGTGATAATCATGGGCGCGTGGAAGACCACCATCTCGGTATTCCGCAGGAAAGCCATGTGCAGGGTGGTGATGTCGCTGTAGCCGATGAGCGGCTTGGGGTTGGCACGGATGGTGTCCCAGTCCAGATAGTCCAGAATACGCGATGCCCCATAGCCGCCGCGCGTGCAAAGGATTGCCTTCACGTCCTCGCGGGCAAACATCGCGTTGAGGTCGGACGCGCGGTCGCGATCCTCCCCAGCCAGATAGCCGCGCCGGTCAAAAGCGTGCTCCCCGAAAACCAATCGGTAACCGCGCCGTTCTATCTTCTCGATACCCGGCTTCAGTGCGTCAAGGGCTTTATAACTGCTGGGCGACACCACACCGATGGTATCGCCCGGACGCAGGGCAGGCGGTTTCACACGTGGCATACAGACTGTTTACTCCTCCTCCAGCATAGGGTTCACCGCCGGGCGGCTGTGTTCCTGCAGAGGTTAAACTTCTATCCTGTCCACCTTGCTGTATTCGTCGGGGGGATGCCTGCGCAGGAACTCGCCTTTATCGATAGCAGGTGGCAGCTGTTGTCCTTTGCCATCTCCTTCCGCTGGCGGGGGGAACAGGTCTCCTCGCTCCACCTCCGGGTAGCCGAGTTCGCGGCGCAGGGTGTTCAACCGAGCCAGCTGGCTGGTAATCTCTTTGTCGGGCACTCCCACCTTCAGGTCAATCTTTATCGCCGCCTCCATCCCCTGAAGGAACGCTTCCGTCTGCCCCACCCCCTGCACCACCTGGCGGTCTATCTTCGCGGCGATATGCTGCGTCCACGACCACACCCAGTGAATTGGTACGAGCACCAGCAGATGAAACAGCCAGCGCGACCACTCCTCGGGCAGGTTGCGAGTCATTTCGAAGATGAGGGTGGGAACGGTGAACAGGATGACCGCGGTCAGCGCGATAGAGCGCCATATCAGTTTCTGGCGGGCTTTTGCCTCCAGATAATTGCGCAGAGCCAGCAGGGCAAGCGGATAGGGCGGGATTTCCTTCAGGGCACGGTCGGGCAACCACACCTGCGTTCCCTTCCAGATGATGCCGCGCAGGAGAGGCTGGCGCGTGTTGTGCGGGTAAACCTGGACCGCAGGCGTTACGCCCATCTGCGCGTACAGCATACAGGTTGCCAGCCACTGCTGAAACTGCGCAACCTCTGGGCGAGTAGCCACCAGCTGTAAATCCTGACTCCAGTGTTCCATAGAGGGTTCGCTACCCAAAAAGGGCGAACGGCAAAGCCGCTCGCCCTCTTGCGTTTCGGATACTACTGGTCGCCCTTGCCTGCGGGCACAGGCTGGGCGGTGGCGGTCGCCAGCTCCACCTGGTCCACGATGGAGCCGCGCTTGCTCCAGTACACGGCGAACGCCAGTGCCGCCAGCGCCACGAGCACGATGGCGAGGCGAGCGCCCGCGGCGATGGGCTGGATGACCACCGGCGCGATCAGAATGCCCACCAGGTTCATCACCTTAATCAGCGGGTTCAGTGCGGGACCGGCGGTATCCTTGAACGGGTCGCCAACCGTGTCGCAGATGACGCCCGCCTTGTGATATTCCGTGCCCTTTCCGCCAAATAGGCCGTCTTCAATCTTCTTCTTGGCGTTGTCCCAGGCGCCGCCGGAGTTTGCCAGTAACACCGCCATCAGCTGACCGGTGAGGATGGCTCCGGCGAGGTAGCCGCCCAGCGCCTGCGCCCCCTTGACCGGGTCGCTAAAGCCCATGCCAAACCCCACCAGCACCGGCAGGGCAATCGCCAGCACGCCCGGTCCGAGCAGCTCCTTCTGCGCCTCGGCGGTGACGATAGCCACACTGCGTCCATAGTCGGGCTTCTCCGTGCCAGCCATGATGCCCGGACGCTCGCGGAACTGCCGCCGCACCTCTTCAATCAGCTGGAACGCCGCGCGCCCGACCGCCTTGATGGAGAACGCCGAGAACAGGAACGGCGCGGCGCCACCTATCAGCAGTCCGATGAAGATTTCGGGTACGTCCAGCGGAAGCCCCAGCTGCAGTCCGCGGTTCGTCAGTGCCGGGTCATACAGCTTCGCGTCCTCCACGAACGAGTGGAACAGCGCGGTCGCCGCCACCACTGCGGTCGCGATGGCGAAGCCCTTGGTCAGCGCCTTGGTGGTGTTGCCCACCGAGTCCAGGCGGTGCACGATGCGGTCGCCCGTCAGCTGTCCCTTCACCACCTTCTGCTCCTTCAACGCGCCCGACATCTCGAAGATACCGTTGGCGTTGTCGGAGATGGGTCCGAAGGTGTCCATCGCGAGGATGAAGCCCGTCGTCGCCAGAAGCCCCAGACCGGTCAGGGCGATACCGTAGAAGGAGAGTATCGCGCCGCCGAACTCCGCTGGCGGGAAGATGAACAGAGGCGTCAGCAGAGCAATGACAATCGCGCCCACCGCCCACACACTGCTCTCCAGACCGGTCGCAAAGCCCTCGATAATCATCGTGGCAGGACCGGTCTTGGAGGAATAGGCAATCTCGGTAACGGGCTTCTTCTCGGTGGAGGTGAAGTACTCGGTAAGGCGTTCGATCAACAGCGCCATCACCAGTCCCGCTGCGTTGGCGAGGAAGAATCGCCACCACTCCACTTGCCTGCCACCCAGCTCAGGCTTGAGCGCGATGTCGTTCATCAGGAAGTAGCTCACGATGGCAAAGCCCGCCAGCGCGACCCACCACGAGATGTTGAAGCCCACGTTGATGGGGCGCATTGGGTTGAGGTCTTCGCGATCTGCCCCGCGCACGCCCAGCACGCCGATGATGGAGGCAACCACGCCTACCGCGCGTACCAGCAGGGCATACACAATCAGCTTCAGCACCGCTGCACCTGTGAGCACGCTGGCGGTGGCTGCGCCCAGAATAATAGCGGCAACCAGCGTGACCTCGTACGACTCGAATACGTCGGCTGCCATGCCGGCGCAGTCGCCCACGTTATCGCCTACGTTATCGGCGATGGTGGCGGGGTTACGCGGGTCGTCCTCGGGGATGCCGGCTTCTACCTTACCCACGAGGTCTGCCCCCACGTCCGCCGCTTTGGTGTAGATACCGCCACCCACGCGCATGAACAGCGCCGCGAGGCTTCCGCCAAACCCGAAGCCCACCAGCACCTTCATGGCGTCTTCCTTAAACAGCAGGAAGATGGTAATGGCGCCCAACAACCCGAGCCCAACCGTGGCCATTCCCGACACCGCACCCGCGCGGAAGGCGGTCTCCAGGGCGCCCTTGAAGGTGGTCAGAGCCTGGTTGGCGGTGCGCATGTTGCCTTTTACCGCCATATCCATGCCCACCACGCCGGCAAAGTAGGAGGCGGCGACGCCCATGAAGAAGGCTATCGCCACGCCTACCGCCAGAATGGGCTTGTCGGAGTAGACGGGGGTATACAGCAACCACAGCCCGATGGTAATCAGCAGGACGAACCAAATCATCGTTTTCGCCTGCCGCTTCAGGTAGGCGTACGCGCCATCCTGGATGGCACGCCCGACCTCCTGCATCTTCTCGTTACCCGGGCTCTGTTTCAGCGTCCACGCCCGCAGCCACAGTCCGAAGCCCACTGCCAGCAAAGCAAACAGCAGCACCACCCACAGTACCATCCGCTCGGCAGGACCAAAGGGAGGAAGTTCGATGGCTTCGGCGGCATGCGCGCGTGAAACGGCGAACATCACGAAAAGCGCGGATGCAAGTAGCCCGAACCGCCTGCATCCCGCTCGTATGGTCAAATGCATCTCTGCCTCTTGTCCTCCTGTTGGGAACGTTGAGTTTCTCGTAGCAAGAGTAGCCAAACTCCACATCTATTATAGGCACACTTTTGCCCGATGTCAAGCCAAACAGAGCAATTGATATATAGAACAGATTAATTATATTTGGTAAATGACCAATGGACTATTTTCTCTGTCACGCTGAGGGTGTCTTGAGAGGGAAGCAGTCTCCCTGCAACTGGAAGTTGTGGGCTACTCGTGACGAAGTCTCCTGCGGAGGCTCCAACCTGCTTCAGCAGGTTTTGTCCTGTGTAGCCTGCGATTTCCAACCGCAAGGTTATCTGAACAAATGAACCTTTCAACCGGAAGTTGCGGGCTACCCATCGTGGCTTTGGACGTCCCCATTTACCACCCCAAAAACCAGTATTTTTAACAGGTCCCTTTTGAGTTTCGAGATGCTATTATAGTCGTGCGTAAGCCAAATCACATAAAAGGAGGTAGCATGATGAAAAGTCATGTAGCTTTACGTACCCTACTTAGCGCGACGGCTCTGGCGGCGGTGCTGTGCTCAGTCTCCATGTTGCCAGCACGAGCCATCGTGGTGTTCCCGAATGCGGATCCGAACTACCTGGTTAACGCGCTGATGTCTGGCACGGGCATTAATGTGCTTAGTGTATCGCTGAGCTACCAGGACACTGGAACCGCCCTATCCGTCGGCACCTTTACCAATAGCAGCGGCACCTACGGCATTGGACCGGGCATCGTGTTGTCTACGGGTAACGTCGCTCACTATGGAGACGGTTCTAACACAAGTGATAGCAACAGCACCGGCTACGGTACATCCGCCACTGCAGCTCAGGAGGCTCTGCTAGACCCCATCACCGGCGGGAGCTACGACCACTTCGACGTGACTCAGCTAGACCTCACGTTCACCACCTCCACTGGCGACCTGTCTTTCAATGTGGTGTTCGGTTCCGAAGAGTACCCTGAATACGTTGGCACCGAATATGTGGACGCTTTCGGGATGTACCTGGATGGTGTCAACATCGCGCTGGTCGGGGGGCAGCCGGTGAATACCAATCATCCTCAAATGGCAGCTATATCCGGCACGGAGCTTGATGGTGTGCTGGCGCCCAACGACGATCCGCTACTGTGGTTCGGGTTAAGCGGGCTTGACCCCAACGCCAGCCACACGCTGACGTTCATTCTGGCAGACACTTCCGACGATATCTACGACACCACCGTATACATCTCTTCGCTAAGCGGTGGCATGCCGGTCATCCCGGAGCCGGGCACCTGGGCGCTGATGCTGACAGGGCTTGCGCCAGTGGCAACGCGCCTGCGCCGCCGCAACGCATAGTAGGGTACGCACCAGAGGCGACCACGCTGGTGGTCGCCTCCTCATTCTATCTAACCACGTTGACTACTTATCCTGCAATGCAGCGACGCCGGGCAATACCCTGCCCTCCAGAAACTCCAGGGACGCGCCGCCGCCGGTGGAGATATGCGTCATCTTCTCGGCGAAGCCCAGCTGCTCCACCGCCGCAGCCGAGTCGCCACCGCCAACGATGGTCACCGCACCCGACTCCGCCAGCGCCTGAGCCATCGCGCGCGTGCCCACCGCAAACCGCTCGAACTCGAAGATGCCCATCGGTCCGTTCCACACCACGGTGCCGGCGCCTTTCACCGCTTCGGCGAACCGCTTCTGCGTTTCGGGACCGATGTCCACGCCCTGCCAGTCGGCGGGAATGGCATCCACCGAAACCACCTTGGTCTGCACGGCATCGGCTCCCTTCTCGAAGGGGTTGCCATCGGCAACCACCACGTCCACCGGCAGAAGGATTTTATCGCCCGCTTTCGCCAGCATATCCCGGCAGAAGTCGATGGACTCGGCGTCCAGCAGGGACTGTCCAATCTCCTTGCCCTGTGCCTTCAGGAAGGTGTACGCCATTCCCCCGCCGATGATGAGCCGGTCCACTTTGCTCACCAGGTTCTCAATCACGGGGATTTTGTCTTTCACCTTCGCGCCGCCCAGTACCGCGATAAACGGGCGTTTGGGGTTGGTCAGGGCGCCGCCCAGGTACTCAATCTCCTTCTGCATCAGGTAGCCCGCCACGCCGGGCAGGTATTTGGTCACCCCTTCGGTGGAGGCGTGCGCCCGGTGCGCCGTGCCGAAGGCGTCGTTCACGTACACCTCCGCCAGCGAAGCGAGCTGTCTGGCGAACTCGGAGTCGTTTTTCTCCTCTTCGGGGTGGAAGCGCACGTTCTCCAGAAGCAGGACGTCGCCCTCGCCCATCGCCTGCACCATCTTCTCCACTTCAGGTCCCACGCAGTCGGGCGCCAGAGGCACCGGCTTGCCCAGCAGTTCACTCAGCCGCTCGGCAACAGGCTTCAGCGTGAACTTCTCCCTGTCTTCTGGCTTGCCTTTGGGGCGTCCCAGATGGGAAACGAGGATAGTCTTAGCGCCATGTTCTATCAGGTACTGAATGGTCGGCAGGGCAGCGCGGATGCGGCGGTCGTCGGTAATCCTGCCCGTCTCGTCCTGCGGCACGTTGAAGTCCACCCGCACCAGCGCCCGCTTGCCCCTGACCTCGATGTCTTCAATGGTCTTCTTGTTCATCGGCACACCTCCTGTGCTTAGCATCAAAAAGGGCGGGTTGCCCCGCCCTGTGCTGTTTGCGGTTACAGACCTTTTTGCACCATGTAGTCGATCAGGTCAGCCACGCGCACCGAGTATGCCCACTCGTTATCGTACCAGGCGAGCACCTTCGCCATGTTGCCGCCCAGCACCATCGTGGACAGCGCATCCACGATGGACGAGTGCTCGTCGCCCTTGAAGTCGCCGGAGACCAGCGGCTCGTCGCACACCTTCAGGATGCCCTTCATCGGGCCGTTGGCGGCGGCACGCAGGGCGTCGTTAATCTCGGTCTCGGTGGCGTCTTTGCTCAACTGCACCGCGAGGTCAACCACCGACACGGTTGCCACTGGCACGCGCAGGGCGATACCGTGCATCTTGCCCTTCAGTTCAGGCACGACCAGGTGGATGGCTTTTGCCGCTCCAGTAGAGGTCGGGATGATGTTCATCGCCGCGGCGCGGGCACGTCGCAGGTCTTTGTGCGCCTGGTCTGCCACACGCTGGTCGTTGGTGTAGGCGTGCACAGTGGTCATGAAGCCCTTCTCCACGCCGAAGCTGTCCTGCAGAACGCGCATCACCGGCGCCAGGCAGTTCGTCGTGCAGGAGGCGTTGGAGACGATGTGGTGTTTCACCGGGTCGTACGTCTCATGGTTTACGCCCATGACGAGGGTCACATCCTCGTTCTTGGCGGGCGCGGTGATGATGACCTTCTTCACGGTGTCGCGCAGGTGGGCTTTGGCTTTTTCGGCGTCGGTGAACAAGCCGGTGCTTTCCACCACAATCTGCGCACCCAGGTTGCCCCAGGGGATAGTCGCGGGGTCTTTAATGGCGAAACTGCGGATGGCTTTGCCATCCACATAGATGTTCTCGTCGTCTGCCTTTACCTCGTTGGGGAGCGTTCCGTAGTTGGTGTCGTACTTCAGCAGGTGAGCGTTGGTATGGGCATCGACGATGTCGTTGATGGCAACCACTTCAATATCGTTGGGGTACTTGGCCAGAATCGCGCGCAGGACAAGCCGTCCGATACGCCCGAAGCCGTTGATACCGACTTTAACCGCCATGGTTCTCCTCCTTCTGGGTTCAAGTTTCGTCACGAATCGCTCTACTCGTCTCGTAGCGATTCGTACAATTACCGCTTACATGGTATCAGACAAACGCCGACTCGTCAAGGGCGGGCCCAACATCTCCATGATCAGCCAGGCAGGTTTGCCGCTGCGCAATAACTGTGCCATCACCTGCATAAACGGGGCGATATGCGTGAAAAACTGCCTGTAGCCGGCACACAGATAGTTCACCCCCTGCTCGCCGTCGGGGGTTGTGGCAAAGCGGTCTTTGGGACAGCCGCCGTTGCAGGCAAACAGTACGGGGCAGTCGCGACAGCAGCGGGGCAGGCTATCGCGCTTATCCAACCCGAACCGACGCTGAAACGGGGAAGCCACCATCTGCGCCATCGGCGTCTCCAGGATGTTGCCCAGGTAATAGTCAGGACGAACGAAATGGTCGCAGGAGAACAGGTCGCCGTTGTGTTCCATCGCCAGACAGTTTCCGCAGGTGGAAGCGTGCACGCATAAGGTGGGTTCAAAACCCATCCATGCCTCCAGCGCGACCTCGAACTGCTGGACGAAGATACGCCCTACATCCTGCTGAACCCATTCGTCAAAAACGGCACACAGGAAGCTGCCCCACTGTTCAGGGCGCACCGTCCACTCTGTCGTACCGCCCTGCTCTCGCGTCTGCTCCACCGCAGGGATAAACTGAAGAAACTCCACGCCTTCGCTCTTGAAGAACCGATAGACCCGAAGCGGATGGTCGGCGTTGATGCGGTTGACCACGCACAGGATATTGTACGAGACGCCGTGTTTCTGCAGTAACTTCAACGCCCGGTATACCTTATCGAAAGTGGGCTTGCCGCCCCCGTCTACCCGGTTAGCGTCGTGCAGGTTGCGCGGTCCATCCATGCTCAGCCCGACCAGGAAGCCGTGCTCCTTGAAAAAACGACACCATTCGTCGTTCAACAGCACGCCATTAGTCTGGAACGAGTTAACGATGCGCATCCCGGGCTGGCGATACTTTTGCTGAAGGGCGACAGCTTTGCGAAAGAACTCTACACCCATCAGCGTTGGCTCGCCGCCCTGCCAGCCAAAGTGCACCCCTGGAACCTGTTGCGCCTCAATATACTGCCGAATGAAGGCGTCCAGTACCTTCTCCGACATGGCGAAGCGTGTACCCTTCTGGTAGAGCTCGCTCTTGCGCAGGTAAAAGCAATAGGTGCAGTCCAGATTGCACAGCGGTCCGCGCGGCTTCAGCATCACATGAAAGGTAGGAGGGATCTGCGCGGGCGGGTTCCCTTCCCCCTCCAGCAACGCCCTGGGGACGAATTGGCAACGGTGTGCGGATTGCATGCTCTTTCCTCTGTTTCGCACGGTCTTAAGCCAGCGGGTCTTTCACCTGTTTCTGCCATTGTTTCAGTCGCTTCGTCAGGTCCTCCTGCACTGCCTTCACCGATGGGTCGCCGTAAAGGTTGTGTTCCTCGCCAGGGTCGTTTTGCAGGTCGTACAGCTCGTGCTGTCCCCCCTCCTGCAGGTGCAGAACCAGCTTCCAGCGTTCGGTGCGTGCCATGCGCATCCGGGCGACCGCGCCATGATGCATATCGTAAAGCAGGAAGGCGGTATCGCGCCACGCTCTCTTCTCGCCCTTCAGAAGAGGCAACAGGCTTTGCCCTTCGCTATGCCATCGGCTCTGGCTCTCTCCGAGAACCTGCACGAAGGTGGGAAACAGGTCGGGAGACACCACCAGTTCGTCGCACACCGAACCCGCAGGCACAACACCAGGCCATCGGATGATCAGCGGCACCAGAATGGACAGGTCATACATGTTGGGGCGGCGCCGTTCAGGGTCGCCCAGGATGCGCGTCCCGATGACCGTTCCCCCCTGCGGAATAATCTGCCAGGCGTTCCCCTTTGTCTCCAGACCGTGCTGACCGATCATGTAGCCGTTGTCGCCCATGAAAACCACAACCGTGTTATCGGCAAGCCCCAGCGTTTCCAGCTCATCCAGCAGTTTCCCCAGGGCGATGTCTACGGCGGTGATAGCGCTGTAATAGGCGCGGTACTCCTGCTCCATCCGTTCTTCGGGCACACCCTCCACCCTGGGTACTTTGAGGCGCCTGCCCGCGTACGGTCTGGTTGCCTCATCGGGCACAGGCAGATAGGGCAGATGGGGTTCGCGGGTGTGGAAGAACAGGGCAAACGGCTTGTCCCGATTCTGGCGCATGAACTGCACCGCATGTTCGGTCAGGATGTCGATAGCGAAACCCGAGAACTGCTGGGCTTTGTCGTTGACCTCCAGCTTGGGGTCTCTGTTCGCGAAGCCGCCGCCTCGCCCGCCGAGGAAATGGTCAAAGCCCCGCCGATTGGGATGATGCTCTGGGCGCATTCCCAGATGCCACTTGCCAAACAGTGCGGTCACATAGCCAGACCCTTTGAACACATCCGCCAGCGTGGGGATACCTGGCGTCAGTCCGTCTGGCTCGTCCCCGATGTAGTCGTCCAGACCAATCTGGTGGGGATAGCGTCCCGTCAAAATCATCCCTCGGGAGGGGGAACACACGGGACAGGTCATCGCGCGGGTAAAGCGCATCCCCTCCTTCGCAAGGCGGTCCATGTGCGGCGTGTGAATGTCAGGGTTGCCATAAGCCCCCACTGCCCATTGTGCCTGGTCATCGGTAAGCACAAACAACAGGCTGGGCGGACGCTGTGATGGGTTGGCGGCCATCTCTGTCACCCCTCTGGTATTGTCTGGCATCTGCGAGCGGAAACTCTGTCCACATTCCAGTTCGCCAGATTTGCAAGTATCCCCTGCCGGGTGGAGCACACCTGCAGAAGAGGAGATAAGGCACAGGGGCAACCGCTCAGGTCGCCCCTCAACACACAGGTCAGATTCAGAAGGAGGGGTATTACCAGAGGACGCGCGCGCTACCTTCCGCAAACTCTACCGTCAGCCTCACAGCAGCTCCAGATG
>CAZOGB010000093.1:0-11703 GCA_964579145.1 uncultured bacterium | reverse complement strand
CCACAAAAATCCCCTCAACTTCCTCAGCGCTCGCCGCTTATGCTGACTGACCGCCTGCACACTTACTCCCTGCTCGCGAGCGATATCGGTCTCACTGCGTCCTTCCCAGAAGAGGGCGTACAGCAGTTCGCGGTCATGCGGGGGCAGATGCGCCATCGCCATGCCCAGATCCAACGAAGGCTCCTCGTGGAAGGGATGATACTCCTCTATGGGGCGACAGTGCACGGCGTACCGCCACTCCTGACGGTAACGCTGAAGGCAGGTGTTCACGGTATGACGATACACGAACTGGAAGAGAGTGCACCCGGTACTGGAGTCGTACTCACAGAAGGCTTTCCAGCCACCTGCCTCCGCCTCCGCGTGCATCTCCTCCATCCAGTCCCGGCGTGACCAGTTGGGGGGCGTCCTCCAGGTGGCAACTCGGCGCAGGGCACACCGTACCGCACACTGCCAATCCGCCTCGGCAGGCACTTCCACACACCTCCAGCCGAGCAGAATATCGTTTGCCCATCTTACCAGCCGGCTGGGAATGCCTGCCACAGAGGTAATGCAGTAGCAGGGAGCCTGCCCAACACATCAACGCGTTTGCTCTCCCCTGCGCCAGCTTTCCACCCAAATATACTGCAAGATTCGTGCCCAAAACGGGGTTAGGAGTATTTTTGTAAGGAAAATTATATATTTAGTTGAGATGAGTAATCCCCTGTCAAAACCACCTGTTTTCTGGTTTACCCCGCGAATGGTACGAATCTTGCACTATAGGTGAAGTGCAGGAGTGTGTGCACGAAAAGGGCTGGACACCGACAACAGCAGGTCTTTTCCGTTCAGACACTCACTCCTTCATTCCTGCGTTTCGCCCCGGCGGCGTCGGGGCGTTTTTTTTATTTCGCTGGCATTCTTAACCGCGGTGTTGTATAATGTGGGTGAAAAACCCGTACGATTTCCCCAATTCTTCGGGAACATTGGCAACTTGACAGGCGTCTAAAAAGACGGTATCGGCGCTGAACTCGCGGGAAAGGAGGTGCCGTATGGAAACAGAGCGCCGGGTGTCGTTGTTGTTCCCGCGAAGCTGGCAGCTGGTGTCAGTGTATGTTCCGGCAAGCGCTGTGGATTACGTCAGGGAGCGTAACATGCAATTATGGTTATCCTTATACGAGCGCGATGCGGAACAGGCACTGCAAATCGGCGAGCGATTGGGGCTGGTCATTCCCCAGAAAGCCGCTTCGTCTTAGGAACAACAACAGGTTAAAGCCCAAAGCCAACCGGCTTTGGGCTTTTTGTTTGGTGAAACTCCGCTTAACCTAAGCGGATGGACGCCGGGAGCCTCAACCGGGGCGGAAAATGGGCGCAGGGTCGTCATCCTCCACAATCTTCACCGCAGGCACGCCTAACCGTTCGGCAATCATCCGCGAAACACGATTCAGCTCCTCGCGGTTCCAGCCAGCCGTCTGCCACAGGATGGTGTCGCCCGAACCGAGCAGGTACAGCGTGGGCACGGACACCAGGTCATACGCTACTGTCGCCTTCAGATCCTCATCCAGCACCTGCGGGAAGGTCACATTGCCATAGGTGCGGGCATATTCCACCGTCTTCTGGGCATCATCCTGCGACACACCCCATATCTGGAAGCCCTTCCCCTCGTACGTCCGAAACTTCTCCATGTATGGGTTGTTAAACTGGCACACAGGGCAGGTGACCTTGTAGAAAACCAGCATCAGCAACCCGTTCTTGCGTGCCTCCGCAGTGGAGTATGTTTTGCCGTCCACCCCTTTGAAAGTAAAATCCGCTACGGCGTCTCCGGCTGCTCGTGTTGGCATCACATGCACCTCCTCCATCAGTTATTTGCGCACACGCTTTTGCCACTCGGGTGGCAGGTCAATCAAACCGTAAATACAGTACGGCGCTCCCACGCGCACCGCCCAGGCGGCATCGCCATACGAATAGTGCCAGAACTCGTCCCGGCAGTTGCTGAACCCGGCGTCCAGCATGGCCTGTACCAGAATCATGCGGTTGCGGTGCGCTTCCGACGTCAAGCCCTCGATCCATGTCGGCGCCGCCTGCCAGCCGCTAAAGGGCGATGTCACATCCGCGGGTTTGCCGCCAGGCGACAGTAGCTGCACATCCACCGCGCCTCCTGTGCAGTGACCGGGCGGCGCCTTCTGGTCTACCGGCGCAAAGAAGCGGTTGGTCATCCGGCGCAGGGTCGCGTAGCTCCATTCGGGATGCTTCTCGCGCAGCTGATTGAAGTAGTTCTCGTAATGCTCCCTCTGCATCTCCAGCGTGCGATAGGCAGTGGTCACGCGCAGCTGATAGCCCGGAGGCAGCAGATCCTGTGCCCGGTTCAGCATCTGCGCCACCGTCGCACGCAGGAACGGAATGCACTTCCGCGCCACCCGCACCTTCGGGCAGGCTTTGCGAATATCCACCAGCGGTTCACCGCATTCGTACAGCGGCACCCGGTTCAGCGCGGCAATCGGTTCGGGTGCGCCCTTCTTGCGCCAGTCACTCATGCCTTCACCTCGTCCAGCAGGTAGAAACCTTCGTAAACCAGCTCGGCAGCACCCGTCAGGAACACCGGCGAACCCGGTCGCCACCACACGCGAAGCACTCCGCCCGCGGAATGCACCTCCACCTCTTCGCCCACCAGTCCATGCAATTGCCCTGCCACCGCCGCGGCGCAGGCTCCCGTGCCGCACGCCAGCGTCTCCCCCGCGCCGCGCTCCCAGATCCGCATCCGCAAGCGGAAAGGGCTTTCCACCACCGTCCACAGCACGCTGGTGCGCTGGGGAAACAGCGGATGGTTCTCGATAAGGGGGCTATCGCGCAGAAAGCGTTCATCCTCGGGCAGGCGATCCACAAACACCACCCCATGCGTCGACCCGGTGAATACCGCAGTAATGTTCACCCTGCCATCGGGCAGGTCCAGCGGCAGGTTCACCACAGGATTCATCTCTGCCAGCACCGGAACCCGCTCCGGCTCGAAGCGCGGCTCGCCCAGCTCCACCCGGACCGTCCCGTCGGGCAGTAACTCCACCCCTTTCTCCCCGTCTATCGTCTCCACCACAAAACGGCTGTCCGTCGCCAGCCCGCGCATCACCGACCATCTCGCCACACATCGCAAGCCGTTCCCACACATATCCTCGGTGCCGTCGGGATTGAACATGCGCATCTTCACCGGATGCCTCTCCCCACGCCCCACCACAAGCAATCCGTCCGCGCCAATACCAAACCGCCGCTGGCATAATCGCCGTGCCAGCTCCGGCAGAGAGAACGAGCGCACCGCCTCCTCTGCCACCACCACGAAAT
The DNA here is from genome assembly GCA_964579145.1 of uncultured bacterium. GTDB lineage: Bacteria > Armatimonadota > HRBIN16 > HRBIN16 > HRBIN16 > HRBIN16. The sequence goes on along the minus strand of CAZOGB010000093.1, from coordinate 8,400 downwards.
CGTTGCCTGCACCGTGCATCTTGGAGAAAGCAAGACCAGCCATCACCTACTCCACAAACCCCGTCCGCTTCAACAGTTCCATATCCACGCCGCCGCCTCGTCGCGCCCCCAGCAACCGCTCGATGTACTTCGCCAGCACGTCGAACTCCACGTTCACCCGGTCACCAACCCGGCGCAGACCCAGCGTGGTCACCGCCCGTGTGTGCGGAATCAGCCATACACTGAAATCGCTTCTGCCCACATCCACCACCGTCAGGCTCACCCCATCCACCGCCACAGACCCTTTCGGCACCACATACCGCATCCACTCTTCAGGAACGCCCACCACCATCACCACCGCATTGCCCTGGGGGTTCAGCGCCTTTACCACGCCTGTCGTGTCCACATGCCCCTGCACGAAATGTCCGCCCATCGCCTCGCCGACACGCAGAGAGTCCTCCAGATTCACCCGGTCGCCGCGCTTCAACTCGCCCAGATTGCTCCGGCGCAGGGTCTCCAGCACAGCGTCAAACTCCAGACGCTCTCCCTCTTTGCGCACCACGGTCAGGCAGACGCCGTTAATCGCCACGCTGTCGCCCACTTGCACCCTGCCCGCCGTGTGCGGCGCCGAGATAACCAGCCGGACACCATCAGCGCCCGCGTCTACCCGCTCGACCACGCCCAGTTCTCTCACAATGCCGGTGAACACGCGCTCTGCCCCTCCCAGACCGGATACCCCTGAACCATCATATCACGCCCAACTCTTCTCCAGTGTACCCTATCCAGCCGCAGGGATTCGCCAACCCGCGCGAAACCTTTGCCCTCTACAGCAGTGGGAGCGTCGCGTCCACCAATCACGCATGGTGCATAGAAAAAGACCACCTTATCCACCAGTCGCCTCGCCAGCAGGCTGGCAATCAACGTGCCGCCGCCCTCGCACAGCACGCCGGTAACGCCGCGCTTCGCCAGCGAACGCATCAGCGCATCCAGATCGACATACCCCTCCGCATCGGCGGGAAGCACCTCCACCTCCACTCCTCGCTCGCGCAGGCTCTGAATCCTGTGCGCAGGTGCGAGGTCGGTCGTGGCAATCAGCGTGGGCGACTCGTCCACGTTCAATATCTGCGCCCCGTCGGGACAGCGCAATCGGCTGTCCACCACCACCCGCAAACGGCGCACCTCTTTGAGGCCGGGCAGGCGAACGGTCAGAATGGGGTCGTCCTCCAGCACCGTGCCGATACCGACCATAATCGCATCGTGCCGCGCCCGCAGGCGATGCACCAGGCGTCGCGCCGGCTCATCGGTAATCCATTTGCTGTCACCGGTGCGCGTGGCAATCTTGCCGTCCAGCGACATCGCCGCCTTCACCGTGACAAAGGGCATTCCTGTGGCATGGTATTTCACGAAAATCTCGTTCAGCTGGCGTGCCTGCTCTTCCAAGATGCCCTCGTACACCTCGACACCCGCCTCGCGCAGCTTCGCAAAGCCCCTGCCCGACACCTGCGGATTGGGGTCCTGCATCGCCGCGTACACACAGCGCACCCCAGCCTCAATCAGCGCGTCGGCGCAGGGAGGAGTGCGCCCCCAGTGACTGCACGGCTCCAGCGTGACATACAGGGTCGCTCCGCGTGCGTTCTCGCCAGCCCGGCGCAGGGCTTCCACTTCCGCATGAGGTAGTCCCGCCCGGCGATGATACCCCTCGCCCACAATGCGCCCATCTTTCACCAGCACCGCCCCAACCATCGGATTGGGTGCAGTATATCCCCGCCGCGCCAGAGCCAGCGCTCGACGCATAAATATCTCCTCAAAGGGTGTTCCCATCGCGCTTGCCATCGGAAGAAGGTGGGGAGGCTTTGGTCACCCCGGCTATCAGGTCGTCCACCATGCGCCTGCGCTCCTGCGCATACCGCCGAAGCGTCTCGCGAGCGTCCAGCAAAGCCACCAGCACCAGCGCCATCACCAGCACAAACACACCCACCAGAAACTGTGTCAAACGCAGGAGACGCGCCCCACCGCTGGCTTCACCCGCCGCGGGAAGAATCGCCTCCCGGAACTGAAGCACCAGCGCTAGCATCAGTAGCAGAGCACAGCCAATCGCACGCAGTGCCAATTGACGCCTCGACGAGACACCGCGACGAACCGCCTGAACCTCCCGCCAGAGAAACACCACCGAAACCCCAGCCACCACCAGCGTCCACCACACGTCGCTTCACACCCTTTCCCATGCCTCCCACACCGCCTGACGCAGCTCCTCGACGCCGGCTCGCACCCCGTCAGGATGACCGAACACCGAAGAGCCTGCCACCAGCACCCGCGCCCCCGCACGCACCACCAGCGGCGTGGTTGTGCCGTTGATGCCGCCATCCACCTCCAGCCACGCTTCGCTACCCGCCTCGTCCAGCATCGCACGGACACGGGCGATTTTCTTCAGCATCTCGGGAATAAACTGCTGACCGCCAAAGCCGGGGTTCACCGTCATCACCAGCAGAAGGTCGATATCGGGAATGACGTACTCAATTGCGCTGAGCGGCGTCGCCGGGTTCAGCGCCACGCCCGCCTGCACCCCACACTCCCGAATCTGCGTCAGAGTGCGCTGGAGATGCACACACGCCTCCGCGTGCACGGTGATGATGTCTGCTCCTGCCTGCGCAAACTGCTCAATGTAACGCTCGGGCTGAACTATCATCAGGTGCACGTCAAAGATGGCATCCGAATGGTGGCGCAGAGCCTGCACCGTCTGGGGACCAAAAGTAATGTTTGGCACGAACACGCCGTCCATCACGTCAAAGTGCAGAAACTCCGCGCCAGCTTCCCGCGCAGAACGGGCCGCCTGGGCAAAGTTCGCGAAATCGGCAGACAGCAACGAAGGCGCTATCCTCACGCGGGGCACCGCGCTCATGGGCGCACCTCCTCATGCACCAGCTGGTTATCAAAGTAGATGCGAAACGTGATGTTGCGCCCACGCGCACGCACAGGCACAATGAGGCGTTCGCCGCTCTGATGCGGCTCGTCCAGAACGGTGTAAACGCCCAGAGCATCCTGCACCTCCAGCCGTACGTGCACCATCGCCCCGGGCGCACCCGTGACAGGTATCACCAGTTCAAAGCCTCGCTCCGCTCCCTCTTCGGGCAGGGCAGGGGCGGGTGGACCACTGCTGATGACCAAATCCACAGGCGCATCCCGGTTTGCTTTCTGTTTCGGTGCAGGGGATTGCGAGATGACCGTGCCCGCCGGCGCAGTCGGATGGGGTTTCTCTTCCACCTTGCCCACCTGCAAGCCCGCCTGTACCAGCCGCTGACGCGCATCTGCCTCGTTCAGTCCCTGCACGTCGGGCACTTCCACCGTACGCGCCCCTTTGCTCACCCATACCTGCACGACCCCGCCAACCTTCACGTTGGAACCCGGCTCGGGCTGAACCAGGTATATCGTCCCTTCGGGAAACTGTTCGTTATAATCCTCCTGCCGAATCACCAGATTCAGTCCAGCCTCCTTCGCCAGGCGCCTCGCCTCCACCAGCGGTTTACCCTGCAGGTCGGGCACGGGCACTTCCTTCGTCGGGCGTGTGACCCAGAATCCTACCGCCGCCACCGCGATAATCACCAGCCCCGCCAGAACCGCCAGCACGCGAGCCAGGTACTTCAGAATACGCAGCTCGGTGTCCTCTGGCTCTGCCTGGCGCGTTCCGGGCGCGTGAACGTCCGTGCGGCTCGCAGGCTCGCGCTCCAGTGGTGACCACGACAGAGGTTTTCCAAAACGCAACGCATCGTGCACCGCGCGCAGGTCCTGAAGCATGGACGCCATGTCCGGGTAGCGGTTCTCGGGCAGTTTCTGCATCGCCTTCAGCACAATGCCTTCCACCGCCCGGGGAACGCCCGGGTTAATCGCGCGGGGACTGGGTGGTGGGTCTTTGGCGTGACGCAGGGCGATGGCAACGGGCGTATCCGCGGGAAAGGGCACGCCGCCTGTAATCATCTCGAACAGGATAACTCCCAGCGCATAGATGTCCGCCGCCGGAGTCACCTGCCAGCCCTCCGAAACCTCAGGGGGTAGGTAGGGCGCAGCCCGCGTGAGCCATGCCGTCTGCGCCATGGGCGACGCCTGAAAGACGGGAAGCAGTCCGAAATCGGTAATCTTGATGAGACCTTCCTGAGAGACGATAATGTTATGAGGGCGCAGGTCGCCATGCACAATGCCGGCACGATGAGCACTCTCCAGTCCCTCTGCCACCGCCAGCGCGATGTCCACCGCCACCGACAGCGTGAACGGAGCCACCCGACGTATCCGCTCCTTCAGGTTAATCCCCCGCACAAACTCGGTAACCAGCACCAGCTGTCCCTCATGCTCGGCAACCTGCAGGATGCGGGTGATACGGGGATGGTTCAAAACGGAGGAGTCGGTAAAACACCGATGCAGGGTGCTGACCAGCGCAGGGTCATCCGCAAAGGCAGGCAGGAGCAGTTTAACGGTTACCAGCGCATTGGTCTCGTGGTCTCTGGCGCGATAGGCGGCAAAGAGACTGCCCTCCCCCAGCTTCTCCAGCAGTTCATATCGCCCAGCCAGCACCCGACTAATCACGCCTCCTCGCTCCCTTCGCCCCGTTTGGGGCGGAAGTTGCACCACGAGCCAGCCACACTATCCCAGCCATCAAACACAGGGCGTACACCTTCTCCAGAACTGCCACGCTCGCCTCTGGCAGCCCAAACGATACCCCCAGAAACACCACAACCACCGCCACAATCCATAATGCACCACCAATGTCCAGTGCCCTGTTCACCCGGACACCTCCCCCTTAAGCCTTGCTTTTCCCAAACCTTTCGCGATGCGCATTCAGCGCGTGAAGTACCTCTTCTTCATTCACCGCTACCGGCAACTGTGCCTGCCCGATGCGCTCGATCAGCACAAAACGCACCTGTCCATCACGCGCCTTTTTATCCCGCGCCATCACCGCAAGCAGGTCTTCAAACTGCACGTCACGAGGCAGAGCCACCGGCAAGCCAAGTGCACGCAGGGCGTCGGCAATCTGCTCCGCTGTGCCTTCTGGAGTCACCCCCCGCAGCTCGCCCAGCAGAGCCGCCGACACCATGCCAATCGCCACCGCCTCGCCGTGCAGAAGGCGTCCGTATCTGGATACCGCCTCCAGCGCATGTCCCACCGTGTGCCCAAAGTTCAGTATTGCCCGGATGCCCTGTTCCGTCTCGTCCTGCGAGACAATATGCGCTTTAATCTGGCAGCAACGGTAGATAATCTGGTCAAGGTTCGGACTGTGCCCCCGCCGGAGGAGGTTTGCGTACTCATTCACCGTCTGCCATAACGCTTCGTCTGCGATTATACCGTACTTCAGCACCTCCGCCAAACCCGCTCGGAATTGACGCCGAGGAAGCGTATACAGGGTGTTCGTATCTATCAGAACCAGAGATGGCTGGTGGAACGCGCCGACCAGGTTCTTGCCTTCCGGCAGGTTCACGCCCGTTTTGCCACCCACGCTCGAGTCCACCTGCGCCAGCAGAGTGGTCGGAACCTGCACATAGCGCACGCCGCGCAGGTAACACGCGGACACAAACCCGGCGAGGTCACCAATCACGCCCCCGCCCAGCGCCATTACCACGCATCGCCTGTCCAGAGCAAGCTGAGCCATCTGCCGAAGCAGGCGCCCGGCAACCTCCCAGCGTTTGGTGCGCTCTCCCGGCGGAACGGTCAGCAGATGCACCGTAAAGCCTGCCTGACTCAGCATGTGGCTCAGAGATTGACCCCACCATGCCGAAAGCATGGGATGTGAGATGATGACTATCTGCGAGGGCTGGAGCGGGCGCAGGTGCTTATCTATCTCCCTCAGCACGCCCGCACCGATCAGTATCGGGTAGCTGCGCTCTCCCAGATCAACATCCAGTCTCAGAAGGGACGTGTTGGTTTCCATGTTTTCACCAGATTCTCAATACGCTGCACCGCCTCCATCGGAGACAGATTGGAGGTATCCAGGCGCAGGTCGGCGCACCCATAAGCCTCTTCGCGCTCTTTCAGCAACCGGCGAATCTCCGCCAGCGGGTCGGAAGCAGAAGCCAGTTTGGGGCGTGTGGCTATCGGCTGGACACGTTGCAGAATCACGTCGGGTTTCGCCGTCAGCAGCACAATAACTGCATGTCGGCGCAAAGAGCTTACGTTCTCGGAACGGGTGGGCACGCCCCCGCCGGTCGCAATGACCAGATGCCGAAGGCTCTCCAGACTGCGCAGAACCTCCGTTTCCCGCTGGCGAAAATACTCTTCGCCGAACCGTTCGAAAATACGGGCGACGCTACAGCCCACCTTCTGTTCCACCAGCGTATCGGTGTCGACGAACCGCCAGCCCCACCGCTGAGCTAGCATCCGCCCCAGCAGGCTTTTGCCCGTGCCCATGAACCCGATGAGCGCCACGTTCGGAAGCGTGTTGTCTTGCATTGGCAGATGAGAAGCGCGGGGGCAAGCACCCCCGCGCCGACCTGTAACGAGCGATAATCGTCACCCTAAGGCGTCACGCCTACCGTCGGTGCTCCTGCCTCCTCCAGAATGCGAGGGGTCAGGAAGATGAGCAGTTCGGTATCGTCCTGCGACAGGTTGGTGGAGCGGAACAGATGCCCAATCCACGGCAGGTCGCCCAGAATGGGGAACTTCGCCACCGAGTTGTCCTCACTGCGTCGGATGAAGCCGCCCAGCACCACCGTCTGTCCGCTCGGCACGCGCCGCGTGGTGAAGACCGCCTGGCTGTTCACAATCGGGAAGGAGCTGCCGTCAGGTGCACGCACGGAACCGGTGATGTCCGACAGCTGCAGAGGGATGAACAGCGTGATGGTGCCATCCCCATTGATGCGCGGCGTGACCGTCATTCCCGACACCACGGGCACGTAGTTCACCTGGCTTCCCTGGATAACCTGACCCTGACCCGGCGTGGTGAAGACGGTGGTCACAAACGGCACCTGCGTCTGCACGAAGATAGAGCCGGGGGTGTTGTTCAGCGTGGTGATGACGGGTGCCTGGATGACGCGACCGCGTGCGTTGGACATCGCCGTGCGCAGTTCGGCTGCCAGGTTGCCTGCGCTGTAGCGGATGAAGATGTTGCCGCCTGTCGCGAAGGTTCCCGGCACGTTGCCCGCCTGCGTGTTCAACTGCTGAACCAGCCAGTCGATGCCAAACTGCTTGACCTCGCTGACCTTGACGGTCACAAACTCCGCCTTAATCTCCACCTGTTTGGGAGCCACATCCAGCAGGCGGATGAAGCGACGGATGTTCTCAATGTCCTCATCGGTGCCAACCACGATGAGGGAGTTGTCCACATCCACCGCGATGATGCGAGCCTGGTCACTCAGCTGCACCAGCTGTCCACCCGCTGCACCGAGACCGCCGAAGCCACCAGCGCCAGGCTGACCGAAGCCGCCGACACCGCCGAAGCCGCCGGCACCGGGCTGACCCAGACCACCTAGTCCGCCGCGGTAGCCGCCAACCTGTCCCCCCACGCCGTAACCCAGTCCACCACCAATAGCACCGCGCTGGTCAAAGCCGGTGTTTGGGGTGGGGGTGTGTTCAGCAGTGCTCGAACCGTTCGTCACTGCTGGAGTCGTAGGCGTTTGTTGCGGAGTTGGCAGGATGGGCTGAGGCTGGGTCAGCGGGCGCATCCCGGGGCGTGTCATATCCATCAGGTGCTCCAGCAGGGCGCCGCTGTTTCGCGCTGCCCAGTCTGCCCCGATGATTTCGGGGTCCGTGCGCAACTGCATCAGAAACTCGCTGGGGTTGATGTACTGCAGTTTCATCTTTTCGGTGCGCACCCGAGGCGCCGGGGCAGGAGCAGGCTCTGGTGACTGAATCACCGGAGCGGATTCAGGCTCTTTGCCCTGTGGACCGACCACGAAAACGCCATCCTCTGTGCGACGCACTCTCGCACCTGCCGACCGCGCCAAATACTCCAGCGCTTTATCCAGCGGCATATCTACCAGGTTCACGTTCACACGCGGATACGGCTTGTCGCTTGGTTCCAGCACAATGCTGGCGCCACTGCGCTGCATCAGCATGTTCACCGCATCACGAAACTCTGCTTCTACCAGGGTCAGGCTCACCAGCGGCATCTCTCCTCGTGCGCGCGGTGCGCCCGCCGCGGGAAGCGAACCCCATCCACTCCACACAGCACATGCCACGATGAAGGGCAATACGACGTTCCGCCATTTACGGAGTGTCATGAACCTCTGTCCTCCTTTTACTCGTTACAGATCGTTTGGTTGTAAAGCCGGTGCCGGCGGAAGCCGGCGGCAGACGCTTAGAAACCGCCGCGCCCGCCACCGAAGCCGCCGCCCCAACCACCTCGGTTGAAGCCGCCGCCGCCCCAGCCGCCGCCGAAGCCGCCTCGGTTGAAGCCGCCGCCCCAGCCGCCGCCGAGGCCGCCCCAACCACCACCGCCAA
>CAZOGB010000092.1:0-12026 GCA_964579145.1 uncultured bacterium | reverse complement strand
GTCTCGTAGCACGAGATAGTGTTTGACCTATAGCCCGTGGGTCTGGGCGGGGTGCTGCTGCATATCTTTCACTATCCTGCCGTCCTCCAGCACCACCACGCGGTCTGCCTCCTGAGCGAGCCTTTCGTCGTGCGTTACCACCACGAAGGCGGTTCCCGTCTGGCGGTTCATGAAGCGCATCATCTCAAACACTGCGAAGCCGTTCTTGCTGTCCAGATTGCCTGTGGGCTCGTCCGCCAGCACCAGCTCGGGGTTGTTCGCCAGCGCCCGCACGATAGCCACTCGCTGTTGCTGTCCCCCCGAAAGCTGCGAGGGACGATAGTTCAGACGGTCACCCAGCCCCACGCGCTGAAGCAGTTCCTTCACCCGTTCCCGATTCTGCTCCTCTACCTGCTTGCCCGCAATTTTGCAGGGCAGTAGTGCGTTCTCCAGCACGGTAAACTCGGGCAGGAGGTAGTGAAACTGGAACACGAAGCCCATGTAACGGCTCCTCAGCGCGGCGCGCTCCTCCTCGTCCATCTGTTCGGCATTGCGTTCGGCAATCCAAATCTTTCCCGACGTGGGCGTATCCAGCAAGCCGATGATGTTCAGCAGGGTGGTCTTGCCCGACCCCGATGCTCCCAGTACCACCAGAAACTCGCCTCTCTGCACCTGCAGGTTGATGTCCAGCAGGGCTGGTGTGGGCACTGCGCCTTCATACACCTTGTCCACGTGCTCGAGCCGGCAAACGATATCGCCATCCGATTGATGCATCGCTATACCCCTCGAATGACCTCAATGGCGTTCACTCGCGAGGCTCGCCATGCGGGATACCAGGAAGCAATCAGCCCCACTATGACCGCAATCACCACCGCGCGGATGACCAGATCGGGCGTCAGGTCAAAGGGGAACACCTCGGCGGTGCGCCCGGTTGCGCTCACGGTGGTACGAATGCGGTACAGGGCAAGGCTCAGAGCGATTCCCTGTATCGCTCCCGCAACCGCCCCCAGAAACGCCAGCAATGTGCCTTCCAGGGTGAAAATCTGCAGGATCTGTCGGTTGGTCGCGCCGATTGCCTTCAGGATGCCAATCTCCCGCAAACGGGTCACCACCGAAGTAATCATGATGCTGGCGATGCCGAACCCCGCTGCGATGGTGGTGAACACCAGTATCAGGTTGGAGGACTGCGACTGGGCGCGCAATCCGCTCAGCAACTGCTGGTTGTCCTTCATCCACGAACTCGTCTCGTAGGGAACCTGCTGAGCTATCTTCTGCGCCAGGTCCTCGGCTTCAAAGATGCGGCGCAGCTTCACACCGATGCTGGTTACCGCCGAACCGACCCCGAACAGGCTCTGGGCATCGCGCAGGGTGATATATATCGTCGAACTGTCCACGAGATTGAAACCTGTATCAAAAATGCCCGCCACGGTGTATGTGGCAGCGTTGCCCTCAGGACCGAGCACACGGATTTTATCGCCCAGCCGCAGGGCAAACTCATCCGCTAATTTGAAACCGATGACCGCCTCGCCCCCGTTCAAGCCGAAAAAGCGTCCGCGAACCATTTTGGACCGGATGTCTACCACCCCGTTGTGCAGTTCAGGAAACATCCCCACGACGCTCACCGCTTTGCGCTTCTCATTGCGCGTCAGGAACGCCTGTCCCTCCACCACAGGCGACACAGCGCGGATGTTGTCGCTGTATGAAGGTAATCGCTGAAGCCACGTCTGCCAGTCCTCAATCTTCAGTTTCTGCTGTTGCAGTTTGATGCGCTCGCCCAGATAGACCTGTCCGTCCGGCACACTGGCAACGTCCCATACCGCGACCGGCTCGCGCTCTGGCTGACGGATGACCACGTGCGGAATCGCGCCAGTGACACTGCTGATCAGGCGCTTCTGCAAGCCGCCAATCAACGCGCCGAGAAAAATAATCAGCGTGACGCTGACCGCCACCACGCCCATCGTGAGCAGAGTCTGCCCCTTGTAATACAGCAGATGGCGAATAGCTACACTCAGCGAGAAGCGGTCTATCATCGGCGTTCTCCTCCTGATGCAACAGGCTGTGGGGTGACCGATTGCCCTTCCTTCACTGCAATCGCCTGGCGAACTACCTGGTCATCCGGGGAGAGTCCCTCTACCGCGGCGAAATCCTCCCCTCGAGCCAGCACTTTAACCGGTTTCTGCTTCACCTTGCCCGCCTCCACCACGTACACCGCCTCACCAGCATCGCTCCCGCGGGCTATCAGCGCGGTGACCGGAACGGTCAATGCCCCGTTCTGCTTGTTCACCTCCACGTTCACATCCACCGTCATGTCCGGGCGCAGGAAAGCAGGTATCACTTTCGGCACCACGCGCACCGTCACCACGCCCCGCTGGCTGTCTATTTCAGGACCGACCTGCGTTACCACACCGTCAAAGGGCTGATTGCGATAGGCTGGCACAATCAGCACCGCTCGCTGTCCTACTTTCAGCCGGCGGATGTTGGTTTCGTCCGTCTCCATCAGGATTTCCACCTTCTGCATGTCGGCAATGGTCAGCAGGCTCTGTCCGGGCAGGACGCTCTGTCCGGGCTCCACGTTTCGACGGATGATCACCCCGCTGATGGGCGCCAGCACGTCCCGCTGGCGCAAACGCTCCTCCACCAGACGAACGTTGGACTCCGCCTGCCGCAGGCGTGCCCGGGCGACCTCCACCTCTTCGCGCAGGGGCTTGCGCAACAGCAACTGCAGGTTAGCACGCGCCACGCGCACCGACTGCTCCAGACTGGCTCGCGCTGACTGCACCTCTGCCCGCGCCGCCTCTATCTCCTCCTGTCGGGCTGGCTGGCGGGCTAACACCAGCTGGGCACGGGCGATCTCTTCACTCGCTCGTGCGGAGGCAAGGGCTGTTTCCGTCTTCTCCACATCCGCCCGACCCAGTGCGCCCGCTTCGTACAGTTGACGCGCCCGCTGAAGGTCTGCCTCCGCCTGTTTGCGTCGTGCTTCGGCTTCGGCAAGCGCGGACTGGGCGCGACCGATGTCCTCCTGGCGACCTCCAGACTCCAGCTGGCGCAGGCGCAGAGTGGCCGCCTCCAGTCTGGCGCGTCCAACCTCCTCTGCTTGCTGAAGCTCCGCGCGTGCGCGTGCAATCTCCTCAGGCAGGCTGTCCCGTTGAACCTGCTGGAGCTCGCGCAAAGCCGTGTCCACTGCGGCGCGGGCGGCGTTCAACTGCTCTTCCAGCTCGGTTTTTTGCAGGCGCACCACCAGCTGACCCTGCTGAACCCTGTCGCCCTCCCGCACAAGCACCTCGCTCACCACACCGCCAGCCTCACTGCCCACCTCGCTCTGCGCGAGCGCGCGCACCCGCCCCGTCGCGACTACAAACTCCACCACGTCGCGCGACTGAGGGGTGACTACCTCTATCTTTCCAGCAGGCAGGGATAGCCGAACCAGCACGATAATCAGCAGTATGCCTACCACCAGCCCAACGCCAACCCAGCGTTTCGCCCGCTTCTTCATGTAACACCTCGCCCAAGAGTTACCATTCTGACAATACGTATCATACCCATGAACGCGCACCCAAGTAAACTCGCCGGCAAAAGAGCGTATGCATCGGCTCGCATCCCGTGCTACAATATGCTGGGAGGTGACTGTCATCATGATCGAACCCTTCGTGCGGGTAAAAGAGGCTCTGCGGTCGCCGATTGGGGCGGAACTGACTGTCAACGGCTGGGTGCGTACCCGCCGCGACGTGGGGCGCATCTCCTTCGCGGAACTGAACGACGGTTCCTGCCTGCGAAACCTGCAGGTGGTCATTGAGGAAGGTGTCATCAGCGAAGAGGAGCTGTCGAAGATAACCACCGGAGCCTGCATCTCGGTCAAAGGGGTACTGGTGGAATCGCCCGCGCCCGGGCAGCCGGTGGAGCTGAAGGCGCAGTCTATCACCATTCTGGGGGAAGCCGACCCGGCGACCTATCCACTTTCCAAGAAGCGACACTCCTTTGAATATCTGCGCGAAATCGCGCACCTGCGTTTGCGCTCCAATACCTTCGGGGCGATGTTCCGCATCCGCAACACGCTCTCTTACGCCATCCACCGGTTCTTTCAGGAGCGAGGCTTCATCTACGTGCACACGCCCATCATTACGACGTCCGACTGCGAAGGCGCGGGCGCGATGTTCGGCGTGACCACCCTCGATCTGATGAACCTGCCTCGCACCCCCAGCGGCGCCGTGGACTATTCGGAAGACTTTTTCGGCAAGCCGGCATACCTGACGGTCAGCGGACAGCTGGAAGCGGAGGCGTTCGCGCTCGCCTTTACGAACGTGTACACCTTCGGTCCCACCTTCCGCGCCGAGAACTCGAACACGCCGCGCCACCTCGCCGAGTTCTGGATGATTGAGCCCGAAATGGCTTTCTGCGACCTGGACGGCAACCGCAAACTGGCGGAGGAGTTCCTGAAATACCTGATTGCCACCGTGCTGGACGAATGCCACGAGGACCTGGAGCTGTTCAACAAATGGATAGACGATTCGGTGCTGTCCACCTTAGAGCACGTGTTGAGCTCGCCTTTTGAGCACATCACCTATACCGAAGCCATCAAGCTTCTGCAGGAATCGGGGCAGGGCTTCGAGTTTCCACCACACTGGGGCGCGGACATCCAGACCGAGCACGAGCGATACCTGACCGAAACGCTTTTCAAACGCCCGGTGGTGGTGACCGACTATCCGAAGGAGATTAAGGCGTTCTACATGCGCCTGAACGACGACGGCAAGACGGTGCGGGCGATGGACGTGCTGGTTCCGCGCATCGGCGAGATTATCGGCGGTAGCCAGCGCGAGGAGCGATACGAGGTGCTTCTCCAGCGCATCCGCGAGGCGGGGCTGGACGAACGGAACTACTGGTGGTATCTGGACCTGCGGCGTTACGGCAGTGCGCCCCATTCGGGCTTCGGGCTGGGGTTCGAGCGTATGATGATGTTCATGACGGGCATGAAGAACATCCGCGACGTCATTCCGTTCCCGCGCACGCCCGGCAACGCCGAGTTTTGAAAGGTGGTTATTCTGGAGGTCGGGCATCCCTCCGCGCAGAGGGACGCCCGTTGAGCCGTCAGCCAATCGTTATCGTTCGCGTGGAGGCTTCCCACTCGATGGCAAGCCCCAGCGCCTGCGCCAGGTCGCGGCACGCCACATGCCCTTTGCCGCCAACCAGCGTGCTGGCAAGGGTCAGCGTCCTGCCTTCCGCCTGTATCTTCACCTGCCCGCTGGCAGCGCTCTTGATTGTCCAGCCCAGCGATTCCGCTAACGGGCGTATTGCCACATAGGCGGACTCGTTCAGCAGAACCACCGGAAAGCTTTTGTCCGCGAGTTGCAGGGTGGCTGGAGAGGGGGTCTCGGGTGTGTCGCCGCCGCTTAACGCCTTCTGCACCAGCGCACGCAGGAGGTTGCCTACCTGCGTTCGGCTCATGCCGGGCGACCAGGGCAGAACCATCGGGTCCCACTTGCCATGCTGGGGGATGCCGAGATACACCTCCACCTCCCCATGTCCCAGCACGGTCTGCGGCGTCACCGGTATCTCGTAGAAGCGACACAGTTCCGCCACCACCTGCGTCATCGTCTCCCACTGCTTCTGCGTCATCGGGTAACTGCCGGGCTGAAACGGCTCCGCCTGTGCGCCTGCCATACAGCATACCGTTACGCCGATACTGCCGGTGTTACAGCCTCGGGTGTGTGCAGCGTACACGCCGTCGCCCGTGGAGACGTTATCGGCGATGGAGTGCGTGCCGCGAACCAGCCTCCCGTCGTCCTCAATCAGGATGTGATAGTGGGCGCGGTCGAGGGATGTGGCTTTGTATCCGCCTGCCGTCCAGTGGCAGATGACGCGCTTCATACTGCAGGCGGGTAGCCAGTCGCGAGGTATCAGGGTCATCACGGACCTCCTGTTCCAAAGGGATTGCCATTACCATACCGCTTTCCGGGCTTTCTGTCAACCATGTCCTATCGCGTGCGACGCCTCTGCCACAGCGTCAGCGACACCGACAGCACGGCAAGCACCAGCAGGCTCAGGGCAAGCGGTCTCTGCAGGAACACCATCCAGCTTCCGCCCGACAGGATCAGCGCGCGACGCAGGTTCTCCTCCACCATGCGCCCCAGAATCAGTCCCAGCACCAGCGGCGCCACAGGAAAGCCCCACCGACGCAGAGCCCAGCCCACCAGCCCAAACACAAACATCACGCCCACATCAGAAAGGCTGTTGTTAATTGCATAGCTGCCCACCACACACAGCACCACAATGGTTGGGAACAGGAAATGGCTCGGCGCGCGCACCGTCTGTGCGAACAGCTTCGCCCCTGCCAGACCAACGGGCAGGACAAGCAGGTTCGCCACCAGCAAGCCGACGAAGATGGCGGATAGCAGGTGGGTCTGTTTCTCGAACAGGTCGGGTCCGGGGCGCAGTCCGTGCATCAACAGCGCGCCCAGTATCACCGCGGTCACTGCATCGCCCGGGATGCCCAGCGTGAGCATGGGAATCATCGCCCCGCCGGTGACCGAGTTGTTGGCGCATTCGGCAGCGGCAAGCCCCTCCACCGAGCCGTTACCGAACTCTTCGGGGCGTTTAGAGACCTTCTTCGCCTGGTCATAGGCGACGAACGACGCCACATCGCCTCCAACGCCGGGCAGGGCGCCGATGAACGTGCCCGTTACACAGGCAAGCAGGGTGGGCAGGGTGATGCGTTTGTACTCTGTGCGTGAGGGAAGCACGCGCCCTATCTCGCGGAACAGGCTCCGGTCGGGTTCGGGCAGGCTCGTCTGGTACAGCACCTCGCCCAGCGCGAAAACGCCAATCAGCACGGGAACCAGCGCCAGCCCCTCCAGCAGAGGCGTCAACCCGAAGGTGAATCGCGGCACTGCGGTAATCGGATCCATGCCGATGGTGGCGAGCAACAGCCCGCACACGCCCATCAACACGCCCCTGAGCAGGGAACGCTCGGACAGGCTGGCGATAACACTTAGCCCGAACACCGCCAGCGCGAAATACTCCGCTGGTCCGAACTTCAGCGCAAACCGGGCGACCTGAGGCGAGGCATACATCAGCACCAGCGTGCTAAACACGCCGCCAATCACGCCGGTAATACAGGAGATACCTATCGCCAGCCCCGCCCTGCCCGCCTGCGCCATCGGATAGCCGTCCAGAGTGGTGGCAGCAGCGGCGGGTGTGCCCGGAGTGCGTATCAGCACCGCCGGAATCGCCCCGCCGTACATCGCGCCCACATACACGCCCAAAAGCGCCATCAGCGCAGGCAGAGTAGGTAGCCAGAAGGTGAAAGGAACCAGCAGGGCAACGCCCATCGTGGCAGTGAGACCGGGCAGAGCGCCAATCACGATGCCCGCCACCACGCCCACCAGCATTAGCCAGAGAGTGTTGCCGGTCAGCACTTCTCTTAGCGCTTCCGTCATGGCAGGGGAACCCCCAGCACGCTCTGGAATAGCCACCACACACCGGCACTGACCACCAGCGCGAACGCTATCGCCTGCCACGGCTTCACCCTTCTGGTGGAAAGCACGCTTGCCAGCAGGAAGAGCGCAGACGCTGTCAGGAACCCCACCAGCGGCAACAGCACCACAAACAGCAGGGTGAAGAGAGCCATTCTCACCGAATCGCGAATGCCAGGCACCAGCAGGGTTTCGGCAGGGCGACGAGCCAGCCTTTCGGAAACGCCAATTGCCACTGCCAGCAAAACAGCCAGTAATGCCAGCAGTCTGGGGAAGTAGAGGTATCCCACATCGCCTCGGGATAGGTTAACGCCCATACTGACTATCAGCTTCCGGTTGAGTGCGCTCTGCGCCTGCACGAACCGACGAAACTCTTCTCCCTCCAGCCACGCCAGGCGCACCCCGCGCTCCGCCATCATCTGCCTGAACTCCTGCCTGCCGAACGCCTTGCGAAACCCCTCCAGCAGCCGCTGACGTCTTTCGGCAGGTACGCCTTTGGGCAGAGCCAGCCCGCCCCATGCGCCGATGTCCAGCGGGTAGCCCAGCTCGCGTGCGCAGGGAACGTTGGGGAAAAGGGGGTCGCGTCGGTTTGTCAGCACGGCTAACATGCGCAATTTGCCCGCCTCCACATGCGCCTGCACCTCCGTTGGGCTGACGCAGACCACGTCCACATGTCCGCCCAATAACGCCTGCACCGCCGGCGCTGCGCCGCCAAACGGCACATGCTTGAACTTCGCCCCTCCCGCCTCCTGCAGGGCAACCGCCGCCAGATGCCATATGGACCCCGTGCCCGAGTTGCCCGCGCGTATCGTTTCGGGATGTGCCTTAGCGTCGGCGAGGAGGTCGCCAAGAGTTCGCCAGCGCGAGTCGGCGCGGACGGTCACCGCAGCGGGGTTGTAGTTGGTGCGTGCCAGCAGGTCAAAATCGTCGGGGGAGATGGGGCTTAAGCCCAGATGCGGCAGGATAGCCAGCTCCGCCACCACATAGGTTACCGTGTAGCCATCGGGCGCGGCGTGCGCTCCGTAGTTCAGCCCTACCGCGTTGGCGCCACCCGGTTTGTTCTCCACCACCACCGGCACGCCAAACTCCTGTTGCGCCCCCGCGGCGAGTGCACGGGTGAGCGTGTCGGAAACACCACCGGGCGCAGGCGGGCAGATGATGGTGATGGCACGTGACGGAAACCGCTCCTCTCCCCGCCACTGACAGCCCGATACCAGCAAGCCGGTGACCACTGCTATCAGCCAGCACAGCCTGCGGACGTTCACCATAACCGCCTCTCCTGCACGCTGAGCGTGCCCTGCCGGATGCGCTCGCGCAGGTGGTCGGGAACCTGTGCCAGATAAATCTGGCAGATGCCCGTCCTGTCCGAATTGAACAGCACGTAACGCCCGTCGGGGCTGAACTGCGGGTGCGGATGCGTCCACTGGGGATGCCCCTGGGAGCTGCGTGGATAACACAGCGGGCGATAACGACCGGTCGGCACGTGCACCAACTGAAGCCCCTCGTCGGGCCAGTTGGTATCGGCGATAATCCATTCGCCGTCTAACGTGGAGGCGGAGTGCCAGAAGTACACCCCCTGGGCGATGGTGGTGGGTGTCTCCTCTCCCGGCGCGATGCGCACCAGCGCACGTTCGGGAGGCAGGGCACAGCCCTGTACCTGCTCACTCGTGCCGAGGAAGGTGCAGTGCGCGAAGTCGTAACTGCAGGTATACACGCCCTTTTCCCTGCCGTCGGTATCCAGTAGAAGCCACGTCTTCCTGCCCTCGCGCTTCTGCCAGAGCAGAAGCCCCCTGCCGCCCGGGTTGGCGGAGTGCATCCCGAAACTGCCCTGTTCGCTCTCAAAAATCAGCACCGCCTCCGAGCCGTCGGTGGCGAGGCGCATAACGCCGGCGGTCTCGTGCGCGGTGACCACCTGCGCGAAGTAGTATCTGCCATCGGCAGAGATGGCTCCCCCGCCCATGCTGGTGACGCCGTGCGGAGTGATAATCTCCTCTTCTCGAAAGGTGTGGATGTCTATCTTCCACAGCGCGCCCTGGTGGTGGAAATACACGCAGTCGTCCCGTGGCGACATCACGAACCCTGCGGCGTGCTCCGACTCGGTCAGCTGGGTGAGGTTTGTGCCGTCCACGTCCACGCGGAACAGGTCCCACGGGGCATCCCGTCGCGCCTCGCGCTGGGACACGAAGATGAAGGTTTTCGAGTCGGTGGTGAAGTTGCGCCCGTGGTACGGCAGAGCCATGCTCATGGTGGGGAAGCTGGTCACCTGCATCAGGCGCACGTCCGTCCGCGCGTCCACGAACTCGATGCGCTCGTGGTTATAGGTGATACCTTTAGCCATTCAGTCCCCCTGAAGCACCCACTCCTCGTTGAAGTGGGCGTATTTGATGCATGACCCCTTGCCCGGCTGGCTCCAGCTGTAGGTGACGTGCAGGGTTCCGTCCTTCGCCTGAATGATGGAGGGATACGAGTATGACCCCTGACCGGGCGCGTCCAGCTCCAGATGGCGTTTCCATTTCCATGTTTGGCCCTCGTCGTCGGAGATGAGCACGGCGAGGCTGTGCCTGCCGCGTTCGGTGTCGTTGCACACCATCGCCCAGTGTCCGTTCTGCAGGCGAATCACCTCCAGCCCGGAGCCGGGATTGGGGATGTCGTCGTCCACCACGGGCGACCAGGTCATGCCGCCGTCGCGCGATTCGCTGCGAAGCACCCGCTGGGGCGGTGGACCGTTGTCGCGCATGTAGGCGACCAGCGTGCCGTCGTGCTTTTGCACCAGGCTGGGCTGAACGCCCCCCATGCTGACCAGCGGTCGGCTTGCCTGCCAGGTCTTCCCGCCGTCGTCGCTGATTGCCATGATAGAGAAGTCGAAGCCGTCGGAGTAGAGGGGCACGATGATACGCCTGCCGTCCAGCACGAAGGGGTGCACGCGCGTCATCCAGCCCATGCGCCGGAAGTATTTATCGGCGGCGTTTTTGCGACGTTCGGCGAGGTACTGCAAGCCTCGTTCGCGCTCCTCCTGCGGCAGTATCTGGTCAATGCGTTTCTCGTCCTCGTCGCATTGCTTCGCCACCATCTGAGCGAATTCATCGCCCGGCTTGAGAAGCAGGATGTCGCTGTGTGTCCAGCGGGGCGCACCCGTGCCGCGCGGGTTGTCCGAAATCTGGTAGCGCAGGAGCGCGGTGTGCCACTCGTTGGCGATAATTGCCACCCACATCAGCCACAGCCTGCCCTGCTGGTCAATGAACATGCACGGATTGCAATCGGGAAAGCCAATCGTATCTGCCATCAGGAACCGCTGACTCCATATCTTCGCCCCCTTGCGCTTGCGCATCCCTTCCACCTTCACGTCGTCGGCGGTGCGCTCGCCCGAACCGTTGTACCAGCACACCAGCAGGTCGCCGTTGGGCAGTTCCACGATGCACGAGCCGTGATTGTGCCACCGTTCGGGCGGGAACAGCAGTTGCGCCTCGTGGAACGGCTTCTGCGCCCCCGCGGGCAATGTCAGTAGTGCCAGCAAGACCAGTACACCTCCCGCACGCATGGATAACCTCCGTTGTTAAGCAGTATAGCCATCCCCCTGTTCGCCACCTGAGAACGCTCTCCTGCTGTCAGGCTCTTTGGAGTGCTTCAGCAGCCCAAACAGGCGCAGGTTAGAGCCTCCGCAGGAGGCTTCGTCAGGAGTAGCCCGCAACTTCCAGTTGCTGGGATGTTTGTCAGGCAACCTTGCGATTGGAAATCGCAGGCAACACTTAGCAAAACCAGCTGAAGCAGGTTAGAGCCTCCGCAGGAGGGTTGGTGAAGAACAGCAGGTGATGACAATATAGCGTCAGATATGCTAAAATAGCAGAAAAGCAAAGCGCCGTTGACGCTGCGATCATGACATATCATGCCGTCATTCTAGTCTCTGCGAAAGGGATCAACAACGGGGTGGTTCACCCAAGCAGGCATGACGCCAGGACGGAACATGAAAGGAAGACTTTCGGACTAGGTAAGTAGCATCTACCAAACTCCGCAAGCAGGGAAAGAGCAATGGACCAGATAGAACAGCTAATCCAGCAACTGAACGATATGTCCCCCGAAAGACGTTGGGAGGCGTGTGAAACGCTGGGCGAATTGGGCGACGTTCGGGCGGTGGAACCGCTCCTCCAAAGGCTGGGGGGTTCGTATGGATACGTTCGCCGAGCGGCGTGTGAGGCGTTGGGCAAGTTAGGAGACCCCCGAGCGATAGAGCCGCTGGTTCTGCGCGCGATAGTAGAGACTGAGCCCGAAGTGCTGGACGCCATCAACAGCGCGCTGACAGCATTGGGAGATGCGACCCCGGAGCAGGTTTTGCACACCTCCCCCTTGCAAGCTGATGACGTGTGAGAAATGGCACTGGATATGGAACAAATCTGCTGGTTGACCGTATAGGCGGTTTTGGGTTGTCGGTGGGTCAACCGCTGCCAAAGCTTGCGAGGAGGCAATGACCGATGGACAACGTAGAACAGCTAATCCAGCAACTGAACGATAGTTCTTGGGAGAAAAGTCACGCAGCATGTCTTGCGTTGGGCAAGTTAGGCGACGTTCGGGCGGTGGAACCGCTCA
>CAZOGB010000091.1:0-12159 GCA_964579145.1 uncultured bacterium | reverse complement strand
GTTGAATGCCTCCTTTTTCCCTTTTGAAAAAGACTGCGTTCAATACTGGTTGCTTGCTGAAGCAGGTTAGGCTTTGCTGAAGCAAGCTTCAGCACTCCAAAGAGGTCAGCCTCCGCGAGGAGGCTTCGTCAAGGGTAGCCCGCAACTTCCAGTTGCAGGTGTGTATCTCCTCTTTATCGTGCCCTCGCGATTGGAAATCGCAGGCTACACACAACGAAACCTGCCCAAGCAGGTTAGGCTTTGCTGAAGCAAGCTTCAGCACTCCAAAAATGCAGTTCCCTTGCTCTGAGCCATCAAAAGTTGATACACTGAAACTGCACCGCTCGCAAAAAGGTTGGGTTCATGCACAGACGGTTTCTGCGAGAACTGGACTGGACCATCATTCTGGTGGCGCTGTTGCTGTGCGCGTGGGGGCTGGTGATGATATACAGCGCCCGCCGCGCCCAGGGCGACGGACTGTACTTCGTGCGCAAGCAGGCTATCGCCATGGGCGTTGGCATCGTGGCGATGTTTGTGGTAGCCTCTATCCCCATCCAGATGTGGCAGAGATGGACCGCATGGCTCTACACGGCGAACATTGTTCTGCTGGTGTATGTGGACTTTTTCGGGCGCACGACCAAAGGGGCACAGCGATGGATACCCCTGCCGGGCGGTTTCAGCCTCCAGCCCTCGGAGCTGGCGAAAATCCTCGTGATCCTCACCCTCGCACACTGGTTGGCTACTCGTGAGGAAAAGATACGCTCGCCTGCGCTGGTGGCAAGGTCTCTGCTATATATCGGGCTTCCGGTTCTACTCATATTCAAACAGCCTGACCTGGGCACCGCGCTGGTGGTGATGGCGATATGGTTCGGCATGATGATGCTGGCGGGAGCGCGTTTGAAGCATCTCGGGGTGGTCGTGCTGGTGGGAGCTATCGCCTTTACCGCCATGTGGCATCTGAGCGTGCTGGAAGATTACCAGAAGAACCGCCTGGTGGCGTTCCTGAACCCTCAGCGCGACCCACGCGGTTCGGGCTATCACATCCTGCAGGCGCGTATCGCCGTGGGGTCGGGACAGGTGTTCGGTAAAGGGCTGTTCCACGGCACGCAGAACCTGCTGTTGTTCATCCCCGAACAGCATACCGATTTCATCTTCACGGTGGTAGCAGAGGAGACGGGATTCACAGGCAGTGTGATCTTGCTTGCGCTGTATGGGGTACTGCTCTGGCGGCTGATGCGTCTCATCCTGCAGGCACACCAGTTTTACACGCGCCTGATTGCGGCGGGGGTTACCACCTTCTTCGCCTACCATATCATCGTGAACACGGGGATGGTGATAGGCATTCTGCCCGTGGTGGGGGTATGGCTTCCCTTCCTGAGCTTTGGGGGCACGGCGGTGGTCACCTGTTTTGTGTCGCTGGGTCTGATGCAGGCTATCCACCGCCAGCAGTATGAGGTGATGTTTTAGTGCCCCTGTTTCGCCCGCTCCAGCATCTGCTGATACTCTTCAGGGGTATTCATCTGCAGGAGGATGGTATCGGTATCCACAGGCACTTCGTGCACCGCATCGGGATGCTGATGCAGGAGGGTGTTCAGCCCTCTGTCCGTCGGCAGGTTCAGTATCTTTTCGCGAAACCGTGCGCTGAACAGCACCGGATGCCCGCGCCTGCCCTGCCAGGTGGGCACCACGATGCCGGTCGGGTCGTACGCAAACGCATCCACAACGGCGTCGTGCACCCAGGTGGGTATCAGCGGCTGGTCGCCCAGCACGAACAACATACCTTCTGCGCTCTGGTTCATCTGCGCCACCGCCCACTGCACCGAGGAAATCATGCCCAATTCCGGGCGCGGGTTCACGATAACCTCCACCGGCAGATGTTCCAGCAGGCTGTAGATCCGGGTCCATGCGTAGCCCAGCACCACCACCGTGTGTGACACGCGCGAGGCGGTGACGTTGTGCACCACCGTCTCAATCACCGTTCCGTCTCCAAAGGGCAACAGCATCTTGGATCGCCCCATCCGCTGGGATGCTCCTGCGGCCAGTATCACTGCGACTACCTCCATCACTGCCTCCCCGATTACACCGGTCTGGTCTGCGGCCACTCCAGCTCAATGCCCTGTGCCCGAAGCAGGTTCTGATATTCGCTCAGCAGGCTCTCGTCTTCCCGCACCTGATGCGGCTCCACACCTCTGGTCACGCAGAACGCTGCCAGCAGTCCCGCCGACTCGCCGATGTTCCATTCCACCGGATGCAGGCGGAAACAGCCATTGGTGATGTGCGTGGTGCCGATGTTTTTACAGGCAGGAAGCAGGTTGCGAAGCCGCACCGGTAGGAGCGCACCCAGCGGAATCTGGAACGGCAGGGCGCCGATGTCAATGGAGTTCGTGCCGTTCGTGCTGGGGTGCAGGTCAATGCGATAACACCCCACTCCAACGGTATCGTGGAACGGTCTGGCGCGGTCGGCGCCGGGGTTGAGGTCGGATGCCACGTGGTGCTCGGTGACGGTGAACACTGCGCGGATGCGTCGCGATTCCCGAATGTAGGGGTACATCGCCAGCCCATCATCGGTGCCGGTGATGTCGGGGCGCAGGTACAGCCCGGGATAGCCGGTGCCGCCGTCGGGACGCGGCGCCTCGGTCTGCAGCCAGTACAGCAGGCTGAGCGATAACTGCCGCGCCTCCTCCAGCCGCTGGCGCACCACTTCCTCTGGCTGGTCAATAATCGTTCCCCTGAAATAGTCGTTCTGTGGCCAGTTCACAATGGTCACCTCGTGCGGCGCGAGTTCGGGCGGATAGTGGTCCCTGCAGACGATGCGCCGGTAGGTGAACAGCGAGCGGTAGGGGTTGTCCGTTTCATGGGGGAACAGGAACCAGCGCGTTTTCTCCAGCGTGATGGGATGTGCTGTGTACCAGCTGAGCAGTTTGTCGGGCCAGAAGTCGGGCTGATACTCGCGCCAGCGGTCGTACTGGGCGGGCTTGTCGATGGTGTGGTCGCCCTCGGGGTCGTATGCCATCGCGAAGCACCAGGTGATGCCCTGCACGTTCTCGGGCTGTGGGTCGCCTTGCACGGCGTGAGGCTCGCCGGTGTCCCGCTGTGATTCTGCGCCCACCACGTACTCCGCGCCGGTCATCGGCAGGAGGTCGCCGAGCTCGGTCGCGTCCAGAACATAGCGAGCGCGCACCACTTCCAGGTCGCCGGTGTGCAGGTTCTGGAAAGTAACGGCGGTGACCGTATCGCCATCCACTTCGGCAGCGACCGGTTTGCGATGCAGGCGAACGTCCAGCCAGCCGGCGGTGCGCGGATAGTGAATCATCGCCTCCAGCACAGCCAGCCCCACGCGAGGCTCGTGGCAGAGGCGGGACACCCAGCCGTTTCCCGGGTTCAGGCGCGGATTGTTTCGCGCTTCCAGCGTCAGTGGATAATGTTCTCTGTAGAACCGGCGCACGGCGTTGCGATAGTCGCGATAGCGTGCCGTACAGCCAAAACTCTCAATCCAGGGGTGCTCATCGGGTGGCACTGCCTGCGCGGTGAGCTGCCCCCCTATCCATTCGGTCTCTTCGGTCATCACCACACGCAGGCGCAGGCTGGAGGCGGCCATCGCCGCGGCGCACCCGCCCGTGCCACCGCCCACAATCAACACGTCACATGCGGTCTCCTTCATCGGCTCGGCTCCTTCCCCGGTTCATAGGCTACGCCATTTTACCATACCGGGCGGGCAACGAAAAGCCCCTGCAGGTCGCCCTGCAGGGGCGCGGCTCGGGCTTACCTCACCCAGCGTTCAAACACAATCAGGTCGCCTCGCCATATGATGCCCTCCCACTCCAGCTGATAGGGCAGTGGCGAGGTTTCAGGCACGAAGGTCATCTTGATGGTGTCGAACAGCATGATGCTGGGTCCCAGTGCATCGGTGGGGTCGCGCTGGTCGGCAATGACCACCTTCAGCGTGCCTTTGATACCCTTTCGGCTCCAGCCCAGATAGGCGGTCGCCGGTCCGCTGAAGCTTGCGGTGTAAGGATTCTCCATCCCGTAAGTGTCCGCATCATGCATGACGACAGTCACCGCAGCGCGGATCCATGGCGTGTCCGTGGCCGGAGTGACGGTGCGGAAGACCAGCCTGCCCGCCAGTGGGTCATCAATGGTGGTTCCCTCCGGTGGAATGATGTGGCGTACTGCGACCTCCACGGTCCCCGCGGTAAAGGGAACA
Organism: uncultured bacterium; assembly: GCA_964579145.1. Classification (GTDB taxonomy): domain Bacteria; phylum Armatimonadota; class HRBIN16; order HRBIN16; family HRBIN16; genus HRBIN16. The sequence goes on along the minus strand of CAZOGB010000091.1, from coordinate 7,976 downwards.
TTGGTTACCAGCACCATACCCGAGCCGTAGCACTTCTGATAGAAGCTGTCCTGCGCGTACAGCGGGAGACACCACAGCAACAGCGCCAGCACGGCGATAAGGCGAGACATGACCAATCCCTCCTTATGGGATTAGTGGGGTTAGTTACCAATACATTAGACGGTTCCTGCGCGCAAAATGTTCGCTCCGCGCGGGCAATGAATCCTTTCCACAGGTGGATGAGTCCAACAGGGTGGAAACATCCAAGCCAGAGGAGGTTGCAAGCTATGGCTATTCTGACCGAGAAAGATAAGGCGGCGGTGCGCGAGCGATTGAGCGAGATGGTGCACCCCGTGAAGATGGTGGTCTTCGCACCGGAGACAAACCTGATTGCGCCGGGGCGACGGGAGTGCGCCTTTTGCACGGAGCTGCGCGAGCTGATGAGCGAGCTGGCGGAGCTGAACGACAATCTGCAGGTGGAGTTCGTAGACCCGTATGCCGATGCGGTTCGCGCCGCGGCCTATGACCTGAAAAAGGATGGGCAGGGATACCTGGTGCCTGCCATCGTGCTGACGGGACTGCAGAACGGCGAAGAGGTGGACTACGGCATCCGGTTCTACGGTATTCCCGCCGGTTACGAATTCGCTACCCTGCTGGAGGACATTCTGATGATTTCTACCGGGAAGCACCATCTCGCGCCGCAGGTGCTGGATAAGGTGTCTCAGATCGACAGCCCGGTGGACATGATGGTGTTCGTGACGCCCACCTGCCCCTATTGTCCGCGTGCGGTGCTGACGGCGCATCAGTTCGCGTTCGTGAACCCGAACATCCGCGGCGCGATGATCGAGGCGATGGAGTTCGAGCAACTCAGCCAGGACTGGAACGTCTACGGCGTGCCCAAGACCGTCGTTAACGAGGTGGTGGAGTTCGAAGGGGCAATGCCCGACGAGATGGTGCTCCGCTACATTGAAAACGCCCTGGTGAAGGCATAAGTTCGAAGGCGCACCCCTCGCCCCTGCGATGGCAGGGGCTTTTTTTATGCAACTCCACGTTGAACTTGCAGGACATTTTCGCAGTCTAAACGAAAATAACAGTTGACTTTGAGTTGCATAAACATCTATAATCAAGCAAGCGAGGAGAGTGATGCCGATGGTTCACCGACCTCGTATCGGATGGAAGATGGAAGGCAGGAGGAAAATGGACCGAGATTTACCCGCATTGAACGTCATTCTGGTGAAACCCTCCAAGTACGACGATGACGGTTACGTGATTCACCATGTGCGTGGCGTTTTGCCCTCCAACACGTTAAACGCGCTGAACGGCTTGTTCCGCGATGCCGCGCAGAAGATGGGCGTGTCGATTGAGGTGCACGTGATCGATGAGACGGTGCAGCTGGTTGTGCCGGAAAGGCTCATGCGGCGGTGGGCGATTCCGGGCGTTCCCACCCTGGTGGGGCTAGTGGGTGTGCAGACGAACCAGTTTCCCCGCGCGGTAGACTTGGCTTTACGCTTCAAACAGCTGGGCGCTATGGTCATCATCGGAGGGTTTCATGTCAGCGGCTCACTGGCACTGCTGGGGCTGACTGCCGAGCTGCAGGCGTTGCGGGAACAGGGCGTCAGTCTGTTCGCGGGCGAATGCGAGGGGCGCCTGGAGGAACTGCTGACGGACGCACTGAAGGGCAAGCTGAAGTCGGTCTACTGGATGGGCGACCTGCCAGACCTGTCGCAAGAGTGGGCGGCGCCGCTGGTGGACGAGTCGGTGGCGAAGCGTTTCGTGCTTCCCTACGCGGGCACGATGGATACCTCGCGCGGGTGCGTGTTTAAATGCTCGTTCTGTACCATCATCCACGTACAGGGTAACTTTATGCGCTACCGTTCTCCCGAGTTGATTGAAAAGCACGTTCGCGAGCACTATCCGCGCATCAAGCACTACTTCTTCACCGACGACAACATGTCGCGCAACCCCCAGTGGCGCGAAATCTTCGAACAGTTGATCCGCATGCGAGAAGAAGAGGGCATCCGCATCACTTTCATGATGCAGGTGGACGTGCCCTCCTATCGCATTCCCGACTTCGTGCCACTGGCAGCGCGGGCGGGCTGTTCACAGGTGTTCATCGGGCTGGAAAGCCTGAACCCCGACAACCTCAAGGCGGCGTCGAAGGGACAGAACAAGGTGAACTTCTTTGAAGAGATGATGCAGACGTGGCATCGCTACGGAATCGCGGTGCATACCAGCTACATTATCGGCTTCCCGCATGACACGGTGGAATCGGTGAGGCGGGACATCACCACCCTGATGGAGGTAGTTCAGCCCGACCAGGCGAGCTTCTTCATGCTGACGCCCCTGCCTGGCTCGGTAGACCACCTGGAGATGACCAAACGCGGCGAGTGGATGAGCCCCGATTTCAACGAGTACGACAGCTTTCACGCGGCGCAAAAACACCCCAACATGACCAGTGAAGAGTGGTTCAACGTGTACAGAGAGGCGTGGAAGCGGTTCTATTCGGTGGAGAACCTGACGAAGGTGCTCAACCGAGCAACCCCGCAGTCGTACTGGGGCATTTTCAAGAACGCTGTCTGGTATGCCTACGCCACCCACTGCGAAGAGGCGCACCCGATGATTACCGGCTTCTGGCGGCTGAAAGGACGCACGGAACGCCGCCCCACCTTCCCGATGGAGAGCCGGCTGGCTTACGCCTGGCGACGCACCAAAGATACGGTGGTGCTGTCGTGGCGGGTGGTGAAGCTGATCCTGATGTTCGAGAAGATATGGCGTGCCACATGGCTCAGCAAGCGTGCGGCGGAGCTGCGCGAAAGCATGGCGCAGGCGAAAGAAGCGCAAATCCAGCGTCAACGGCGTGCCATCGCGAAGGTGGTTGCCTTCCTGACCTACCTGCACCTGCGGATGGGGCAGTCCCGTGCGGTGTGGCAGGATGCCTGGCAGCTGTTGAAGCAAGGCAAGCTGTGGCATCCACGCCTCTATCTGGACGGCATCTACGGCGCGTTTCTGGGAATAACCGAACTGCTCACGCGGGGCTGGCTGTTCCTGATGAACTTTGCGCTGGAGACGTAGCAGCGGGTAGGGGCTTGCGCTTAGGTTCAGGCAACCCTGTTTCCAAACAGCGGCGCCACCGCGGACAGCAGCTCTGCGTAGCGGGCGCGTAATTCCCCGTACACCGCCGCGCTGTCCGGCTGAGGCTCCACCCGCCTCTCGGCGTAGGCGATGTGCTTGGCGATGTGAAAGCCGTCGTACAGCCCCACGCCCACGCCGGCAATTATCGCCGCGCCGATAGCGGTGCTGGATTCGGCATGTTGAGGGATTTCCAGCGGGCAACCGTACAGGTCTGCCAGAATCTGCATCCACAGGTCACTGCGCGTGCCACCCCCTACTACCCGTATCGGCTCGGACACCGCGCCATGCTCGCGCATCACCCGGAGGATGCTCTCCAGCGCACATGCCACCCCCTCCAGCACCGCCCGCGCGAGATGCGCCCGCGTATGGTGTGCCTGTAAACCTGCAAAAACGCCCCGCGCTAGCGGGTTCCATATCGGTGCACGCTCGCCGCTGAGATGCGGCAGAAAGGTCACCCCTTCACTGCCCGGTGCAACTCCAGCCGCCTCCGCCTGCAGGCGCGCTGTGCTTCCACCCCTGCCGAACAGACGCACGAACCAGTCCCATGCGCTTCCAGCCGACTGAACTGTACCAAACTGCACCCAACGTTCGGGCTGGGCGGACATCAGCGTGGTCAGGCGCATCTGCCGGTCGGGAGTAAACCGTTCGCGCAGGCAGGATGTCCACGCTGTGCCGCCGATGTAGGTGTAGCTGTTGCCGACCTCCACTGCGCCCGCTCCGACAGTCGCGCAAGCCCCATCGCCCGCCCCGATGACGACAGGGATCCCCGTGGGTAAGCCGGTCGCCCGGGCTGCCTCTACGCCCGCCTGCCCCACGATTGCAGTAGACTCGGCTATCTCCGGGAGCAGGCGCATGGGGATGCCCGCTGCTTCTGCCACCTCGGCACTCCAGCGGAGGCGGTTCACATCGTAGAGGCCCGTCAGCGATGCATCAGATGGGTCGGTTATCCCCCACCTGCCCGTCATTCGCCCCACGCAGTAATCCTTCGCCTGGAGCATCCAACGGGCGCGAGCCACTGCCTGCTCCTCATGTTCCACCAGCCACATGAGCTTGGGCAGGGAGTAGAACGGCGCGAGGCGGTTGCCGGTGATGGCATAGTAGTCGGCTTCGGGCATGCGCTGGCGTAACTTCTCACACTGCGTGCCGGCGCGGATATCGGCATGAATAAGGACGGGGCGCAGGGGATTGCCCCTCTCGTCTACCAGCACCACGCCGTTCATGTGCCCGCTGAAACCAACAGCGACGATACGGCGTGCCCGGCTCTCGTCCACGCGAATCAGTGTCCGCGTACAGCGAACCACTGCCCGCCACCAGTCGGCGGGGTTTTGCTCGGCGGTAAGGGGTGCAGGATGAGCGGTGCGATAACGGGCAAAGGCGGTATCCACCAGCCTGCCCTGCTCATCCAGCAACACCGCCTTGTTGCCCGTGGTGCCGAGGTCGTGCGCAAGGATAAGATTCATCCCGACATCTGCGCGCGCAGGTACTGGGCGCACTTTGGCAGCTCTTCACGCGGGTCGCCCGGGATACCGCATTCCAGCGCCATATAGCCCGTGTAGCCTATCTCCTTAAGCACGGCAAAGCCCGAGCGGAAGTCGGTATGTCCGTAGCCGGGCAGAAGGCGCGTGCTGTCGGCGAGGTGGATATGCGCCAGATAGTCCTTCGCCTCCCGCAGGGCGTCGGGAATGTCACGCTCTTCGATGTTCATGTGGAAGAAGTCCGCCATCAGCTTCAGGTGCGAACTGCCCACACGCCGACAGATGCTCACCGCCTGTTCCAGCCGATTCAGATAGTGGGTCTCGTAGCGGTTGAGAGGCTCCAGCAGGATGTAGCTGCCCGCCTTCACCGCCACGTTGCTTAGTGGCTCCAGCAGTCGGCACAGCAGTTCCGTTTCCAGATTCACCGCCGAGGCGTATGGTGTTAGGTCAGAGATCCGCGGTCCGCCGAAGATGGGCACCACGATAACGCCCACCGCCCCGATTTCGCCCGCGGCGTAGAGCAGTGTCTCGATATCCTGCACGGCACGTTCGCGCTCTCTGCGGTCTGCATCCAGCAGGGCGCCGCGATAGCCCGCGCAAATGGTGCTGGGCTTGACCGGGTGGTTCTGGGTCAGGCGCTGAACCTCTGCCACCCGCTCCTTGCGCATCCCGTTGCTCTCGGTATCGACAAACTGCGATCCCCAGAACTCAATGCCTTCGTATCCGTACTGCGCCAGGTTGTCCAGCTTCTCCTGCAGGGTGTTGCCTGGCGTCATTCCTTCCTGACAGGCGAGTTTCATGTCTGCCTCCCGTTACAAAGATGTTCCGCAAGATACCTGTTTCGCCAGCCGCAGCCACTACCCTTCCGAGCACTACCTCAGCGTATCCGGTCGTGCGCACCGCTCCCACTTGCTGGGCATCGGCGGGTGGGGCTTGTGCGGCTCCGTCTGATACCAGAACGCCACACTGGAATAGTCGTTGTTCTGCAGGTTCGCATGCCCGTGCTCGATGGTCACCTTCAGCGACTTGGTAAACACCACCGGGTCCTGGATGTGGAACCGGTAACTGGTGCATTTGTGGCGTCCCGGATAGCGCGGGTCGTGCTCGTAGATGGAGGTTCCCGCATAGGGATAGGCGCGGTCGTGCATGCCCCAGGCATGGCAGAAGTAGTCCTCGGAACCGGTTCCATGCAGAGAGGGCAGCTGCTCGCCGTCGATGAAGAACATATCGTCGCCCTCGCCCCACCAGGTCAAGCCGTCCACGTTGGGGTCGATGTTATGCACCGACAGCACACAGCCCACGTAATGCCCGGCGCCCTCCGCTTCCAGAATCACGTAGTTCTCCCTGCCGTCGACGTTAGGTTCGTTGAACAGTGTGCCGATATCGATGCCCTGCCTGCCCAGCTCGCCCCTGATACCTCTGGTGGGGCACTCCTGTCGGTACTGCGCGTGAAAGCGCAGGCTGTCTTCGGGAAGAGCATCGTACTCCTCGTAGTCGATGTAGAAGTAAAAGGCGCGTATCGGCTCGTCGCACTCGTTGACGATCTGGATGACCGCGCGTTCGGCAAAGGGCATCTGCCAGTAGCAGTTCATCGCCATATTGCCGCCGCGCCTGCCCTCCTGTTCCGCCGGGGCAACAGTTGCCAGAGGCGCGGACACAAAAGACTGCGCGATGCCGTGCCCCAGCCCGAAGAAGTCACCCAGAGGCACGTACACGCTCGGCTCCGACTCGTTGTCCCAGTACATCTTCAGCAGGGTCTTGCGCAGGTAATCGCGGTCCTGGCAGGCAACGGTGAACCAGATATGCGTGATGCATCCCGCCGACTGGATATCCGCGAGCGTTGCGGTTTCGCCTGCAGGAATGTACCAGCAATCGGCATTGCCACCCGTTTTATCGTAACTGGATACCCGTCTGGTGCGCGCGTGCCTGCGCAGCGTCAGCGCCTTCAGGGTAGAAAGGGTCAAAGGGTTCATCTTCTCCTCCCGGCAGACCGATTATTCCCGTTGTTGTTCTGCAGCAAGGGCAGCGGTTCCTGCACGGGAGGAGCACAGCCCGCTACACCGCCTCGAGCGCCTGCTGGAGGTCTTCGATCAGGTCATCCACGTCCTCAAGCCCTACTGAGAGGCGCACCATGTTGTCGGGGATTCCACACCATGCCCGCTCCTGTGCGCTCATTGAGGCGTGCGACATCTTCGGCGGATAGCCAATCAGCGACTCCGCGCCGCCCAGACTTTCCGCTAGGTTGAAAATCTTCGTGCCCTCGCAGAATCGCTGTGCGCCATCTGGGCCGCCCTTCACGCCAACCGCAATCATTCCCCCAAAACCGTTGCGCATCTGCTTGCGGGCGAGCTCGTGCTGAGGATGCGAAGGCAAACCGGGATACCGCACCCACTCGATCTTGGGATGGCTCTCCAGAAACTGCGCTATCTGCATCGCGTTCCGACAGTGCATCTCCATGCGCACATGCAGGGTGCGAATGCCGCGCAGGGTCAGCCAGCAGTCGAACGGACTGGGAACCCCGCCGAAGTCGTTCTGGTAACGGTACAGCTTCTCGTAAAGCTCCGGGCTTCGCGTGACCACCGCTCCCCCAATCAGGTCGCTGTGCCCGCCGATGTACTTGGTGGTGCTGTGCAGAACAATATCCGCGCCGAGGTCCAGCGGCGTCTGCAGGTAGGGACTGGCGAAGGTGTTATCCACCACCAGCAGGGCATTGTGGCGGTGCGCCATCTCGGCAATCGCAGCGATATCCACCACCACCAGCGTCGGGTTTGAGGGGCTTTCTATCCACACCAGGCGGGTCTGGGGGGTGAACGCCTCCTGCAGGCGGTCCAGGTCGGTGAAATCGGCGTAGGAAGACTGGATATTGTACTTCTCACGCAGGTGGCGAAGCAGGCGGAAGGTTCCCCCGTAAATATCCTTCGTCGCCAGAATATGTTCACCGCTGCGCGCCAGCGAGGTGACCGCCGTTTCCGCCGCCATCCCCGAGGCGAACGCCAGCCCATAATCGGCGTTTTCCAGCGCGGCGATGCTTCGCTCCAGGGCGCCGCGGGTGGGGTTACCGGACCGTGCGTACTCCCAGCCCGCCTTCAGCTCGCCCACTTTCGCCTGCACATAAGTTGACGCCATGTAGATGGGCGGCACCACCGCTCCTGTGACCGGGTCCGGCTCCTGTCCCACACGAATCGCTTTGGTTCCGAAACGCATCCATCCTCCTCCTGAGTGCTCTGAGATACCGTGTATCTAAGTATCCCAAAAAAAGCTAGCCCTGTCAAATGCAGGAGGGCGGTAAGCCGACCCCTCTCCCCGACGCGGGATAGCCCCACCTGACCTCCCCGCAGGCGGGGAGGGACTTGCATGTCCCCCTGCTTGCGGGGGGACAATAGGGGGGCT
>CAZOGB010000090.1:0-12190 GCA_964579145.1 uncultured bacterium | reverse complement strand
CCCCCTGCTTGCGGGGGGACAACAGGGGGGCTGACAACCCCTGAAAAATCCCTACCTAACCTCCCCAACGTGGGGAGAAGTGATGCGCCCCTTCCCTGCGTGGGAAGGGGCTGGGGGGTGGGTGGTATCCACTGACAGATCAGCTCATAATCCGCATGTCGATGACCGCCGTCAGCCCCACGCCGTCCACGCGGCGCAGTTTCAACGGGTTCAGGTCATCGGTGGGAATGAGTATCTTCACGCGGAACATCCCGTTGGAGAACAGGTCTTCATACTGCCAGACGCCCGCTACCCGGTCCACATCTTTCGCGGCACCCGAAACCTGCGCCCCGCCAATATAGGCGTTCTCGCCCAGCGTCGCCATCGGGATGACCTTCGTGAACTCTTCCGCGCCTTTGCGCAGACTCACCTTGTTAATCAATTCGTTCAGCTGGCTACCGGCGTTCTTCACAGCAACCGCCACGGCGGTCGCCGCCAGCACCTCTTTGCCACCCAGCCCCTTCGGATGGGTGACCTTGAAGCCGCCCTCCAGCGCGACGTCAATCAACGCAGAGATGCCCACCTTTTCTACACGGCGCAGACCGGTCAGGCTGTCGCTCGGAACCAGCACCTTAATGCGGAACCGGTCCAGCGATTCTTCAATCTGAAACACCGCCTGCACTTTGTTGACCGCCTCTTTCGGACCCATCACCTGCGCCGCGCCGACATAACCCTTATCGCCGATGCTGAGGATGGGCACGACCTTCGTCGCCTGATTGATGGGCACGTTGCGGCGGAGCGTAATCTCGTTGATGAACTTATCCAGCGATTTGGCGTTCTGCTTCACCAGGTAGCCAATGCCCAGCAGTTTCACACCGCCCCGCAGGATTTTGCCCAGGTCCTGCGCACTGCTCCACTCGGAAAGGCTCACGGTGAACAAAAACACCATCGCCATTGTCAGCCATACCGCTCGTTTCATCGGAACACCTCCTGTCAGGTTCGGCTCGCCAGTGCCTGCTTCACCAGGTCGGGTATCTCGTACAGCGCATCCGCCACAGGCACGCCCGCGCCTCGCAATGCATCCACTTTCGCCTGTGGGGTGCCGGTGCGCCCCGAGATAATCGCTCCCGCGTGACCCATTCGCTTGCCGGGCGGTGCGGTGCGACCCGATATGAAGCCAATTACCGGCTTGCGCATCGTGCGGATGTACTCCGCCGCGATTTCCTCATCCGAGCCGCCAATCTCGCCTACCAGCACCACCGCCTGCGTATCGGGGTCTTCCTCGAACAGCGGGAGCAGGTCAACGAACGTGCTTCCCAGCACCGGGTCGCCGCCTATTCCTATACACGTAGACTGTCCCAGCCCCGCTTTTGTTAACAGGTCTACGATTTCATAGGTCAGCGTGCCGCTGCGCGACACCAGACCGACAGGTCCCGGCGTGAAGATATTGCCCGGAAGAATGCCGATTTTGCACTGCCCCGCGGTGATGATGCCCGGACAGTTCGGCCCGATGAGCCGAACGCCCTTCTGACGCACCAGCGCTACCGCTTTGACCATATCCTGCACCGGGATGCCCTCGGTGATGCACACGACCACGCGCACGTCCGCGTCCGCCGCCTCCAGCACCGCATCCGCCGCGAAGGGCGCAGGTACAAAGATAACCGAAGCATCCGCGCCGGTAGCCTGTACCGCCTGCTTCACGGTGTCAAACACCGGCACGCCCAGCACCTCCTGTCCGCCTTTGCCCGGCGTTACCCCTGCTACAATCCGCGTGCCGTATTCCAGCATCTGTCGGGTATGGAACTCGCCCTCGCGTCCGGTGATACCCTGCACCAGCACGCGCGTGTTTTTGTCAACCAGCACAGCCATCAGCGTGTGACCTCCACAACCTTGCGTGCCGCTTCCTGCATCGTCACCGCAGGGATGAGCTCCGTGCCCTGAAGCAACGCCAGTCCCTCCTCGGCGCGAGTGCCCGCCAGCCGAATGACAATGGGAACTTTCACCTCCAGACTGCGAATGCCCTCCAGAATGCCTTTTGCCACCTCATCCCCGCGCGTGATTCCGCCAAATACATTGAACAGCACGCCTTTGACGTTTGGGTCCATCAGCACAATCTCCAGCGCGTTGCGCACCAGGTCGGCTTTCGCGCCCCCGCCAATGTCCAGAAAGTTCGCGGGCTTGCCCCCAGCCCGGCTGACTTCATCCAGCGTGCTCATCACCAGCCCAGCGCCGTTGCCGATGATGCCGATGTCGCCGCCCAGCCGCACATACTGGATGCCGCGCCGATGCGCTTCTGCCTCAATGGGGTCCTCTTCGCTCTCCTCCTTGTACTCGTTGAACTCGGGATGGCGAAACAGAGCGTTGTCGTCGATGTTCAGCTTGGCATCGGCGGCGAGACACTGCCCATCCTGCGTCAACACGAAGGGGTTGATTTCCGCCAGCGACGCATCACTGCCCACATACGCCCGGTACAGCGCCAACAGAAACTTCGTAGCGGTCGGCACGGCTTCCCGTGCAATGCCGGCATCATACAGCGCCTGCCTCGCCTGATATGGCATCAGCCCCTGCCAGGGCTCTACCCATACCTTCACAATGGCTTCGGGATGCTCCTCCGCCACCTGCTCGATATCCATTCCCCCCATCGCGCTGACCATCACCACGTCGCGCTGTCTGGCTCGGTCCAACGTGATGCCCAGATAGTACTCCTGCGCGATGGAGATGGCTTCTTCAATCAACACTTTGTGCACCGGCACGCCCTGCGGCGCCTGCGGCGTCACCAGCCGGGAACCGATTAACGCGCGAGCATGTTCCTCCGCCTGTGCAGGGGTGTCCGCCAGACGGATGCCTCCCGCCTTGCCTCGCCCACCGGCGTGTACCTGCGCCTTCACCACCACACGCCCACCAAGGCTCTCAGCAATCTGTCGCGCTTCCTCCGGGGTACTCGCCACACGCCCCCTGGGCACGCTCACGCCATAACGCGATAGGACCTCTTTCGCCTGATATTCGTGGATTTTCAACCTGCGCCCCTCCCTCGTATACCTTCTGCACAAAGATAGTTTAGCACATCGAAGCCTCTCTCCTGCGCTCAGATGTAGATTTTGTAGGTCTGCACGTCCATTACCGCGCCCAGAATGCTCCACAGCGAGCCCATTGTGTAGTCGCCCAGTATCAAGCCCAGGAAGAACGGCACGGCGATGTTGTGCGCACGCATCCCGCCGTATCGAATGAGAAGCCCCTTAATCACCCACGCGATGAAGAAGTTGAACCAGAAGTAGTCCATCGCATAGGAGACCGCCAGCGCATAACCTGCTGGATGCAGGGGCCACCACAGGAACACATTGCGCATCAGCCGCAGGAACACCACGATGAAAAAGCCGCCCACCATGTAGCCGATGCGGGTGCTTTCCTGTTTGACGGGCGCGTTAATCCAGTTGGTCAGCCAGCCAAAAGACTCCCAGCCCAGCCAGTCCTTGAAGCCGACTGCTTTGGCATCCGCGCCCGCGCGATAGGTCACGTGCAGATTCGCCCAGCAGGTCGCGATGAATCCGAAAACCGTCGCCACCACAATCACCCAGATGAGTTTGTTCAGCGATTTCGGGTGGTGCTCGAACATCTTCATCGCTTCCAGCTGGTTGGGCATGGGATGCGAACGATAGCCCCGGTTGAACCAGTACAGCGTCTGGATGAGCGTCAGGTCGCGCGTGCCGATGTTCTGACTGCCGAACAGGGCGGTCATCATGCGGTTGGGGTTGACGAAGTAAATCTCGTGGGGCGTGCCCAGCTCGGCACGCACGCGCGTGATAGTGATAGCCAGCAGGAAATAGATACCGAAGAAGGTCGCCCCCACCCACAGCGACATGCCCATTCGCCCGGCGAACGCGACAATTACCACCAGACTCACCGCAATCAGCCCGAACGCCCAGCGAAAACGGCGGCTCTCCTCTGGGTCATCGGGATTTTGCGCCCAAGCCTGCCTCCAGGCGTTGACGAAGTACCGTCTCGCCCCGTACACCACCACAATGCCCAGCGCCGTCCACGCGCCTGCCGCCTGCTCGGGAAAGAAGGGAAATCCCACGTTCGTTGGCGCGTCCCAGCCGAACACCGCCCCCACTACCTGAAACAACTTCCGCGCCACATAGAAGAACCAGCAGGAAAACTGCAGGTCCAGCGGCGTGAAAAACGCCAGCCCGATGCCGAAGGGATACATGCTGATGGGCGTCCAGCCCACCGCATCCCAGGGACGGTTGGTGATATGCTGGCGCAGGTCGTAGAGCTTGATGTACTGGATATAGGGCACGGACGGATAGAGCCAGTGGATGCCGTTCAGCCCGCTGATTGCCATCGCCAGCGTGAAGCCAATCCACATCGGCTTCTGGCGAAAGAAGGGCACGCCGCCAATATGCCCGGTCATCGCCATCGGTAACTGCACGATAGGGAACACCAGTCGCTCATGTTCCGTCCACGAGCGTCGCAGCAGAGTGTTCACGCCCAGCATCACGCCAATCAGCGCGAAAATAAGCACCGCCCACCACAGCAAAGGCTCCAGAAAGGGCACAATGCGATGCCAGCGATAGGGCGACACGTTGCCCTGATAGAAGTCGGTCAGCACCTTCTCATCGCGCACGAACAGCCACCAGGGCAGATACTCGAACCACAACGCCTTCCAGCTGTTTTCCGGAGTGGCAAAACGCACAGGATGCCCCAGCACGCCGAACATGTTCTGCAGCATATCGTGCGCCGCCAGCGAGGAAGAGATAACCAGCATGATGTAAATGGTCAGCAGTTCCCCCGGCGTCAACGCCGACCGCGGTCTGATCCACCGCCAGAATAGATTGAGGATAATCAGCACGAACAGCATGAAAATCGGCGTGATAAAAAGGGGCAGAGACGTGCCGTCGAGGGTGTACAGCCGGACCTCCACCACCGTAATCCAGAAACAGTTGATGGCAATCAGTGGTAAACCTAACAGCATGGCACGCAATGTCACCACGCGAGGGGCGAATGTTTCGGCGTGGGCGGCTTGTTCACGGGCGGTCTGTGCGGCTGCTGTGATACCGGCTACACCATGCGACTGCAACCTCTTCCTCCTCATCTCCCAGTGGAGTGAATACATTAAAGTATTTCGCAAGGAGCGGTTCTCTCTCCTTCCCGCATTGGTAGCAATCGCTTTTTTTATGATACAATAGACACCGGCGAGGAATTCGCCAGCCTCGCAGCCAAGTATTGCTACAGCAAGAACCTGCAGTTCACGAGCCGCCGAACAGTCCGCATACGAAACCGAACACTCCCTGGAGGTTGTTTGTATGCAAAAGTACATCCTGTGCCTGCTCATGGGCTTATTGCTGTTCGTGGGAACGTCCGGGCAAATGTCTGCCGACGCGCTGCTGAGGGCGTGGGCAACGTCGAGCAACGGGGAGCTGGTGCAACTGACGCTCCAGATACCCCGCAGCGGATTTCCGACGGGTACTATTCAGACCGTGCGCTTCACCATACAGAACCCCAACACCCACCGCGTTCTTCACCTGCAGGCAACCGCCACCTACACCATCGGCGACCAGCAGCAGACCACCACCAGCAATCCTCTTGTCATTGAGATTGACCAGACCGCCCGCGACTGTCGCCTCTACCTGTATATTATCAACGGCTACGCCCTCGAGGACACGCTCATTGTGGATGATCTGGAACTGAACCTGCCGTACAACTCCGCGTTCGTCGTCGTGCCGATTGGTGACCTGCCAGCCGAATCTGCACGAAAAGGGCAGGTAAAAATCTTCGCGAGGTGAAAATAGTACGGTGAGACGACAGGAGGAGGGGTGTTACGATGAGCAACCATCGCATCGAACGCGATTCGCTGGGTGAAGTGCAAGTGCCGGCAGACGCGCTGTACGGGGCGCAGACCCAGCGAGCGGTGGAGAACTTCCCCATCAGCGGTATTCGCTTCCCGCGCGTGTTCCTTCGGGCACTCGGGCTGATTAAGGGCTGTGCTGCGGCGGTAAACGCCGAGCTGGGTCTGCTGGACGTGCAAAAGGCACAGGCGATCCAACGGGCAGCAGACGAAGTGGCGGAAGGTCGGTGGGATGACCACTTCCCCATCGATATCTTCCAGACCGGCTCGGGCACTTCTACCAACATGAACGCCAATGAGGTGATAGCCAACCGCGCCACGCAGATACTGGGTGGCGAAATCGGCAGGAAGCTGGTACACCCCAACGACCATGTGAACATGGGGCAGTCCTCTAACGACGTGATTCCCACCGCCATCCACGTCAGCGCGTATCTGGAGGTGCAGGAGGTGCTGTTACCTGCCCTGCGTCACCTGCGCGAGACCCTGCAAAAACGCGCGAACGAGCTGGACGATGTGGTAAAAACCGGCAGGACGCACCTGATGGACGCTATGCCTGTGCGCATGAGCCAGGAGATTGGCGGATGGGCATATCAGGTTGGGCAAAGCATCGAGGGGATTGAGTCCTGCCTGCCGCGTCTGGCGCAGCTGGCACTGGGAGGCACAGCCGTCGGCACGGGCATTAACGCACACCCCGAGTTTGCTTCGCGTGTGGCGGCGAAACTGGCGGAACGCACGGGCATCCCGTTCGTGGAAAGCGAGAACCACTTCGCGGCGCAGTCCGCCATGGATACCGCTACCGAGCTCAGCGGTCATCTGAAAACCACCGCCACTGCGCTGATGAAGATTGCCAACGACCTGCGCTGGATGAACAGTGGCCCCATCGCCGGGCTGGGTGAGATTGCTCTGCCCGCTCTCCAGCCGGGAAGCAGTATCATGCCGGGTAAGGTGAACCCGGTTATCTGCGAGGCGATGATGATGGTGTGCGCCCAGGTGATGGCAAACGACGTCGCGGTGTCGCTGGGCAATCAGCATGGCAACTTCCAGCTGAACGTGATGCTTCCGCTGATAGCGCATAACCTCCTGCAGTCCATCACCATTCTGAGCAACGCCGCCCGAGTGCTGGCGGACAAAGCGGTAGCAGGCTTCACCGTGAACCGCGAGCGCATCGCCGAATCGGTGGGCAAAAACCCGATACTGGTCACCGCCCTCAACCCGGTGATTGGCTACGATAAGGCGGCGCAGATTGCCAAACGCGCTTATGCAGAAGGGCGCTCGCTCAAAGAGGTCGCGCTGGAGATGACCGACCTTACGGAAGAACAGCTGGACGCCCTGCTTGACCCGCGCCCGATGACCGAGGGCGGTATCGTCGGCAAGGGCGATGGTGGATGAGAAAAGTGTAAACAGGTGACTAAACACGAACCTATCGGAGGAAGAGCAGATGTCTTTTTCTCGTACTGTACATGTACAGATGGCGTATGCATCGCCCGATGAGATAATTTTTGGCACCGCGCCGAAGCCTCTTGCCTGTGGCAACGGGGTGCTCATTGGCGCAGGAGAGGTTATCCCGGAGGTAAACTTTACCCTCCCGCCAATGGCTATCCGGGAAGAGACCCTGCCCGACATCCGCCAGCGTTTCCGTGAGATGGTGGAACGCATCCTCACCCGCGCGGTGCAACAGGGACTTTCCGCACTGGTGCTGGAGCTGGAGCACCTGTACGAGCTCACTCTGTATCCCGACTGGGGCGCACTGGTGACGGCGGACATCAAGCAGGTGATGGAGGCATTCAATCAACACTACGGCTTGCGTTCCGCCCTGCGCGTGACCGTCGCCGACATCCGCGAACAGGAACGACCGCCCCGCATGCGCACGGGCGACCTGTTCGCCACCATGTTGCAGGCATTCGAACGCTGCGCCGACGCCGGCGCGGACATCCTGTCCATCGAAAGCACGGGAGGCAAGGAGGTTTCGGACCACGCGCTGGTGCAAGGCGACATGGAGGGAATCGCCTTCGCGCTGGGGGTGCTGGCGCCGCACGATATGGAGATGCTATGGGGGTCTATCGTAGAGATTGCGCACCGCTATAAAGTGGCACCCGGCGGCGACACCGCCTGCGGGTTCGGCAACACCGCCATGCAGTTAGCGCATCAGGGACTCCTACCCAAAGTGCTGGCGGCGGTGGTGCGGCTGATGACCGTTCCACGTTCGCTGGTGGCGGTAGAGATGGGCGCAACGGGACCTCTCAAAGACTGCGGCTACGAAAACCCAGTCATCAAAGCCATCACCGGCGTGCCTATCAGCATGGAGGGCAAATCCAGCGCATGTGCTCACTCCTCGCCCCTGGGCAACATCGCCGCAACGGTGTGCGACCTGTGGAGCAACGAGTCGGTACAGGACGTGCGCCTGCTGGGCGGATACGCTCCCGCCGTGTTTACCGAGATTCTGGCTTACGACTGCCGGCTGATGAACACCGCTCTCAAGCAGGGGCAGGGCAGAGTGTTGCGAGACCTGTTTATCGTCTCCGACCACCATCGCGACCCGCAGGCACTGATGCTTGACCTGCACGTGGTGTATGAGGCGGGCAGGCGTCTCGTGGAGGCGGGTGAGGACCACTATGCCCGCACCCTGGCGATGGCACGCTATGCGGTTGAGGAGATACGCCGTGCGGTTCAGGACGGACACATCAGCCTCGAACCGCGCGAGGAGCGGTGGCTTGGCATGATCGAGGACGCCGTTGCCGAGCTTCCTGAAGATGCCGACGCCCTGCGCCGCCGGGCGGACATGAACTACGGCTCGCTGTACATCCCTGCCGAATACGGGTTGACATCATGAACTCGCGAGAACGCATACGCATCACGCTGTCACGCGGTATCCCCGACCGTGTGCCCATGCTGGACATCACCTTCTGGCCCGATACGCTGGTGCGCTGGCAGGGCGAAGGCTTCCCCGAAGGAGCCGACCCGGTGGACTACTTCGGGTTGGACAGGATCGAGCGGTTCGGCTTCGACGGTTCCCTGCAGTTGCCCGTGCAGATGATCGAAGAGACTGACCGCTGGCGCATCTACCGCAACGCCAACGGACTGGTGGTGAAAGAGTGGAAAGATTCGTACGCGCCCCCTGCCCGTCTGGATTGCACGGTCAACAGCTGGGATGAGTGGCTGAAGGTGAAGCCGCGCCTGCAGGTTAGCCCCGACCGTATCTCCCGCGAGATGGTGGACAGCTATCGCTACTGGCGCGAGCAGGACTGGTTTGTGGTGGCAGAGCCGGTGGAGCCGATGTGGTATGTGCTGGACCATCTGATGGGCTTTCAGAACGCCCTGCCGCTGATTGCCGAACAGCCCGACCTCATCGCGGACATCCTGAACACCTACACCGACTTCCTGCTGGGCATGTGTCAGCTGTGTGTGGAGCGCGGGATTACCTTTGATGGACTATGGTTCTTCTCCGACCTGTGTTACAAAAACGGGATGCTCTTTTCGCCGCGTACCTACCGCGACCTGTTGATGCCCTGTCACCGCAAGGTGAAGACGTGGTGCGAAGCGCAGGGCATCCCCATGCTCCTTCACTGCGACGGGGACGTGCGGCAGTTCATCCCTCTACTCATCGAAGCGGGTTTCGACGCCATTCAGCCCTTAGAAGCGCGCGCCGGCAACGATGTGCGGGTTCTGAAGAAGCTCTACGGCACGCAAATCGTCTTCTTCGGAAATATCAGCGCAGACGTCATGGCATACGGAACGGACGAACAGCTGGAAGAGGAAATCCGCAGTAAACTCGCGGTGGCGATGGAGGGCGGTGGTTACATGTACCACAGCGACCACTCCATCCCGCCCACCGTCAGCCTCGCCCGCTACGCGCAGGTGATTGAACTGGTGCGCAAATATGGGCGATATGAGTAGTGTCGTTTTTCTGTCACGCTGAGCGTTAGCGAAGCATCTCGTTCCCGCTCAGGGAGGCAGGCAGGAAAATCTCCCACATGACACCGAAAGTGTTATTAACACCACATGGGAGGTGTTACTGCCATGACCCCAAGAGAGCGTGTTCTGAAAGCACTGCGCCGCGAACAGCCCGACCGGGTACCCATTCACGATGGTTTATGGGCGGAAACGGTGCGCCGATGGGAGCGCGAAGGGATGCCCGGCGAAATCCCCCCGGAAGACTACTTCGGTTACGAAATCGTGGGCATCGGCTTCGACGCGTCGCCCATGTTCGAAGTGAAGACGCTGTACAAGGACAACGAGGTCATCGTCCAGACCACCTCGTATGGCGGCGTGCGCAAGAACTTCCGCACCTATGCCAGCACCCCTGAAATCATCGACTGGGCGGTGAAAAGTAAGGAAGACTGGCTGCGCATCAAGGAGCGACTGCGCCCCGACTACACCCGGGTGGACTGGGTGTCCCTGCGTCAGCGATACCAGCAGGCGCGCTCCGAAGACAAGTGCATTGTGCTGACCGCCGCCGTAGGATACGACCTGTTACAGTCCTACGTGAAGAGCGAAGAACTGCTGGTGATCATGCACGACGACCCCGACTGGTTCCGCGATATGGTGCAGACCCACGCGCAGCTGGTGCTGGAGATGGCGCGGATGATTTTCGACTCAGGCTATCCCTGCAACGCCGCGTTCCTCTTCAACGACATGGGCTACCGCAGCGGACCTCTGTTCTCGCCGAAGATGTATCGCGAGTGCATTCTGGAGTCGGATAAGATGCTGTGCGACTTTTTCCACAGCAGAGGCATGCCGGTCATCTACCACACCGACGGCGACGTGCGATTGCTGATTCCGGGGTTGATTGAGGCAGGCATCGACTGCCTGCAGCCGCTGGAGGCGAAGGCAAATATGGACGTGCGCGAGCTGAAAAAGCAGTACGGCCACCGTCTCGCCTTCATGGGCAACATCGACGCGCGCAAGATGGCAGACCCCGACCCAGCGGTCATCGAGGAAGAGATTCGCAGTAAGTTCGAAGTGGCAATGAAAGGAGGCGGCTACATCTACCACAGCGACCATTCAGTACCGCCCAGCGTCAGCTTCGCGCAGTACTGCCGAACCATAGACCTGGTGCGCAAGTACGGGCAGTACGGATAGTGCCAGATCCGCACAGGGGGAGGTGAAACAGTGAAAAGTTATGCTCCTCCCCCTTGCTTTGCCCGCTGTAGCGCCTCGATGTACTCCTGTGGCAGCTTTACCGGCTTGCCCTCCTCCGACCACCAGCGCGGGGTCTCGGAATATATCCACACGTATTCGTCCGCCACCTTCAGCGCCTCGCGCACCAGCGCCTCGAACTGCGCGGGTGGATGGGGGTTCCTGCTCAGGTCGTCGGTATGC
This sequence comes from uncultured bacterium, assembly GCA_964579145.1. GTDB lineage: Bacteria > Armatimonadota > HRBIN16 > HRBIN16 > HRBIN16 > HRBIN16. The sequence continues at coordinate 1,047 of CAZOGB010000090.1, read as the reverse complement.
CAGCCGCTGTTGCGCCAGTCCAGGTCCATCCAGATGCCGAACGAGAACGAAAACACCCGGGCGTACTTGCGCGGGTCCGCCACGATGGGAAGCAGGTCGCGCTTCATTGTCTGGTAGGCTTTCGCGAACAGAGCAGGGTCGCGGTAGCCATAAGAGAGCTCATGTCCGTCGATGAGGCGGGTTCTGCTGCTCGCCGCGTCCACCATGCCGTCCAGAAACGGCGCCAGCAGTCCATAGTCGCACTCTTTCAACGGTCTCCTTCCGCCCTGCGACTGTGCCCACGGCAGGCAGTAACCAAAGGTCAACAGCACCTTCAAGCCTGGATAGCCCTGCTGGAACGCCTGCATCACCTCTCTGCCCCGCCGGCGCACCTGCTCGGCGTACTCCTCCCACGATTTCTTGCCCGCATCGCGCTGGCGCCCGTAGTTGAACAGCGGCTCGTTGTACTGCTCGATATCGAACAGGATGCCGGCGCATCTGCCCTCCCGCGCGATGCGCGCCGCCAGCCGGGCGTTGTTCAACACCGCCGAGAAATCGTCAAACCAGTCGATATCGGCAGGGGTGGTGTTGAAGCGCAGGAAGTTGTGTTTGAACCGGCGAAACGGCGTGGCTTTCAGGTGCTCCAGAGCCGGGCGTAATTCGGCTTCAGTGAACGCGCGTTTGCTCCAGCACTCCCACGTGAAATTGGCGGTTTTACCCTCGGCGGTGGTGTAGTTCAGGTGGAATACGCACCCATCGAAGGGCGTGGCTTCCATCTGCGCAACGTGCCGGCGCATGAAGGCGGTATCCGGCTCATCCCAGCCGAACTCTATCAGCTTCTTGCTAGAAGTGCGGGTGAGAGTTTGCATCTATTGTCACACCTTCCTTCAACACATAATAGGTCAGAAAACCTGTATTGTTTTTCCTCCCTCGTACTGCCTTTTCGGATTGGATGAATATATCTCCGCAAAAACCTGCTTGGACAAACCGCAAACGAATATCTGAAGCAATCGTTCGGTACTCGGTGTCTGGAATGTCCCTGTCGACGATGATGAAAAAATCCCAGTC
>CAZOGB010000089.1:0-12861 GCA_964579145.1 uncultured bacterium | reverse complement strand
GAGCTCGGCTGACAAAAAGCCACTCTCACGCTATAGCCTCCTGCTCCAGCAGATTAACGCCCACCTGCTCACGAATGAACTGCATGACTTTCTCCAGAAACCTCTCTGTGGTATGCTGTTCAGCCGTCCGGTAGCCGCCGGCGATAAGCCGCCGGCGCAGAGACGCATCGGTTATCAACCGCTCCATCGCCTCCGCCATCGCCTGAACATCGCGCGGGGGAACCAGTAGTCCATTCTGTTCGTGCTTGACAATCTCCGGGATTCCTCCCACCCGCGTTGCCACCACCGGCACTCCACGCGCCATTGCCTCCAGCAGAACTCGTCCCAGCCCCTCTGATATGGAGCTGAGCACGAAAACATCCGCTTGCATGTAGTGCTGGTGAAGTACGCGTGGAGATGTCTGAAAGCCGTGAAAATAGCAGGTGTTGGGCAACAGCATGGCTGATGCTTCACGTTCCAGCCTCTCCCGTTGAGGTCCGTCGCCCACAATGCGTAGATGTAAGGCCAAACCCTGCTTTTGAAGGAGGGCAACCGCCCCGATTAGCGTCTCCACCGACTTCTCATGGCGCAGGGCCCCCACAAACAGCACCTGTATGGGCCGGTGCTGACAGGTATCTTCACGCCAGAAAAAGTCCTCCCGAAAAAGAGTAGACACGACAATAACGGCGGGTGTAATGCCACATGCGGTCAACTGCCCTGCCAGAGCCGTAGAGATAGCAAAAGCAGGCGTGGTTTGCAGGTGTCGGCGCAGGGTATTCTCATGCTGACGTGCCAGCCAGACTGCCAGATGCTTCTTCCAACCATGCAGATGAGGAGATTTGCCCAACAGGCTTACTGGGTCGCCCACTATCTCGTAGAATACAGGGACCCCCGACCGTTTTGCCTCTTGCCACAGGACAGTTCCGTAGGCTCCCGGATAGCGCAGCCATAACACATCGACACGGTGTTCTTGCAGAAACGCGCACAAGCGTGGAACCAATTTCGTCCGCACCCTGACCGCCCCCAGAAACGTTTCAAAATACGGAAGCTCATAGACGGTCACGCGACTAGTAGGTAGCGGGTAACCCAGATGTTCGAGCGGCTGAGGGGTTGTAGGAGCTGCAAGAACGACCTCAAACGGGTATCGCTCGTGCAGCACCTGAAGGTACCGCCCCAGGCCATTGCTGGTGTAGTATCTACCCTCCGCATCACGGTAACAGGCGGTTGCATAATAGATGCCAAGCCGCTTCATCGTTGCTTCCTTCCGTTACCTTCAATCGCCTTCACATACAGTTCCAGGTACCGTTCCGCCATTCTGTCTATCGTATACTCCTGTAAGAACCTCTGTCTGGCGCGAACCGCCAGCTGCTGTGCTTTTTCCCTATTCTGCACCAAATTCACAATCGCCTGCGCCATCGCCCGCACATCACCTGGCGGCACTAGCACTCCACACTCTCCATTTGCCAGCAAGCCGGGCGTGCCCCCTACCGCGGTAGCGATGATAGGTCGTTGAGCAGACATTGCCTCCAGAATCGCCAGGGATTCGCCCTCCATTCTCGAGCTGAGCACAAATAGGTCAACGTGGTGCAACAGCACGTGTACATCATCGCGTAGTCCTAGAAAGTGCACATAACTTCCCGCGTTCAGGTCGTCTACGAGCGCCTCTACCACGGGGCGGTGTGGACCGTCGCCAATCAGAACGAGATGGAGGTTGGGAATGCTCTGGCGAGCTATTTGCACTGCCCTTACCAGCGTTGTTTGGTCTTTCTGATGCCCGTCGAAGCGTGCTACCATCGAAACAACAGCAGCAGCCGAAGGGATAGGCGCTCCCCACGCAGGCGCTGGTGGATCACACATGTATATGTCGGCAACACCGTTACGAATGTACGCTGTGCGTTCAGGAGAAACCCCCAGTATTTGCGTGAACAGTTGCTCGATCCCTAGCGCTACCCCGACACAGAGTCTTGTCAACCGAGCAGCGGAGCGCAAATGTTTAGCATGTTTTTGCAACCATTTGTCATGGTAGTTATGCAGAGTAAACATACAGGGAGTCCTTGTCCATCGACAAGCCGAAGCCGTTTTGAGCCATGCAGTATTATGGCAGTGTACCACATCAGGGTGGAATTGACGGATCAGCTTCACGAGTCGAAGGGGGTACCAGCGAGAGAACGGTCCTCTGTCTTCTGCCTGCACAACGCGTACGTTTTCTCGTTCAAAGGCGTACCCCATCGCGCGCTCAGCGGTGAGATTCGCAACAATAACTTCGTGCCCTCGCGACTGCAGCCACGCCGATAGCGAAGCGACCAGCTGCTCTGCCCCTCCAAGATGAAGCCCAGCCAGAGTTTGTAAGATACGAAGGCTTTTCATGGTTAGCGTATCACCATCTGAAATACCACCGTAGCCTGTCCACCTGCAGGAATAGAGGGTATCGTCACGTCAATCTTTGTTCTGTCGGACGGGTCAGGCTGTACCACTCCATTGATTTTAAGACTGCCCAGCACATAGGTTGCCGACGCTGGAATGTCATGTCGGATACGGACATTAATGGCATCAGATGATCCACTGTTTAATGCGGTAATGGTCAGCGTGACGACGTCGAGCGGACGCGGATTAGTTTTGTCGGAAGAGACGGTAATGCGCACGTCGGGGTTCGCCGGAGGGGGCTGGTCGGTCGGGATAAGTATCGCCGCCTCCTGAACCCTCAGGTTCAGACGGTTTATCGGAGTAGGATCCAGCGAACCATCCGCCTGCAGCCGACGATAGTTCCCCCCAAGGTCGAACGCGGTGTATTCATTCATACTTCGTTCGTCCAGCACGCTGCGGCTATCACCAGTTCTCAGCACTACCAGGGCGTTGGTATATCTTCTGGCGAAATACCATGTCTTGGAGGTATTTCCAAGGAAATTACCGTTGCTATCATAAGCTGGCGCTTGGTCCGTGTAATGGATAACAAACAAGCCAGGAATAATCCCTGGCATCCATGAATTAGGGTATGCCACCCACTGGGTGTAAGGCGCCTCCACCGTGGTTACGGGTCTGCCGAAATCGTAAGTGGCGGCATCAATGTAATAAGCCTTTTGTTTAGGAATACCTGGAATGTAATACCTGTTCAGTGAGATTGAGGGATCGGTCAGAAACTCGCCGTAAAAAAAGTTCTGGTGCCATGCATTGAGAAAGAGATACTCATCTTCCACATCTTTGACCAACAGATACTCTGCCAGCGCAAACATCTTCTCGCGAAACCACCAGTCCTGCGTGTTTCTGTCAGATTTCACAGCCTGTGTGTAGGCATACATAGGCACATGGTAGTTTCCACGACGCGTGCGATACGCCATTTCCGCAAACAGGGTATTCAGAGAGCTGAGGCGCGGATGTCCACCGTAGTACTGACCTAAAAACATAGTCATTTCACGATTAGCTACCGCAGGAGCGAACATAATCCACAACCTGTCGGGATCGTTATTAACGAGAGGATTGCTCCAATCGTCACCGGGAGACAAGCCGACAAGATCATTAGCCACTGATATCTTGCCTCTCGATGTCAGGCTGACACTACACTTTTCCATCAAGTCTCCCATTCCCACTGCATAGCGATACGGTTCAAAGACACCGAGCTCCACGGTTAGAGACGTGACTGGGGTAACCGGTGTCAAGGGGCTAGTATTCATCGTATAGTTGTCACAGTACCATCCGTCCAGCGCCGGGTACACCTGGAAGATATAGTCCAGCCAAGCTTGAGTGAGCCACTGTTGATAGTAGGTATCGAACACATTAGTCATAAATCGCCGAATCTCCGGTTTGTAGTACCATACTCTACTCCACCACTTGAACCTCGCGGACTTTGCTACACCTGGTACCCCCGAGGAAGGAGGGGCGGGGTTATACTCGGCGTCACCGTTATTCGCTGGATTGTTCTCCCAAGAGCTATCCCATCCAGGGATGACCTCCCGTCCCGACGTGTTCGCCTTGCAGAAATCCTCATTGGCAATGCCAGGATAGCCGCTGCTTCCATTTACGCTACTTGCAAATGCCGGTGCTGATGTACCCTGTTGAGTGACACGAAAACGCACCCAGAAATACTTTCTCCAGGTCGGCCATATCGCATCTGCTACGGGAACACTCGCACGTACCCATTCGGTGCGTTCCTTGGGAGGCACGAAGCGTACGTATCCATTTTGTGCCAGTTTCTGCCCGGCGACTATGGTAGTGTCTTCTACAATGTTGAGAGCCTGCCACTGGCTTGGGTACCCACTGCTGTTCGCACCCGAACAATATTCCCACACACCGTCGTATCCTCCCGAGGCAAAAGAGGCCATAGAAAGGTAAACGATGTCGAAGCGAAGAGACAGTCCAATCATAATATAACTGCCTTCTCGGCTCGGAAACTTACGTCCTGCGGAATCCAGACGATCGAACTTAAGACCGTCCCAGACCCATACCTGTTCGAACTGCTGGTCCCCAACAGGAGTATTTGTCTGCACCTCCGTGTCTACCGCATAATGTAAAGCAATATGTTCGTAGCTGATGCCCTGCTGTTCAGCCCATTGCATCCAGTGCATGTTTTGTTCACGCCAAGCCCCAGCGTAGCTGTTAGTGATATTATCATAGCGTATCATCACTGCATTAGGATTATACCGCTTGACCTCAGCGGCGTTCTCGAAAGCGTAGGCAATGTTCAGGTCGTAGTGTTCAGCGTTCCAATCATGGTATGGCGCATTCGTATCGTTACTGGACCAGTCGCTCCCAATGATATATGACGAATAGCGCACGGTGGGCAAGATGTGCGAAAACGCCCGGAAGGTGCGAAACGTACGAACATCGCTGACCAGCTGTCCACCTGTTTGCAGGTCAACACGCACCCTGTAATAATACTGCGTATCGGGCTGCAGTCCTGTGATGTTCACATAGTGCCGGGTAACGTCCTTGTCGGGCCAGTCGCGCATTTCGGGCGTAGATGTATTACCCAACGCCGGGGTCGTGCCGTACTCTACCGTCATCCTGCCAGGTTGTTGGGTAACACATTTGATACGCGCGGATTTAGGCATTGCCCAGACTACCTGAGGATTGAGTGCCTGGGCAAGAACGTTCGTCGATATCAGCCATATAAATGCTGTACAGAGCAGCACATTTCGAAGCATTCGCCTCCACCTCCGCAGGATCTCGTACACATTTTTCCACTGCCATCGTCTGATTGACACCGGTATCTCTATCGGTATACCTCCTCCACAACCGATTCAAAGTCCACCTGCCTCCCTCCAGCATAGTACCCTTCCGCATTATGCATGGCAAGCCGTCTTTCCTGTTGATAGGCATCCCGAGAGGTCAGGCAAGCTACTGCGCGTTCTACAAACTCCTCAGCAGAGACAAAGTTGCCATTCGCAAAGCATGACAGGTCTGGCGTGTAGAACCATTCCGGCTCCCACAGGAAGAAGGTAGGCACACCTGACGCTGCAGCAATGGTAAGTGCTCCGCTGAACAGTCCCACCGCCAGCGTAGAACGCGCCAGGTCCTCGTGCAAAGGCACACCCTGGGAAATAACGATGTTTGCTGATGCGTCCTTTACCCACTCTGGCACCTGCTGTTGGGAAGGATGCAACCGCAGTATGATACGTGCGCCCGCAACCCGCCGTGCGACTTCGAGCACCACCTCTGGCAGGCGACGGAAAGCCTCTTCCAGTCCGTAAAAGGCACTTGCTGCGGGGTTATACTGGTCAATTAGCAAAACCGCGCGGTACTGAAAGCCTTCTGGTACGCTGTGGATTTCGTCAAACAGCGATCCGACGGGTATGTAGTTTCTGGCGTAAACCGAGGTATTGCACCATCTGGCAAAACGTTCGTCTTCCCTCTTCAAAAAATCCGCCGAGCTCTGTCCAAAGGTCAAAACTGTAGTTGCCAGCACCGGGAAGAACCCCGAAGACGAAATTACTCCATGCTGTAGCGTTACAACAGGCTTGCCTTCCAGCAGAGTATCCAGCGCGATAACCGAGTCCAGCGAGCCGAAATGGTTACGTACCAGTAACCGCTCATATACCAGGAAAGGTTTCAGCCTCTCCCAAAGCATTCTGCGCACCATCGCTCCGAGGAAGAACGAAAACGTTTGCTCAGATATTCTTAGCTCTTTGCCTATCAGGTCGTTTACCACACAGAAATGGTTCCATGCCTGTTGCACAGCAGCGGCAGAAAGGCGTCGTCGGTCTGCACCTAACCCATGATATAGGTCTACCAATCTCAGCTGCTGGGGATGCTGTTCCTCCAGTGGACGAAGACACTCATGCTCTGTACTGCCGAAGCGCACAAGGTAAGCAAGGCGGGCGCCCCTTTCCAGCATCGCGGAGACCAATCGATGCATCATCCGCATCTCCGTCTGTCGTTCACAGCCACCGTAGACCAGCCAGTCTGCGTGTACCTTCTGCATATCAGGACGACTCTGATTCCACCATCTTTGCTGGAAGTTTGATTGCACCTGTAGATAGTAGCGATATGGAACTTGCTTCCAGTTGCCTTTCGTTTGATAACAGACACGCACTGCATCCAGATACTGCACCAGCATCTCGCGCGCTGGAGATGACCATATCCGCGTGCGTGCGTGCTCGGTACGCCAGGCAACAGCATCCTTTCCGTAAACAATGGTGGAGGGGAAAGTCATTGCCGAAACCATTACGTTACTCCGCCGAAGGCACACGTCGCAGTTTAGCGCGTGCTGCTATCTCGCTTTCGTAGACTCGCTTCACACCATCGCCGAGAGCTTGCTCAATAACCCGAATGTCTCTTACCAGGCGCATAAACCCGCCAGGTTCCACCGACGCCGCTTGATCCGTACCCCACATGGCGCGGTCCAAGGTGATATGCCTCTCTACGACACACGCACCCAGCACTACAGCGGCATAAGTCGTCTGCAATCCTACTTCATGCCCCGAGTAGCCGACCAACAGTCCGAACTCCCGCGCAAGGGTCTGGATCATCCGCAGGTTCAGCTCCGCAGGTGGACAGGGGTAGGTGCTGGTACTATGCATGATGATGAGGCGGTCAGGGTCAATTAACGACACAGCATGTCGTATCTCTTCCATTGTGGACATGCCTGTTGATAACAGAACGGGTTTGCCTGTGTCGTTGATACGCTTGAGCAAAGCATCATCCGTCAACGACGCCGATGCCACTTTGTAACAGGGAGGATTAAACTGCTCGATAAAGTCTACCGACGGTATGTCCCAGCACGACGCAAACCACGCAATCCCCTGCTGTTTGCAGTAGCGGTCTATCTCCGCATACTGCTCGTAACCGAACTCCACTTTGTAACGGTATTCCATGTAGGTAATCAGTCCCCAGGGCGTCTCGCGAGGAATATTGCGTTGTTCAGGGGGAACGCACAGTTCGGGAGTGCGCTTCTGGAACTTGACCGCGTCACATCCAGCCAGCTTTGCAGCGTCAATCAGTCGCTTGGCTATCTCCACATCGCCGTTGTGATTGATGCCGATCTCGGCAACGATATACACGGGCTGTCCTTCGCCGACCAGCCTCTCACCGATGCGTATAGTGCGTGCCATTCTTCTATACCTCCTGTTGTTCTTGACTTCTTTGCCCCTTCCCCTCAGCGAGCCCGCTCGACTCAAGTATCAGTTCTGCCAGCTCTCGCAACGCTCCACGCCCACCACGGGAACTGAGTACAATGTGCGCAACCTGCTGGATCTGCGGATGTGCATCTGCTGGCGCAACCGCACAACCCACATCTCGCATACACTCCAGGTCGTTGACGTCATTACCCACGTACACTACATTTTCGGCAGAAATACCGTTCTGCTGAAGCCATCCGTGCAGGGCAGATCGCTTATCTCTGACTCCAATGAGACAGGGGATACCTAGCTTGCGACAACGTGCTTCTACTACTGGGTTTGTTTCGGTAGAGATGACCACCATCGGAATCTCTTGCTGGCGCAGCTGCGCAATGCCCCAGCCATCCCCACGGTCGCAAATGACAGCTTCCGTACCGTCTTGTAACACAATTACCCGATTGTCAGTGAATATCCCGTCGAAATCAAACACAAGTGCTTCTATTCTGGCTGGCAGATCACGTTTGCGTGCCTGTACTTTGAACCATTGCTCTATGGCGTTCGCCACAAAGAGATCGGCAGGCTCGTCTATTTCTATACTGCGCTCAGGGGGAACTTCATACATCAGCACCCTGCCGAAAAAGCGATGTCTTGCACGCAAGAACCCTTCTGTGCGCATCACATACACTGCCCCCGTCTCCAGAAATTGCGGTTCCCTCTCCTGACGACGAGGGCGCACTGCACGGTCATGATTAACTCCAACGGCGCCTAACTGTGCATCACCTTTCCACAGGAAACCGTGGAATGGCGTTACCGTAAAAATACAGTCAGCCCGTTCCTCTTGCATCTTCTCTATCATCGCATCAATATCCTGCGGCTCAACAAAGGGCGAGGTGCACTGAATAAATACTATTAGCTCACACTCACATCCATCCTGACGGAGCATCTCCAGCGCGTGCAGTAGCGCCGACTCGGACGCTGCGGTATCGGTTGCCAGTTCCGCAGGGCGCCAGATAATCTGAGATCCGTATCCCTGTGCTACAGAGGCAATCTCGGCATCATCAGTCGAGACATATACCGCCTGCACCTGCTTCGCTCTACGCGCCGCCAGCACTGAGCGGCCGACAAGCGGTATCCCTCCGACCTCTTGCAGGTTTTTGCGAAGTATCCCCTTCGAGCCTCCGCGCGCAGGAATAATCGCCACCGCCTGTATTGTCTCTCTCATCGCCTGACCAACATCCGTTTTGCAAATCTGTACACTTTGTAAACTCTCCCCCCCCCTACGCGCCGGAATGTATAACGCAGGCATCTGTCCATCACTGCAAGTCGGCACTTCCATTTCGTGTCCTCACCAACGTTGTATAAGTAGGTCAGAATATCCGCCGCTAGCTCTTGGTTCGTTGCAACATAAGGCGTATCTTCCGAGGGCACGTAAAGGGACTCGATTACTTCATCACCACAAACACGCTGCAATCCTGCTCTGCTCGCAATACCGTCCAGTGTTTGCAGACAAAAGTGCCATGCATGAGCGTTTTGGAAAAAATAACCAAGATATGGATACTGCTTTCCAATATTGAAAATACCTGGTAAAGCAACGTAAATGACACCTGTGGAGCTCAGCAATTTCCGCGCTCCCATGAGCAACGCCATCGGATCCCTCAAGTGCTCTAGCACGTGGTGTAGGATTATCAAATCGGCAGGGGGGCATGAAGCAAGCGCGTCAATGCCCCCTTTGTGTGCAGGAACACCAGCTTTTCGTGCTCTATCAAGATAGTCATCATCAAAATCGCACCCGTAGACAGTACACCCCTGACCTGCCAAGTAAGCAAGCGTCCCCCCAGCACCGCAGCCAATATCATAAACTACTTGTGGCGAGAACCCTGCCGACCTAGCGAGTTTATAAATGCTCTCACCCCTTTGCCACTCACTCTCGAAAATATATTCAATGGCACGCGTATCTGCTCCCGAATAAATCTTACGGTAGTACTGCGCATAGAATGCCGCCAAAGACTCCTCTGTGTAATAGGGGTCAGAGCGCAACAAGCCACAGTGCAGACAGAGTACGGTACGGACGGGAATACCAAATCGGTCATAGTCGGCCACCACCACGTCGCTCCCATGCTGCCCACACAAGCATGGGAGCGGAACATTTCGGATTCGAGCATCGCTTAAGAAAGCCCTTGTTGCGTCAGAACGACCGCAGCTCCATCCCATTACTTTTAGTCTCTTCCGTATACGTTCGGCAACGTGCAGTGCCATGTAATTCTCCATTGTAACCACCTCATAATGCTGCTTCCCGCACCCCTTTCACCTGACACACTCGTCCATCCCGAAATCGCTGAACATCTCTTAACACCAGATATTGTTCCAGCTCACGCAGAGTGCACATGTACCCACTGCGCGCCGGGTCATCAAACCAGACGATATACACCCGCTCGCCCCGCGCCAGATGCTGTCGTACGACCTGCAGGAACTGCGGCAGGTTCCTTGGAAACGTTTCGGAGGCCACACGCATCGGCCCCTTGTGCGCTGTCTGCTGCGCTACTACCCCCGTCACGTAGAACAGAGGCTCGGGAAAATTGCTAAATACCTTGCCCGTAAGATGATGCTGACGCAAGTAACCTGCCGTTTCAGAACCGTGCCACTGCGCGGTGCTGAAGACGCCCAACCGATGCGACCCCGCCTGCTGTACCGTTGAAACTGCCATCAATGCGCCAGAACACAGCCATCCCAGCCATAGAGCCGTTATTCCCACCAGTGCAGTACGACCCATCCAAGAACGTTCACTCACCCCTAACCGATACACGATCGCCCCAATTAATACCACAGGGATGCTAATGGGCAACCACAAGCGCTCTGAGAAACCTTCGAACTTGACACCGCTAGCGGTGATGACGAATAGCAGGCTATACGATAGCACAAAAACCCCCGTCACACACAGTGCGGAGCAAAGAGCAGCCGATTGAACAAGGATGCGGCGGGACCTGTAAAGCACACACCCTGCTGCCACCGCAAGAAGCAATAAGACAATCCCAAACAAGCTCACGCTGTTTTCAAAAGCCACAGGGAATACCCAACGATGCCAGCTCCACAGGGTTTCAAAAACCATCTGTCTGAGATTATAGTCGCTTGCCTCACGCACGCCGAAAAACGTGCCTGACACTGCGTGATTGCGCAACGCCCATAACACTAGCGGGACAAGACTTAACACCACATATCCAGAGACAATCGCAAACCGCTGGCGCAAGGGCACAGACAATCTCCACAGCAGAAACAGTCCACCCGCCATGATAACTGACACGCCAATGTAGCGCATCAACGGAGCGAGTGCGCTCAGCAGCAGGCCCCATGCCAGAAAACGTAACCCGCGCGTCTGAGTATATCGCCATAAGCTCCAGAGTGCGCCAAGCGCCAGTGCCATGAATGGCGTTTCGCTCAGGGCATAGGGTGCATACCAGAGCAGAGGACGGCAAAGCAGCACCGCCGCAAGCCCTGCTATCCACAACCTGTTACCCGCAGAGAAGAGTTCAAAAAGCCACAGCCCCACTATCCACACTACAGTCCCCAGGCTGATGGAACTCGTGATGACTGCTGCCGTCTGGGGTGACACTCCGACTTCCATCCAGAGCGCATAAATCCATGATAGCAAGGGAGCATACGACACCATTGGCACACCAGTGAAAGTTTTCAACTCCCCGCTTTCCAACAGGTTGCGGGCTGCAGTCATGTAGTGTATCGAGTCTGACGTGACTCCCAGACCATGTGGTGCCGCTGCAACTGCAACATACAATATAGCTACAGATACTGCAACACATAATACGATGTTACCCTTGGCTTTTCTCAAACCTCTCGCCCCCTTGTCGCCACGCGCACAAGCGGAAGGCGAATCTCATGGGTGTGCGCAAAGTATATGACAATGGCTGAACTCAGAAGTACCCAGAGAACGAACCGAACAAGCATGTCGGCCCACACCACGAGATGCAAATGCGAGTCGAGCCATGTTGCTGCCAGCATCACTCCCAGTGCCAGCGCAAACGCCCTGACATCGTGCGAGAGGGGATGTACCCTTTGTGCACTAATCCATACGGACAGGCTGAATACCGCAAACGAACCAAACGTTGCATAAACCGCTCCCCATGCTGAGTATTGAGAAATAAGCCAGGCGTTCAGCGTCAGGCAGACCACAGCGCTCAGTAGATTAGCCTTCGCAAACGACATGGTCTGGTTGCCAATCAGAGAGCCTACACGTAGAGCAGAGGTGGAGATAAAGAACCAGTAGGAGACTGCCAGCAAGGGAACAAACTCTACAGACCTCCAGAACGCCGGAGCAGCAACCAGGCGAATCACGGGAGACGCACCAAGTATCACCCCGGCGCAGAACACAGCCCCCGTTAGAAGTATAAAAGCAGCACCTCGGCGCAAGAGCGCAGAACTGTTCTCGCTTTCAGCGACTCGAAATACCCATGGCCACCATGCTCTACCTATAATGCCGTAAAACACGCTCACCAGCATACCAAACCGATACGCCAGCGAATACAACCCGAGTTCACTCTCGGTCGCGTATCGCGTGAGGAAGAAACGGTCGCTGAAATGCAGAACAAACTGCGACAGCGCAGCAGGGACCAAGGGGAGCCCGTATCGAAGCACCGGACTAAGCCAAGCCGCATCCCAGCAAAGCCCATACCGCCTGCGTACCGCTACTCCCAACACCGCGGACCAAACCACCGCATTTATTAAACCACTGAGCACCACGCCCCAAACACCCCACCTCAACCACACCACCAGCACGATGTTCGTGGTAAGCTGGGTAGTCAGCTTCATCAAGGAAACGGAAGTGAATCGCCAGGCCTTGCCTTCGGCCCGCCACAGTGTTAATGGAAGTTCCACCAGATTGCCCACCAACATCCCGATGAGCGAAACGGCAACGTAATGGGAATACCGACTGTGCCCGAAAGCCATTTCTGCTAGATAAGATGAAAACGGCAGAACCAGCAGGCTGCCAACAGCTACCACTGCTAGATTCAGAGTGAATACTGTGCCCACCAGACGCTTTCGGTCCTCTTCATCTTTCGCGATATAGTAATGACGTAACAGTGCCTCTGCCAGCCCCAATGCGAGGAACAAACTGATTATGTCCACCAGACGCACGATGGTTTCGATGATACCGTAATCCGCCGGTGTCAGCACCCGCGTGTATACCGGTATCATGATGAAGCCTACCAATCGGCTGGCAATGGTGCCGGCAGCGTACACGGCAGAGTCTTTGACTAAATGGCGAAGCATCTTCTCAATACGTCCTGACCTTTCGTCCTTCTTCACCCGTCGTTTGTGGCGA
>CAZOGB010000088.1:1497-12915 GCA_964579145.1 uncultured bacterium | reverse complement strand
CCTCCACGCGCTGTTCGGTGCGTCTCTGCGCCTCCGCTAACTCCTCCACGCGCTGTTCGGTGCGTCTCTGCGCCTCCGCTAACTCCTCCACGCGCTGGCTCAGTCGTGCAACCGTCTCATCGGTGCGCTTCTGCGCCTCCGCCAGTTCTTCTACGCGCTGTTCGGTGCGCTTCTGTGCTTCCGCTAACTCGCGCAGCGCAGCGTCCGTCTGCTGGCGATATGCCTGAAACTCTTCATAAGCACGACGCTGAAACTCGACCAGCTGCGCGACCGCCTCCTCAAGACGACGAATCGCCTCAGTGTTGTCGCGCACAAGCTGGGGTAGCGTGAGAAAGTCTTCGGGTAGAATCAAGGCACGCAGACGCTCTCGCCACTCCGGGTGCTCGTAAAGCAGGCGGACCAAGTCTTCAAAATCGCTGATAGTAAAAGGCATCTTTTGTTCACCCAAAGGGGATTATACCACGTGCAGGAGGGACATGGGTAGTGTGCTTAATAGGAACAGGGGCATGTAACAGATGAGCGGCTGGAGATGGAAAATACGCCGGCTAACGGCAATGCATCCGGGAGAGATAGCCATTCGCGTCCAGCGGATGTTGAGGGACCGCGCTATTTCGGCAGGTGTACTGCGATCGTATCCTCCGGATGCAGACTCCTGCTTCACCCACGCATGGAACCATGAGGTGCGTGCTGTCTACGAACGCTTTCTGCATCGCTTCCCCTGTTCGCGTTACTCGCACACTCACTGGCGTGAACTCATCTTCGCCGCACACCCCGAATGCGCAGAATCTATCACCCAAGAAGCCGAAAATATCCTAGCGGGCACACTCAAACTGTTCACCTTTGAGGTACAAACCGATGTGCCTCCCCGGTGGTTCCGCAACTACGTGCAGGGTGGCGAGTGGCAGGCGGTTCCTGCGCATCAGATAGACTACCGACGGGGCGATGTCGCAGGCGGAGTTCGCTACTGCTGGGAGCTGAACCGGCATGGTTATTTCCTGACCCTGGCGCAGGCGTACCTGATTACCGGCGATGACCGATTTGCGCAGAGGCTCTTACAGGACTGGCTGGACTGGATCGCTCGCAATCCTCCACGCTTCGGTATCAACTGGACAAGCGTGCTGGAATGCGCCCTTCGCCTGCATACCTGGTGCTGGAGCCTGTGGTTTCTGGCGGATTACCCCGGTCTGGACGAACGTGCTCTGCGGCTGATAATGGGAAGTCTGTGGCAGCAGTGCGCCGAGGTTGCTATGAACCTGTCTATCGGTTCGTCTGCAAACAACCACCTGATTGGTGA
Source organism: uncultured bacterium (assembly GCA_964579145.1). Taxonomy (GTDB): domain Bacteria; phylum Armatimonadota; class HRBIN16; order HRBIN16; family HRBIN16; genus HRBIN16. Next base: position 11,621 of record CAZOGB010000088.1, on the reverse strand, counting down.
GGCGGCAGGCATGTGGCTGTTTGCAAATCTGTTCCCTACGGCGCGCCTTGCCGACCGCTGGAAGCAGGTTGCTCGCAAAATCCTGGAGCGAGAAATCCCCCGCCAGATTACCGCCGACGGCGTCTCGGTAGAGCAGGCAATACATTACCAGGTGTTCGTCATGGAGATGGCTCTGCACGCCGACAGTCTGGCGCGACATCTGGACGAGCCCTTCCACGAGCCGTTCGCACAGAGACTGCTGGCATCTGCACGCTTTCTGCAAACTCTGGCTGACTGCAACGGAAACATCCCACATATCGGCGACAGCGATGATGCCGAGGTCCTGCCCTTCTGCCCGCGCTGTTCGCACCTAGAGGCGGACATTGTGGACGCTGTCTATGCCCTCTATGAGCACTCCGCGCCTTCTACTCTTAAAGGGGCTTGGCTGTCCTGCCAGCCTGTAGATGCTGGGGGGCAGAGTCGGGTTAAGAACCCGCCGCTTCACAGTCGGCTGTTTGCGCAGGGCGGCTACGCAGTGATGCGCGACGAGCAAGGCAAACGGGTAGCGGTGGTAGACTGCGGGGAGCTGGGATGGGGAAGCATCGCCGCTCATGCACATGCAGACGCCGTCGCCGTTACCCTCAGCATAGATGGTCAACCGATTCTCGTGGACGCGGGTACTTATTGTTACCATGATGAGCCCGTCTGGCGTGATGCCTTCCGCAGCACCCGTTACCATAATACGGTGTGCGTAGACGATACCGACCAGAGCGAGATGCTGGGAGCGTTTCTCTGGGGAGCCAGAGCCAGGGTGAAGATCAGACAGTGGCACACCTCTGATCTGTGCGACCTGCTCTGTGCCTCGCACGACGGTTACCGACGCATCGGATGCGGAGAGCATATCCGGTGGTTCCTGTGGCTGAAACCGGATATCTGGCTGGTCGTAGACGAAGTAGAGCGAAGCCATGGGCATCGCGTGGTACAAAACTGGTTATTATCACAGACTTGCGCCCTGCGGATGCCAGGTGATAGAATGCAAGCGTCGGACACCAACGGGGCGTGGATATTGACTGTTACACCCGTGGATGTTCAGCAGGTGTACGGTGCAGATGCGCACAGCGGCGGCTGGATTTCGCCCGCCTTCGGCAGGAAGGAACCCACACGCCACCTGTCCCTTCAGCGGGCGGATCCAGACGGTAGGTTGGCTACATTAATCGGGCAGGGTCCGCACGACCCCAGATTAATCCTTTGGGAAGACCGAACGGACGGATGGACTTTACAGATAGAGTATAATGGGCGGTTCTGGCTGATTGGCACAGTGGATAGCCGATGCGTGTGGGATTTGCCGGAGGCAACCGTGGAGGCGAAAACTATCGTGGCGACGTGGACAGAAACACCGTCGTCCACCCTTTATGAGGTGATTGAATAGGCTATGGATATTGCGATTTTCGGTCTTGGATATGTGGGAGCGGTGACCGCTGCCTGCTTCGCGGCGGAAGGACATCGTGTGATCGGCGTGGACACCGACGCCTACAAGGTGCAGTGCATTATGGAGGGGCGATCGCCCATTGTGGAGAGGGATTTGGAACAGCTCATCCGCAAAGGGCGTGAAGCGGGGCGACTGACCGCCACCACCTGCGCCGATGAAGCGGTAGCGCAAAGCGAAATGGCTCTGATCTGCGTGGGCACACCCAGCCAGCGTAACGGTAGCCTGTACCTGGGATTCGTAGAGCGTGTCTGTCGCCAGATTGGGGAGGCTCTCGCTGAGTATGAGGAGCCTTACACGGTCGTGGTGCGCAGCACCGTCCTGCCCGGCACGTGCGAGGACCTCGTTATCCCTGCGCTGGAATCCGCCTCCGGCAAAAAACACGGTGAAGGCTTCCACGTATGTATGAACCCTGAGTTTTTGCGCGAAGGAACCGCCATCCATGACTTCTACCACCCTCCGCTGACTGTTATCGGTGCCAGAAGCAGTGAAGCCGCTGACCGGGTGGCGCAGCTGTATGCGAACCTCTCTGCTGAGTGCGTGAAGACCGACCTGCGCACCGCCGAGATGGTCAAGTATGCAAACAACGCCTTCCACGCGCTGAAAATCACCTTCGCGAACGAAATCGGGGCATGGTGCAAGCAGGAGGGTGTGGATAGCCACGTGGTGATGCGCCTGCTGACGATGGACACCAAACTGAACATCTCGCCGGCGTATCTGACGCCCGGTTTTGCCTTCGGTGGTTCGTGCCTGCCGAAGGACCTGCGTGCGCTGGTGTACCGGGCGCATCAGCATGACCTGCATCTGCCCACGCTGGAATCCATCCTCGTCAGCAACCGCCTGCAGATCGAGCGTACCGCCGAACTGATTGTACAAATGGGCAGGAAGCGAGTGGGCGTGGTAGGGCTGGCATTCAAGGCAGGTACCGACGACCTGCGCGAAAGCCCGGTGGTTGCCCTGTGCGAATATCTCATCGGTAAGGGATATTCCCTGCGTATCTACGACCCGAACGTCTCCTTGGCGGCGATTTACGGGAGCAACAAAGCCTATATCGAGAAGGAAATCCCACACATCCACGCGCTGATGTGCGATAACCTCCAGCAGTTAATCGAGCACAGCGAAGTGGTCGTGCTGGCTAATCGGAATGAGCAGATTGAACAGTACGCGCCCTGTTTTCGCGAAGACCACACAGTGATTGACCTGGCACGCACTCTTGCTCCCGAGGCGATACGAGGACGGTATATTGGGCTGTACTGGTAAGAAGATATTGATTGTGGTGGAGAATCTGCCCGTGCCCTTCGACCGGCGCGTGTGGATGGAAGCCACCTCGCTGGTACAGGCGGGTTTTCACGTATCGGTTATCTCGCCGCGCAAGCCTGGCGATGTTCCTCACGCCGTCATAGATGGCGTGCATGTATACAGGTATAAAATGTACCCGCCCACCCGCGGGGTTATCAGCTTCCTGTGGGAGTTCACCTACTGCTGGGTGATGACCTTCTGGCTGAGCCTGGTGGTATGGCGACGCGAGGGCTTTGACGTGATCCATGCCTGCAACCCGCCCGATACCTACTGGCTTCTGGGGCGATTCTGGAAGCTCTTCGGCAAAAAATACGTGTTTGACCATCACGACCTGAACCCGGAGCTGTACGAATCGCGCTTTGGGAAGCGAGGGTGGATACACAAAATCCTGTTGTGGCTGGAGAAACAGCAATTCCGCACCGCCGACAGGGTGATTTCCACCAACGAGTCGTACCGACAGGTAGCCATCCAGCGGGGAGGGGTAGCGCCGGAGCGCGTGGTGGTGGTGCGCAGCGGTCCCGACCTGAACCGCTTCCACCGCGTGCCGCCCGATGAATCGCTCAAACGCGGCAGGCGGTATCTGGCGGTCTACCTGGGGGTAATGGGACCGCAGGACGGGGTGGACTATCTGATTCGCGCCGCCGAGCACGTGGTGCGCACTGTTGGCAGGGAGGATATTCAGTTTGTGCTGGTGGGTGATGGCGACGTCAGGAGCGACCTGGAAAAGATGGCACAAGAAAAGGGGGTGGCGGATTGGATAACCTTCACCGGGCGCATTCCTGACGAAGACCTGCAAAGAGTGCTTTCCACCGCCGACATCGCGCTGGCGCCAGATCCCAAGAACCCACTCAATGATGTGTCCACCATGAACAAGGTGGTAGAATACATGGCGATGGGGCTTCCGATAGTGAGCTTTGACCTGAAGGAATCGCGCTACTCGGCGGGCGAAGCGGCGGTGTACGCTACCCCGAATGACGAGCGCGAGTTCGCTCAGCGCATCGTTGAACTGATTGACGACCCCGAACGTCGCCGACAGATGGGCGAGTACGGGCTACAGCGCGTGCGCGAGCACCTGGCATGGGAGCATAGCCGAAAGGTGCTGGTGCAGCTGTATACCGATCTGCTATGCGGAGGCGGTTGAGAGACAGCGATGGAGTTTATGCACATCCTGCTGATGCTGACCATCATCCTGGCGGCAGCGAAACTGCTTTCAGAGCTCAGCGAGCGCGTATCACAGCCGGCGGTGCTGGGTGAGCTGCTGGCAGGACTGATACTCGGCGACAGCCTACTGCGGATTGTGGACCCGCATAACGAAATCCTGCACACCCTGGCAGAGCTGGGTGCGGTGCTTCTGCTGTTCGAAATCGGGCTGGAGTCGGACATTACCGAGCTGTTTCGTGTAGGCTGGCGATCGCTCTGGGTGGCGATTATCGGCGTGGTCACACCGGCGGTGCTGGGCTTCGCGGTGAGCCTCCTGCTTGGCTTGCCGGTGATGCCCGCCATTTTCATCGGCGCGACGCTCACCGCTACCAGCGTGGGCATTACTGCACGAGTGCTGAAGGACATCGGCATTCTGCGCTGGAGCGAGTCGCAGATTATCCTGGGAGCGGCGGTCGCCGATGATGTGATAGGGCTGCTGATACTGGCGGTTGTCAGCGGGTTGGTGCAAGGCGAGTCGCTAACTGTGTGGCAGGTGGTCAAAGTGCTGGTGCTGGCGCTGGTGTTCCTGGTGGGAGCATTGACCGTGGGCTTAAAGGCTTCGCATATCCTGCTGAGGATCGCCGAGCAAATGCGTGCTCGTGCTGCGCTGGTGACCGCTGCGCTGGTGTTCTGTTTTCTGCTCGCTGCGCTGGCACAGGTAGTGGGACTGGCGCCGATTGTAGGCGCGTTCTCGGCGGGGCTGGTGCTCGCCCGGACCGAACATCGCATCCGTATCACCGAACGCGCCAGCGCCATAGCCGATATGCTGGTGCCGCCCTTCTTTGTGGTCATGGGCGCTCAGATGAACCTGCGGGCTATTGATATTACCACCCCTGCCGGCAGAGATGTCGTTGGTCTGGCGGCGCTGTTGATTGTGGTAGCGATTACCGGCAAGATGGCATCCGGGCTGGCGCTATGGCGTACTCGCTTGCGCCTCTGGCTGGTCGGCGTTGGGATGATTCCTCGTGGGGAGGTGGGTTTGATATTCGCCACTATCGGTCTCCAGCAAAAGGTGTTCGACGTCACCGTGTACACTGCCGTGCTGGTGCTGGTGATGGTTACCACTCTGATCACCCCGCCATGGCTTCGCACGCTGGCACGTCGCTACGGAGCGCGAGCGCAACATCCACTGCCGGAACACGCCTGATCTGTGGAAAGTACCAGTGGAGTTGACATCGCCTCCTGGAAGGAGTATGATAGAGACTGCTTACAACACCATCTGAACCCGGTGCCCGGGACGGCAATGGTACGTCAAACCTGTTCAGGACGAAAGGCTGGTGGTGAGTTTGCTCGCACCCAAACAGCACCAGACGTTAGAAGTTCGTGTCGACCAAAAGATTATTCTGGCAGCCCGTTTGTTGCAGTGTAACACGCTGGAGCTGGAGACCGAGATCGAACAGGAAGTCGCCGAGAATCCGGCTCTGGAGCGGATAGAGACCGGGGAAGAGGACAGCGCCCTCCCGAAGTTCCCTGCCGGCAGGGGAGGTATCACGCGCGTTTTTGATGGGGATTTCGTCGATTCAGATACGGAAAGCGACCCCATTGGCAACGCCGTCGACCAGAGCATGACCCTGCGTGAATACCTCAACCGTGAGCTTCGGGCGCAGCTGCCAGCGTGCCTGCACTTCATCGCAGAGTACATCCTGGATAATCTGGACGAACACGGATTGCTCCCCAACTTCGACATCGACCGGGCGTCTCTGGAGACAGGAGCCTCGCCCGAAGAGATACTCGAGGTGCTGGAGGTTCTGCAGTCGCTGGACCCGTCGGGTATCGGCGCGCGCTCGGTTCAGGAGTGCATGCTTCTGCAACTGCGCGACCTGCGCGAGCAGGGACAGGGCAATCCTCTGGCGGAACAGATTGTGCAACGATACTTTGACCGCTTGTTAAATCCTCCTCTTCGACGGATGGCTCGCGAACTGCAGAGCACCCCCACCGAAGTTCAGCAGGCGATAAAATACATCAAAGAAGCCCTGCACCCGTATCCCGCCTACCGTTTTCGAGCGCCATGGCAGTCCATCTCACAGCCCTCCCGCGACATCATCAAGCCAGACGTGATTATCCGACGCAACCCCGAAGGGTTCGAGGTGGACGTGGTTCGCCCGGGATGGCTTCTCATCCTCAGCCCGGAATGGCGCAAACTCTATGAAGATGTCAAGAAGAAACCTTCCGAGTACCCACCAGAAACGGTGCGACAGGTGTACGAGTACGTGGAACGAGCGGAACGATTCCTGTACAACCTCGAGACACGCTATCGCACCCTGCGCCGCATCGCTATGGCTGTGGTCAGCCGCCAGTTCGCATTCATCGAGACAGGTTCACATACCTACCTGAAACCGCTCACCCGCACTGAAATCGCAAAGGAGCTGGAGATGCATGAGTCGGTCGTCAGCCGAGCCATCTCCAACAAGTGGGTGCTCCTGCCTAACGGCGACCTGATACCATTTTCCAACTTCTTTACTCCTTCGCTGAGCATTCAGCAGGCGATTCAGCAGGTGGTTCACTCCGAAGATGGGCATAACCCTTACAGCGATGACGAAATCGCGCAGATTCTCTATGACCGGTGGGGGATTAAAGCCTCCAGACGAACGGTGGTGAAGTATCGCAACCGACTGCATATCCCCTCCTCCCGGGAGAGAAAGCGACCCAAATGAACACGGTTACAGGAACCGTTCTCCTTTACGACCTGACGCATCTTCATCGCATCGACGTTTCCGACCCCGTGGCACGCAGACGAGCCTGGGATGAACTGCATCTGGTCACTGCCCTGCAGGGCATTGTGAACAGAAGCGCACCCCGACTCTACCTGCTGTTTGTGGGGGAAGACGCCAAAGGCGCCACCGACCGCTACTGGCTGGAACACCTGCGTCAGCCGGGCGAATGGCTCCATCGTGCCCAGATGGAAAAGGTGAATGACCTGCTGGAACTGGTGCGTCGGTTTCGCCGCTCGTTCAGGGGGCTGGTCGTGTGGGATGAGCGCGTGCCTGCCACCGCTCTGGTTGCCTCTACCGCCGCCGGCGTGGATAATCTGCTCCCCGTGCGTTATGACCCCGACCCCGATTCGCTGTACAGCCGTCTGACGAGAGGCAAAGAGGCTCTGCCGGTTCGCGTTTCGCTGATTAAGCAAGGCGGTGAACCGCTGTTTACCGGCAAGGGTAGCATGGGACCGCTTGCTCTGCCCAGCACGGGCAGCGCCAAGTGCGACGCGCTGATGTGGGCGGTGGGAACCTACCTGCGCCGGGGCAAATGTAATCCGGGCTTGCTGGGCTACTACAGCGATGCCAGCTGGCTGACCGGGCGGGTGAAACTGCCCATCGAGCGCACCATGCTGTGCAACCACGACTACTTCATCGCCCGAAAAGGGTTCTTCTTCGACCTGTCGCCGTGGGATGACGGCAAGCCAATAGACGACCCCGAACAGCCTCAGGGTACGGACGTGCGCACCCTGAGAGCGATACTGTCGGCGTCCTATGATTTGACCGGCGGTGGGATGACCCATATCGGCGGGTTTGTACCGTGGGACTTCAAGTACACGGAAGCGGTAGGCGAGCCTCACGGCGCGGTGGAGTCGGAATGGCGATTCGTGGAGATTGCCTCCTGCTTTAACGCCTATCTGGACGCCGATGCGCCTGCCCTGGGCGCGATGGCAAACGCCTCCTTCTTCATGCACTACCCGCTGGAGAAGCGATACCTGCAAAAGCATCCCGCCTTAGATGACCTGAAGCGGGAGGGCTACGTGCTTGCCGATGGCAGAGTGGCTCCCTACAGTTTCGCGGCGTTCTACGTGGGCGATTACGATTCCACCGCATGGTTCTATCGCATCGTGCCGCGCCTGTGGGGCGACCCTCTGCACGGCAAGATACCGCTGGCATGGGCGTTCAACCCGAATCTGGCGCATCGCTTCCCGGTGGGAATGCATTTCGTGCGGCACAACGCCACACCCAACGATTACTTCATCGCCGGCGATAACGGCGCGGGCTACCTGAACCCCGGCTACCTCAGCCCTCCACGCCCCCACAGCGGCCTGCCAGACGGCTGGAAAGCCTGGGAAGAACACTGCCAGCGCGAATACAGCAAGTGGGATATCCGTATCACCGGCTTCATCATCGACGGCAATGCGCCCGGACTGGACGAGAAGGGACTGGATGCCTACTCGCGCTTCTCACCCGACGGCATCGCCGCCATCAAAATCGCCGACCAGGGACTGCATCGCGAAATGCCCTGCCTGCGAATGCGCGATGACCTGCCCGGTGTTGGCGGACTGCAGATGCCGCAGGCTCTGAACGTGGTCGGAAGCCGCCTGACGGGCGAGAAGCCGCAGTTTTTGCTGTTCCGAACTATCCTGTGGACGCCCTCCCATCTCATGGAGCTGAAGCGCGCGGTGGAGGAACGCTATCCGGGCACCAAGGTGGTGCATACCGGCGTGCTGTTCGCTCTGCTCAAACAGCATCTGCTCTGGAAGCGCGCTCAGTGATTCTGGGTGCGAGGCTTGTCGGTAGGGGTGGTGTCGTGGATCCAGCGCACGCGGCGACGACCGGGACGGGATGTCGGCTGGGTGGACGGCGTCCTGCTGATGCCTACCCACCATGCGCCACCCAGTGCTACCAGTCCTACTATCAAAAGAAACACCGCGAACATTCGCTTCCCCTGAAGCCACTCTGAACCGCCATGTCCGATAAAATACAGGGCGACCGCCACCAGATAGCTCTGCTGAGACCAGCGCGGACTTCCGAACCACACCTCACCTATCCCTGCCAGTCCGCTGGAAAAGGCAATACCAAACCACATGCCGACGAAAGCATAGTCGGTCCACACCGCCTCGCTCCAGTCCACCACCCGAATCCCTTCCCACATTCGGTTCAGGGCAAACACGCACACGCCAAAGCATATCAACACCAGCACATAGCGACGCAGTTGTGGGATTAACATGCCGATGACCACGAAAGCAAGCAGGAGCGTGGACGCGCTGGAGCCTCCCATCTGATGCAGGATGCCCTTCACCTGCACTGCCATGATACCAAGCAATAGCGGTATCAGCGTCTCCAGAATCGGTTTCAGAAGCACCAAGCGTGCCGGTTTTCTCATGCCTGTAGAAGGGCGTTCAGTACCTCTGTTGCCTCGTCGCGCACATATTCTCCGAACTCGGTGGCGCGCATCAGGATGGTCTCCAGCGAGAGCGACTGTGGATGCGCCGCATTGAACTGGATGAAAAAGAAAGCGGTATCCGCGTAGAACGGCTCGATACGCAGGTCGCAGGTAAAAGGCGGCGATTCGTAGGTAAACCGCAAGCCGACACCGCGCAGGCTCTGTTCGAACAGAGCGCGAACCTCGGGCGCGCTCAGGCGCAGAAACCGCTCTACCGACAGCTCGGTCGCCGCGCCGTCCGCCTCGTGATGCCCGATCCACTGAATGCCCGCCACGAACCGGTCATCCAGCAACAGCGCATCTCGGGTGCGCACCAGAATCCGCTCTGCATCGCGCAAATCGGGCGAGATGTTATCGCCTTCGTGAATGAAAATAATCTGGTGTTCCGCCAGCATCACACTGCGTCGGTGCAGGGGGTCCACGTAAGCCACAAAGCCCGGAATGGGTGCTGGCTGAAGGGCAAACGGCACACCAAGCGCCTGAAGCACATGGCTCTTGCGCACCTCGCCGAGCTGACCGATGGGTGCGTTGAGGTTAATCTGCACCTGTTTGATCTGCATCTATCGCCTCCTGTGGCGCATCAGTGCACACCTGCCAGCGCGGCTTTCATGGGCAGGTGCAGTTGCTGGAATACCTGAGCCGCCACATGGCGCAGGCTGTCCTCGGCGGGAGGCACGGGCTGGGCTCTTTGCTGAATAAACTCGCTGGCTCGCATCCGCCCCTGTGCCACCTGAGCAAGAACCGTATCCACCTCATCCGCGCTGACCTGCAGGGTGTAGCCGTTCAGGCGCAGGAAGACCATCGTTGCGACCAGTGCGGTGAGCTCACTACCCTGCTCAAACGGTTTATCCCGCAGAAGGCGGCGAAACATCCGCGCCGCCTGAGCCAGCACGTCCTGACTCTGCCCATAAGAATACTGGCTGTACACCGCGTTTTCTAAACGGTCAAAATGATACCGCTGTGGAGAACCGGTGACAGCGGTGTTCATCCAGATGACATCATGAACGGTCAGATA
>CAZOGB010000088.1:0-1397 GCA_964579145.1 uncultured bacterium | reverse complement strand
TGGGCATGGGTGCTGTGGTGGCGCAATCGCTATCTGCAGACAAGCCTTCGCGAGGTTGAACACTTCTATCAAACCTATGATGCGGTTACAGGGCTGCTGAGTCACCACGGCATATACCTGCGCTTGGAAGAGGCTGTCCGCCTCGCTGCCCGGCAACAGGATGTGCTATCGGTCATGCGGGTGGACGTGGACCGTTTCGCGCTGTTCAACACCACCCACGGCGCACAGGCAGGCAACGAACTGCTGAAACGGATCGGGCAGATTATCGCCCGGATGCTGGCTTCCGAGATGATAGCCGGTCGTTACGACGCCGACGAGTTCCTGATTATCCTCCCCCACACTGCACGAGACGAGGCAACCAGGCTGGCACACCGCCTGCGAGAGAGCATTCGCCAGACAGCGCTGGCGCACGCGGGCAACGGACAGACCATCGCGGTGACGGTCAGTATCGGCATCGCCTGCTATCCAGAGGACGCCACAGATATACAGGGGTTGCTGTCCAGTGCAGAAGATGCCCTTTCCATCGCCCAACACGGCGACACCGGCATTGCCGATACACACTCCAGCTGGCACGCACGCTATCGCATCCAGGAAAACGGGGATTTCTCCACGCTGGATGCGATGATTGTCGCCATCGACAACAAGGACGGCTACACACGCAGGCATTCGGAAGAGGTCACCGAGTATGCCCTGTGGATTGCCGAGGAGCTGGACTTTTCGGAGGAACAGAAGCACACCCTGCGGCTGGCTGGACTGGTGCATGACGTGGGCAAGATTGGCATTCCCGATGAAGTGCTGTCGAAGCCCGATGTGCTCAGCCCATCCGAATACGAGATAGTGAAGCAACACGCGGCGCTGGGCGCGGCGATGCTGTCTGCCCTACCCAACATGGAGCGGCTTGCCCCCATCGTGCGCGCCCACCACGAGCGATGGGACGGAACAGGCTATCCCGACGGGCTGGCTGGCGAGGAGATTCCCTTGCTGGCGCGGGTTCTGGCGGTTGCCGACGCCTTCAGCGCAATGACGACCGACCGCCCCTATCGCAAGGGGCTGGACTGGGAAACCGCGTTGAGGGAGATAGAACGACAGCGCGGCAGGCAGTTCGCCCCCGTCATCGCCGATGCCTTCATCACCGCCGTGCGCAAACGCACGGAGCAATCCCCCTCCGAACAGACCGCTTTACCGCTGGCTGCGTGATACTCATGTCCAGCCTTTGCACGACGGATGACGGTGGGCAACCACAAGGGTTGCTCCTACAACAGCCTTTGGAGGGCGAGGCTCCCGCCGAGCCGTGCAGATTCCTCCCCGCCTGCGGGGAGGCTAGGAGGGGCTTTTCAGGTGTTGTGTCAGCCCCCCTGTGGTCCCCCCGCAAGCAGGGGGACAGTCCTTGTAGTAGG
>CAZOGB010000087.1:0-12963 GCA_964579145.1 uncultured bacterium | reverse complement strand
ACGCGCGCGCTACCTTCCGCAAACTCTACCGTCAGCCTCACAGCAGCTCCAGATGGTACATTGGTGGAGCTGGTTTCGGCGTTCAGGGAAAGAGCGACGAGGAGCGTGTTTTCGCTACCGGAAGCAAGTATATTGAGCAGGCTCCAGCCATCCTGCTTGTCCATAGGGATAGTGAAGGATAGTTCGCTATCAGGTAAATAGGTGCCATCTATCTGCCTTTTCAGCACAAGCGTGCCCAAGTAGGAAAGTTGTATGGGGGTAAATGAGCGAGAACCTCCCTGTGAAGCAGTGTCCTTGAGCCTCAATACGATTTGCAGATTAACATTGCGCAAGATAAGGTCATTTGGCATTCCCGTATTCGGAGTGAACTGGAAGCGGATACGCACCTTCTGGCTGAGGTCCAGGCTCTCCATCCCCTCGTAAGGTTGCAACGGCGAACCACTGCTGACCATATTGCCGAATGAGTACGCCAGCAGCGCCTGTGCGGGGTCCGTTGGATTAGCCGGAGGGTCTACCTTGAATTGACGAGTTAAAGCGTCGCCCGTGTGAACCACGTCAATCGTCGCTGACCGCCCATTCAGCGCCAATGGGTCGTTGATGGTCTTGGAACTGCGGAATATGCCCCCACCACAGCCAGCCCAAAACAGCGCGAGCACTACTGCCGACACCGCCCCGCATGGTCGCCAGTGTTTCATCGCGTTCTCCTCCCGTCAGAACGGTTCCGAGGTAGATTATCGGCAGTTTGGGCGTCGTCTCTTAGTGCTACGGAACACTCCTATCGGGTGAAGGCGCGTTGAATCTTGGCGATTGCCGTGGCGATGTCCGCCATATCCTGCTCGTCCCCGAGAAGCATGTTCTGGTATAGCCACACCGCCTCTTCGTTGCAGGCGCGTTCGCACACCGGGCAGCGCACCTTCGTGTAGTCCTTCAGAGCACTGCGCTGGCACAGGTCGTGAGATTCGGGACGCTTCAGGAAGACATGCTCCTTATATAGTGGCACATATCCCGCACTGCAGGGGATGCCCTCCGCGTTCAGTGCCTTCAGGAACTCCTCCCGCGGTCGCCCACCGAACGTCTCCTTGTTATACCGGAAAATATACAGGTGATAGGCATGGCGTGTGACGCGCGGGTCGGGGCGCGGCGGGCGAATGCCAGGAATCTGGCTGAGCATCGCGGTCAGCTTCTGGGCGTTCCGAGTCCGGCGTTCGGTCTGCTCGGGCAGGCGCTGCAGCTGGCACAGCAGTATCGCCGCCTGAAACTCGGTCATACGGAAGTTGCTTCCCAACACGTGGTGTTCATACCAGCGTCCTCCGCGCACTCTGCCCACATTGTGTACCGACCACACCTGGTCTGCCCAGTGCGGGTCGTTAGTAATCACCGCGCCCCCTTCGCCGGCGTTCAGGTTCTTGCTTGCCTGAAAGCTGAAACAGCCCATGTCGCCAATCGCGCCCACTTTGGTGCCTTTCCATTCGGCGGCGTGTGCCTGCGCAGCGTCTTCAATCACCAGCAGGTTATGCTTGCGGGCAACCTCCAGCACGCCGTCCATATCGGCTGGACAGCCTGCGATGTGCACCGGGATGATGGCGCGAGTGCGCGGAGTGATAGCCTCCTCGATCTTCGCGGGGTCGATGTTCAGGCTCTCCTCTTCCACGTCCACGAACACCGGCGTTGCTCCCACGGAGAGCACCGCAGTAGCGGTGGCAATGAAGGTATACGGGGGCACTATCACCTCATCGCCACAGCCGATGTGCGCCGCGCGAAGGGCAACCTCCAGCGCAGCGGTGCCGTTGGTCACACACACGGCAAACTGGGCATCCTGAAAGCGGGCGAACGCCTGTTCGAACTCGCGCACCTTCGTGCCTTCCACTGACCACCATTTGCCGCTGCGCACCACCTCCAGTATCGCCTGCTCTTCTCTTTCGTCGAAAACGGGCCACTGGGGCCAGGGTCGGCTCCGCACCGGGGCTCCCCCCTCTAAAGCCAGCTTCTCGGTTGTATGCGTTGCCATCGGTAGCCTCTCCTCACCTGTTCGGTTAAAAGGGGATTCGTCCCACCCGCTGGGTTACCCTGCAACGTCAAGAGCCAGATTATACCTTGCGTGCTCCGCGCGCTCGGCGGCGTGGGGCCGGTTGCGGTCGGGTATCGGGTCCGTAGGGAATGGGAACATAGTCCACACTGGCTCGACGCTGCACCGGCTGGGGGTACATTGCCATCAGACGATGGATCTCTTCCGGGAAGTCGGTACTGACAGGCAATCCCAGCGATTTTGCCTCCTCGGCGCAGATGGGATAGTCATGTGTCCAAACTCCTTCGCTCAACAGCCGTGCGAGCTCCTGCGCCTTCTGCCGTTCCATCTTGGCAGAGAGGATTTCTTCCAACAAGCGGCGCACCTGCCAGATAGCTGTTCGAGCGACATCCGCCAGGATGAGCATCCGGTCCTCCACGCGCTCGGGGCGTTTAATCTCCACTGCACGCAAAACAGATGCGGCGGGCAGGTCACCCAGCTGGGGGTCAACAGGTCCCAGCACCGCATGGGGGTCCATCACAATCTCGTCGGCGGCAAGGGCTATCAGCGTACCGCCCGACATCGCGTAGTGCGGCACGAACACGGTCACCTTCGCGGGATGATTGCACAGGGCGCAGGCAATCTGCTCGCTCGCCAGCACCAGTCCGCCCGGCGTGTGCAGGATGAGGTCAATGGGCATGTCTGGATGGGTCATTCGGATAGCACGCAGCAGTTCTTCCGAGTCTTCGATGTTGATGTACCGGAACAGCGGAATGCCGAACAGCGCGAGCGCCTCCTGCCGGTGTATCATGGCGATGACGCGCGTGCCCCGCTTTTTCTCGAAAGCGGTGATCGCCTGCAGACGCGCCGCCTCCAGCATTCGCTGGCGCACCAGCGGCGCAATGAACGAGTAGATGAGAAACAGCTAGAATATCTGATTGACCAGCGCGGCAAAAAAGCCTTCCATCCGCTTCCTCTACCCTCCTCTCGCTGGCAACAGTTCGCACAAACCTATTGCTCTGTGGGTATTTTCAGGTAAAGTTTCTATCATTCTACCAGACCATCCTGCGGAAAGCCAAAAACTTACTCCTGTTCACCGCACCTTTGCACTCCGTATGCCGTTGTGCTATAAACTATGGTGGTGTAGATCTCTCTTCGTGGTGTCAGTCAGAAGGTGACGCAAAGATCATATCCAGAGACAAAAAGAGCTATTCACTATTTAACGAGGTCATTGAAATGGCTGTGCAAACAAAGGAGCATATTCTTTCCCTCATTCGCAGGCATCAACACCAGATTCGAAGCTGGGGGGTTATTAGATTGGGGCTTTTCGGCTCGTTCGTGCGTGGAGAAACCGATAGCGACAGTGACATTGATATCTTGGTGGAGTTTGAACCCGGTTATAAGAGCTTTGACAATTTTGTGCAGCTCGCCTTCTTTTTACAGGAGTTATTCGGGCGACGTGTTGAATTGGTTACGCCTGAGGCTCTCAGTCCTTACATCGGTCCACACATCTTGCAAGAGGTCGAATATGTCGCACTCAGTTCTTGAGTACTTAACGTCACATCCTGGAAGAGACCTCATACTTGATAGAACACGCACAAGGGCTGGACCAGGCAGAAAGTTCCCACCAATAATGTGTCTAAAACCGGAGCTGACGCCTCCCCAATGTATTCTGCCTGGACACCCAGGGGACCTCTCACAACGAGAGGAGGAAAACTATGCTTCTACCTGAACATCCCCGTCATTACATCTGCTACCGGGCGCGGAAGCCGCTGAGGATAGACGGCAGGCTGGATGATCCCGCCTGGCAGGATGCCGAATGGACAGAGGAGTTCGTAGACATTGAGGGCGACAAAAAGCCCCGTCCCCGCTTCCGCACGCGGGCAAAGATGCTGTGGGATGATCGCTACTTCTACATCGGCGCGGAGCTGGAGGAACCGCATGTGTGGGCAACGCTCACCAAACGCGACTCCATCATCTACCACGACAACGATTTCGAGGTGTTCATCGACCCCGATGGTGATAATCACAACTACTACGAACTGGAAATCAACGCGCTGAACACGGTTTTTGACCTGCGCCTGGAGAAACCCTACAAGGACGGCGGAACCGCCCTGATCGAATGGGACATCCCCGGGCTGAAAACGGCGGTGCATATCGACGGCACACTGAACGACCCTCGCGACATCGACCGAGGCTGGAGTGTGGAAATAGCCATTCCGTGGGTGGTGCTGGCGGAGTACGCTGGCTGTCCCACGCCTCCGCGTGACGGCGACCAATGGCGCGTCAACTTCTCACGGGTGGAGTGGCTGGTACGGGTGGTTAACGGAAAGTACGAGAAAGTGCCTAACACGCCGGAGGATAACTGGGTATGGTCACCGCAGGGGGTGATAGACATGCACCGCCCGGAGACGTGGGGGTACGTCCAGTTCAGCACGGCACAACCGGGCAAGGCTCGATTTCACCCGGATGTCACCTACCCCGTTCGGATGGAGCTCATGCGCCTTTACTATGCTCAGCAGGCTTTCCGCCAGAAATATAACCGCCGGGCAGGCAGTCTGCAGGAGCTGGGCTGGCAACCTTCTCTGCCAGAGGGGTGCGAACCGCCTGTATTGCGAACCGTGGGCGACGGATACACCGCCAGCATCCGGTGCCGCTTTGCGGACGGCAGGGTGCGCACCGTGACAGTTCGGCACGATTCGAAGCTGTGGGTGGATTAAGCGTGCAAACCACCTCGCGAATTTGGTACCATTATGTTGATTATCTGAAGCGAGGTATTTTATGATGAACCAACGGGTGTTCAATTTCTCGCCGGGTCCGGCGACACTACCGCTTCCAGTGCTGGAGGAGGTTCAGCAGAATCTGCTTGCTTTACCCGGTGCAGGAGCCTCTATTCTGGAGATCAGCCATCGCTCCAAAACCTTCGAACAGATTATCGCGCAGGCGGAGGCGAACATCCGCCATCTGCTGAACCTGCCGGAAGAGTATCACGTGCTTTTTCTGCAGGGTGGTGCGAGCCTGCAGTTCTCTCAGGTTCCTATGACCTTCCTGCGCGGGTCGGGTCGCTCCGCAGACTATATTGTGACCGGCTCCTGGGCAAAGCGGGCGCTGGCGGAGGCTCAGCGTGAAGGCAGTGTGCGCGTGATATGGGACGGCAAAGATGATTCTTACAGCCGCGTGCCCAGGCCAGGCGAGTATGAGGTCAACCCCGACGCCGCGTACGTGCACTTCACCTCCAACGAGACGATACAGGGCATCCAGTTTCCCGCGGAGCCGGAGACGGGCGACGTGCCGCTGGTGTGCGATGCCTCTTCCGATTTCCTCTCGCGCCCGATTGACGTGAAACGCTACGGACTGATCTACGCAGGAGCGCAGAAAAACGTGGGACCGGCAGGGGTGACCATCGTCATTATTCGCAATGATCTGCTGGAGCGGGTTCCCGATGGACTGCCCACCATGCTGGACTACCGGGTGCACGCGCAGAACCGTTCCCTGTACAACACCCCGCCGGTGTTCGCGATATATGTGGTAATGCTGGTGACGCGCTGGCTTCTGGAAAACATCGGCGGTCTGGAGCAGATGCACGCCATTAACCAGCAAAAGGCGCAGATGCTGTACGACGCCATTGACCGCAGTGAAGGCTTCTATCGCGGGCACGCTCAGCCCGATAGCCGTTCGCTGATGAACGTCACCTGGCGCCTGCCAACGGAGGAGCTGGAGGCGCAATTCGTGAAAGAGGCGAAGGAGGCAGGTTTGCATGAGCTGAAAGGACATCGTTCGGTGGGTGGTATCCGCGCCAGCATCTACAACGCCATGCCCATCGAGGGCGTGCGTACGCTGGTAGGGTTCATGGAAGAGTTTCGTCGGCGACATGCCTGACGGGAGGTGAGGGAGATGTCTCAAGCCCTATTCCGACCACCCAGCCGCCCCCTGCCCGAAGGCAAAATAACCTTTGAGCAATTCCTGCAGTGGCTGGATGAAGATACCTGTGCGGAATGGATAGATGGAGAGGTGCGTATCATGAGTCCGGTATCTGATGAGCATGCAGATGTCAGCGGTTTTCTGCTGGCACTGTTCCGATACTTCGTGGAGGCGCACGGCTTGGGTATCGTGCGTTCGGAGCCGTTTCTGGTGCGTTTAGGCGCGGACCTGCCCGCCTACTCCCCGGACATCTTCTTCGTGGTAGCCTCCCGCCAGAATCTGTTCCGCCCTACCTACTTCGATGGCGCACCCGACCTGGTGGTGGAAGTCATCAGTCCTGAGAGCCGCGCCCGCGACCGGGGCGAGAAGTTCGAGAACTATGAGAAGGCGGGGGTGCGAGAATACTGGCTGATAGACCCCGAACGCCGGCGTGCCGAGTTTTACGCGCTGGGTGAGGACGGATTCTATGAGCCGATAACGGCAGACGCACAGGGGGTGATACACAGTCGGGTGTTGGAGGGGCTGTGGGTCAAACCCGAATGGTTCTGGCAAAAACCGCTGCCCGGTTTGTTGAGTGTGTTTCACGAACTGGGGTTGAGATAGGTGCCGCATAGACGCACGCGCTTAGGGGGTGAAGAGGATGCCTCAGAAGGCACAAATTGCAGCGCAGGGTTCACTGCCCGAGGGTAAGATGACCTTTGAGCAATTCCTGCAGTGGCTGGATGAAGATACCTGTGCGGAATGGATAGATGGAGAGGTGCGTATCATGAGTCCGGTATCTGATGAGCATGCAGATGTCAGCGGTTTTCTGCTGGCACTGTTCCGATACTTCGTGGAGGCGCACGGCTTGGGTATCGTGCGTTCGGAGCCGTTTCTGGTGCGTTTAGGCGCGGACCTGCCCGCCTACTCCCCGGACATCTTCTTCGTGGTAGCCTCCCGCCAGAATCTGTTCCGCCCTACCTACTTCGATGGCGCACCCGACCTGGTGGTGGAAGTCATCAGTCCTGAGAGCCGCGCCCGCGACCGGGGCGAGAAGTTCGAGAACTATGAGAAGGCGGGGGTGCGAGAATACTGGCTGATAGACCCCGAACGCCGGCGTGCCGAGTTTTACGCGCTGGGTGAGGACGGATTCTATGAGCCGATAACGGCAGACGCACAGGGGGTGATACACAGTCGGGTGTTGGAGGGGCTGTGGGTCAAACCCGAATGGTTCTGGCAAAAACCGCTGCCATCCTTGATGTCCGTGCTGCGCGAGTGGGGATTGCTCGGTGAGGAGAGCTAGAAATGGCCCTGCCCAGCTCGTATGGCGAACGCCTCTCGGTTGAGCAATACCTTCAACGAGAACGCACCTCTCCGGTGAAACGCGGGCATCCTTCACGCTCAGCTTCGAGGTTCAGCCTGCCAGGGGTTCGCCAGCGACCTGAAGACGATAGCGTCGGGAGACGGGGCGGAGGTGCACCTGCGCTCTATCGGTTGCACGATTCGCTTTGCGAACGTTTACGAGGGGGTAAAACAATGAACCGGGCGGAGATGCTGGCGCAGATGCTGGAACGCGCCTACAGAGGCAGTCGGTATCATTCCCTGCGCGGTGCGCTGGAGGGGGTAGATGAAGCGACCGCCCGCTGGCAACCGCCGCACTACAAAGGCTTCCCGTGGATGCACGGCTCCATCCTGGAGATCGCCTTCCACGCTGGCGGCGACAAGCACATGCTATATAGCACAGCGTTTGGCGATGGCTCCCTGACATGGGAGCAGGTGAAAGAGCGATTCGAACAGGATGGTGGTGACCTCGCCGCCGCGTTGAAACTTGCCGACAGGGGACAGGAACTGCTCCTTTCGGCCCTGCGCCAGATGAGCGATGACGCGCTCGCCCGAAAAGTGCCCTACTATCACAGCAGAAAGATCCCTGCGGAGGAGATTTTCCTGCTGGCTATCGAACATGATATTTACCACGCCGGGCAAATCTGGTACGTGCGCTGTCTGGTGGAGGGAATCACGCGCTGAGCCGACAGGAGGCTATCCATGCATTACCTCGCACAGGTGAACTGCCCCGTAGAGTGGGGGTTTATCTCCTCGCGCACCTATTCCGACCCCTTCGTGGAGGTGGAACTGGATGTGCTCTTTGTCGCTCCCGACGGCAGGGAGCAGAGAGTGCCCGCTTTCTGGGCGGGAGGGCAGGAATGGCGCGTGCGCTTCGCACCCTCACAGGAGGGAACCTATCGCTGGCGAAGCCTCTGCACCGACACGAGCAACCCTGCTCTGCATGGCGTCGAAGGCACGCTGACCGCCACCCCATACACGGGGGATAATCTGCTTCTCCAGCGAGGCGGTCTGCAGGTTTCTGCCGACGGTCGGTATTTTCAACACCGTGACGGCACGCCTTTTCTCTGGCTGGGCGACACCTGGTGGATGGGATTGTGCAAACGGCTGAGCTTTCCGGGCGATTTTCACGTGTTGACCGCCGACCGGGTGCAGAAAGGGTTTACGGTGGTTCAGATTGTGGCGGGTCTGTATCCCGATATGGGCGCGTTCGACGAGCGGGGAGTCAACGAAGCGGGCTTTCCCTGGGAGCAGGGCTGGGCACGCATTAATCCCCGATATTTCGACATGGCGGACCTGCGCATCCACTGGCTGGTGAAACAGGGGCTTGTGCCGTGCATTGTAGGGTGCTGGGGCTACTACATCCACTGGCTGGGCGTGGAGCGCATGAAGAAGCACTGGCGCTACCTGATAGCGCGATGGGGAGCCTACCCGGTGGTATGGTGTCTGGCGGGCGAGATACTGATGCCCTTCTACGATACCCACTCTCGCCCCCGCGAATGGCATGAGGAGTATCAGCGAAGTACCCGCGTGATGTGGGAAGAGGTCGCCAGATACGTTCGCGAGATAGACCCTTATAGACATCCCGTCACCGCGCATCCGTCGGTGTCTGCTCGGGACAGCCTCTCCGATGAGGTGCTGGACTTCGACATGCTTCAGACCGGTCACGGCGACCGTACCAGCCTGCCCAACACGATACGACAGGTGGTACGTTCGTATGGTCGTCAACCCGTGATGCCGGTGGTAGAGGGCGAGGTGTGTTACGAGGGGATTGGCGAGGCGAGCCGGCAGGAGGTTCAGCGGCTGATGTTCTGGGCGTGCTGGTTGAACGGTGCGAAGGGATTCACCTATGGCGCAAACGGAATCTGGCAGGTCAACACGCGCGAGAAGGCTTATGGTCCCTCTCCACACGGCATGGCATGGGGTGATATCCCGTGGGAAGAGGCGTATCAGCTGCCGGGTTCCGGGCAGGTCGGCATGGCGAAGCGACTGCTGGAGCGTTACGAGTGGTGGAAGATAGAACCACACCCCGAGTGGGCAGCGCCGCACTGGAACGACGAGAACTACTTCCTGCCCTTCGCCGGAGGCATTCCGGGCAAGCTGCGGCTGGTGTATGCGCCAGCCTACCAGTGGCGGGTGACGATAAGGGACCTGGAACCGGCCTCTGCGCATCGCGCCTTCCTGTTTGACCCCGCAACAGGGCAGGAGATACCGCTTGGCGAGGCGCAGGGCGACGGCGAGGGCAAATGGACCACGCCCGTGTTGCCGAAGTTTCAGGACTGGCTGGTGGTGCTGGAGCGTTAGACGACTGGGGTCAGGACACGAGCCAGAACATCATCTCCACCGAAGGTTCGTTCAGCCCTTGACTTTTTCAGGGAACATCTGGTATATTCTGCTTAGAAAAAGGTTGTGACAGAGTTGTCCCTCGAAACGGCAGACGCAGGCGTCTCTACCACGGCAGGTAGGCAAGCGGTCTGTCGTTTATCGTTTTTGCACCGTCGACGACGGCAACACGCACTGCAGCGAACCCGTTACCCCGCGACGCCGCGACCGGAGAGGCTTCGTGCCACTCCACGTACTTCCCAAAACAACTTTCAACAGGAGGTACATGTATGCGACGTTTCGTTCTTGGCGCACTGGTGTGCGCGCTGTGGGCGGTTCCTGCAGTGCAGGCGCCCGCCGAACCTAAGATCCAGCTGAGAGGCTTGCTGGACACGTACATGGGTTATAACTTCAATAACCCGCCGACCGGCGCGAACCAGAATGTCGTGCGCGCCTTCGACCAAAAGTCGGGGTCACTGGAGCTGAGCCTGCTGGAAGTCAACATCACACAGCCGGCGGAACCTGTTGGGTTTACGCTGACGCTCACAACGGGCAGAACCGCCGACCTGGTGCACTACAACCCCGGTGAGGACCGTTACAAGCTCTTCCAGCAGGTGTTTATCACCACACAGGCAGGCGCATGGACAATTGACCTCGGCAAGTTCGTGACCGCGCTGGGTGCAGAGGTTATCGAATCGGCGTCCAACGACAACTACTCGCGCTCCCTGCCGTTCGTGTACGCGATTCCCTTCTACCACACAGGTGTCCGCGCCACCACCAGTTTGGGAAACGGCTGGGGACTGCAGGCAATGGTGGTGAACGGCTGGGACATCACCGAAGAGAACAACGGCAAGAAGAGCGTGCACGCTGCCCTCACCTACTCCAGCGACCACCTCAGCTTCATCCAGAACGTGATAACCGGCGACGAGGCGATTTCGCCTGCCAGCGGCGCACGCACTGTGTGGGATACGGTGCTGTTCTACAAGGCGGGTGCGGACAAATACGGCATCAACTTCGACTACGGCGAGGACCAATCGGCGTCGGCAAAGTGGACGGGCTATGCCCTCTATTACCGCCGTGCCCTTGCCAGCGACCGCGCGCTCGCACTCCGCTACTCCTTCTTAGATGATAAGGACGGATTCCGCACCGGCACGGCGCAGAAGCTCAGTGAGTTCACCATCACCTACGAGTACCCCATCGGCTCCTCTCTCAGCCGTTTTGAGGTGCGCTTCGACAGATCCAATCAGCCGTTCTTCCTGGATGCCGGCGGAGCTGCGACAAAGAAGCAACAGGTGACCGTGGTGTACTCGCAGGTATTCCGATTTTAGGAGGGGACAACGATGCGAACCGTGAGACGTATTCTGGGAAAGCGTGCCCTGCTCAGTGGTATGGCGCTCGCCCTGCTAACCGTGACCGGGTTGAAAGTGTGGGCGCAGGAAGATGCTTCCGTTCAGGAGACGCTGACAAACCATAAGATGCTGTTGGACACGCTGTGGGTGATGGTCGCCGCGTTTCTGGTGTTCTGGATGCAGGCGGGTTTCGCCTACGTAGAGGGCGGCTTAACCCGCGCGAAGAACACCAACAACATCATGATGAAGAACCTGATGGATTTCTGCATCGGTTCGGTTGCCTTCTGGGCAGTGGGCTTCGCGCTGATGTTCGGCGACGGCAACTCGTTCATCGGCTTGCAGGGATGGTTCCTTGCCGGTGCAGACAACTCCCCGGCGGCGGGCGATGCCTATCAGGGCGTGTACAGCGCGCTGAACTGGACAGGCGTTCCGCTGTTCGCCAAGTTTATGTTCCAGCTGGTGTTTGCGGCCACCGCAGCTACTATCGTTTCAGGCGCGATGGCGGAGCGCACAAAGTTCAGCGCGTATCTTATCTACAGCTTCGTGGTCAGCGCGTTCATCTACCCAGTGGTGGGGCACTGGGTTTGGGGCGGCGGCTGGCTGGCGAAGCTCGGCATGTGGGACTTTGCTGGTTCCACAGTTGTCCACTCCACTGGCGGCTGGCTGGCGCTGGTAGGCACTATCATGCTGGGACCACGCATCGGCAAATATTCCAAAGAGGGCAAGCCGCTGGCGATACCCGGTCACTCGTTGCCGATGGCGGCGCTGGGGGTGTTTATCCTGTGGCTGGGATGGTTCGGCTTCAACCCGGGTTCCACCATGGCAGCAGACGCCTCCATCGCGCAGATAGCCCTGACCACTAACCTTGCCGCTGCCACTGGCGGGATCGCCGCGCTGTTCACCTCGTGGGCTCTGCTGAAGAAGCCCGACGTCAGTATGACGCTCAACGGCGTACTGGCAGGGCTGGTCGCGATTACCGCTCCCTGCGCGTTCGTATCGCCGCTGTCCGCTGGGATTATCGGCGTGCTGGGTGGCGTCGTGGTGGTACTGTCGGTGCTCCTGCTTGACCGAATCAAGGTGGATGACCCCGTCGGCGCAATATCGGTGCACGGTGTATGCGGCGTGTTGGGTACACTGGCACTGGGGCTGTTCGCTCAGGAGGGATACGCTCCAGCGAAGACTACTGGCAACGGCTTGCTGTTTGGCGGTGGGTTGAAACTGCTCACGGCGCAGGCTATCGGCGTCGTGTCGGTATTTGCGTGGTGCATCGTCGCGGGCATCGTTCTGTTCGGACTGCTGAAGGTGACGATTGGCATCCGCGTGTCGGCACAGGAGGAGATCGAAGGGCTGGACGTGGGCGAGCACGGCATCAGCGCGTATCCCGACTTCGTGCTGGCGACACCGGGACAGTTTAGTGTCACCGGCGGAACGCGACCGACCCATCCGCTCAGCACAACCGCTCCGGTTCCACAGCCGTCACCGGAGACAAGCACATAATCAGGAGGTAACAAACCATGATTAAGGTAGAAGCCATCATTCGCCCGCAGAAGCTGGACGAGGTCAAAGCCGCACTGAACGAACTGGGCATCGCCGGCATCACGGTCACTGAAGTGCACGGTTCGGGCAGGCAGAAAGGCTACACGCAGACCTACCGCGGCGCGGAATACACCATCAACCTGCTCCAGAAGGTGAAGATTGAGGTGGTGGTGCCCGACGCGCTGGCGGAAAGCGTGGTGCAGGTGGTTCAGGAGGCGGCGCGCACCGGCGAAATCGGCGACGGCAAAATCTTCCTGATACCCGTAGCCGATGCCATACGTATCCGCACCGGCGAACGCGGCGACTCGGCGGTGAAGTAAGATACGGCGTGGAGGGCGAGGCTCCTGCCGAACCGCGTGAACCTAACCACCGTCCCCTTCCCTGCGAGGGAAGGGGCGCATTACCTCTCCCCGCGTCGGGGAGAGGTCGGGAGAGGGGTTGTCAGCCCCCCTGTTGTCCCCCCGCAAGCAGGGGGATTGTCAGCCCCCCTGTGGTCCCCCCGCAAGCAGG
>CAZOGB010000086.1:9413-13084 GCA_964579145.1 uncultured bacterium | reverse complement strand
TTCTTGAAGAGTCTGCAGGTGCTGCTCGATATCCTCCCTGCTGTAGTGGAACCAGGGTATAGCATACCGGGCGAGCAGGTCGGGCAAATCCCACAGGCTAATACCTAACAGCTCCGCGGCTTTGGAACGCGAAAGAGCGCCCCGGCGCACCAGATTCAACACAAGGGCTTCCTTCAGCTCTGAGCGTAATGCTTCCGGCGAGCCGACGAGAGCAAGCAGCTCATCAGGCACATCTACCTGCACGGTTGGCATCTTCCTTTACCTCCAGCATTATTATACATCTGCCCTCTCCCCTTTATTTTTCGGGCGCAGTGAGGGGAACAGCGCGAGCGCGACAATCCACAGGCTCGCCGCCGCAGGCATCGCCAGCAACATGCCCCAGATACCGAACAGCTTCGCCCCTACAATCAGCGCGAAGATGCTGGCAATAGGATGAAGCCCTACCGAACCTCCCACAATGCGCGGAACCAGCAGCTGGTCAAACAGCGTGTTCACCACCATCGCTGTGCCCACTACCAGCAGCGTGTACTTCCACGAAAGCGCAGGCACGGCAAACACCCACAGCACCTGCGTCTCCCCGCCAAAGAACGCCACCAGCCCCGACGTAAGCGCAATCAAAAGCGCGCCCACGTACGGAACCAGATACAGCAGCCCCGCCAGCGTGCCCAGCACCACGCTGTAGCGAAGCCCCAGCAGGGTAAAGACGACCGCCATGGTGAAGCCATACAGCAGGGCAACCAGCGCCA
This sequence comes from uncultured bacterium, assembly GCA_964579145.1. GTDB lineage: Bacteria > Armatimonadota > HRBIN16 > HRBIN16 > HRBIN16 > HRBIN16. The sequence continues at coordinate 12,338 of CAZOGB010000086.1, read as the reverse complement.
GCCCCCTCAGATAACCTGTCCATACGATGCCCAGCGCACGCAAGAGCGCCACCACCGATGGATACGCCCCCTCGGGAACCATATCCAGCACTCTCTGACGGATGCGCGGCAGGTCCACCATCGCGAAGAAGGTAATAATCGGGATAATTACCAGCCACAGCAGTTTGCCCAGCAGGGAAGTCACGTAGTTCAGCAGGTTGCTCATCCAGGCCGTGACCTGCGTGTTAAACTGCTCGGAGTAGCGGTCCACCAGCTCCTGGGGGTCTTCCGGCAGGTTCAGTCGCTGGAGCAGGTCATGATGGCGTCGCAGGAACGGCTGGAACTCCTGCTGGAACCAGTCGTTGGCGCCCCGGATATAACCGGGCAAATCCTTAATCAGCCCCTGCATCTGCCCCACAATCAGCGGAACCACATATAGCAGAAGGGCAATCACCAGCAGGACAAAGGCGAAAAATACCAGCACCGTTGCCATCAGGCGGGAGTAGCCGCGCTTTTCCAAGGCACGCAGCTGCCCGTCCAGCAAGCCCGCAATCGCAAAGGCGATCACAAAGGGTAACAGCATATCGGAGACGTAGTAGAGCGCAGCACCTGCCACCACCAGCACTGCCAGCCCGACCCAGGGGCGTACCCTCGGCGGAAGCAAGGATGGCAGGTCTGCCTGTGTTCGTGCAACTAGAGCAGTAACATCGCCCGCCCGTTGGTCGGGCGGGCGAGACGTTTCATCGCCTGCGCTACGCTTGCGCTTGCTCCGGGGCATGTTCGCCCGCCTCAGCAGACTCAGCACCAGCGGTCTTCTGGCGAATCGTCGTCGCTACCGTCTCCAGAGCAGGCTTCAGACGCTGGGTGAGATCGGACACACTCTCCTTCAGCTTCTCAATCGCCTTCGCCAGGTCTTCGCGAGTCTCCTGACCCGACTTGGGCGCGAGGAGCAACGCCACCGCTGCTCCCACAATCGCGCCAATGCCGATACCAGCAAGAACGCTCAACAACACACTGCGCTCCTCATTGTTCGACATGGTTTTCTCCTCCTCTCTGTTCTTCTGATGCCTCCCCAGCAGGGGGTTCATCCATGTTTTTTGACCCTTCAGGTGTCTGCGGCGTTTCGGTCGGTCGCTCGCCTTTCAGCACCGCGTAGCCCCGCTTCAACGCCTCAATCCACACCGAAGGACGGGCTGCGGGCGACGACGCCACCGACCGCACCGCCTTTACCACCTTTTGCGGATGAGTCACCGTGTCTACCACTGACAGCACCCGTTCCACACGCTCGATCTTCTCCACCAGGCTCTGCGATACCTTTATCAGATGCCTCACCGTGACCAGTGCCTCGCGCAGGGACGGGATAACGTCATTGCTTAAAGTCGTTCCAGCCTCTTTCACCGCCGGCATCAGTGCCGTACGCGTCTCGTTCAGGATGGTGTCGGTCGATTCCAGAACCTGATGCAGTTCGTGAATGGCTGGAGGTAGTCCCTGAAGGGCGGGCACTGCCTGCGAACGTATCTCCACCAGCGTGCGCTCGGCTTCGGTGACGGTGCGACGCAGGCGAATCACCACAGGTATCAACAACGCCAGCACCACAATCGCCAGCAGTATCAACACCACAACCCCAACCTGTATCAACCCTTCCACTCTGTAACCTCCAGCCTGCGCGAGATGGTTCCACCGCCAATTACCACGTCGCCGCGATAAAACACCGCCGCCTGCCCCGGCGTAATCGCCCGTTGAGGCTGGGCAAACTCCACCTCCACGCACGTCGCCGACTCGGTCGGAAAGATGGTCGCAGGCGCCTCAGGCATATTATAGCGAATCCGCGCCTCCACTGCAAGCGGTTTCGTTAACCTGTCAAAGGCAATCCAGTTGACATCCTCCACCAGAAACCGCCGACAGTACAGGTGCTCCTCCGTGCCGACAATCACTACGTTGTTCTCCACATCAATATCCACCACGTACAGCGGCTCCCTGTGTCCCGAGATGCCCAGCCCTCGCCTCTGCCCGATGGTGAAGAAGGCGATGCCCGGATGCCTGCCCAGCACGTTGCCGTGCACGTCGCGTATCTCGCCCGGGCGCACCGAATCGGGCACGCGGCTGCGCAGAAACTGCCGGTATCCGCCCGCCTCCGCCACGAAACAGATTTCCTGACTATCGGGCTTATCGGCAACGGGCAAACCCAGCTGCTTCGCCAGCGCGCGCGTTTCGGTCTTACTCGGCAGGTCGCCCAGCGGGAACAGCGTGCGCGCTAACTGCACCTGCGTCATCGGGAACAACACGTACGACTGGTCTTTCTCCCTGCTGACCGCCTTTAGCAACAGCCATCGCCCCGACTTCTCGTCGTAGCGGATGCGCGCGTAGTGCCCGGTGGCGATGAACTGTGCGCCCACCTCGTCCGCCTTCTGCAGAAAGGCGTCGAACTTCACATAGCGGTTGCACTGCACGCAGGGGTTAGGCGTGCGTCCGCGCCGATACTCGGTGATGAAGTCGGCGATGACCGTCTGCGCGAACTTCTCGCGGAAGTTGAGCACATAGTGCGGGATGCCTAGTATCCGCGCCACCCGACGCGCATCCACCACCGCGCCCAGCGAACAGCAGCCGGCATGTCGCGGGTCGGTCTGGCTCTCCTGCCAGATTTGCAGGGTGATGCCCACCACCCGATAGCCCTGCTGAGCCAGCAGAGCCGCCGCTACCGAACTATCCACGCCGCCGCTCATCGCCACGGCAACCAGAGGCTTCTCACTCATCGCTCCATCCTGCTCCATCATCTTTTGCCATTCCATTATACCCGTGATGCGAAGAACTCCGTGAGGACTTCAACACCTGCCATCTAGACGAAGGTCAGTTTAAGGGAAGATGCAACCCTGCAACTGAAAGTTGCGGGCTACCCATGACGAAGCCTCCTGCGGAGGCTGGAACCCGCGCCAGCAGGTTTTGCCC
>CAZOGB010000086.1:6694-9313 GCA_964579145.1 uncultured bacterium | reverse complement strand
CAGCAGGTTTTGCCCCGTGTTGCCTGCGATGTCCAATCGCAAGGTTGGGACAAGGGAAAAACATCCCTGCAACCAGAAATGGCGAGCTACTTTGGACGCGCTGAAGCACGGCTCCAGCACTCCATATCTGCCGGGGCTATAACCTGCGTGGTGTGTGCGACTTCCGCTGCGAGGACAGGGTGAAAGGGGAAAACACTACCCCAGCAACCTGAGAATCAGCACCTCAGTTGCCAGGGGGATGTTGGCGTTGCCTTCGACGGCGCGGCGTACCTCCAGAATTGCGTTCAGCACGTGCATTAGCCGCTGGATACCTAAGCGAGATGCCGCCTCCTGCAACCGCGCCTCGTCGCCGCGACAGACGATGCTTTCTGCCCTGCCGCCGCACGATAGCCACAGCGCATCGCGGAACCACGCGCCCAGCGCGTCCATCGCCAGCAGGAGCGCGCCCCGTTTGGGCGTTTTGCCCCTGCCCCCCGCGTCGGCGGGAGCATCGGTATTCTCTGAGATGGTGATGTCCGTGCTGGCGAGGGTGCGCAAGCGCTCCGCCAGAAGCAGGGCAGGAGCCTGCCCGTGACGCCCGGCCGCAATCTCATAGGCAAGGTCTGCCAGCGAGTCCCACAGTTTCAATGCCTGCGGTTGCGTTGCCAGCGACCACGCCCTGCCCGGACACCCCTGTGAGATCAGCGCACAGCGCCGGGCCATATCCGCAGGCACGCCGTGCCTCTGCTCCAGCCACTGCGCAATCTCCCAGATGTCTACCGCCTGCAGGGGAACCCACTGACAGCGCGAGCGGATGGTCTCCAGCACATCCTCCAGCATCGGCGCCAGCAGGAGGAACACCGCATAGGGGGGCGGTTCCTCTAAGGTCTTTAGCAGGCTGTTGGCGGCGGGTTCGGTCAGCGTCTCCGCCCGCGTCAGGATGTACACGACCCGCCTGCCGAAGGACGGGGCGAAATGGATTGTGCGCCCGATAACGCCCACCTGATGCGGCTTCGCCTCGCGCGGGGTGTTGTGCCCCTCCCACAGCTGCCAGATGAGCGTCTGCTCGGAATAGGGGGCGATGAGGTGCACTTCGGGATGGGCGCCCTGCGCAAAACGGCGGCAGCTTTCGCACTCGCCACAGGGGTCGCCCTCGGGGGTAGGTTGCAGGCAGGTCAGCGCAGCGGCAAAGGCGTGCGCCAGCGAAAACTTCCCTACCCCCGCCTGCCCGGTAAACAGATAGGCATGTGCCACACTGCCCGACGCCACCGCCCGTCGCAGGAGCCGTATCGCCCCCCGGTGTCCCACGATGTCGTTGAAGCAGTGCGGCACGTCTCTCATCGGCTTACACCAGCGGCGTTTTGCCCGGAATGGCGACGGGGTCTACCGGCATCTCTCCGAACTCTTTGATGTCCTTGACCAGGTTCAGTTTGGACTCGTTCAGCACGAAGTCCCAGGTGACCTCCTGCCCGGTGTACGCCGCCATACGTCCCATGATAGCGGTGAGCGTGCTCAACGCCACCTGTTCGCCCTCGTTCAGGGGCTTGCCCGCGCGGATGCTTTCGATCAGGTCGGTATGCTCCTGCACGTAGGGGTTGTTGCCGCCCTCGTTGCGCCACTGAATTTTGCCTCGCACCCAGCCAGCGGGGTCTGCCACCCCCTCCGTGCCGATGACATACTCGCCCACGCGGTTGGCACAGCCGTCTATCTGTCGGCACATGCTCAGCACGCGCACACCGCCCGGGTACTCATACTCAATCGCGAAATGGTCGTAGATGTGTCCGTAGGCAGGGTCGGTGCGTGCCTGCCTGCCGCCCATCCCCACGCATTTGACCGGATACGCCTGAAGCACCCAGTTGATAACGTCGAGGTTGTGGATGTGCTGCTCCACGATATGGTCACCCGACAGCCAGGTGAAATACAGCCAGTTCCGAATCTGCCATTCCACGTCTGTCATGCCCGGCTGGCGGTCCCACTTCCACAGACCGCCCTGATTCCAGTAGCACTGCGCGGCGACAATCTTGCCGATGGCGCCGTCGTGGATGCGCTTGATGGTCTCAATGTAGCCTTTCTGGTGGCGCCTCTGCGTTCCGGCAACCACGCCCAGCCCCTTCTGCTTCGCCAGGTTTGCCGCCTCCAGCACCATGCGCACGCCGGTAGGGCACACCGCCACGGGCTTCTCCATGAACACATGTTTGCCCACCTCCACCGCCGCCTTGAAATGGATGGGCCGGAAGCCCGGCGGTGTGGCCAGAATGACCATATCCACGCCGCTGTTGATGACCTTCAGGTAGTTATCAAATCCCCAGAAGACTCGCTCACGGGTTACTTTGAAGCGGTCGCCTAAGTTTTGCAGTTCGTTGAAGGCTCCTTCCGCGCGGTCCTGGAACAGGTCGCCCAGCGCCCAGATTTCCACATTCGGAGCGGAGCTCACGGTATCGCGTGCGGCGCCTTTGCCACGTCCCCCACACCCGATAAGCCCCACGCGGATGCGGTCGCTACCCTGCGCCCAGGCGAAGTTCCAGCCCAGCACACCCGACGCCAGCACCGCAGTGCCCGCACCCAGTGAGCTCTTTAAAAAGTCACGACGGGTCACGTTTTTGCGTCTGCTTTCTGCCATCTTTGGTCCCTCCTCTGTGT
>CAZOGB010000086.1:0-6594 GCA_964579145.1 uncultured bacterium | reverse complement strand
CGTTCGGCACGCCCCTTTACTCCAGCGGTGTCCTGCCCGGAATGGCCACGGGGTCTACCGGCATCGCGCCGAAGCTGGTCACATTTCGCACCAGGTTCAGTTTGGACTCCTTTAGCACGAAGTCCCAGGTGACCTCCTGCCCGGTGTACGCTGCCATGCGCCCCATGATGGCGGTGAGACTGCTTTCGGCAACCTGCACCCCTTCGTTGATGGGCTTGCCGGCGCGGATACTCTGGATGAGGTCGGCGTGCTCCTGCACGTAGGGGTTCGCGCGTCCCTGCCAGCGCCATCCCTCCTTACCGCGCACCCAGAAGGTATCAAACCCCTCCAGCTTCGCCTCCCCTTCCGTGCCGATCACCTGGTTGGTGACGCGGTTGAGACAGCCCTCCATCTGCCGGCACATGGCGGTCACGCGCGCGCCGTTCGGATACACATACTCAATGGCGAAGTGGTCGTAGATGTGACCATATGCCGGGTCGGTGCGAACCTGTCGCCCACCCATGCCGATACACCGCTCCGGCGGCGACCCCATCACCCAGTTCATCACGTCGATGTTGTGCACGAACTGCTCCACGATGTGGTCGCCCGACAGCCAGGTGAAATACAGCCAGTTTCGAATCTGCCACTCGATGTCGCTCATGCCCGGCTGGCGGTCCCACTTCCACAGGGCGCCGGTCAGATAGTAGGCGTAGGCAGATACCACCTTGCCGATGGCGCCGCTGTGAATAAGTCGTATCGCCTCGATATAGCCCGGATGATGACGGTACTGCGTGCCTGCAAGCACACCCAGTCCCTTCTGTTCTGCTAACCGGGCGGTCTCCATGACCATGCGTGCGCCAGCAGGGCACACCGCCGCGGGCTTCTCCATGAACACGTGCTTGCCCGCCTCTACCGCCGCTCGGAAGTGAATGGGACGGAAGCCGGGCGGCGTGGTCAGAAGCACATAGTCCACCCCGCTGTCTATCACCCGCTTGTAGGCATCGAATCCCACGAAGCATCGGCTATCGGTGACGTTGACCCTGTTGCCGAGGTTCGCCAGCGACTTCCGACAGCCATCAAGCCTGTCCTGAAACAGGTCGCCCAGCGCCCAGATTTCCACGCCTTCGGCAGCGCTGACGGCATCCCGCGCGGCGCCGGTGCCGCGTCCACCACAACCGATAAGCCCCACGCGAATGCGGTCACTGCCCTGCGCCCAGGCATAGTTCCATCCGAGCGCACTGGCGGTAATCACCGCCGCCCCGGTGCTCTTCAAAAACTGCCGTCGCGAAAGGTTCTTTCTGCCCTGCATCGCTAGCACACCTCCTGTCCGTTATCTTTTTCCTATCGCACCGCAGATTTTCCTTCACATAGACTTCCCACAAACAGGCAGGGTTTACGCCCCCTCTGGAGAAAAGCGAAGAGGAGGTGAACGAAACATGCGGAGGTTCTCATACACACTCTTTCTTACCCTGCTCATACTCGCGGGGTGCTTCGCCCAGCAGAAGCCCATCTCGCAGGTGCATCTGTCCTGGAGCGAAGACCCCCGGACCACCATGAGCATCACCTGGCAGAGCGCACAACCGCTTTCCAACCCGGTGGTGCAGTACGGCGAGGGCAAATCGCTCTCCCAGCCCGCCGTCGCCCGGCGAATACGCTACGCCCAGGAGACAGGTCCGCTCTATCAGGTCACCCTGCGCAACCTGAAGCCCGGCACGACCTACTCGTACCGCGTGGGCGACCCCAACAGGGGCTGGAGCGAGGTGCACACCTTCCGTACCGCCCCCGCCACTCCCCCCGCGCGATTTGTGTTCACCGCCTTCGCCGACCACGGCGTCACCAAGCCGGCGGCGCAGAACGTGCGCAGGGTTCTGGCTAGCGAAAAGCCCGCATTCCATCTCATCATGGGCGACCTTTCCTACGCCAACGGCAATCAGTCCATCTGGGACCAGTGGTTTGAACTGATTGAGCCCTTAGCCGCTCAGGTTCCCCTCATGGTCGGACCCGGCAATCACGAGGACGAGCGCGATATTCGCTTTACGACCTATCTGGCGCGCTTCGCCCTGCCGCACAAAGAGCTCTACTATCGTTTTGACTACGGTCACGCACGCATCATTACGTTTAATTCTCAAGATTACCGCGACCCCGAGCAATTACGCTGGTTCGAGAAGGAGCTGAGCGAGGCGCGTCGCGACCCCAACGTACGCTGGGTGATCGTGAGCATGCATCACCCGCTGTACAGCTCCACCGTGAGGCGACTGAACGATACCGCACGTATCGAAGTGCTACAGCCCATCTTTGACCGCTATCGCCCCGACCTTGTGCTTCTGGGGCATCACCATAACTACGAGCGTACCTATCCGCTTATCGGCATGAAGCCGGTCTCAACGCATCCCTCGCGCTATCGGAAGGGACAGGGCGTTATCTACGTGACCAGCGGCGGCGGAGGCAAATCGCTCTACGACCAGACGCCAGAAAAGCCAGCTTTTACCGCGAAGCGTGAACGGTGCTACCAGTACCTGCGCGTGACTGTATCCGACAGGTCGCTGGTGGTGGAATGTTATCGCACCGAAGACAACAGCCTGCTGGACCGTTTCGAAATCGTTCGGTAGTGCAAAATACCGAAAAAAGGAGGGTGCTTTTCATGGCCGACTATCTTGCGGTGAATCTGGACGCCCACTACAACGTGGGGGTCTCCTTCTATGAAGGGGTGCAGAACCCACTGCTGGGCGAACAGGTGCTGCACGGTCTCCCGTTCCGAATCGGCGGTGCGCCCGAGCGGTGCTTTATCGGCTTCGGAACGCCAGACCTGCGCCGGGCATGTTCCATCCCCATCGGCAATACCGCATACCATGTGATTTTCGCCCATGTGCTTCTGGAATCTCCTTCGCAAGCCGGGCAGGTCATCGCGCACTACGTATTTCGCTACGAGGACGGCGAGGAGGTGCGCGTGCCGATTCGCGAACGTTTCGAAATCGCCAGCCTGCCCCGCATGTGGGGAATACAACCTTTCCTCGCCTACCCCGATATGAAGGACGGACTGATGCCCCGCACCGAAGGGCGATGGGATAACATGGGGCTTCGCCAGACGGAAGCGCTGGCAGGATACCCGCGAAGCTACTATTTGTGGGCGTGGCAGAACCCACATCCCCAAAAGCCCATCCAGACGATACGCATCGAGCCGGGCGAACACCGGTTCCTCATCGCGGGCATCACGCTGGGACAGGTGGACGAGTATCCCTTCGTGCGCACTGGACGAGTGCCCGTGCGGATTACCCTGAAGCGTGAAGAGGACGCGCAGAAGCCGTTCTCTCTGCAGGTGGATGTGGACAGAGGCATGGCAACCTATGTGTATGCCCTGCCCCAGCAATCCGCCGAGCAATTCCTGAGCGCGCCCTTCAGCGGCTGGGGCGAGGAACAGAACACCACCAGCAGTCCCTCCTATGTGCAAATCGCGGCCATCCCCTCCGCCACCGTCACGGTGAAAAGCGGCGAGGAGCCTCTGGGCTTTGCGAAATGGGGAGAACTGCTCCGGCAAAAACAGGTAGATACCCCGCGCGTGCGTCTGGAAGTGGTGGACAGGGGCAAGAACTGGGTGCATGTCACGGTGGTGGACGACGCCACAGGCAAGCCGGTGCCCTGCCGGATACACTTCCGCTCGCCCGAAGGTATTCCCTATCAGCCGCATGGACACCACGACCACGTCAACTCCAACCTCAACACCTGGCACGTGGACGTGGGGGGCGACCTGCGCCTGGGGCAGATTACTTACGCCTATATCGACGGAACCTGTCAGGGCTGGCTTCCCCGCGGCGAAGTACTGGTGGACGTGGCGCGAGGTTACGAGTACAGCCCCCTGCGCACGCGCGTACACATCGCCCCCGGACAGCGCGAAATCACCCTGCGCCTGAAACGCTGGAAGGATATGAACGCCCAACGATGGTTCAGCGGCGACTCGCATGTGCACTTTCTGGGCGTGCAGGGCGCACATCTTGAGGCGCAGTGCGAAGACCTGAACGTGGTCAATCTCCTGCAGTCCCAATGGGGACATCTGTTCACCAACACCGAGGACTTCACCGGCGAGCCGACCGTGAGCAACCGCGGTCGCACCATCGTATACTGCTCGCAGGAGAACCGCCAGCACGTGCTGGGGCATCTCATCCTGTGGGGATTGAAGCGGGCGGTAATGCCCTGGTGCAGTGGTGGACCCGATGAGGCAGAGCTGGGCGGCACGTTAGAGGAGACACTGGCGCACTGGGCAGACCGCTGTCATGAGCAGGGCGGAACGGTTATCATTCCACACTTCCCCCTGCCCAACGGCGAGCCGGCGGTGCTGGTTGCAACAGGCAGGGCGGATGCGGTGGAGATGATTGCCTTCGGCGACTTCCAGCACCGCGAGTACTATCGCTATCTGAACTGCGGCTACCGCCTACCCCTCGTCGGGGGCACGGACAAAATGAGCAGTGAGGTGGCGGTGGGGCAGTACCGCACCTACGCATACCTCCCACCCGATGAGGAGTTCACCTACGAGAACTGGTGCAAGGCGGTGCGGGCGGGCAGGACGTTTATCAGCGGCGGCGCACTGATTTCGTTCAGCGTGGAAGGCGCACAGATTGGCGATACCCTTCACCTGCCGCCCGGCGGCGGCACTGTGGAAGTGGAGGCAGTCGCCGAGTCCATCTTCCCCATCCATACCCTGCAAATCGTCCAGCAGGGGCAGGTGATTGCATCGGCAGACGAACCGGGCGGGACAAACCGACTGCACCTGAAAACGAAGGTGCACGTGAAAGGCAACACGTGGATGGCGGCGCGCTGTGCCGGACCGAACTACACGGCACTGCCCCACTTTGACGTGTGGCGACGGGGCGTGTTTGCCCATACCTCGCCCATCTACATCGCCTGCGGGCAAACGTGGAGCCTGTTTGACCACGAAACGGCACAGTACATGCTGACGCTGATAGAGGGAGGCATTGCCTACATCCGGCAGAGGTCGGCACATTATGCGCACGACAGCGTCACCCACCACCACGGCGAAGAGGACCACCTTGCCTACCTTGAACGCCCATTCCACGAGGCTATAAAGGCGATTCGCCGCCGAATGCAGACGTAGGCGCATCCCTGCAACTACAAGTTGCGGGCTACTCAAAACAAAGCCTCCTGCGGAGGCTGGAACCTGCTTCAGCAGGTTTTGCTGTGCGTTGCCTGCGATTTTCAATCGCAAGGGCACGATAAAAACGGGAGGAAAGCGCCCCTGCGGATGGAGGTTGAGAGTGCTGAAGCATGGCTTCAGCACTCCATACCTGCGCAGGCTATAACCCGTGCTGCACGCAACTTCCGGTCGCCAGGGCACCGACAAACGCGACGTCTATAAGCCTAAAGACTCGTCCAGGTCGCGCTGATAGTTCGCCAGTGCGCCTGCCTCCACGTCGGCAACCACCACCGTGCTCCCGTTCAGCCAGCTGGACTCGTACACCGCCATGCAGATAGCTTCGTCTTTATAACCCTCCACACCGGTAATTTCCACCTGCGCCTTGCCCTGCACCGCCTGAATGAACTCCCACAGCTCGGTGGCGATGGTATCGGTGATACCGCGCGGGAACATTTGCTCCCAGCCGTCTTCGCCGATGTGCTTGCGGAAGCGTTCCACCATCTCCTGCAGGCTCTCTTCGCGCCCGCTGCGCGTCTTCAGCCCACTGCCGAAATCAATACTGCTATGCTCGCCGTACAGGATGCGCTGGTGGAATCCCTTACCGGGCGCAGCCGAGACCGATGTCCACTGCCCCATCGCACCGTTTTCAAAGGTGAGCGTTGCCATTACCGTGTCTTCTACATCCACCGGGATGGGGTCTTCCAGTGTCTCCGGCTTGCCGTAGCGGTAGGGATGAAAAGCATGGGCGCGTGCGGCAACCGTATCCACCTCGCCTACATGGTAGCGGAACAGATCAGCGAAGTGCACGCCGCCATCCAGCACCCAGCCACCGCCTGCGTCCATGCGGTGCTCGCGCCAGGTCCAGTACCACAGCCTCTCGCCGACGTCCAGCCAGAATACCATGCGTATCTCGCCGATGTCGCCCTGACGCACCGCCCAGTGGATGGCGCGATGTGCGGGATCACGCCGATAGTTTTCGGCGACCTGAAACACTGTACCTGCCTTCTCGGCGGCGGCAAGCATCAAGCGACCCGCCTTCAACGTGAGGGCAAGTGGCTTTTCAATGGTCACATGTTTTCCCGCCTCAAAACAGGGGATCGCCAGCGTATGATGGTTGCGGTGAAGGGAACAGATGTCTACCGCCTGCAGTTCCTTTTCCGCGTTCAGCATGTCCTCAAGCTGCTGGTAGGGCGTGGGGCGTTTGCCCTGAAACTCGGCAATCTGGTCTGCCATGCGTTCCGCGCGGGTGCGGTCGATATCACAGGTAGCGATGACCTCGAAATCGCGAAGCCCTGCCTCCCACAGTTTGCGCAGACCCTCGCGATGCGCTCCGGCAATGCCGCCACAGCCCACAACAGCAAGCGTTACCTTCTCTGCCATATATACCCGCTCCTCCAGAAACGAAATCAGAGAAGGTTTCGCCTGTAGCGCGGGATTTCCTGCAATGAGGGGGAGAGCCTCCTGGTGAG
>CAZOGB010000085.1:0-13218 GCA_964579145.1 uncultured bacterium | reverse complement strand
AAAGGGCAGTTCTGGTCAAGAGCAGGACTGCCCCTCATTTTGTCTAAACTCGAGTATAGGGTGAACCTACCGCCGAGCCGATGATAACCTAACGCCCGTTTCTCCTCTCTCCGCGTCGGGGAGAGGTTGGGTGGGGCGGCTCACCAGCAGGTTCGTTTCCCAGACAGAATTTCTGTTGACAATCGCCCATGCAAACCTGTACAATTTGTGTGCGGAGGAAAGAGCACTGGGATGTTAGGTTCGCTGGGCAAGACGCTTATCCTGTTTGGCGCGATGCTGGTGCTGTTCGGTGCACTGTTGTGGGCGATGGAGCGGTTCACCGGCGCGCGCGGGGGCGGTCTGTTACCCGGCGATTTCGTGTGGCGAAAGGGCAATTTCACCGTCGGCATCTTCCTGGGAACCAGCATCGCTCTGAGCATCCTGCTGACGGTAATCCTATGGGTGATTGGATGGTTGAGCAGACGATAGCTCAAGCGGCACGACTACTGGAAGAATACCATTACGACCTGCCAGAGGAGCGCATCGCCCAGCAACCGGTGGAACCCCGCGACAGTTCACGCCTGCTGGTGCTCCATCGCGATTCCGGTCGACGCGAACACCGCATCTTCCGCGACATCGTAGAGTACCTCCAGCCCGGCGACACGCTGGTATTGAACAACACGCGCGTCAGCGCCCGCCGCCTGCGCGGCGTGAAGACAACCGGTGCACACGTGGAGGCTCTGCTCCTGCGCGAGGTGGAGGCGGGCGTGTGGGAATCGCTGGTGCGCCCGGGCAGGCGGTTGCTGGTGGGCAGTCAGGTGCTTCTGGAGGGAACGCTGGAGGCGGAGGTTATCGCCTGCCTGCCGCAGGGTCTTCGCCTGCTGCGATTCAAGGACGCTCACGCCGTGCACCGTCAGCCGCTGGGTGAAATCCCGCTGCCGCCCTATATCCGGCGCAAGCTGGAGAACGAAGAGCGTTATCAAACGGTATACGCCGCGGTAAACGGCTCTGCCGCCGCGCCAACCGCCGGACTGCACTTCACGCCCGAACTGCTCCAGCGCATCCGCGAGATGGGTGTGCGTATCGCCACCATCACTCTGCACGTTGGCATTGCCACCTTCCGCCATCCCGAACCCGAAATGCTGGTGCAGGGACGCCTGCACCCCGAATGGTACACCATCCCGGAGGAGTCCGCAGAAGTTATCAACGGCACCAGGGGGCGAATCATCGCGGTGGGCACGACCGGCGTGCGTGCGCTGGAAAGCGCGGCGGTGGGCAGGCGACAGGTAAAGGCGCAATCGGGAAGCACCGAGCTGTTCATCCTGCCCGGATTTCAGTTTCAGGTGGTGGAGGCACTGGTCACCAACTTTCATCTGCCCGGCTCCACACCGTTGTTGCTCACCTGCGCCTTTGCGGGCAAAGAGCAGATTCTGTGCGCCTATCGCGAGGCTATCGCGCTGGGCTATCGCTTCCTCAGCTTTGGAGATGCGATGCTGATACTTTAGGGGGATGAAGCCGTGAGAACGTTAGAGGACTGGTTCAAGTATCTGGAACAGCAGTATGTGGACGAAAAGGCTGAAAGGGAGAAGAAAGAAGAGAAGAAGGAGCCTGAGCCTCCTGTCCAGAGGGAAGTAAGCCCATCACCCACGTCGTCGGCATCGGTTAGCGAAAGGGTGACGACGCCTCCCGTTCAGCCCCAACGACCGGCAGAGCCACGGCAGGAGCGTCCGGCAAGTGTTCAGCCGCCGCTGGAGCGCGTGCAGATTACCGAAACGCCCGTGCCCGACCCAGCGGAGTACATCTTCACGCTTCGCCGCGCTACCAGCGAACCGGCGCCCGAACCTGCGCCGACCGCCGAGCAGACACCAAGCGTGGAGCACGCCCAGGCAGAGCCGGAGCCGCCTGCGCCGTCGGTGAGCGAACCTGTTGTGGAGGAAAAGGAAGGCGTCGCCGAACCTCCCGCTGAGCAGGCACTGGCTGAGGAAAGCCCCACCAAAGAGGACCGCCCCGCACGCGCAAAGGCAACGCGCCGAGCACCCTACACCCGCAGTGTGCGCCCGGTGCCGCCGCCCCAGTCCATTGAAGAGCTGTGGAAGCGCGTGCCCAAGCATGTGCGCCTGCTGGTGGAGCTGGGCGATGACGAGGTTACCCAGCGCTACTATGACCGACGGTTCAAGGAGACCCGCCAGGAGCTGGTGGAGCGACTGCTGAACCCCTCGTTGACGCTGGAGGACACCGCTCGCCTGCTGGGTGTTTGCCCCACCACTGTGCGCCGCTACACCGAGCGCGGTCTGCTGAACCACTATCGCACGCCCGGCAATCAGCGGCGGTTTCGCCTGTCGGACGTCATCGCCTTTCTGGAGGCGCGCCAGCAGGCACAGGAAGCCCGTCGGCGGAAACGGTAGAGCACCGTGCATCTCGCTATCTTCTCGGAATCATATCCTCCGGTGACCAACGGCGTGGCGGTGGCGGTGGAGACCCTGCGTGCCGAACTGCAGGCAGAGGGACACCGGGTGACGGTGGTGACCGCACGCCACCCGCAGGCACTGCCCGAGGAGGATGTCCTTCGGCTACCTGCGTTCAGCTGGTTCACCGCGCCCGATTATCCTCTGCCACAGCCGCGCCCTCTGCCCCAGCTCCATCGCTTTTTTCGCGAGAACCGCCCGGACGTCATCCATGTCCAGATTCCGTTCCTGCTGGGGGTCATCGGCTTGCACATGGGCAGGCGATATGGCGTTCCGGTGGTGGCGCATTACCACACGCTCTACGACCGTTACCTGCACTATGTGCCGATAGCTCCCGTCTGGGTGTTGCGCTGCCTGCTGTGGTGGCACCTGCGCCGGTTCTATCGTCTGGCGGATGCAACGATTGTGCCCTCGCGCTTTGCCAGAGACTATCTGCAACAGCATGGGGTACAATCTGCTGTCGTAGAGGTAGTGCCGACGGGCGTTCATTTTCACCCTGCGCCTATGGACCGCGCAGAGGCACGTGCTCGCTACGGTTTGCCCCCGGGTTGTCCGATTATGGTGTATGTGGGCAGGCTGGCACGGGAGAAGAATCTGGAACTGCTGGTGGAGATGCTTCCGCTGGTGCGACGTGAAGTGCCCAATGCCCTCCTGTGGCTGGTGGGCAGTGGCAACGCCGAGTCCGCCCTGCGGGAGCGTATCGGACGGATGGGGCTGGTGGAGGCGGTGCGCCTGCAGGGCAGAGTACCGCACGAGCAAATCGGTGCGGTGTACTCGGCGGCAGACCTGTTCGTATTCCCCTCAGTGACCGAAACGCAGGGGCTGGTGCTCTGGGAAGCGCAGGCACACGGTCTGCCCTGCGTGGTAGTCAACGAGGGTGGTGCGCCCGAATCGGTGCGGGACGGGGTGGACGGATTGCTGGTGCCCAATCGGGCGCAGGAGTTCGCGCAGGCGGTGGTGCGGTTGTTGAAGGACACTGCTCTGTACCAGCAGATGAGCCAGAGCGCGCTGAACGCTCCCCGTCTGAGCCCGCAACAGATGGCAGAGCGGATGCTGGAAGTGTATCGGCGCGTGCTGAGGGACATGCCGTTACATCATACAGCCGGGAGGGAAAGTTGATAGACACCATACTGAAACCGATTGCCGAGTGGGTGATAGCGGTTATCTCCTCGATGGGGTATCCGGGCATTGTGCTCCTGATGGCGATAGAGAGCGCGTGCGTCCCGCTTCCCAGCGAGATTATCATGCCCTTTTCGGGGTATCTGGTATACACCGGACGTTTTGACCTTCATCTGGCGTCGCTGGCAGGTGCGCTGGGCTGTGCGGTCGGCTCGGCGCTTGCCTACTGGGTGGGGGTATGGGGCGGAAGACCGTTTCTGGAGAAGTACGGGCGTTACGTACTGATTCGGCGCAAGGATTTAGATGCCGCCGACAGGTTCTTCGAGCGGTGGGGTATGTGGGCGGTGTTCATCGCCCGGTTACTGCCCATCATTCGCACCTTTATCTCCCTGCCCGCCGGCATCAGCCGGATGCCTTTTGTGCCGTTCCTGATACTGTCCTTCGTGGGGTCGGTGCCCTGGTGCTATCTGCTGGCGTATGTGGGTAAGGTACTGGGCGAGAACTGGGCGACTATTCGCAGTTACTTCCACGGCGCAGACCTGATTGTAGGCATCGCGCTGGTGGCGGGGTTTGCCTTCTGGCTGTGGCACCACCTCAAGCCCGAGTCGGTGGAAAGCGAAGTGGGAAGATAACCGGGTGAGGTGACGGTGCATGATGGATGAGCTGCGAGAACTGTATCGGTACCGCGAATTGCTGTGGACGCTGGTTCTGCGCGAGCTGCGCGTGCGCTATAAGAACTCCTACCTCGGTTTTTTCTGGTCGCTGATTGTGCCGCTGGTAACTGTGGCGGTGCTGACCATCGTCTTCAAGCGCGTGATGGGCATGGTCATCCCGAACTATTCGGCGTATGTGCTGGCCGCGTACCTGCCGTGGATGTATTTTCAGACAGCCCTATTGGACTCGTCGCAGTCGGTGCTGGCGCAGATTCAACTGGTGAAGAAGGTGTACTTCCCGCGTGAGGTTCTGCCGCTGGCGGCTGTGCTGGCGAACCTGATCCATTTTGCGCTGGCGCTGCTGGTGTTTTTTGTGTATCTGCTGGGCTATGTGCGGGCGCCGCTGCTGCCGAGCGTGGCGCTGTTGCCGGTACTGGTGCTGTTCCAGACCCTGCTGATTGCGGGCATCAGCCTGATTATCTCGTGCCTCAACGTGTTCTACGAGGACACCAAGTACATCGTCAGCATCGGTCTGCAGTTGATGTTCTATCTGGTTCCCGTCATCTACTTTTCGGAGCAGGTGTACCACGCGCAGATTGCCTCGCCCGAGTGGCAGCGCTGGATATATCTGGTCTACCACCTGAACCCCATCGCCATGCTGATGACCGCCTACCGCAAGATTCTCCTTCCGCCTATCACCGTTCAGCAGGTGGGAGCGGTACAGAAACAGACCTTCGCCTCCCTGCCCATGGACTGGGGACTGCTCGCGGTGGCGTGTGTGGTGTCGGCGGCGGTGTTTGTGCTGGGCTATGCCTTTTTCAATAAGCGTAAGTGGGAGTTTGCCGAACAGCCATGAAAGACGCTGCCATTCTTCTGGAACATATCTCCAAAAGCTACCGTCTATCTCACCAGCCATACTCCTCGCTGAAGGGGATATTGCTGTCGATGTTTCGTTACCGGCGGCGCATCGAGGTGCATCAGGCGCTGAACGACGTCAACCTCACCATCTGGCGGGGGGAGACGGTAGGCTTGATTGGGGTGAACGGCAGCGGCAAATCCACCCTGCTGGCGATTATCGCCCGGGTGATTCGCCCCACGGCAGGCAGGGTGCAGGTGAACGGACGGGTGGCTCCCTTACTGCAGCTGGGCGTGGGCTTTCATCCCGACCTGACGGGGCTGGAAAACGTGTATTTTAACGGCATTATCCTGGGGCTTACGCGCCAGCAGATAGCCGAACGCCTGCCCTCCATTGTACGCTTCGCCGAGCTGGAAGAGTTCATCGACACCCCCGTCCGCGCCTACTCTTCGGGGATGGTGTTAAGGCTGGGCTTTGCGGTCGCCGTACACACCGACCCCGAGATTATCCTGATGGACGAGGTGCTGGCGGTGGGCGATGAAGCATTCCAGCATAAATGCCTGCGAAAGATACAGGATTTTCAACGCGAAGGGAGAACGATTCTGTTAGTATCACATGACATGAATCAGGTACGTCAGGTTGCAACGCGCGTTGTCTGGCTTCATCAGGGACGCATCATGGCGGATGGCGCAACCGAGGACGTGGTAGCACAGTATCTCGAGTTCACGGCACAACTGGAAAGGCAAACGCTGTAAATCGTAACAGGCGTCTGGTTACCTCACGGGAAAAGAAGGTCGTTTGCAATGGATACAATGTCTTATACTGTCGAGACGCACTATGCTTTCATCCAGCGCGTTGTCCAGCAGATGCTGAAACAGCACCCGGTGGATACAGGGGTGGAGGTGCTGTTGTCGGAGGCACAGCAGCATTTCGGCGCGGTGCAGGTGGCTCTGTGGACGGTAGACCCTGACACTCAGCACGTGGTGCTCGTCAACGCTGTGCCTGTCTCCTCTGAGCATTTCCCCACCAATGATAGCCTGTTGGAGAGCCTGCTTCAGGCGGCGAACGCAAACGAACCGCATTTCACCGAGCTGGACAACTGTTTTGTGGCGTTATTCCCGTTCACGCTGGAGACTGGACCCTGCCGGTATGCGGTTACTGTGCTGAGCAAAGAGCCGTTCCCGGACTGTGCTCGCGAGGCGCTGCAGGTGTGGTTCGCGCTGTTGCGTATAGAGGTGGAGCGGCTTCAGGCACAGGCGCACCTCCAGCGGGCGAACCAGCATAACGACCGCCGCCTGCGCGAGGTAACCGCCCTGTACGAGATTGGGCAGGCGATGGAATCGGGCGACCTGCAGGCTCTGCTGGACATGATTACCCGCAAGGCGGCAGAAGTGATGGAGGCTCAGGCGTGTTCGCTGATGCTTCTGGACGAGGACGAGCACAGCCTGGTCATCCATTCCAGTTATGGACTGCCTGAAGCGATTGTCGAACAGGTGCGCGTGCCCTGGGGCGAGGGTATCGCCGGCAGGGTCGCTGCTAGTGGAGAAGCCATGCTCATCACCGACCCGCGCACCGACCTGCGCCTTGCGGGCGACAACGTGCCCTATCGCGAGAACATCTCTGCCTCCATCTGCGTGCCTCTGCGCGACAGGGACGGCACGGTTATCGGCGTGATTAACATCCACCGGCGCAAGCCCGCACCCATCTTCACCGAGCAGGACCTGCGCCTGTTCAGCGTGTTCGCCATGCAGGCGGCTTCCGCCATCCGGAACGCCCGGCTGTACCAGGAACTGACGCGCCGACTTCACGAGCTGTCGGTGCTGTCGCAGCTGAGCGCGGTGGTGAACTCCTCGCTGGAGCTGGAGCAGATTCTCCAGCAGACGGCGGATGGCATTGTGGAAACCGTACGCTTTGACCGCTGTGCGATTTTCCTGCTGGACGAGTCAGGCAAGCTGGTGATGCCTCGTGCGCTCAGGGGGTACCATCCCGACACTCTGGGCAAGACCCCTGTGCGCGTGGCGGATGGTATTATCGGCAATGTCGTGCGCAGCGGCGAGCTGGTAGTCATCCATGATGCCCAGCATTCCACTCAGCCGGCACGCGGGTTCGGCAGGATGCTGGGCACAAATTCGTTTCTGGTGGCGCCAATCCTGGCGCGTAACCGAGTTATCGGAGTGGTGGTCGCCGATAATAAGCCCTCCAAACGCCCCATTGACCAGGCGAACATCCAGCTGCTCACCACCTTCATCAATCAGGCGGGAATGGCTATTGAAAACGCCCGGCTGTATCACAATCTGGACAGTCGCTATCACGAACTGCATAACCTGTGGGAGTACACCCGCAACCTGCTCAGCAGTATCGGCGTCGGGGTGATGAGCATTGATCGGGAAGAGATAGTGCTCACCTGGAACGAGGCGGCGGAGCGCATCACCACCGTGCCCCAGAGCACCGCTCTCGGCAACAGGCTGGACCAGCTGGTGGACCACTTCTTCCTGCCGGAAGAGGAGAAGCTGCTACTGCTGGAGATTATTCGCCACCCCTTCAAGACCGGAACCCGATATTCCCGCTTCAAGTGCGCTCTGCATCCTTATCAGCGTGGTGAGATGTATTTTAACTTCGAAAGCTCACCCCTGCGCTCCACCGACGGCTTCGTGCAGGGCGTGGTGTTCGTGTTCGAGGACATCACCCATGAGGTGCGCATGGAGGCGGAGGTCCAGCGCGTCAGCCAGCTGGCAGCGGTTGGACAGCTTGCCTCCACCATCGCACACGAAATGAGGAACCCGCTCAGCTCGATACGCGCGTCTGCCCAGCACCTGCGGAGCGAATACTCCAGCATTCCTGAACTGTGCGAGTTTCTGGATATTATCATCTCGGAAGTGGATGTGATGAGCGAAAAGACCACCGAGTTCCTGCGCTTCGCTCGTCCCGTTGAACCGGTCTTTCAGGATGTCGACCTGGCGGAGCTTTTGCGGGCGACCGTGCAGTTTATGCAGACCTATATCGACGAACAGCAGGTGCAGGTGGAGGTGGATACACCCGATTCCCTGATAATCAAAGCCGACCCCAACCAGCTGAAAGAGGCGCTTCGCAACCTGATTATCAACGCCGTGCAGGCGATGTCGGGAGGGGGAACCCTGTATGTGGGGGCGTCCCCTGCTTCGGCAAACAGTGTAGACATCATTGTTCGGGATACGGGCGAGGGGATACCTGCCGAAGACCTAGAGCGCATCTTCGAACCCTTCTACACCACCAAGACCAGCGGCACCGGTCTGGGGCTGGCGATTGTGCAGAAGATAGTGGACGGTCACAGCGGAGCCATCCACGTGCAAAGCCAGGTGGCAGAAGGCACCGAGGTGCGAATCAACCTGCCTGTGCATCCGGTGGCACGCCATGTCCGGCGTGCTGGCACACGTACCCGTGACAACCTACGCAACAGTGTGCCGGACCTTTAAACGCCAGCGGAGGTCTGAAGGGAGGTGTTACCACCATGAAAAAAGGCAGTAAAGCACAGATAGCTCCGTTGAACCTGCTGGTCGTGGAAGACCAGCAGAGCCACCGTCGCGTGCTGGAGGCGCATTTTTCCAAACGTTACCAGGTGCTGACCGCTGAGCATGGACAGCGTGCTCTGGACATCGCCGCTCAACAACCCATCCACCTTCTGCTGGTAGACATGATACTGCCCGGCATGAACGGATTGGATGTTCTGCGTCAGGTGCGCGATCTCCATCCCGACGTAGTCGCTATCGTCATTACCGCGCACCCGACCATCCGCACAGCGGTACAAGCGATGAAAGATGGGGCTTTTGATTACATCACCAAGCCGATAGACCTGGAGCAGCTGGAGGTGTTGCTGGAAAAAGCCGCCGAACAGTATCGCCTGAAGGAGGAGAACCGGCGGCTGCGCCAGCAACTGCGCAGCAGCTACGACATTCACGGCATCGTGGGGCGCAGCGCAGCCATGCAGGAGGTGTACGAGCTCATCGAGAAGGTGTCCAACAGCCGTGCGACCGTGCTCATTCGCGGCGAGAGCGGTACCGGCAAGGAGATGGTTGCCAAAGCCATCCACTACAGTGGCAACCGTGCTAAAGCGCCGTTCATTGCGGTCTCCTGCGCTGCCCTTCCTGAAACGCTGATGGAGAGCGAACTGTTCGGGCACGAGAAGAACGCCTTCACCGGCGCGAACACTCAAAAACCCGGGCGATTTGAGCTGGCGCACGGAGGCACGCTGTTTCTGGATGAAATTGCCGAGGTGACGCCCGCCGTACAGGTGAAACTGCTTCGCGTTCTGCAGGAGCGCCAGTTCGAACGACTGGGAGGCACCAAAACCATTGAGGTGGATGTTCGCCTGATTGCCGCCACCAACAAAGACCTTGAGCAGATGGTTCAGAAGGGCGCTTTCCGCGAAGACCTCTACTACCGTCTGCAGGTCATCCAGATTTATCTCCCGCCTCTGCGTGAACGCAAGGACGACATCCCCCTGCTGGTGGAGCATTTCCTGCAGAAATATAATGAGGAGAACGATAAACACATTCAGGCGGTTGCGCCGGACGCCATGGATCTGCTGATGAAGTATCACTGGCCCGGCAACGTGCGCGAGCTGGAAAATGCGATTGAGCGGGCGGTCGTGCTTGCCGACCCGGATGCGGAATACATCACGGTAGACCTTTTACCGAAGTCTGTGGCTGCCGCGGGACAAAATCGCTAAAAATTTCTTGAAAAAAACAGCGAAAACGCGCCGAATGGCACGGAACTTGCACCTACAGAGGTTTGGTGTGTTTCGAGAGAGAACCTGTTAAAAATGCAGGAATTGTGTTTTGCTAACGAAATCTTAAAACAGCACCGACCAAACCTGGGAAGGGGAGTTCTGGTGTCCGCGCCGAGGGTACTGGTAGCTGATGATGAGGTTAACCTGTGCAAGGTGCTGGCTGTGAGGCTACAGCAGAGCGGTTTGCAGTACGTACTTGCACACGACGGCGTACAGGCGCTGGAGATTATTCGTTCACAGCCAATAGATGTCGCCGTGCTGGACGTGCGCCTGCCGCGCATCAACGGTGTGCAGGTACTGCGTGAAATCCGCCGGGACTATCCTCGCCTGCCCTGCATTCTCATCACCGCCTACGAGGACGTGACCCTGCATGAGGAGGCGGTACAACTGGGAGCCAACGCTGTCCTGCAGAAGCCTTTTGACTTGGATGCCTTTACCGAGTTAATCTGGCGGGAGGTCAGCGCGGCATCCGCAGAGACGCGCATGCTCCTGCAGAACGGGGAAAAGGTGATAGTGGACATACGCCGTGGCGAGTGGAGCTACACCTATACCCCCCGCGTGATAGCACAGGACGACCGCACCCTGCAGATTGAGCCGCCCATGGCGGTTCTGGATGAGAAGATACTGGCGAAGAGCGTAGCTATCGTTCAGTTCACACGCGGCGACGGAGTGTATCAGTTTCGCTCGCGCATCAGGCTGGCGAATGTGCCGGTGCAATCGTTGTACCTGCGCAAGCCGATGGCTATCCGTCGCCTTCAGCGGCGCAGCTCCCCGCGCATCGTCCAGAGCGGCGAGGTTAGCCTGAGCTTTGTCAGCTGGCGTGAGCCGGAAGCGGCGCCGCAGATGCTGAACGGCGAGCTGTACGACCTGAGCGCAGGCGGTTTCTCCTGTCTGCTTCCCCGGGTGCCGCCTGTCGGCGAGGAGGCATCCTTCCAGATTACCCTGCCCGAAGCGAACCTGACGCTCATCGGTCAGGCGCGGGTGGTGCGTGTGGGCGGCGTGGTCGCAGAGAGGATCCCCGCGCTCTATCGGGTCGGGCTGGAGTTTACCCGGCTATCGCCACCCATGCGCAAAGCGATCAACGAATGGATGGAAAGACAGCCGGGACGAGTGTAGAAGGCACCATTCTGAATTGAAGGAGGAGTGCATTGCTGGTTCGCGTCCTCTCGGGAACCGTGCACGGGATGGACCCTCACACGATTGAAGTGGAAGTGGACATGCAACCGGGTGGTCTGCCCGGGTTTACCCTCGTCGGTTTGCCGGACCGCGCCGTACAGGAAGCCATTGACCGGGTTCGTCTCGCCATTCGCAACTCAGGACTGCACTGGCCCGTTCGCAAGATTACCGTCAACCTTGCCCCCGCCGACCTGCGCAAGGAGGGACCCGCTTTTGACCTGCCGATAGCCATTGGTATCCTCTGCGCCGCCGGGCAGGTGGACAGCAGCTGGCTGGCGGAGACCTTTATCCTGGGCGAGCTGTCGCTGGACGGTACGGTGCGCCCCATTCACGGCGTGCTCCCCACAGCCATCCACGCCCGCCAGCAGGGAATCAGGCGGATGATTGTGCCAGCGCCCAACGCCCCCGAAGCGGCGATTGTGGGCAATATTCAGGTCTATCCGGTCGCCAGCCTCGCCGAAGCGGTGGAACTGCTGAACACGCACGATACGGTTCACCCGCTCAGCAGTGACCCAGAAGAGCTGCTCAAACAGCCGCCGCGCTATGAGGTGGACTTTGCCGACGTGAAGGGACAGCATCACGTCAAGCGTGCGCTGGAGGTGGCCGCGGCGGGCGGACACAACGTGATTATGATTGGTCCACCGGGTTCCGGCAAGACGATGCTGGCGCGGCGCGTGCCCACCATCCTGCCACCGATGACGGTGGATGAAGCCATTGAAATCACCAAGCTGTACAGCGTCGCCGGACTGCTTCCGCCCAACACCGGGCTGTTGACCACACGCCCCTTCCGCTCGCCGCACCACACCAGCAGTAACGCCGCGCTGGTCGGCGGGGGGAGCGTACCTCGCCCGGGCGAGGTCAGCCTGGCGCACAACGGCGTGCTTTTCCTCGACGAGCTGCCGGAGTTCCGTCGCGAGGTGCTGGAGGTCCTGCGCCAGCCGCTGGAGGACGGCGTGGTGAGCATCGCGCGCGTGCAGGCGAGCATCGCCTATCCCGCCCGCTTCATGCTGATTGCCGCCATGAACCCCTGTCCGTGCGGCTACTATGGCGACCCCCTGCACGGATGTACCTGCTCGCCCACGCAGATTCGCAAATACCAGCAGCGCGTGTCGGGACCCCTGCTCGACCGCATCGACATCCATATCGAAGTGCCCCGCCTGACGCACGACGACCTGCTTCGCACCCAGCAAGGAGAACCCTCCGAGGCGATTCGCGAGCGGGTCATCCGGGCACGTCAGGTCCAGCAGGAGCGGTTTGCAGGAACGAACGTGCGCTGTAACGCGCAGATGACCACGCGCATGTTGCGCCAGTTCTGCCCCCTCTCCGAGGACGTCAAGGCGATGCTCAGGCAGGCTAGCCAGCAGATGGGCATCAGCGCCCGCGCCTTTGACCGCATTGTGAAGCTGGCACGCACCATCGCCGACCTGGCGGGCGAAGAGCAAATCGGCTTGCCACACGTGGCAGAAGCCATCCAGTACCGCAGTCTGGACCGACGTATCTGGCTGTAAAACACACAAAAAGGGGTGCTGAGCCATGCGTGCCGTACGGTGGCTCCTGATAGTGGCGCCGCTGGCACTGCTGGTGGTGCTGGCGATATACCCGGGCACCGGCTGGCTGGTGCGTCAGCATCTGGGTATTCAGCAAGGCGCTACTGCTGCTCAGCTGAGCATTGCGCTCGTGGCGGGCGACAAGGAGACGCTCGCTCGCGTGCAAAGCGGTTTGAAACAGGTTGCGCTGAAACATCCGAACGACTACTTGGCTCAGCTCGGCTGGGCGATGAGCCAAACTTCCGAGCAGGTAAGATTTCAGGAACTGCGCGCTTTGCTCCCTCGCTTCGGCAAGCGCCCCTCCCTGTACGCTCAAATCCTGCGTTACAGTACCTTGTCGGGAGTGGCAATCCATCGTCGGGAGGAGACGCTGATATACGGGAACCTGCCCGTTCCGCCACCTCTCCCTCTCCCTCCGCCACCTGCAGAAGTGCTGACAGAGTTTGACCGTATCGCGAGAGAGGGCGAGCGTTTGGACCCCGATAACGCCTTCTTCCCGATGATGCGCGCAGTGGGTTACTTTGCTGGAGGGCGCGACCGGGAGGCGGTACAGGCGATTCTGCGTGCCAGCGTGAAACCCCGCTTCGACGACTACACGCACGAAGAAGCCCAGAGCAAGCTCCATCTCTACACGCTGGCTTACGGTCAACAGCCAGCA
>CAZOGB010000084.1:0-13443 GCA_964579145.1 uncultured bacterium | reverse complement strand
GGAGGTCAAAGCAACCCTGAAGCGATAGAGAAAACTCTGGAGGACGAACCTCCTGGTGAGCCGACCCCTCTCCCGACCTCTCCCCGACGCGGGGAGAGGTGAATCTCCCGATGAGCCGTCCGTAGGGGCAACCCTTGTGGTTGCCCTTCTTGCAAGGCGAGACGGCGTGGCGGGAGCCTCGCCCTCCAGGGTTGAAACCCCTCTCTCGACCTTTCCCTGACGCGGTGAGAAATGAATCTTTCCTGCCTTCGAGGTCTGTCTCGCTAAGGCGAGTAGTAGTTCCACACCGCCTTGGTGCGGCGGTAGACAGGGTTTGTCCACAGGCGGGGGCGATTGGGGTTCGGATTGGGAGCGATGTTCTGGTAGATGTGCAGTTCGTTACCCGCCAGCACAATCAGCTCCTCGCGCCAGTCGCCAGCCACATCCGCCACATACAGCCTGTCCGCACGTTCGGGAAAGCGAGCGATGAAACGCCCCGTCATGGCGTCAATCACCGCCACATCGCCCGACTCGTGCCGCTCCTTCGCCGCGAGATACTGTTTGCCCGTGCCGTCCCAGTGAATGGCGTAAATGACCTCTATCCCCTTGAGCGTCCAGTCGGCAGGGGCGACCTTACTCAGCTCGTAGTCGGCAATCACCCTGCCATCCGCGTCCAGCACCCAGGGCTTCTGATGTGTATCATACCGACTGCGACACCAGATTTGCAGTCCCTTGCGACTGGGGTCAAACCGTCCAACAGCGGCGTTTTGTGGCTCCTGACGCTTGTGGTCCATCGCCCAGATGAGCCGCTCGGCATTGAACAGGAACACCCGGTTCGCGCCCTCCTCCAGCGCGACAACCTCCATCCTTTTGAGGTCGGGCAGGACATCGGCGATAAACACGCTGTCCAGATGTCCCCGTACCTCCGGCAGGCGAAACAGCTCCCTGCCATCGGGCGCGAGGATGCACCCGCTGATAATCTCGTCCCTTCCGTCGCCGTTGATGTCTGCCACGCGCAATCCGTTGTGTGCACAGGCGAGAAAGTTGTCCGCCTGCCACAGCGGTTTCACGTCGCCTTTACGCAGGTCTTCCAGAGCATACGCGGCGACGTACCTGCCCATGCGGTAACCTTCGGCGTTGGTTGCCTGCAGAACCACGTCTCGGTCGCCCCTGCCGCGCAGGTTCACCACCGCCAGATGTTCCCATCGCTCCGCGCCTTTTGGCACAGGGATTTTCGCCGACCACCGCTCTTTGCCGGTTGAGCCTCCCACCACGTGCAGGGTGCTGTTGTTGTCCAGAAACAGCACTTCCACGCGCCGGTCGCCGTCGATATCGCCTGCCTGCACGCCCGCCCCGTGATGTCCGGGCAAGCCATAGGTTTCGGCGGAACCTCCCACCCGCACCTCAATTTTCAGCACCCAGAGCTTCTGCCCGCTCCAGTCATACGCCGCCACGTGCCCGGGCACGGTCACCAGATAGTCCATCCGCCCGTCACCGTTCACGTCGGCAACAATGAGGCTTCCCGCGCTGTCCTGAGGCGCAGGGATTTCCATCTTGATGACGAAAGGGTTACTCGGGTATTCTATTCGGTGCTTTTGCATCTGAACCACCCCCGAAAAAGGGGTTCTGCAAAGACAACCGTAATCCTTTGGTGACGAGGAGAACCTGCATGCAAGTAGTTACCCATACCAGCGTTCCGGACTTGCCGGAGCCAAAGCGGGGAAAGGTGCGCGACATCTACGACCTCGGCGATAGCCTGCTTATTGTTGCCACCGACCGCATCTCCGCGTTCGACGTGGTTCTGCCCAACGGTATTCCGTACAAAGGGCGCGTGCTGACCCAGCTGTCGCTCTACTGGTTCGAACGCACCCGGCATATCGTGCCCAACCACGTGATAAGCGCGGACATTAACACCATCGCCCGGGCGATTGAGTCTGCAGGCGGGCAGGTAGACGACAACATTCGTGCGATGCTGGACGGCCGCTCCATGCTGGTGGTCAAAGCCCGACCCTACCCGGTGGAGTGCGTGGTGCGAGGCTATCTGGCGGGTTCACTGTGGAAGGAGTATGTGCAGGCCGGAGGTAAGGAAAAGCCGGTCACCCTGCACGGAATCGCCCTGCCCTCGGGTCTTCGCGAGAGCGACCGCCTGGAGGAGCCGGTCTTCACCCCTGCCACCAAAGCCGAAACGGGGCATGACGAGAACATCAGCCTCGAACAGGCGGTGCAGATTGTTGGGGAGGTTGCGCATGAACTGGCACGCCTGAGCGTGCAAATCTACCGCTTCGCCCGTGAAGAGGCGGTGCAGAAGGGCATCATCATCGCCGATACCAAGTTCGAGTTCGGGGAGAAGGATGGGCAGATACTCCTGATCGACGAGGTGCTCACTCCCGACTCCTCGCGCTTCTGGGCGGTGGACCATTACGTGCCCGGTCGGTCCCAGCCCAGTTTTGATAAACAGTACGTGCGCGACTGGTTGGAAAGCACTGGCTGGGATAAGACTCCTCCTGCCCCCCATCTGCCGGACGAGGTGGTCGCCAGAACCTCCGAAAAGTACCGCGAGGCTTATCGTCGCTTGACGGGCAGGGAGATAGTTTGACAGACCCGCCGTTTACAACTTTGACAAATTCGGGCGCCCGCGAAGGGCGCTCTTTTGATTTGCTTGACAAATGATTCTCACTGTAATATGCTGGTGTCGGAAATCGCTATGCAGAAAGGAGTGAACAATGATGTTCTTGCGCTCTGTCTCGCGGTTCGCTTTCGCCATTGCGCTCAGTGGGTTATGGCTTGCGACAGCAACTTCCCTGCACGCTCAGGGTCCGCCCGACATTGTGTGGATGACTCGCGACCACACGACATGGGTGAATGCTCTCAGCTTCACGGCAGACGGCAGTTTGCTGGCTTCCGGCGGGGAGGAAGCCCGGGCTAAGGTCTGGCGCACATCCGACGGCGCCCTGCTGAGGGACTTCAACACCGGCACCGCCGTTCGCGGGCTGGGCATCGCCCCGGATGGCACGACCCTGACCACCGTACTGTTCGAGCGCACCGTACAGTTCTGGAACGTGGTGGACGGCAACCAGATAGCCAGCTTTCTGGGGCACAGCGCATACCTGTACGCAGCGCGCTACCTGCCCGACGGCAGTCTGGTCGCCACCGGCGGCACCGATGGCTTGATCAAGTTCTGGCAAATTCCTCTTAGCACGCCCGTTCAAACCATCAGCAGTCCCGAATGGATACGCTGTATCGCCTTCTCGCGCGACGGCGCTCTGGTAGCTTCTGGTGGGCAGAACGGCGGCATTCGCATCTGGCGTCTGTCGGATAGGGTGCTCCTTCGTACGCTCACCGGGCACACGAGCGGTGTCACCGCCGTGGACTTTTCACCGGATGGTAGTCTGCTGGCTTCGTCCAGCTTTGACGGCACGGTGCGGCTGTGGAGGCTATCAGATGGCGCACTGCTTCGCACCCTGACCGGGCACAACAACTGGGTGTACGGCGTTGCGTTTTCACCAGACGGACAGACGCTGGTATCGGGCGGGCGCGACGGCACGGTGCGGCTGTGGCGGGTGTCGGACGGCGCACAGCTGGCGCGATACGACCAGGAAACGAGCTCGGCGGTGTACTCGGTGGCGTTCTCGCCAGATGGAGAGACCTTCGCCTATGGTGGGTCAGATGGGCGTGTGGTGCTGGCGCGAAATCCGTTCGCCATGCCGAAAGTCAGCGGCACGTTAACGCTGGGCGATTACACAGGCGCCCTGCCGGCAAGTGTCACCTTCGAAATGCGCGAGCCGGGCGAAACCACGCCCTTCCAGACGGCAGATGTGTCGGTTGGCGAGGGTGGGGCGTTCCGCTTCACTGCCCCCCGACGCGGCGCCTTTGACCTGTCGGTGAAGGTGAGCCACTGGCTGAGGCGCACGATCGCCGTAGACACGTCCGAAGGCAACGTCAGCAACCTGGACATCTCCCTGACTAACGGCGACGTGGACGGAGATAACGAGGTCACCCTGTTTGACTTCGGCGCGCTGGTGTCAGCGTTCGGCAGTATGCCTGGGGATGCGAATTGGAACGCAGATGCCGATCTGGATGGGGATGAAGAGGTCACGCTGTTTGACTTCGGCGTGCTGGTTCGCAACTTCGGCGCAATTGGGGACGAGTAGCCCCCTGCCATACCTTACTTTGGGGCAGGTCGCAAAGCCTGCCCCTGTCTGCCTGTCCTCTTACACCCGGCGGATGCGCCGGTAGCCGAACCAGCCGATCGCCGTGAGGGGAAGCCACACGACCGCCCACACCGCCAGCCATATCAGCACCGACCAGATGCTCTGCGCAAAAGCCACCAGCGACCGCACCGCATTGGAAGCGACCTCACTGGTGCTGAAGCTTTCGGGGGAACCAGTGGCTGGGTGCGTGCGCTCTGGCGCAGGTCGGCGAGGTAGCCTCTGTTCTCCTTTATCTGCGCCTGCAGCTGCTGAAGAGCCTTCGGGTTCTCCTTCACTTCCAGGGTAACCGTCGCGGTTTTGATCAGGTAGCGCTAGGGTTGGCTCGTGGTCAGCGAAGCGAGGGTGATATCGCCCCCCTGTCCCTCGCCTGCTCCAGCCATCATCATCGGCTCGCCGCGGGATGGAGCACCGGGATCGCCTCCGTATTCGGGAGCCTGAAAAGAGGATATCGGCTTGTGACCTCCGTGCGGTAGTCATGTCAATGCCAGCAGTGTCACTATCAGCACCGCGACCACAACACCCACAACCTTGCGGGACATGCCACCAGACCTCCCTTTGATGCGTCAATCATCTGTAAGACGCCCTGCGAATCGGGTCGGTTACGGGCATCAGGTGACTTCTACCCTGTGAACAGCGTATAATACAAAGCAAGCACGCGGTGAATCACAAAGGGAGAGGTGGAGTACATGCAACCCATCACACGTCGCGCGTTTATCGGCAGTATGCTGGCAGGGGCAGGGGGGATATTGCTGGACGGCATGACAGACGCCCAGCAGCCCCCGGTGCGTTCGCCGGTCGAGCAGGTCACGCTGGGCAAGACGGGTATCAAAGCCTCTTTTGTGGGCATCGGCACGGGGATGCGCGGATGGATGCGCCAGTCGAATCATACCCGCATGGGCAGGGAGGCGTTCATCGCGCTGATTCGCCACGCCTACGACAGCGGCATCACCTTCTTCGATACCGCCGACCTGTACGGCACGCATCCTTTCCTGCGCGATGCACTGAAGGGCATCCCCCGCGAAAAGATAGTCATCCAGAGCAAAGTCTGGTTTCGCCCAATGGGTCTGCCCGAACAGGTTACCGACGCCAAACGCGCTATCGACCGCTTCCGCCAGGAGCTGGGCACGGACTATATCGACACCGTTCTGCTCCACTGCACCACCGACGCCACCTGGGCGGACGACCTGCGCCCAATGCTGGACGCGCTGGAAGAGGCGAGGCAAAAGAAGGTCATCCGGGCACACGGTACTTCCTGCCACAGCCTGCCCGCCCTCAAGACCTCTCAGGCGTCGCCGTGGGTGCAGGTGCAGCTGGCGCGTATCAACCATCGTGGCACGGCGATGGACGGCAAGCCCGAAGAGATTGCCGAACTCCTGCGCGAAATGCGCCGGGCAGGAAAGGGCGTTATCGGTATGAAAATCTTCGGTGAAGGCAGATTCCTCAGCCCACAGGAGCGGGAGGAGAGCCTGCGCTTTGTCATCGCTCAGCGATGCGTGGATAATTTCATCATCGGCTTCGAGAAGCCCGAACAGATTAACGAAACGCTTGGAATGTTGAAACGTATTCTGGGTGAGCGAGGATAGGAGATGGAGCCGCTGTTTCGTTTCGTGCAGAACAACGTACCCCGCCTGGAGGTGTTTGCCGACCAGCGCGGTGAACGCGCCATCAGCCCGCTTCTTTTCGGCAAGTTTACCGAACACCTCGGGCGCAACGTGTATCATGGCATCTGGGCACAGGTGCTGGTGAACCCGGGCTTTGAGCCGGCCCAGCCCTTCCTGTACGGAGGACGACCACCCTCGGAGACCCTGCCGCACCATCTGGCATGGTGGGGTGTGCCCGAAGCGGTCACCCGTCCCCTCCTGCGTCGGCTGGAGGAGAGCCTGCGCGAGGGAGTGGCGTATGCGTGGTTTCGCTACGGTAGCGGCGAGGCACGCTACACCCTTGACGGCGACCGGGTGAACTCGGAGACGTCCCAGCGTATTGAGGTGCGTTCGCTCTCCTCGCGTGAGGTGGGAATCGCGCAGCCAATCTTCCTGCCTCTGCACCGCCAGAAGCGTGTGGTGCTCAGCGTGTGGGCGAAGGGCAATGCAGGCAACCTGCTCGCCAGCGTCCGCACCGCCGACGAACGCCGCATCCTGGCAGAGGGCAGGGTGGGCAAGCTAACCAACAGATGGCGCAAATATACCCTGCACCTGTCCGTAGATGGGGCGGGCATCGAGCGTGGGGAACTGCTGCTGTTCACGCTGGGCGTGGACGCGCCCGGCACCGTGTGGCTGGACCAGTGTTTCCTCTTCCCCGCCGACCATGTGAAGGGCTTTGACCCCGACGCGGTGAAGGCGTGCAAGCAGGCAAAGCTGCCCCTCCTGCGCTTTCCGGGCGGCAATTTCGTGTCGGGCTACCACTGGGAAGACGGAGTGGGACCGGTGGACGAACGCCCCCTGCGCCCCAATCCCGCCTGGCACGACGTGGTGGAGTATAATCATGTGGGCACGGACGAGTATATGGCGCTGTGCCGGGCAATCGGTTGCGAGCCGCTGATTTGCGTCAACGCGGGCAACGGCACACCGGAAGAGGCGGCGCGATGGGTGGAATACTGCAACGGCAGTGCCAGCACCCCCCAGGGGCGTCGCCGCGCGGCAAATGGGCATCCCGAGCCCTACAACGTGCGCTACTGGGAAATCGGGAACGAGCTGTGGGGCGACTGGCAAATCGGGCACTGCACCCGCGAGGAATATGCCGAACGCTATCGCCGCTTCTACCAGGCGATGAAGGCGGTAGACCCCACCATTGAGGTGATTGCCTGTGGGCAGGATGCGCACTGGAACGAGCCGCTGATTGAGCGTTGCTCGGATATCCTGCGCTCACTGTCCATCCACACGCTGATCGCGCACTCGGTGCCCGCCGATGCACCGGTGGAAAGGGTGTATCGCTCTATCGCCGCCTTCCCCGTGTGGTATGAATGGCACCTGGCGGAGCTGGGCAGGCAGATGGCACGACGGGTAAAGCCGCCGCGCATTGCCATCACCGAACTGCAAATCATGACGCCCAACCCCGTCAACAATCAGACGATTGCCGAAGCCATCTACCTTTCGGGCATCGTCAACACCTCCATCCGGCTGGGCGACCTGGTGGAGCTGATTACCCACAGTGCGCTGATGAACCACGGGGGCGGATTGCGCAAGCACCGCGAGTATGTCTGGAAGAACCCCGTGCAGCTGACGCACGAGATGCTGGTAAACCTGGCTGGGCGCGTTCCGGTTGGGCTGACGGTCGCTTCGCCGTTCTTTGCGGTGTCCGCTCTGCACGACCTGCCCGCGGTGAACGGCGCGCCATATCTGGACGCAGTCGCTGCCATCAGCCCCAGCGGCGCGGAGCTGATTCTGGCGGTTACCAACCGCCATCCCGATTCGGAGTTGACAGCGGAGGTGGTTCTGCACGATTTCACGCCGCGTCCGGCGGTGTCCACCAGCACGCTGGCAGGCAGTAGTCCCACCGCCCACAACAGCTTCGAACAGCCCGAGTCGGTGAAAATCGTTAAGGGCGAGGCGCGAGCGGGCAAGAACGGTATCCAGTATACCTTCCCGCCGCTTTCGCTGAGCTTGCTGACCTTCCGCGCCAGCCGGTAACAGAGGAAACCCTGCTGGGGGATGCGAATAGATAGCAGGAGGAGGGAACCAGCCCATGTCCACTCGCGAGGAACGCCATCTGATTCGCGCCGCCCAGCAGGGCGATAGCCGCGCCTTCGACCGCCTGGTGCACCGGTACCAGGCGCAGGTATACCGGGCGATGACTCGCGCCTGTGCCAATCCCGACCTCGCAGCGGACGTCCTGCAGGAGGCGATGATTCGTGCCTTCCGCGCCTTGCCCCAGTTTCGAGGTGACTCCTCCTTCGCCACCTGGCTGTATCGTATCGCGCGGAACCTGTGCGTGCGCAAACAACAGCAGATGACGGCATACCCCACCATTTCCTTGGACCAGCCGATGGGGGAAGGAGAGGACGCCAGCGCGTTGATTGGACAGATGATTGACTTCTCCGCCGAGAACCCCCAGCAGGTGGTGCTGGATGAGGAACTGCGCCAGAAGGTGAAAGAGGCGGTGGACAAACTGCCTCCCAACCTGCGCGAGGTGCTCATCCTGCGTGATATGGAAGACCTGTCCAATCAAGAGACAGCCGAGCGCACGGGGCTGACGGTGGCGGCGGTGAAAGCGCGTTTGCATCGTGCCCGTGCTCTGCTGCGCCAGCAGCTGGAAGAGTACCTGTCCGATTCCTGAACGCATAAGGAGATGAGCACGGGCGAGTACTTCGCAACCTGCAACAAGGGATTAGAGTTCGTTACTGCACAGGAACTGCGTGAGATGGGAGCGGAGGTGGTTGACACCAGCCCGTCCCGCGTCTACTTCCGCGTCCGATGGAGCGACATTTACCACCTGCATCTTCGCGCTCGCACCGTCAACCGTTTCTTTGCTCTGCTGGCTCGGGCACAGGTTCGCAATCTGAAGGAAATTGAGGAAGTAGCCTGGCAGGTCTCTTATGAAGACTGGTTCAGCAACACCCTGGCTTTTGCCATCCGCTCGGAACGAGAAGGCACACATGATTTCACGAGCATGGACATCGCCCGGGGGGTTGGGCAGGTGGTGTGCGACCGATTCATTGCACGTCGCGGTCAACGTCCACCAGTGAATCTGGATAATCCTGACGTAGAGATATTCTCCACGCTGGTGGATGAGCAGTTCCTGCTGGGGCTGAACCTTACGGGCAGCAGCCTGCACCGCCGCCCCTGGAGGCAGAGTCTGACGCACCTGACGGCTTTGCGTCCCACCCTTGCCGCCGCGGTGGTGATGGCATCTGGCTGGGACAATCGCCCTTTGGTGGACCCGATGTGCGGCACGGGAACGCTGTTGATTGAGGGCGCGTTGTGGCGAAGAGGCATCAGCCCCTCCTTAGGGCGTGAGGAGTGGGCGTTCCGTAAACTGCTTCCGCACGACGAATCGCGCTGGCTGGAAGAGCTGGCGCGGGCGCACAGCGCAGGAGGGGAATCCCCGCCTCTGCGAGGCAGTGACTGGAACGCGCGCTACGTCGAGATTGCCCGCCAGAACGCTCAGGGCGCAGGCGTCTCGGACATCGTCTTCACCGTCGCCAACGCGCTGACCCTGCCACCGCCGGAGGAGCCTGTGGTGCTGGTGACCAACCCGCCGTACGGCGTACGCATGGGCAAACCGTCGGAACTGGTGCACCTCTACCGAAAGCTCTGGCAGAAGTGGAGCGCAGAGTACGGGGGCAGTCGCATCGTGGTCATCAGTGGGAACCCGGCGTTCGAACAGCTGGCGCCTCTACCGCCCACAGCCGCCTGGGACTTCCTGCAGGCAGAGCTTCCCTGCCGCCTGCTGATATGGGATTTGCCGGTCGGATAGGTTGGTCACGCCGCACGCGAGGTCTCCGTTACCTCTACATATAGCGGCTCGCGAATGCCCGTTACCTGCGCGAAGTTGCGGATGCGCTCGAGCAGTGCCTCCGACACTCGGTGCCCCGCCGAGATAAGCAGTTTACCGTCGGCGGTGTACACATCAGAAGCCAGTACATGCCCGGTCCGCAGTCCCCGCACCGACACCGCCAGCGCAGGCGTGTCCGTGTGCTGGTGCGCCTCGCTAATAGGGAGGAAAGTGACCGCAGCGGCTTCCAGCACCCGCGGGTCGTACCATCCCTCGCGCCTGCGCATGACCTCAAAGGCACGCTTTCGGGAGACGTTCGTCTCCTCCAGAGTGCGCATATCGCTGAGCACCTTCAGCATCCGTGCGCCAAGCGGAATGTCGTAGCCCGAGATAGTATCGCGTGGAAAGCCCGAGCCGTCGAAATGCTTATTTTGATAGAGCACAATGCGCGCCACCGGCTCCAGACGCGGAATGTTCGCCAGCAGGTTATGGCTGATTTCGGGTACCCGATCCAGCATCTCCTGCTCTGCTTCCGAGAGAGGGTGTCCTGCGCGAGCCTTCAGCACCACCACCGGCGGAATGGTCACCAGCCCTACCTGAGCCAGCATCGCCGCCAGCTCCAGCTTCCAGATGTCACCAACCTGCAGAGTCTGAGCCAGCGAGCGAATGTAACCGCGCAGGGTCTGCGCCCGTCCGAACAGATGCGGGTCCACCATCGCGAGGATGTCCATCAACATGCGCACGCTACCGCTGAGCGTCTTCTCCAGCAGGTCGCGCTCGGCGGTTACCAGCCGGTACTGCTCGATGCCCGCTTCCAACGCCATCGCCAGGCTTTCGGGAGGACAGGGCTTGGTGAGAAAGCGAAAGATATGTCCGTGATGCACCGCTTCAATAGCCGTACGCAGGTCGGGGTTGCCGGTCAGCATGATGCGCACGGTGTCGGGGGCAATCTCTTTGACTTTGGACAGAAACTGCACGCCGTTCATACCCGGCATATACATATCGGAGACGACTACAGCGTATGGTCCCTGTCTTTCAATCAGCTTCAGTGCAGCGTCCGCGCCGATGGCGATTTCAATGCGAAACTGCTTGCGCAGGGCACGCTGATAGCCCGCCAGAATATTCGCATCGTCATCTACAAATAACACTTTTTCCAACGTTACTTACCTCCCTGTTCCGTTGCTTGTTCAAAAACCGTTTGCCAGACGGGCAGACGCTCCGTCAACCCCAGGCTCTCAATGAGCTCAATATCCAGCGCAGATGGAGGGTTCTGTTCGTTTGCGGAAGCATCCTGATACCACAGCGCATCGGCAACGTGTACCGTGGTCAGGGGGCAAAAGGTGCGGGCAGGGCAATGCGCCGGGCGATGGTGCCACGCCACCGCTTCCACGATGGATGTCGGCAGTCCCCACAGCCCCAGCAGGTATGCCCCTACCTCGGCGTGCGAGGCGCCGAAAATCTGTTCTTCCACCTGCCAGATGGGAATGTTCTGCTTCTTTGACTCGGTCAGCACCTGCTGGTAGGTGTCGGGCAAGCCGCCTGCCAGAATCAGCTTGCCCACATCGTGCAGTAAGCCTGCGGTAAAAGCCTCGTCCGCCTCTCGCACGGGAAGCTGCTCGGTTTCAGCCAGTCGCTTCGCCATCGCGCCAACCGCCATGCTGTGGTGCCACAGCCGCTCGATGTCAAAACCCTTTACCCTGCTACTGTCCCATTTGGCGAAAATATGCACCGAGAGCACCAGCGCCTTCACCGTTTCCAGCCCCAGGAACATCACCGCCTGCACCGGGTTGGAGATGCGCCGGGCTATCCCGAAAAACGACGAGTTCACCAGCTGCAGCACCTTTGCGCTCATGGCGATGTCTTCGGACACAATCTGCCCGATTTTCTGCAGAGACGGGTCGTCGGACTGCAGGATTTCAATGATTCGTGCGTACAGCGAGGGCAGGCTCGGCAGGGATTTAATCTGCGACACCAGTGCGCTCAGTTCCTTACTCGCCAGCAAATCGCGCAGGGCACATGCCCGGTTCACGGTATCTTTGATGGTCTCTGTGTCGCATGGCTTTGCCAGATACTGATGGGTGGTGGTGACCAGCTGCAGGATATACTCTCTGTCGGAATGCCCGGACAGCACAATGCGCACGGTATTGGGGTATCTTCGGGCAACCTCTTTCAGCAGTTGCGCTCCGTTCATGCCAGGCATCCGCATGTCCGAGACAATCACGTCGAAAGGAGCCTGCTCCATTTTGTGCAGGGCTTCCTCGCCACCGCCGGCGAAATCCATCTCCCACTCGTTGCGCATGGAGCGGAGCATGCGCTGAAGCCCCTGCAGGACGTTCGGCTCGTCATCCACAAATAGTATCCTGCGCTTCATGCCGCCGCCTCCTGTTCCGACTGCTGTAACGGCAGGCGGATGATGAAGGTGGTTCCCTTGCCCTCCTCGGTCTCGAAGGTGAGAATGCCTTTGTGTTTCTCCACCACCACCGAGTGCGCGTATGCCAGCCCCTGTCCAGTGCCTCTGCCCACCTGCTTGGTGGTGAAGAAGGGGTCGAAAATCTTGGAGCGGATGGCTTCGGGGATTCCCGTGCCGGTGTCGCTGATGCGCACTTCCGCCCAGCCGTCCAGCTTGCGCGTGCTTACAGTGATGGTTCCCTTGCCTTTGGAGCCATCTCCAACCACGTCGGCGATGGCGTGTGCCGCGTTGACAATGATGTTCAGGAACACCTGATTCATGTCGCCCGGCAGACAATGCACGAGCGGCAGATTCGGGTCGAAATCGGTCACCACCTCGGCCACGTACTTCCACTCGTTGCGAGCAACCGTCAGGGTGCTTTCCAGGGCGTGATTGAGGTCTACGCTGGTCATTTCGGCGACGCCGGGGTGCGAGAACTCCTTCATCGCGCGGACAATCTTCGCTACCCTGTCCAGTCCCTCCAACGATTGGTCAATGGCTTTGGGTATCTCTTCCAGAAGGTACTCCAGGTCGGCGTTCTGGATGGCTTCCTCCATCTCGGCAATCTGCTCTTCCGATACTGAACCCTGTTTGGCGTGCTCCAGAAACCTCTGGAATTCTTGAAGCAGCTCCAGCAGGTCCTGCATCGCATCCTGCAGGAAGCGCACGTTGTCGCCGACGTACTGGGTAGGGGTGTTAATCTCATGGGCGATCCCAGCTGCCAGTCGCCCAATGGATTCCATCTTCAACGCCTGCGCGAGCTGGCGTTCCATCAACCTGCGCTCGGTAATATCCGCGCCTAGCAGTAGCACCCTTCTGGAGAACGAGTGGGCGCTGTCCAGCGGGGTCAGCGTAATGCCTGCAATCCCTTCATTGTCGTCCGGGCGGGTATAGCGAATATCTTCCAGCCTCACCTGGGCGTGCTTCCTGCGACACTCTTCGATACCTCGCATGACGGGTTCCCAGTCCCAGCGGATAGGGCACTGGCGGAAAGGCTGACCCAGTACCTGCTCGGCAGGGATACCGAAAACGTTCGCCGCAGCCGGGTTCCAATGGGTTATCCGGTCGTTTTCATCAAGGGTAATCAGAATAGACGGGATGGACGCAAGAATACACTCCTGTTCTTCAATCTGCTCGCACAGCTTCATCAGATGCTTCTCCATGTTCAGGTTGTCGTTGTCATTCGAGATACGGGCATGTTGTTCACGCTGCATCACTCCGACACCCCCTTTGTTCTCCACGCCAACCGATGCCAAACCACAACGCCATCTCGGGTGAGCAGCAGGTCAATGCCTTTTGCTAAAGCAGTTCGTATTACCTCTAGAGATTCTGGCAAGTATTCCGCATTTGCACAGAGAGCATCACAGGC
Organism: uncultured bacterium; assembly: GCA_964579145.1. GTDB lineage: Bacteria > Armatimonadota > HRBIN16 > HRBIN16 > HRBIN16 > HRBIN16. The sequence goes on along the minus strand of CAZOGB010000084.1, from coordinate 5 downwards.
AATCG
>CAZOGB010000083.1:0-13576 GCA_964579145.1 uncultured bacterium | reverse complement strand
CTTGCCGCCTGCATGACCAACCCCCCTGCGCTGGGAGCCGCTACCTCGCAGACGGATACAGACCTGCCCACCCTCGCCTACGCCAGCGTTTATCCTGTCGCGCTGATATTCAAAATCCTCGTTGTTCAGATCATGCTGAAAGCGCTCACCTGGATATTGTAGCGGGCGGCGTGCCCCGCATCGGTGTTACCATGACGCACCGGTAATCTGTCCACTCTGGTCTATGTCCATCTTCAGAGCGGCAGGCGCGGCGGGCAGACCGGGCATGGTCATCATGTCTCCACACAACACGCGCACGAAACCCGCTCCTGATGCCAGCTGCGCGTCCGTGACCGACAGCGTAAAACCTCTGGGGGCACCTTTCAGATTCGGGTCGTGCGACAGCGAAAACTGTGTCTTGGCAAAACAGATGGGCAGTTTGCCGAAGCCCCACCGCTCAAACTGCTTCAGCTTCGACCGCACGCCCGCCTCGTAGCGCACCTCACTCGCCCCATATATCTGTGTGGCAACCGCCGCTATCTTCTCCTGAAGCGAAGCATCTGGACAGTACAGGGGCTGAAAATCGGGCGCGTTGGCATCACAAACCGCACGTACCGTTTCTGCCAGGTCTATGCCCCCCTCTGCACCACGGGCGAAGCTTTCCGAAACGGCGACCCCTTCTGCCCCTGCCTGCGTTGCCAGCCTGTACAGTAGGTCAATCTCCGCTTCAGTGTCGGAAGGGAATCGGTTAATTGCCACCACCACTGGCACTCCTAAGCGATGGATAATGTCGATGTGTGCCTTCAGGTTGACCGCGCCCTGCTCCAGCGCGGGCAGGTTCTCCTCATCCAGCTCCGCAGGCAGAGGCTTGCCTGAAACCACCTTGAACTTTCCGCTGTGCACCTTCAACGCACGGATAGTAGTGACCAGCACCGCCACATCGGGCGACTTGCCCAGCACGGGCGACACAATATGGCAGAACTTCTCGAAGCCCAGGTCGGAGCCAAAACCTGCCTCGGTAACCACGAAGTCGCTGACATGCAGAGCGATTCGGTCTGCAGTAACTGAATTACATCCTGTTGCAATATTTCCGAACGGTCCCGTGTGCACAAACAGCGGTGTCCCCTCCAGCGTCTGCACCAGGTTGGGCATCAACGCATCGCGCAACAGCACCGCCAACGCTCCCGCCGCGCCGAGCTCTTCCACGGTGATGCGCTTATCCTCATCAGTTACACCTACCACGATTTGCCCCAGACGCTTGCGCAGGTCGTTGAGGTCCCTGCTTAACGAGAGTACTGCCATGATTTCGGATGCGGCGGTAATCTCAAAACCTGTTTCACGGGGCACACCGTTGGACTTGCCCCCGATGCCAGTGATCACCCTGCGCAGGGAGCGGTCGTGCACGTCTAGCACGCGGTTCCACCAGACGCCATGCGTGTCAAAGCGAAGGGCGTTACCGTGGTGGATATGGGCTTCAACGAGAGCGGCAAGCAGGTTGTGCGCCGCAGTGACCGCGTGAAAATCGCCGGTGAAGTGCAGGTTGATGTCATCTGCGGGATATGCCTGAGCGCGTCCGCCGCCCGTGCCGCCTCCCTTCACGCCGAACACGGGTCCCAGTGACGGTTCGCGGATACACACCGAGGCGTTCTCCCCGATGTGACGCAGGGCATCCCCAAGCCCGATGGTGGTAACGGTTTTGCCTTCTCCTGCCGGTGTGGGGGTAATGGCGGTAACGACAATCAGCTTGCCCTGTGGGCGGGATGAAAGGCGTTCTAAAGCGTTCAGGCGGACCTTGGCTTTGTATTCCCCATAGGGTATCAGCTCCTCATCGAGCAAACCCAGCCGATTCGCCACGTCGCGAACGGGCAGTGGCATGTTTAACCTCCTCTTTCACGATGATGCCAGAAATATTTTCCCCCTCGGGGGGTCACGTTCCTGTTGTCATCTCGCAGAAGGGGCATCAGGGTCGGGCATGGGGAAGCTCAGGTAAGAGTAGCCAGCCCCGCAGCATTCGGGACAGAACAGCAGGAGAAACCGCCCAGGGCGCTCGGGATGGGGTGTACGTACCACACCAGGCAGGGTGTGGTCTACGGGAGGCTGAAGTAGCACCATCTCGATATGGGGATGAAGAGCGCAGAAATAGCACACCTTCACGGGTTCCTGCTCCTTAGAGGTGCGTCGCCGGTACAGTGTTTTTGTGCGCCAGCGATGTCCATTGGGGAGCAGATACACCTGGTAGATGCGCGTCCAGCGAAAAACCTGTCGGCGTACCTCGCGCCGCGATATGTGCTCTTCCTGTGGTTCTCGCATCGTCAATCCCTACGCTTAATATCGGCAGGAGAAAGCAAGAATTGGAGCAGGCAACGGGCAGTACTGAAGCTCGCGCCAGCAAGCCCTAACCTGCTTGGGCAGGTTTCGCCATGTGTAGCCTGCGATTTCTAATCGCCAGGTCGGAGGGAAAGCAACCCTGCAACTGGAAGTTGCGGGCTACCCAGAACAAAGCCTCCTTCGCAGGCTGAAACTCTTTAACGGGCTGAGGACTACTTCAGCGCAACTACCCTCGAAACAACGACACATGCGCAAATCTGCCATGCAGGATGTTCTGGGAGTCTACATCCAGCCAGCGTTCCAGCACGGTGGCATACACCGAGCGGAAGTCCGTGTGAAAGCGCAGGTCGCCATCCTGCAGGTCTCTCAGACTGGGGTGTTCCCCAATGAGTCCTGCATTCACGCCCGTGCCCAGCGCAAACATCGGAGCCGCTGCGCCGTGGTCAGTGCCCTGACTGCCGTTTTCTGCCACTCGTCTGCCGAACTCCGAGAACATCAGCACCAGCACCTTGTCCGCCTTGCCCATCGCCTGCACATCCTGCCAGAAGGCAAAAAGTCCCTCGGCGACGTTTTGCAGAAGGGTGGCATGGGTGCGCGCCTGCTGGGCATGGGTGTCAAAACCCCCAGTGGAGCAGTAAAAGACCCTGGTGCCCGTGTCTGCCGCGAGCATCCTTGCAATCTGCTGCATCGCCATCGCAAAGGGAGTGTTCGGGTACTGCACGGTGGACTGGTAGTTGTTAAGCCGAGTCCGAACCATCTCGGCGGCGTCCAGTGCTTTCAATACAGCCTCGCGCACGGGGGCGGTCGCTGGCTGATTAATGGCATACACCTTACGTAACGCCTCTGCCTGCTCACCCGCCAGCGACTTGAAATCGTCCAGACTGGCGACACATGGAACAGATACCGTCTTTCCAGTCATCGCGACGGGATTCTCTCTGCCGAGGGTGAGACCAATTAGTGGATTGTGCGCCGATTCGGGTAGGGTATCTAGATATCGTCCCAGCCAGCCGGTGGCTTCTACGGTCTCAGGGTTGGCGGTCTGCCATATCTCCATGGAGCGAAAGTGCGAACGGTTGGGATTGGGATAGCCTACGCCCTGAATGATGCTGAAGTGCCCCGCGTCGATCAGCGATTTTACCCTGCCGAAGGCGGGATGCAGTCCGATGCGTTCGTCCAGAGCCACAATGTCGGATTCGGAAACCGCCAGGGTGGGGCGTAACTGTCTATACAGGGTTTCGGTATAGGGGATAACGGTGTTCAATCCGTCATTCCCACCGCTCAACTGCACTACCACCAGCACGCGGTCGTTAGATGGACGGCGTCCTTTCTGGCGCAGGCGGTCATCCGCGGAAGCGAGGGCGGACAGCCACGCCGGTGCCGCTATCCCCACTGCGATGAAGGTAACGCCTTCACGCAGAAAGTCTCTTCGGGTCAATCGTGAATTCACCGTTCTGCACCTCCGTCACATGAGTTGATATTCGGCACTCGAGCACACCAGCCTCAGCATGGTGGTAACCTGCACGGTCGGGTCGTTCGAAGCGTTTCTGGTGCCGGCCGTCTGCAGGATTGCCTGCCGGGTAGCGGGCGACAGCTGCGCGTCCAGCACCGTACACAGGTGGTCCAGCATCTGCTCCGGGCTGTGCGAAGTGCCTTCGGGAAGCAGGTCGCGGGGGTTGGTAACGATTGCCCGCCCTATCCCCTGCATGCTGGCGATAGACTCGGCGAAGCGGATGCGTTCCGTCATGGTCGCGGAGTTAATCCACGCGCGTCCCCAATCCCAGCCCTTGACGGAAGGAGGATAGAACAGGCTCATGCCCATTCTCTGCATCGCCTGGTCGGCGAAACGCAGAAACCCTATCACCAGAGCGGGCAAAGCGTCTCCCTGCAGTAATGCCGACAGCCGCTGTCCAACGCCCAGCGCGCGCAGAGTGCCAATCACGAAATCCACCGGGCACTTGGTCATGGTGCGCACGGCACGGGGAGACTGGAACGCCTGAGAGAGCAGAATCTGCTTGACCACCGCGCCGATATGATAGCCGCTGTCAAAATAGGTCTTGGTAAGCGCCCGGATAACCGCCACGTCAGGGTTGTCGTACGCGAAGAAGCGGAACAGTTTGGTGCACAGATACTCTGCGGTCTTCGGGTGTTTGACCAGGATATCGATAATGTCGGTTCCGTTGAGGTTACCGCGCTGACCCAGAAATACCTTTTCACCGTCATCGTGCCAGGCGGGCACGAACTGGAACCCTACGCGCGGGCGCAGACTCCACCCAGTGAAGGCGCGGGCTGCCTCTTTCACGTCCTGTTCGGTGTAGCTGCCGATGCCCATCGTGAACAGCTCCAGCAGTTCGCGAGCATAGTTCTCGTTCGGCTTGCCCTTGCGGTTGAGGTGGTTGTCCAGCCAGAGGAGCATCGCCGGATCGCGCGACACCGCTAGCAGTATCTCGCGGAAGTTGCCCAGCGCGAGCCGGCGGAACGTCTCGTTTTGCAGAATCATCAGCTCGGCGCGAGGCACTTTGGAGGCGGATGTGGCGAAGTGGTTGTGCCAGAATAGCACCATTCGCTCTTGCAGGGGGCGGCGCGTGGTGAGCACTCGGGCAACCCACCACATCTTGGCGTGCGGCATCCGCAGCTGAGGTGAATCTCCCTGCAGGCGGTTCAGCAGTTGCGGATATTCCTCCGGCACCCTATCGAAAGCAAGCAGTGCTTCCACCGCGCCTCTGTAGCCCATGCCGGCGTAATAGTCCAGCTCCGCTTTGCTCGCTCCCAGTCCTGCCCTTCGCAACAGATGGGCGATGCGTTCGCGTTCACTCATCGGCTATCACCTTTAGCATCACAAACCCTTTCGCTCTTATAGACGTTGAACGGGCGCACAGGTTCATCTGTCGCGACAGGAAACGAAGGCTGTGCTGGCGTAGTATCAGCGCAGGGAGGGCGAAACAACCCAGCTATGCTCCATATCGACAAAAGCCTTACTCCGGGCGATTTGACCACCGCCATCGGCAGGATGTGGGAACTGTCGGCGCGGAAACTACTGGCGATTGAGGAGACCTGGTCGCCGGAGGCTGGTGCGCCGGTGTTCACGGTGAAGGGTCGCTACACCAGCCGTGCGTGGACCGACTGGACACAGGGCTTTCAGTTCGGTTCTGCGCTTCTGCAATATGATGCGACTGACGAGGAACGGTTCCTGCAGGTCGGGCGCGAGAACACCTATCGCTATATGCCCGTGCACATCACGCACACCGGCGTGCATGACCACGGATTTAATACCGTCAGCACCTACGGCAACCTGTGGAGGCTGCATCGCGAAGGACGCCTTCCGCATGACCTCGCCGAATTGCGTCTGTGCGAACTTGCCATCTGCTGTAGCGGGGCGGTGCAGGCGATGCGCTGGGCACGGACGGCAGACGGTGAAGGCTACATCTACTCGTTCAACGGACCGCACTCGCTGTTCGCCGATACCATGCGCACCCTGCGCGTGCTGGCGCTGGCGCACCTGCTGGGGCATGTTCTCAAAGGCGAGGGCGACCAGCCCATCTCTCTTTTAGAGCGGCTCTTTCAACACGCAGGCACCACCGCCCGCTACACTGTGTACTATGGCGAGGGGCGCGACATCTATGACGTGCGCGGCAGGGTAGCGCATGAGAGCCTGTTCAACCCGAACAACGGCAGTTACCGCGCCCCCAGTACCCAGCAGGGTTACTCGCCCTTCAGCACATGGACGCGCGCGCTGGCGTGGGTTCTGCTGAGCTTTGCGGAACAGCTCGAGTTTACCGACGTCCTGCACGATGCCCAGCTGGAGCCGTTTGGGGGGCGCACCGCCGTACAGGAACTTTTCCTTCGCCCCGCGCTGGCAACGGCGGATTTCTACCTGCAGAACACGCCCACCGACGGTATCCCTTACTGGGACACCGGCGCGCCGGGGCTGGTGCACCTGGGCGACTATCTGAACCGACCGGCGGACCCATTCAACCCGTACGAGCCGGTGGACAGCTCTGCCGCCGCCATCGCCGCGCAGGGACTGCTGAGGCTGGGGCGCTGGCTGAACGGGCAGGGGAGAGTCCAAGAGGGCACACGCTACTGGCAGGCGGGATTGACGGTGCTGAAACGCCTGTTAGAGGAGCCGTACCTGTGCACCGACCCCCACCATCAGGGGCTGTTACTGCACAGCGTGTACCATCGCCCGAACGGCTGGGACCATGTGCCCGATGGTCAGCGCGTGCCCTGCGGCGAAGCCACCATGTGGGGCGATTACCACCTGCGCGAGGTGTGTCTTTACGTTCAGCGCATCGCACGTGGCGAACAGTATCATGCGTTCTTTGCACCGGTGGGAGGAGGTTAGAGATGCCTGTGCGACCGTCCATTCAGGCGAGCGATGTGGTCTTCATGTATGCGCCCGAGCCGGCGCAGTACGACATCTACGCTGGCACGGTGACCGCATGGGGCGGGCGAGCACGCTCACTGCAACCCCGTGATGTGGAAGCCTTTCGGGCGCAGGTGAACGAAGCCAAAAAACGCAGGATACGCTACTGCGCCAGCGTGGACTTCCTCGTGGACTTTGGCGGGTTCATCGACTTTCGCCCGGAAGGGTTCATGGATGCCGTCTGCCGCGATTTGGACGGCAATCCCCTACGCGTGCCCTGGCTCCATGACCACAGTCACAAAGGCCATCCCGCCTATTGGTTCTGCACCAACAACCCCGATTACCGAGCCTATCTGATGGAGCAAGTGAGGCGCGCCTGTGTGGCGCCGATAGACGGACTGCACATCGATGACTATCGGGGCACGTTTGCGTGTGCTTCATGGAACGGTGGGTGCTTTTGTGAGCACTGCATGAAGGGCTTCCGCGACTACCTGCGGCGAACGCGGGGAATGTCTTTTCCCAGTCAGGGGGAAGCAGAGCAGTTTGACTACAGGCAATACCTCCGCCGGTTTGGAGTGACCGCCCAGAAGTTCCGCGCCAACCCGCGAGAAGCGCCCCTCGGCGAACAATTTCTGAACTTTCAGCGCGAGCAGATGATGGAGCTCGTTCGGCAGGTGTTCGAACAGGCGGAGCAAACACGCAGTAAACTGCTCCTGCGCAGTGTCAACTCCAGCGCGTCCTCCGCCGAAGCGGTACTCATCGAGCCGCTGGTAGACTATTTCTGCGGCGAGGTGGAACATCACGCTTCGTCCGGCACGCTCTCGCAGGAGCCAATCTTTGTGTACCGGGTAGTCGAGGCGTTTGGCAAGCGACAGACCGCCACCGCTACCGGCTGGGACTGGGCATGGATCGCTGCCAACAACAAGCCGGGCATGGTGCGGGCGTGGATTGCGCAGGCTTACGCCTTCGGTTCCGCCTTCATGGTTCCGCATAATCAGTGGTGCTACACCCCCGATAAGGGTACGCACTGGTGGAGAGGCAAGCCGGAGGATTTCGCCTTCCTGTACCGCTTCGTGCGAGAGCATCACTACCTGCTGGACGACTACCATCCGCTCACTAACACCGTGCTGGATTTTGACGAGACTGAGTTCGAAGAGGCGAAACGTATAGCGATAGAACTGATCATTGCCAATGTGCCCTTCGCGGTGAAGTACTGGGAACGGCTGATAGAACATGTGGCAAAAGGCGTTCCACGAGACAGCAGTCCAGTCCCCGCTTACTGGAGTATGAGAGATGACTCCCGGCGATGGCGAGGGATTGCTGACCTTTCGGAACGCTCAGCGAAGCAGGTGCGGGTAGAGTCGGAGGGGGTTTTTGTCGTCTCCCCGCGTCAGCGAGTAAAGCGCGGGCGTTATCCGGTGGTGTGCCACCTGCTCAACCGCGATTATGACAGGGAGAGGGACGCCGTAAACCCCGCGGATGTTTCGGTCAGCCTCCTGCGCGATTTACTGCCTCCTGGTTTCAATCCGCGCCAGGCGGATCTCTTCACGCCCGGTCAGAAGCCTCGGCGTGTCCCGGTGAAGCGGCAGGGCGAGCACATCGTGTTCGAGGTCAAAGGAGCAGGCTTATGGACGGTGGCGGCGCTGGTATAGCGGGGCGTGGCGGACATCCTGTCGCGCTGGTTACTGGCGGCACGCGGGGCATCGGGCTGGGTATCGCTCGTGCGCTGGCGGCGGAGGGTTACGCGCTTGCGCTGAACGGCGTGCGTGCTCCCGAAACGGTACAGCCGGTGCTGGAAGAACTGCGTGCGCAGGGCGTTCCCGTGGAATACTTTCAGGCGGACATCAGCCAGCCTGCGGGAAGAGATTCGCTTGTGCAAGGGGTGCGGGAGCGTTTCGGGCGGCTGAACGTGCTGGTGAACAACGCGGGCATCGCTCCGCCCGTTCGCGCCGACATCCTGGAGGCGACGGAGGATAGCTTTGATACCGTGATCGCGGTCAACCTGCGCGCTCCCTACTTTCTCACGCAGGCGGTGGCCCGCTGGATGGTGGAACAGAAGCAGGCGGACCCCCAATACCGCGGGTGTATTGTGTTCATCACCTCCATCTCCGCTGCGGTTGCCTCTACCAATCGCGGCGAATACTGCATCTCCAAAGCGGGGCTGGCGATGGCGGCGCAATTGTGGGCGGTCCGGCTGGCGGAGTACGATATTCCTGTGTATGACGTGCGGCCGGGCATCATCCAGACCGACATGACCGCGCCCGTGCAGGAACGCTACAACCGTCTGATTGCCGAAGGGCTGACGCTTCAACGGCGATGGGGCACGCCCGATGACGTGGGCAGGGCGGTAGCGATGCTGGCGCGTGGCGACCTGCCTTACTCCACAGGAGCGGTTATCATGGTAGATGGCGGGCTGACGGTGGCACGGCTGTAACTCCACAAGTGGTAGAATAGAGTCGGAGGTGAGATAGGCGAAAGTCGCCATCCGTGCCCGATTTGATGGCAAAGTGTTCGTGCCCGAAGAGCCGGTGGACCTGGCAGAAGGAGAAGAGGTGTGGGTGTTTGCTGTGCCGCAGGCGACAGGTAAGCGCGTACCGAAAGTGGAAGCATTGACAGCGCTGGAGCGTTTCGTGTCCCGAGGAGTTGCGGGCGTAAATCTTCCCGATGAGGCGTTGAGGCGAGAGAACCTTTGCGAGGACAGGGGTATTTGATAGGGTGGGCTGTTTCGACTCGCCCAAAGGTTCGCCTCCAGAAGACCCCCCTACCTCTCCTTCAGCACCAGCACGGTCAGCGAGTGTGCAGGCAGGGTAACCCAAAAGCGCGGGGAGACGCCATCCAGCCGATTCTCCACGGGGGCGACGCGCGTGGGGTTCTCCAGCGAGTTCTCGTCCTCCGGACTGGCGCTGGTCAGCACCACCATCCTGCCCGTAGGCGAGAGGCGACGCGCCCCCTGAAGTTCGATGGTGGTCTGCTGTGCCTCGTCCGACACGTTCACCACCTTCAGGATAATCTCGCGCGTCTTCTCGTTGCGGCTGGCGACGGCGTGCAGCGAAGGCACCGGTTTGTCCTCGAAATCGTGCACCAGCTTGCCGTCCAGATAGCACCGAATGCAGGAACCCTGCACCTCGATACGAATATCGTACCACCGGCCGGTCTCAATGCTACCCGGAACCTCGTTGCTGACGATGCTCTTGCCGCCGCCAAGGCATCGCTCCACCGCGTGTTTGGTGTTGCCCCAGCCGCCGAGGTTCCACCAGTACCAGTTGTTGTCATCGCGCACGCGGAACATGATGAGGAACCCCTCTGCCCCGCCCAGCTTTCGCGCCCTCAGGGACAGGGTGTAATCCCGCCAGCCGGGGTCGCCTGCCACTGCTCGCTGGTCTGGTGCAATGTCGCTCTGGCGGTAACTGCCTTCCACGACCTGCCAGTTGCCTCGCACCACGCGCCAGCCAGCGCTTCCCTGCGCAAAGTCATGAGCGAACAGCGTTTGACCGTTATGGGTCACCTTCACGTCGCGGTACTCCGCCTGCGTCAGCCACGTGCCCAGCCCGATAGCCCCCTGCGCGATGGCAGGCAGAGCAGATGGCGCATTGACCACTGCGGGTAACACATGCGTTCCCCGATAGACGCTGAACAGCTTCTGGACGTAGTAGGAGGGCGTGCCGTACACGCGCGAGCTGTCGAAACCAATCAGGTCCGGGTTCCATGCGCGGTCGTTCACGTTGACAAACAGCGGAGCATACGCCGCCATCACCACCACGTCCGCATTGCGCTCCATCCCGGTCATGAACGCCGCCTCGGCGATTGCCGCCCGCAGGTTACCCTGCCCCGCACCCTGAGTGACCGCGTACTCGCCCACGAAGATTTTCGGTCCGTTGCGGTCGTAGCGGTCGTATCGGTTCGCCTGCGAGATGAACCACTCGGGGCTGGAGTAGTAGTGCTCATCCAGAATGTCCATTGGGCGGCTGCGCACGGGCGAGTTGGCGATAATCTGTATCTGCGGGAATCGCGCCTTGATGGCATCGTAGAAGCGGGCGTATCGCTCCTCGTAGTTCGGTCCCCAGTTCTCGTTGCCGACCTCCACGAAGCGCAGTTTGAACGGCTTCGGGTGTCCGTTGCGGGCACGCAGTGCTCCCGCGGGGGTGCGTGTGTCACCGATGGCGTACTCTATGGCGAACAGGGCATCTTCAATCCACTCGTTCAGCTGTTCCACAGGCGCGACATCGCCATTGCGATACTGGCACGCCATACCACAGTTCACCACCAGCAGAGGCTCCGCGCCTAAGTCTTCGCACATTTGCAGATATTCGTGCAGACCCAGCCCCTGCGTGCAGTTATAGCCCCACAGACACCATCGCGACGGGCGTTCCGCGATATCACCGACGGTGCTGCGCCAGCGCAGGGCGTTCCTGAGCCTGTCCCCTTCCACAAAACATCCACCCGGAAAGCGCAGGAAGCTGGGCTTGAGGTCTGCCAGCATCTGCGCCAGGTCTACCCGCAAGCCGTTAGGGCGCCGCTTGAAAGTGTCCACGGGCATCAGCGACACCATATCCAGCCATACGGTGCCGGGCGCATCCGTGGAAATCACCAGGCGGGCTTTGGGGTCGGTGGCGCGGGATGTCAGCTCTGTCGAGAACTTCTTCCACTCTGTACTGATACCCCGCATAGTATACTGCGCGTACACCTCGCCGTCCGCGCCCTGCAGGCTGACGGTCAACGCGCCTCGCCATTGCCCATCTGCACGAGCGTACAGCGACAGGCGGTATCGTTTGCCCTTCTGCACGGCGATGCCCCAGTAGCCCTCGTTGACCAGACTCACGCGCCCTGCTCCTTCATCTATCTCCCAGCGCAGGCTGCGCGGATTGTTCGGGTTCAGCGGCCGCGAGGCGTCAACGGCGATACGCGACTTTCTCTCTCCGTCGACCAGCGTCCATGCCTGTGGTTGAGAGGCGTCTTCAAAAGAGCGGTTACGCACCAGCTCGGCATACAGTCCGCCATCTCCCGCATGGTTAATCTCTTCGAAGAAGAGTCCGTAAAGAACAGGGCTGATAGGGGTTCCCTTAGCGGTCAGGTCTATGCGAATGGATACGTTCTGTGCGAAGGCAAGGGTCGCCAACAGGAGATAACCCGCTACTAGCCCGATTCTACCCATGAATCCGTTCCCTCCCGTGTCTGCTGTCTGGTGAGATGATTCTTTGCCCGTGCAAGAGACTCCTGCCGGCGGGGCGGTGCAGGAGTGTTTCTATGCGTCGCCGAAAGGTGGTGACATGATGGAACCGGAGCCGCTGTACGACGTGCTGGGGCTGGGCGTGCTGGCGGTGGACGAGCTGCTGTATGTGGAGCACTACCCTCCACCCGACACCAAAACACCCGTTTCGCATTGCGAGCGACAGGCGGGTGGGCTGACCGGCACTGCGCTCGTTGCCGCGGCGAGGCTGGGGGCAAAGTGCGCCTATGCCGGCATGATGGGGCATGACGATCTGTCACAGTTCGTGGCGGAGACCTTTCGCCAGGAAGGGATTGACCTGACCCATGTGGTCTGGCGTGATGATGCCCAGCCGGTGCATTCCTTCATCATTGTGGACATGAGCGCACACACCCGCAACATCTTCTTTCTGCGTGGGGCAAAGACCGGCGCCGCTCTCGACGCCCCTGCGCCCGAAGTCATCCAGAACACGCGCGTGCTGTTCGCCGACCATCACGGCTTACCGGGCATGGTGCGGGCGGTGCGTATCGCGGCGCAGGCGGGCATCCCGGTAGTTGCCGACCTGGAGCGTCCGGGCGGTGAAGGCTTTGAGGAGTTAATGCATCTGACGAACCACCTGATAGTCTCGCGCGAGTTTGCGGAACAGTTCGCTCCGGGCTTGCCGGTGCCGGAGGCGGTGAAACGCATCCGCGCCCACCCTGAGCAAACGGTGGTAGTCACCTGTGGTGCGGAAGGGTGCTGGTATGTGGGCGAGGGGATAGAGGAGCCGGTGCATCAGCCGGCTTACCGGGTACCGGTGGTGGATACAACAGGTTGCGGAGACGTGTTTCACGGCGCGTACTCGGCAGCGCTGGCGAGGGGTTTGTCTCTGCCCGAACGGATTAAGGTGGCGTCTGCGACCGCTGGCATCAAAGCGATGCACTATGGTGGACAGGCAGGCATACCCACCTGGGAGACGGTTTGCGCTTTCCTTGCAAGCAGGGAAAGCTCTTAAAGCGGTCTACTTCAGATAGCAGGACGTGCGGGTTGCGCTCGCGTAAATTCTAAGTGAGCCGACGCATCTGGTAACATATCGCTTGTGATTTGCGTCTTAATAAACGGTGAACAACCTCTATCGCGCGCGAGAGGAGGTGAGTGCAATGCGGATGAAGTGGCTGTGGGTTCTGGCGTTGCTTGTGCTGGTTTTGGGCACAGCCATCCCGACGTACAGTCAGCAAGAAGGCGGACAGTCGCCTCGCATCACGCTCAACCTCGAGTCCGCCAGCATCGCTGACGCCCTGAAACTGCTGTTCCGCTCGGTCGGCTACAACTACACGCTGGACGAGTCGGTGGTGGGCGGATATGTTACCGTCTCGTTGAAGGATGTGACCTTCGAGACGGCCCTGCGCACCATCCTGCGCGCGGCGAATCCACCACTGACCTACCGCGTGGACGGCGGCGTGTACATCATCACGCCGAAGGTGGAGACGTATGAAACCACCACAGCCGAGCCGACGGTGGAAGAACAGCCTCAGCCGCAGGTGCGCACCGAGAAGATCACATTGCAGCATCTGGACTCGCTGGCAGTCGCCCAGCTGCTTGGCGGAACCGCTGTGGCGCTCAACCAGACCGGCTGGACGTATAGCGGCGGTTATGGTGGCTACGGTGGCTACGGTGGCTATGGCGGCTTCGGCGGCGGCTGGGGCGGCTATGGTGGCTAT
>CAZOGB010000082.1:0-14355 GCA_964579145.1 uncultured bacterium | reverse complement strand
GCAAGCAGGGGGACAGCAGTTCCTCCCCGCCTGCGGGGAGGTTAGGAGGGGCTGTCCTGCCTTCGCGGTCTGCCGTACAAGGTATCCGCGACCCTTTTGACGAAATGGGCAACGCAGTATCAACAGCAACGAAACGGTAGGTGAGGCATGTCTCATCGTGTGGGTTGGTTCCTAATCGCATTGGGCGCTGCGGTATCTCTGCTGGCGTTTGGGGCTCGCTGGCGTGCTGAATCGCTGAACAGGCGCGCAGGCATCGCCCTGGACGGCGAGCAGTTACTTCAAATTAGTGCCGATAGCGGTATATCTTTTGCCCAAATACTAAAACAAATGAAACAGGCTGAGGTCACCGCGGTGGCTTTGAACGAGCAGACAGTTGCCGACCTGTTCAGATCCGGGCAGCTCAGCTGGGAGATCTACCCGAAGTTTCCTTCACCCATTGTGCGAGCATCCTCGGTCCAGGTGGTCGAGCGGCTGCGGCGATCTACCAGCGGAATGCAGAACCCGCCTGTGCTGTGGCGTACGGTATACACCCCATCGCGCAAAAAGCTGCTGGACACCCTGCGGGCAAACCCTGGCGTACTCGTATACGCCTATACGGATACGGGTGGAGCAGTCGGCTTTTCTATGCCGGTTTCAGGCTCTGTTTTTGAACAGATCACCGTTGGCATCGATCCCGCTCTGGCAAAGCAGGTTTCTGAAGCAGGGCTATCGGTGGTTGCCAGGGTAGGCAACAGCCCTGCCTGCACGCCCCAGCGCGTTCAATACGCGCTGGCAGAGGCAAAGCGGGTGGGCGCCAAGGTTATCGTGTTCAGCGGGGACGAGGTACTGGGGTTCCGTGCGCTTCTGCCTCTGACGGCGGAGACGATGCGTCGACATGGGTTGCTGTATGGTTCAGTGGAGTTTGGCAAGCAGAAGGGCGACGAACGGCTGACGCGCCTGTTGCTCGACCGCGTGGTGCGTGTGCACAGCGTCACCTCTGCGGAGATGGCCACGCTGGGCGCAGACGACCTCATAGAACGTTACACTCGTGCCGTGCGTGAGCGCAATATCCGCCTGTGTTACGTTCGCCTGCCCAGCGGGATGGATGAGCATCCGCTGAAGGGGGCGGGGCGTTTCATCGCACAGTTACGGCAATCCCTGCAGGAAGCAGGTTATCGCGTGGGCGAACCGCATCCCTTCACCGATCCTGCCGTGCCCGCGTGGGTATGGCTAGTTGCGGGCGGTTCCGCGCTGGTGTCAGGGGTGTTGGTGCTGGAGAGGCTGTTTGCTCTGCGTCCGTCGGCGTGGCTGGCGCTGACAGCTTTCGTGGTGGGCATCGCCGTTGTCTACGCGGGCGGCGAAACCGGGCGCAAGCTGTGCGCCCTTGCTGCGGCAGTAGCCTTTCCATCGCTGGGCTTTTTGCTGGCGAATGTGCTCCGGCAGACGCGCCATCCTTTGGGGTATGCGCTGATGGTGTTTGCGGGGTTAACGCTGTTTAGCCTGATTGGCGGTTTGCACGTGGTGGCTCTGCTGGCATCGCTACCGTTTATGGTGAAGGCGAATCAGTTCGCAGGCATCAAACTGGCGCACCTTCTTCCGGTGCTGATTGTGGGCTTCGGGTACGCGCTGGACACGGTCAACGCCACCTCGTTCGCTGATGCTCGCCAGCGAATACGCCAGCGGTGGATGCAGATTACCGGACACCCGGTAACGGTGGGGCTGGCCGGGACGGTGCTGGTGGCGCTCGCATTGCTGGCGCTGGTGCTGTTGCGCACGGGCAATGAGCCCGGCGTTGGGGTTTCCGACCTCGAGATGAGGATGCGCGTTCTGCTGGAGCGATATCTGCTGGCGCGTCCACGCACTAAAGAGTTTCTGGTGGGGCATCCGGCGTTGCTGCTCGCGCTGGCGATGTCGGCGGCAGGTATTGGACGGGAGGCATGGATACCGCTCCTGCTGGTGGGCGTTCTGGGGCAGGCGTCGGTGGTCAATACGCTGTGCCATATCCACACGCCTCTGGCGCTTTCCCTGCCAAGGATATTGCTGGGCTGGGTTCTGGGTGCTATAATAGGAACGCTGGCATTTGTGGTGATGCGTCAGGGAGCGCGGCTGGTGCGACAATGAGCCGTCAGGGCGCAGTGGTGTGCGGATATTACGGGTTCGCGAACGCGGGCGACGAGGCGGTTCTGGCGGGGCTGGTGCATGGCTTGCGAAAGGCGGGCTACTCTGAGCCGTTAACCGTGCTGAGCACGAACCCAGCGTACACCGAGCGCGAGCACGGCGTGCAGGCTATTCCGCGCACCAGCGTGCGGCTTGTCTGGCGGGCGATGCGCCGCGCCCGATTGTTCGTGCTGGGCGGTGGAAGTCTACTTCAGGATGTCACCAGCGCGCGTTCTATCGTCTATTATTTAGGAATGCACGCCCTGGCGCGGCGTGCTGGCTGTCGCATCGCGTGGGTCGGGCAGGGTATTGGTCCGCTCCGCCGGGGCTGGGCACGGCGGTGGGTTGCCCGGGCGGCTGGAGGTGCAGAGACGATAGTGGTGCGGGACCCTGCGTCCGCCGACCTGCTCAGGGCGATGGGCGTGTCACGAGTGCAGGTGGGAGCAGACCTGTCGTTCCTTCTGCCGGAAGCCGATATAGAGTATGGATGGCAAGTTTTGCAAGAGATTGGAGTTGGCAGAGACAGTGTGCTGATAGCACTGGCGCCGCGACGCTGGGCTGGCGCGGGAGCAGACGTGGACGCATTGCTGGCAGAGCTGATGCAATATGCCCGGCAGGAGTGGGGCGCGCGGGCGCTACTGCTGGCGATGCAGGCGGAACGAGATGGTGAGGTGGTGCGTGAAGTAGCCGCGAAGGTTTCGGAGGCGGTGGTGCTGTCACAGCCGCTTTCGGTGCGGGACGTTCAGAGCGTGCTTGCCTGCTGTCAGGTGGTAATAGGGGTGCGTCTGCATGCGTTGATGCTGGCGGCAGCGTCAGGCGTGCCTGCGTTGGCGGTCAGCTACGATCCGAAGGTGCGCGCCTTCTGGGAGCAGGTGGCGCCAGAATATGTTGTGGAACCACAAGCGATGAACGCACAGACGTTGCGGGAACGTTTGAACAGTGTCTGGACAGAACGGCAGGCGTTGCGCAAGCGGGTGAGCGAGTTTGCAGAGGGTCAACGGCATCTCGCAGAGGGCAATATTTCAGCGCTGCTCGCGCTGGTGAGGTGAGATGAACAAAGCGAGGCAGTTGCTCCTGTGGCTGGGGCTTTTCTGTGTATGGGTATCGGCGGGCTGTATTGCCCAGCCGCTGGAGGAGCCTGTGCCTATCTCGGTGGACGACCTGCGCGATGCGCTTCGCCCTTCGCTGTTCAACAAGCGTATCAAGCCCAGTTCGGTGCAGGATTTGTTGCGCGAGCATAGCCAGCAGGAAGGTGCATCCAGTCGCCCCACCCGCCAGCCCGAACAGCCTGTCAACCGCCCCACGCCCACTCGTGAGGAGCCGCAGCGGTCATCCATCACCATCCAGCGCAAGCCAGCGCAGGAGTCGCGCCGTCCCAAAGACCCCTTCCGCGCCATCGCAGAGGAGTTCAACCGCAAGATTCAGCTCAGCGGCAGCAAAAAGATAGGCTTTCATATCACCCGAGTCAGCGGCGACCGCAACGCCTACAGCGATTCCTACTACTTCGGGCAGGGCGGCAGACCGGTCACCGACTTCACCGAGCTCTCCATCATCGGCACGAAGGTGTTTGACCTGTTCAACTTCAACTGGCGTCTGACCAACACCCCCTTCGGCACGCCGCAGGACAGGCGGTTCTCTATTAACTACGAGCGGAACGGCACACGCATTGACCTCGGCGACATCACCGCTGCGCTGGGGGGCAACGAGCTGGTCTCGTTCAACAAGACCCTGCGCGGAGTGCATGTCAGCACACGCCTCAGCCGTTCCCTGCCGCTGAAGATTAGCGGGATCTACAGCCAGACACGCGCGACCGCCCGCACCACGGTCATTTACGGCAACGACAGCGGTGGGCCCTACTACCTGAACGCCAGCCAGATACTGGACGGCTCGGAACGGGTGCGTGTGGACGGGCGCGAGATGGTGCGTGGACGGGATTATGAAATCGACTATTTCAGCGGGTTGCTCAACTTTAAAGAAGGCATCATCATTCCGCGCACCTCCACCATTCTGGTCAGCTTCGAGTCCGAAGGCTACAACGAACCCTCCGGCAGGTTGACAGGATGGCGTGTGGAGGCTCCGCTTGGTTCGCTGAACCTGGGAGTGATTGCCCTGCGGCAGGATACCCGCTCATCCACCGGTCTGCGCACCAAGACCGAGCGCTTCTACGGCTATGGCAATCCGCTCTCTCCTTACGAATTGCAGTACCCGGTGGAGCCGGGCAGTGCGGTGATTGCTACCGTAGACGGTGTGCCCCAACAGCAGGGCACGAAGCGCGGCGAAGGCGACTTCTTTGTGGACCCCGATATCCCCTATCGCGTGTACTTCAACCGTGCAGTCCCATCCACCAGCATCATCAGCATTACCTACGTGCCGCGCCTGACGGGCAACGCTACCTTAGGCTCGCGCCGGGTGATAGGCTACGACCTCAACTGGCAGATGGGTAAGCTGGGCAGTATCGGCTTGTACGCAGCGCGCAGTAGTGCCGAACGCGGGGCAAGCACGCAGGAAGGTCAGGGCAGGATGCTCAACGCCACCCTCAATCTGGGCAGTTTCCGCTGGACCACCCTCTGGCGCGATATTGACCCCGATTTCGTTACCGTTGAGAGCGTTGGCTTTCGTCGGCAGGAGAAGGGTTACAGCCACAGCATCGAGTATCTGGGCAGTCGGCAGTTCAATGCGCGCCTGACTATCGACCGCATGCAGGTTCCCGACTACCTCGGCAGCTACCTCAGCGGCTCGCAAAGGACGGGCAGTGCCTCGGTGAGCAACACCTCCTTCGACGCTACTCTGAATCTGCCGAAGGCGCCGCAGATACGGTTCTCCTGGCTGAAACAGAACAACACCTCTGGAAACTACGGCTCCAGCCAGAACGACAGTCGTACCCTTAGCATAAGCCATAAGCTGGGCAGTGTGTCGCTTAGCCTGGACCTGCTCAGCACCCGCGCCAGCAGTATCAGCACCTTCACCACCGGAGGCAATACCACCACAAACAGCTACGATAGCTCCAGCGACACCCTGCGCCTGACCTGGAACTGGAACCAGAGCGAGCGGCTGGCGTTCAACGGCGTGCTGGCACGTGGGCGCACCCGTTCGGCAAGCGGCAGTAACAACGCCCAGGACGTTAGCGTCGGCGTCAAGTGGCTCCCCTTCAAAACGCTGACGGTCAACTATCAGTATGCGGTGCGCGATTCGGGAACCATCTCCAGCACAGGAGGCTTCATCGGGGGCAACCTGGGCGGCGCGTTCGTAGGACCCGGAGGTTATCAGTCGGGCTGGGGCGTGGGCTATGGGGCAGGGGGGAACTACAGCGGCGGATACTATAACCCCATCACCAGCGGGCTGACCTACTCCAGCATCGGCGTGAAGAACCGTTCGCACAACCTGACGGTAAGCTACATGCCCAACGATAACCTGTCGGTAGACCTGAACATCATGCAGCAGCTGAGCGCAGGCGATAACCTGACCAACACCGATATGCGCGGGCTGAACTTCGGCATAAACTACCGCCTTTCCGAAAAGACCAGCGTCGGGCTGAACTACACGCGCCAGAACGTGGACTATGTGGGAGCCACCGACGGCGCCAAGACTGACATTCTCTACTTTAGCCTGCGCACCGAGCTGACGCGCAAGCTGATATTGAACCTGCAGGCTCAGCGCATGTCGTCCTTCAGCCTGTTCAGCGTAGGCGGCAGCGGGCAGAGGCAGGACCAGAAGATGCTGGCGTATTCGGTGCGCCTGGAATATCCGTTCGCGCCGCGCCAGAGCGCGTTTCTGGAGCACCGCTTCTCGGATGTGCAGGGCTTCTTCGGTAGTATAGACCGCGACAGTGCGCTGGGCTACGAGTACGAGATTAACCGCTATCTGGCGTTCACCCTCAGCATCCGCCTGCAGGAACGCTCCAACCGCGACGCGCAGTACGCCAGCTACAACTACAAGGCCTTCACCCTCGACGCCGACATCAACGCACGGTTTTGAACCTGTTAGCGATTCACAGACTGCCAAATTCATGCACAGTTATGTCATTTTACATTTTCTATTGCAAAAACGTCAACATTGTGGTATAGTATGCACAAGTTGTGTCGTGAGGGAGGGTTGTCTCGTTGCACGGTCAACAGTTCTTTGCGCACAGTTCTCGGGATGGGAAGCCTTGTCAGTTACTGGTGGTACACCTTCAGAACGTTGCCCAGCTGGCTCGGCGTTTCGCTCAGGCGTTTGGAGCAGAGGAGGAAGCATACCTCACGGGAATCCTGCACGACCTGGGTAAGTACGGTGAGCTGTTCCAGTTGAGATTGGAAGGCAAAGCGGCCGGAATCGACCACTGGAGCCTGGGAGCATGGTGTGCGTTGAAGGATTACCAGGCGGTTGCCAGTGCGATGGCTATCTGGGGGCATCACCTGGGACTGCAGTGCCTGGACAGCAGTTCACTGAAGAGCCTCGAACCCACCAGCCTTGCTCAGAACCATCCACTGAACCTCACGCTCTCTGAAAATTCGCTGGACCTGCTCAAGAGCAGGCTGATGGCAGATGGGCTCGTTCCAGCTCCGCCTTCACAGAAAGTGTACGACCCGCAGGTTGACCCAGTCGCCCAGATGTTAGATGTCCGCATGCTCTTCTCGACGCTGGTAGATGCGGACTTTCTGGACACGGCAGCTCATTTTGGGGAACCGCGCCCATCCGGTCCACCGTTAGAGCCAGAACGCGCCTTCGAGGTTCTAGAGCGTCATATTCAATCCCTTAAGCGGGGAGCGAAGGTCTCTCCGGAAGTCCAGCAGATGCGCGATATGCTCTGGGAGTCCTGCCTCGATGCAGCGGAGCACGAGCCTGGCATCTTCACGCTAACCGCGCCGACAGGTTCAGGCAAGACGCTGGCAATGCTGGCGTTTGCATTGAGACATGCCATCAAGCACAATAAGCGCCGCATCATCGTGGTCATTCCGTATCTGTCTATCATTGAACAAACAGCGAAGGTCTATCGGGATGTCTTCAAGGGATTCCCAAAGGGTTACATCATCGAGCATCACAGCCTGTCAACGGGGACAGAACCGAAGAGAGACCAGCGTCCCATGGAGGAATATCTGAGCGAGAACTGGGATGCCCCGATCGTAGTCACAACCAGCGTGCAGATGCTGGAATCACTGTTCAGTAACAAGCCTTCTGCTTGCCGAAAGCTTCACAGGATAGCGAACAGTGTAGTGCTGTTTGATGAGGTGCAAACGCTCCCAACAAACCTTGCCGTCGTGACGCTACAAGCCCTCTCCCGTCTCGCGCATCGGTACGGAACCACGGTGGTCTTTGCGACGGCGACACAGCCTGCCTTTGATCATCTGCATGAACACATCAACGTTAAGGGAACGGTAGGCTGGCAGCCCCGCGAGATTGTGAAAGACGTTCCTGATCTATTCAACCTGAGCCGACGTGTGGAGGTAAGAAAGCAGAGCGAACCTGTTTCCTGGTCAGAGTTAGCTGACCGGCTCAAAGAACACCATCAGGTGTTGTGCATTGTGAACATCAAGCGTCATGCAAAGGAGCTAGCAGAACTTTTGGATGGACACAATAACAGTTCGGTCTTCCATCTCTCCACGTTGATGTGTCCAGCCCATCGCCAGGATGTTCTAGCTGAAGTACGGCGCCGGTTACACAGAGGAGAGCGGTGTATCCTGATTTCCACGCAGTGCATAGAAGCCGGTGTAGACGTGGACTTCCCAATCGTTTACAGGGCTTTTGGTCCGCTGGATAGCATTGCTCAGGCCGCTGGCAGATGCAACCGAAACGGCAATCTCCAGAAGGGAGAGGTGATACTCTTCACGCCGGAGGAAGAGAAGTATCCGCCCGGAGCATATCAGCAGGCGGCTGGAGTAACACGGGCATATCTGGCAGGTCGGTCTATAGAACTGCATGATGTCAGTTTGTATGATGGCTACTATCGCACACTGTACGACATTTCCAGACCGGAAAGCCAGAACCGCGACCTGCGCGAACACATTCTGGCAAAGGATTTTGTGGAGGTTGAGCGGCGCTACAGACTAATTCCTGATGCCACGATTAACGTGCTGGTGCCGTATGACCTTGAGGCGTATCACCAGCTGGCAGAGGAGGTACGTCGTCGTGGTCTAACGAGCGACTGGATTCGCAAGGCGCGTCCCCATGTGATAGGTGTGTATCGTCCACGTCCGGCGGACACCATCGCTCGCTATCTGGAACCGATATTTGTTCGCGGCGAGCCAAGTGCCGACTGGTACATCTACACAGAACCGTCTCATTACGACCACCTGCTGGGGTTGAACCCACAGGATGCACCTGAAGGATGGATACTATGAGGAGGTGATACGATGAATCCCGCTCGATTCCGCATCCGGGTGTGGGGCGATTTTGCCTGCTTCTCGCGCCCCGAGATGAAGGTGGAGCGGTTCAGCTACCCCATCATCACGCCTTCGGCGGCGCGGGGTATCCTGGATGCCATCTACTGCAAGCCTATCAAGTTCCGCTGGCAGGTGCTTCGCGTGGAGGTGCTAAGTCCCATCCGCTACCTTGCCCTGCGGCGCAACGAGGTGAAGGAGCGTGCTCCTGCCGACCGTACCATCCTGCAATGGGCGGAGGGGAAGGCGCCCGTTCAGCCCATCCTTGCCGATGCCGACGCGGATATTACCGGTTCGGACGCCAAAGGGCGCACCCAGCGCCAGACGATGGCGCTCAAGAACGTGCACTATCGCATCCACGCCGAAATCCGCCCCTGGAGCGGCTTTGAAGCCGAACTTCCCGCGCTGGAGGCGCAATTCGTGCGGCGGATCAAACGGGGGCAGGCGTTCCACCAACCCTATCTGGGCTGTCGTGAGTTTCCTGCCAGCTTCGCCCTGTGCGAGGAGGACGAACAGGACCTCCAGCCATTCCCCATTGATATGAACGTCGGCTGGATGATTTACGATGTGTTCGACCTCTCCCGTCCCGGTGGCTCCGACTCGCCGCCCTTCATCAGCCTGTTCGAGGCGCGTATCGTGGGTGGTGTGATGGACATCCCTGAGTTCGACAACCCCGCCGTGCGCAAACCTCCCTATACCACGTCTGTACAGGAGGTGTTAGACCTGTGATTAACCGTCTCGTGCAATACGCCCAGGACAAGCAGTTGGTTGCCGTGCCCGGGCTGGCGCCCAAAACCGTCAAATGGCTCATCTGGCTGGACGGACAGGGCAATCTGCAGGAGGTGGTCGAGCTGGGCGACCCCAACCAGAAGCGCAAGCCGGGACAGGAGTTTCCGCGCTGTCCAGACCTCCAGCAGAGCGAGCTGATTGCCGGCGGCGTCACGCGCAGTCACTTCCTGGTGGATACTTGCCATGTAGTGGCTCTGCTCGGCGTGCAGAACGAAACAAAACAAGAACAAAAACACCGCTACTTCATCAGCCTGCTGGAGCAGGCGTCACAGGTGATGCCGGAGTGCGCAACCGCAGCGCTGGCGCTGAAGGACCCCGCCACCCTGCAAGCCATACGCCAGAGATTGGAGGCTAACCGTGCCAAACCTGCCGATAAAGTGACCCTGCGTGTGGGCAATGTAACGCTGGTAGAGAGCACTGCATGGCATGCATGGTGGCAGGAATATCGTCGTTCTCTCAGAGGGGAGCAGTCGGAATCTGCCCAGCGGATGGTCTGCTTTGCCACGGGAGAGGTGACCGTGCCCACCAGTACCCATCCCAAGATTAGCGGGCTGGCAGATGTCGGCGGTCAACCCAGTGGTTCAGTGCTGGTCGGTTTTGATAAGGACGCCTTTACCTCCTATCGCCTGCCCCAGTCTGCCAACTGCGCTGTGTCGGAGTATGCCGCCTATGCCTATCGCGCTGCCCTGAACTACCTGCTGGCAAACAGCAGTCACCGACTGGTCAACCAGAAGGTGGTGTACTGGTATAGCCAGTCCGTGAGCGTGGATCCCATCGACGCCCTGCTGGGCGAGACCGATGTCCAGCAGGAGTCCTCCGCCCTGGCTCAGGTACGTCGCCTGTGGCAATCGTTGCAGAAGGGCGAGCGACCGATAGCCCCCGATGCCTACTACTACGTTTTAACTGTATCGGGGTCGGGCGGGCGCGTGATGGTCAGGGACTGGATAGAGGGCGATTTCGCCAGCCTGGTGCAAAGCATCAACGCCTGGTTCGACGACCTCGCGATTGTGAGGCGGGATGGGGGCGCGCTGGCTGAGCCGCCTAAGTTTCTGGCGGTGGCGGGCGCGCTGGTGCGAGACCTGAAAGACGTACCCGCCCCGGTGTTGACCAAGCTGTTCCACTGCGCGCTGCGAGGCGAAGCCATCCCACGCGATGCGATGGCCCAGGCACTGGCGCGCGTCAAAGTGGACATCGTGAAAAACGAACCTTTCAATCACGCCCGAATGGGACTGCTCAAAGCCTATCACATCCGAAACGGAGGTACCGGTATGGAGGCGTATCTGAACCCCAACCATCCCAGTCCTGCCTATCACTGTGGCAGGTTGATGGCGGTGCTGGCAAGCCTTCAGCGCGCCGCCCTGCCCAATGTGGAGGCGGGCATCGTGCAACGCTTCTATGCGGCGGCAAGTGCGACCCCTGCGCTGGTGCTGGGGCGAATCGTGCGTACGGCACAGTTCCACATTGACAAGCTCCGCGCCGACAGTCCCGGACTGGCTGCATGGTACGAGTCGCGCATCGCCGAGATTATGTCCGCTATCGGCGACACCATGCCCCGCACCCTCAGCCTGGAGGAGCAGAGCCTGTTCGCTCTGGGCTATTATCAGCAACTGGCGCATGATCGCGCACCGAAATCTCGTGAAGAGGAGGAACAGACGCAATGAGCAACGTTGTCCAGAACCGCTACGACTTCCTGTACATCTTTGATTGCGAGAACGGCAATCCGAACGGTGATCCCGACGCCGGCAACGCTCCGCGCGTGGACCCGGAGGACATGCACGGGCTGGTGAGCGATGTTGCCCTCAAGCGGCGCGTGCGCAACTACGTGCAGGCGGCGAAAGGCAACCAGATGCCATACGCCATCTTCGTGCAACATGCCACCAACCTCAACACGCGCATCGTGGAAGCGCACGAGAACACCGGCGGCTACGACCCCAAAAACCGCACCCGGGATAAGGTGGAATCGGCTCGCCAGTGGATGTGCAAGAACTTCTACGACGTGCGTGCGTTCGGCGCGGTGATGAGCACGGGAGCCAACGCCGGGCAGGTGCGCGGACCAGTGCAGATTTCCTTTGCCCGCTCCCTGCATCCCATCATGCCCCTGGATATCTCCATCACCCGCATGGCGGTGGCTCAGGACGTAGAGGGCGCCAAATCCACCGAAGACTATCGCCGCTGGGAACAACAGCAGGACGAGGACAAACTGCGCACGATGGGACGCAAGCAGCTCATTCCCTACGGGCTGTACGTGGCAAAAGGCTTCGTGAACGCCCATCTGGCAGAGCAAACCGGCTTCAGCGAAGACGACCTCGAGCTGTTCTGGCAGGCTCTGATAAACATGTTCGACCACGACCGCTCCAGCAGTAAAGGCGTGATGAGCGCGCGCAAACTCATCGTGTTCAAACATGTGGGCACCGACACCAACCCCGACCAGCGCCAGCGACAGGCGAAGCTGGGCTGTGCTCCCGCCTGGCAGTTGCTGGACCTGGGGCGAATCGTGCAGGTCAACCTGCGAGAGGGCGTCGTCAGCCCACGTCGGTTTGATGACTACGAGATAGTCATCTACCGCGAGCGCGTACCCGCCGGCGTGGAGCTGATCGAGAAGCTGTAGTGCCGGCACAGCCATCTCCCCTGGCCTCCGTTGCCTGCACCGGGTGACGGGGGCAGGGGAGACCTTACACATTTGCCTGAGGGGGTACAGGGACATGCCCGATGAGGTTTCCAACGACCAGGTTCCAGTGATTGTATCCATGCTCAGCCAGTATGCTTACTGCCCGCGCCGCTGTGCCATTATGTTCATCGAGCAGATGTACGAGGATAACGAGTACACTCTGCGCGGGCAGGCGGTGCACGAAGGGGCGGATGAACCCGGATGGATTGTACGCGAGGGACACCGCATCGAACGGGCACTGCTTATCTGGAGCGATACGCTGGGCTTGCAGGGCAAATGCGACGTGGTCATCTTTGCGGAAGACGGTACACCCTATCCGGTGGAATACAAGTCAGGCAAGCGCAGCTACAAGCGCTCGGATGACATCCAGCTGTGTGCGCAGGCGATGTGTCTTGAGGAGATGTTCGGCACGCCCGTGCCCGAAGGCGCCATCTACTACTTTTCCTCGCGCAAGCGGCGGAACGTGCGTTTTGATGACGACCTGCGCCAGCTAACGTTGCAGACCATTGAACGGGTGCGTCATCTCCTGCAGAACATGCACATGCCTGCGCCCGTCAACGACAACCGTTGCCCCAATTGCTCGGTTGTTGGATTGTGTTTGCCGGAAGCGGTCAGCACCCTGCGTCTGCAGACTGATGACCATGACCTTTATATCGTTCAAGAGGCATAGAGACCGCAGTCAAGGAGGTTTCCGATGGCTCTGGAACTGCTGAACACCCTGTATGTGACGCTGGATGGATTGTATCTGCACCTGCAGAATGAGACCATTCGCGTGGAGCAGGATGGCAAACTGCTCAAGAGCATTCCCCTGCACCATCTGGGGTGCATCGTGATTACGGGCAACGTGCTGATCAGTCCTGCTCTGCTGGCGCGGTGTGCCGACGATGGACGCAGTGTGGTGTGGCTGGATATGCAGGGGCGGTTTCGTGCACGCTTGGAAGGCAAGACAACCGGCAACGTGCTTCTGCGCCGCCAGCAATACGCCAGTAGCGAAAGCGCTGACAGAAGCTTGCCTCTGGCACGCGCCTTCGTGGCGGGCAAGATGCAGAACCTGCGCTATGTGCTGGTTCACTCTGCATACGATGCTCCCCAGCGGGATGTGCGCCAGCAACTGCGCAACGCCGCCGATGCTATCGGCACGCTTATCCACTCCCTGCCGCAGGCAGATACGCTCGATGCCGTGCGCGGCGTAGAGGGCGCCGCAACGCAGATATACTTCAGCGTGTTCGGGCAGATGCTTCGCGCCAATCCCAAGTACTTCACCTTCGACGGGCGGAACCGGCGTCCACCGCGCGACCCCGTCAACGCTTTGCTCTCGTTCCTGTACGCGCTGTTGACCACGGACTGTGTGAGCGCGCTGGAGACCGTGGGGTTAGACCCCCAGGTGGGTTTTCTGCACGCGCTACGACCGGGCAAGCCCGCCCTGGCACTGGACCTGATGGAAGAGTTCCGTCCCGTGCTGGCAGACCGACTGGCGTTGAACCTGGTTAACCGTCAGCAGATTCAGCCTCAGCACTTCGAGAAGCGGCCGCCCGAGGCGGTGTTGCTGAACGATGAGGGAAGGCGCGTGGTGCTGACGGCATACCAGGAGCGCAAAAAGGACGAGGTTCAACACGCTCTGCTCAAGCAGGCGGTGCCGCTGGGAGTGGTGCCCTTTGTGCAGGCGCGCCTGCTGGCGCGCGCTATCCGCGAAGATGTGCCCCGCTACCAGCCCTATTTGCTGAAATAGGAGGTTCGCCAATGGCTCGGATAGACATTGTGGTTACCTACGACGTCAACACCGAAGATTCCGCTGGACGCCGACGCCTGCGCAAGGTCGCCAAGATTTGCGAGGCATACGGACAGCGTGTGCAAAAGTCGGTGTTCGAGTGCAGTGTAACCCCGCCTCAGATGGAGCGTCTGCGCAGCCGATTGATGAAAGCGATAGATACCGATGCCGACAGCTTGCGTATCTATCGGCTGGTAGGAGGTCGAGAAGGCTGTGTGGAGACTTACGGTCGCGACACCTACGAGGACTACGAATCGCCTCAGATCATTTGACGAGGTGACAAAACGGTTTGTAGAACCTCGATTGATCACGCCTCAAGCGTGAGGTTCTACAGGGTTGATGTAAGCCAAACTACTTGACACGCATGGGGGAATGCGCTATAATAATAGCGCACGTACAGGGGCACGGCTCCGAATTTAACATTTTGGGGGCATTTTGTTGAAATTGGTGCCGTTGTACGGCGTTGCACCCGTCCTTCGGGACGGGTGAGGATTGAAACAAGTAGGATACCACCATTCGGCCCTCGTCGTACGGGTTGCACCCGTCCTTCGGGACGGGTGAGGATTGAAACTCTGCATCCATTCTATCATGCCGACGGTTCCGCTCGTTGCACCCGTCCTTCGGGACGGGTGAGGATA
>CAZOGB010000081.1:0-14522 GCA_964579145.1 uncultured bacterium | reverse complement strand
CGGTGCTGGTGGATTGTTTGTGGGTAACTACCTACCTACTCATTTCACCAAAGATGCTTGCCATGCGCAAGAACACACCAACCATTGAGAACTGCTCAGGCGTCTGAGTGCTCTGGAAACAGAAGTCGCTTACCTGCGAGCGAAGAACGCTCGCCTGCAAGCAGAGAACGCTGAATTGCGCCGTCGGTTGGGGATGAACAGCACCAACAGCCACAAGCCGCCCAGCAGTGATGGTTATGGCAAGAAGCGAGTGTGCTCTGCCCTTCCCCAAGAGAAGAAGGATTTTGGCGGGCAGGTGGGGCATCAGGGCAAGACACTTTGTCAGGTAGACCAGCCGGATAGGGTGGTGGTGCATCTGCCCAGGCAGTGCGGGGTGTGTGGGCGTCTGTTTGGTGCGCAGGAGCCTTATGTCGTGGTGAGCAGGTGTCAGGTGTTTGACCTGCCCGAACCTCGTTTAGAGGTGCTGGAGCACCGTTTGGGGGAGATAGTGTGTTGTGGTCAGGTGCGTCGTGGGGGTATCCTGGTGGGGTGAGTAGTGCGGTGCAATACGGTTGTGGGGTTCGTGCGTTAGTGACCAAACTTTCGGTAGAGCATCGGATGCCTTTAGAGCAGATTTGCCTGTTGTTTGAGGACCTGTATGGTTATGGGTTGAACAGTGAGACGGTGGAGCGTGTGTTGGCGGAGGGTTATGAATTGTGCGAGGCAAAAGTGAAGCAGAAGGTGAGAAGTGGTATTTTCTGCGTTATCCGCCGCGTGCGGTGCAGTAGCCCTTCTTGAGCGTGATGCCCCTTGTGATTTTAAGGAGGCTATACAGGTTCCGCCGAGACCACCCGAGCAGCGGGGGATTAGAGGCTGTTACGTGATGGAGTGCTGAAGCTTGCTTCAGCAGGTTTTGTCCTGTGTAGCCTGCAATTTCCAATCGCAAGGACAAGACACAAGGGGTAGGCAACCTACTCTCTATGGTTCCGCACCAGCACGCGCTTGCGTACCAGCGCCAGCTCGCGCTCTTCGGCGTCGACGGCGCGTGCCTCGATGACGTATTCACCATCGGGCACCTGGGTGCTGTTCCAGCGGAAGACGGTCGGGAGCACGTTGGATGTGCCGATGAGCGTGCCGTCCACCGCGAAGAAGACGAACCGAACCCGTTCTGCGTATCTGGCGGTGACCTCCAGGTTCAGAATGCCGTCCACCATGGGCAGTTTCTCGCGCCGGGCGCGGGCGACACTGCGCTGAACCGCCTGCCGGGCTTCGCTGTCCAGTCGCTGGGCGAGGAACTGGGCTATTTCCGTGCGTCGGGCTTCATCATCGGTGCCAATCTGAATCACCCACACATCGCCCACCTTGTAGCGATAACCGGGCGGGAGCGAATAGGCGACGCGCCCTTCTTGAATCATCAGCCGAACGGTGCACCCCTGTATGGGCGGGGAGAACAGCAAAGAACCGTTCGGCAGGTCGGTTACGAGGGCAGAGGGGTCTTTTCTGTCTGAAGGAACCAATCGGACCGCTTCGCGCTGGTTGTGCTGGATGAGCCATGTGGCATCAGGCTGTAGGGAGGCGGTTGCAGGTGGGAGCTTGCCTGTGGTGAGGCGCGAGGGCAGAGCGATGACGCGCCCGATAACGGTATATCGCTCGCCAGCGTCGGTGCTGATGCTGACGGTTCCGCGGGGCAGAAGCACGATTCGGATGCGCAGGGTCTCCTCTGCCCTCGCCACACTCCAGCCAAGCAAGCAGACACACAGAAGCGCCGCAAGCA
Source organism: uncultured bacterium (assembly GCA_964579145.1). GTDB lineage: Bacteria > Armatimonadota > HRBIN16 > HRBIN16 > HRBIN16 > HRBIN16. Next base: position 12,769 of record CAZOGB010000081.1, on the reverse strand, counting down.
GTCTTTTCATCGTGCCACAGGGATAGCCGCCGTCTGCTTTGCCGCTTCGGTGACCTCTATCATGCGATCCAGCGCCACCCGCGCCCAGTGAGCGATGTTTTCGGGAACCTTCACCTGGTTGACGACGTTGCCCTGAGCCAGATTCTCCATCGCCCAGCACAGGTACGACGGATGGATACGATACATCGTCGAGCATGGGCAGACGATGGGGTCCAGGCACATGATGAACTTGTCGGGATGTTCCGCCGCGAGGCGATGCACCAGGTTTATCTCAGTGCCCACCGCCCATTTGCTTCCCGGGGGGGACTCGCGAATGACCTTCACGATATATTCGGTCGAGCCGTCGCAGTCGGCGGCTTCCACCACCTCGCGTCGGCATTCGGGGTGAACGACCACCTTGATGTCCGGGTACATCTTGCGGGCTGCCTGAATCTGCGCTAACGTGAAGCGCATGTGCACCGAGCAGTGCCCTCGCCACAGGATGAGTTTGGCGCGGCGCAGAGCCTCTTCCGTATTGCCCCCAAGCGGAAGGTTGGGGTCCCACACCACCATTTCGGTATCGGGGTCTATACCCATCTTGATCCCGGTGTTTCGCCCCAGATGCTGGTCGGGAAAGAAGAGCACCTTTTCCGCCTGCCCGAACGCCCACTCGAGGATAGCGCGGGCGTTGGAGGAGGTGCACACGATGCCGCCGCGCTCGCCGCAGAACGCCTTGAGGTTGGCAGCGGAGTTCATGTAGGTCACAGGCACGATGCTTTCAGGCGGGAAGAGCGCGGTAAGGTCGCGCCAGCAGGCACGTACCTGATAGATGTTCGCCATATCCGCCATCGAACAGCCAGCGGACATGTTGGGCAGGATGACCTTCTGGTAGTCTGGGGTAAGGATATCGGCGGTTTCCGCCATGAAGTGCACCCCGCAGAAGACAATGAACTCCGCTTCGGGATGGCGCGTGGCATCACGAGCCAGTTTATAGCTGTCGCCGCGATAGTCCGCGTGCTGAATAATCTCGTCGCGCTGGTAGTGATGTCCCAGAATCACCACACGCTCGCCCAAAGCCTGTTTTGCCCGGCGGATACGCTCATGCGTTTGCTCGTCGGACAGCTGGGAATATTCCGGTGGCAACGGAACCTGTACCATCTTCTCCTGTCCTTTCTCGCTGTGCACCAGTCCCGGTTGTACGGGACGGGGATGTTGGCACACAGCACATGATGTGGTTTTTCTGTGCTAAAGTATACCGAAGGACAGAAGCGAGATGCAATACCAGCTGGTGGCTTACGATGAGGAAGGCCGACAGGCTCAGGCGATGGCTCCCGTTGTACTGACGCGGTGACAGTTCGGAACACCCGTTGTCCCTGTCCGGTGATACAGTAACGGCGTTCGTTGGACCTGCTGTAGCGAGGGGCAGGGGCTGTCGTTCACCCCCCGAGTTAATCTTTTTATATAAAACATATCCAACAACCGATGAAACTGCGGTGGTAAATGTCTCAGGGGCAGGCTCGCAGTGAGCTTCCGCCATCTTCAACCCACCCGCACGGCTTGACTTCTTGCGCGCCATTCCGCAAAATGTAAGGGATACTTTTCGTGGAACGGAGGCAACCTATCCATGCGATACAGGCTGTTCGCGATTGTTGCGGTTCTGTCGTGGTTTGTTACCGGTGCTGTCTGGGCTTCAGTTTCGAAGATAAGCATCCTTGTGAGGCTGGAGGATCCCGCGCAAAATAGTCTCTCCTTGGAGTACACTCTGCAAGGTGTGGATTCGCGTACCCTGACGGTTGCCATACCAACGTGGACGCCCGGCTGGTACCAGACCATGCCCTACAGCGAGGGTATCAGCGACCTGCAGGCAGAGAACGAGCGTGGTGAACCGCTGACTGTGGAACCTCTGACGCACTTCAGCTGGCGGGTTAACACCAACGGGGCGCAAACGGTGCGTCTGCGCTATCGGGTGCACGCGCGCGAGGATGGCATGGGCTTCTTCGGTGTGGCGATGGGCGCATATTACGCCTACATCAATGGTGCTGCTGCGTTCGTGTACGAAATGGATTCCAAAAAGGCGCCTCATGAGGTGCGGTTTCAGCTGCCAGCTGGCTGGCAGGTGGCGACGGCAATGGACTTTGTGGGGCAAAGTGAAGGGCGGGCTTTTGGCGATAAGGGCGATGTGTTCGTTGCCCCGAACTACGATGAACTGATCGATAGCCCCGTTCAGATGGGGCGTTTTGAGGTGCGCGATTTTCGGGCGCGAGGCGTGCCGATGCGTGTGGTGTTCGCTTCAGAAAGCGGGCAGATTCTGTGCAACATGGACCGGGTTGCCGCCGATTTCCAGCGCATTGCTGGTGTGGGTATTGACCTGTTCGGTGGTGCGCCGTTCAAGCGTTATCTCTTCATCGTGCACCTGAGCGGACGAGGCTTTGGCGGCGGGTTGGAGCACCTCAACTCTACGGTGTTGAATGTTCCTGACCGGCGCGACCTGAACATCAACGGGCTGGCGGCGCACGAGTATTTCCATGCGTGGAACGTCAAGCGCATCCGCCCAAAGGTGCTGGGACCGTTTGACTACACTCAGCCGGTGCGCACAAAGGCGTTGTGGTGGTGCGAGGGGGTTACCGACTACTATGCCAGCCTTCTGCTGGTGCGTGCAGGTCTTATCGGCGACCGGGCGTTCTGGCAGGATGTGGAGCGCGAAATCCAGTCGCTGGAGAATAATCCCGCCCGTGAACGGGTGAGTCTGGAGGAAGCCAGCTGGAACGTATGGGAAGGCAATGGCATGGGTTACGGCGGCTTGAGCTATTACAACAAGGGCAAGGTGGTGGGCTTCTTGCTGGACGTCTACATCCGCGGCGTCACCAGCAACCGCAAGAGTTTGGACGACGTGATGCGTTTCCTGATGGAGCGGTACGCCTATCCTCTTCCAGGCTTCGAGGAGGACGGTATTTTGCAAGCCATCAACCGCGTGGTTGCTCAGGATATTAGCGCGTTGTATCGTCGTATGGTGCAGAGCACAGAGCCGTTGCCGTACGACGAGATTCTGAGCTATGCGGGCTTCCGACTGGAACGCCAGAGCACCTCCACAACGTATTTTGGCTTGACCAGCGTGGTTGACGATATAGGGCGCGTGATCGTGCAGGCGGTGGATTCACAAAGCCCGGCGTTCCTGATGGGACTGCGTGCGGGCGATGTGGTGATGGAGATCGACGAACAGCCTGCCGAAAATACGCGGGTGGAGGACGTGGTGGCACGCAAGAAGCCCGGTGAACCCATCAAAGTAGCGGTTTGGCGAAGTGGCAGGCTGGTGGTGATGGACGGCAGGATTGGTGGCGAGACCCGTTCCACCATTCGCCTGGTGCCGTTGGAGACCAGCGACGAGGCGGTGTTACGGGTGCGCGAGGGCTTACTGCGCGGCACCACTCGTGTCTCTGCCTCGGCACGTTAGGCGTTACCAAACGAGGAGCACTGACGAATCTAATGGGCAAGACAGGGCGTTTCCTGTGGTATGTGGGACCGATGATCGTGTGGATGGGGCTGATTTTTGCCCTGTCCACTGAGCTGGGTTCGGCGGCGCACACGGCGGGTTTGCTGTACAAACTGTTACAGCGTTTCTTCCCCGACTGGCTGGCGCAGGCGAGCCCGGAGGAGCTGTTCGAACTGCATTACTGGATTCGCAAGGGAGCGCACTTCACCGAGTATCTTATCCTTGCCGTGCTGGCTTATCGGGCGTTCCGCTGTGGAGAGGCGTGGCGGCACTGGCGTGCGCTGGGCTTTTCGGGCAGTTTCAGTATCCTGTACGCCTTCACCGACGAGTTCCATCAGGTTTTCGTTTCCTCGCGCGGTCCCGCCCTGCGCGACGTTGGCATTGATGCGTTAGGCGCAATGACCGGGTTTGTGCTGATGGCTTTGCTGTATGCCTGGCAGAGCGCACGCAGTGCCACATGCCCGGGCATGATGCGCACGGCTACTCGCGCGACCGACTGACATCCTCACGCACGCGGCGCACGAACAGGGAGTCGTATGCCCCGAGCCTGCCCGCCTTGCGATAGTGCGCTGCGGCGTGTTTCGACATGCCCATCCGCCGGTAGGTGTCCGCAAGCAGGTAGTGATAGCTCGGGTTATCCGGGTTCAGGCGTATCGCCTGGCGGAAGGCGGATGCTGCTTTGGGCAGCGCGCGGGCGTGCAGGTACAGGATGCCCAGACAGGCGCTGTAGTAGTCGTCGTGGGGAGCGAATACGGTGGCCAGGTGCATTTCACGCGCGGCGTCCTCGTACTGCTTGAGCCGGGCGAGCATATCTGCCAGTGCGTAGTGATAAAAGGCGTCTGAGTGTGCCATCTGCACGCACAGGGTCATCTGCTCGATGGCTTCGCGGATTTCGCCGTGTTCGAACAGCGTTTTGGCGAGGCGGTAGCGATAGAACGGATTTTGCGGACTGAGTTCCACCGCTTTCTGGTATTCTGCAATAGCCACTTTCAGCAAGCCATACCGGCGGTACACCTCTCCCAGGCGGAAGTGTGGTTCTGCCCGTCGGGGGTGACTGCGTGCCGCTTTGCGATAGTGGCGCACCGCCTTGAAGGACATGTCCGCGAGCAGGTAGGCTTCGGCGATGCGCAGGTGAGCATCCAGCGATCCGGGGTCTGCCTGTATCATGCGCCGATAGGCATTGATTGCCTCCTCGACAAGCCCCTGTTCGAGACGCTCGTCGCCCTCGCGGGAGGCTTCCTGTGCCTCTTCGGGCGCAAGAGCCGTCTCCATGTCTGCACTCTCGAGGTCGCTTGCCACTATCGCCTCCAGGCGTGCAGCCTCTTCTGGCGTGAGCGCCTCGATGTCCACGAGGTCCAGCTCGTCCAGCCACAGGTTCGGGTCGTTATCCAGCTCGTACGGGTGCTCCATTCCAGACCTCTACAAACCTCTCACTATAATAGTGGCATCCGCAGGTTTTGGCACAAGTGTTTGGCTAGTTCGCACCTATGCATTAAACCAGAAGGGATGTGCGTAAGTCAAGCGGTGCACAGGTTTCTGGTAGATTATCTACGCGTTTTCCCCGTAGTTTTACTGGTTTTACCTGAAAAAAGTGATGAATTTTTGGGTTTCCACAGGGGTTTACCTTCAGGAGTGGTACGATTCTTGCATTATGTATATAGTGGAAGACGAACGGGGCGGTAGACCCCGTGACATAGAGAGGGGAAAAGAGGTAGTATTATTGTTGTGGTTCGCTCGACCATGGCGCGAATGAAGGAGTGAAGCGAATGGAACTGGAAGTAGCAGAGCGGCATCCAGTAGTGTCTGCGATGGACCGACGGCAGACCCTTTTTCTGCTGGTGTCGGTAGCCCTATTTGTCGGCTTTTTCCTGCCGAGCATTGTGTTCCTGGTGGAACGGTGGTCGAGCAGTGAGGAGTTTTCGCACGGTTTTCTGGTGCCTCTGGTCAGCCTGTTTCTGCTCTGGCGCAAGAAGGAGGTGATTCGGCAGACGCCCTTACAGGTGTGCTCATGGGGCTTGCTGGTTCTGGCTATTGGCTTGCTGATGCAGGTTGCCAGCGAGTGGGCGTCGGTCACGTTCCTGAAATCTCTGGCGGTGCCGGTGGCGCTGGGTGGGCTGGCATGGTACCTGACGGGCACGCGCATGATGCGTGTGGTGCTGTTTCCGTACCTCTTCCTCTATTTCGCCGTACCGTGGCCCGACTTTATGATTGAACTCCTCAGCGTGCCGTTACAGCATTTCAGCGCTGCGTCATCCGCCATGCTGTTGGGGTTGATGGGAGTGCCCATCGAGCGGGATGGAGTGCACATGTGGACGCCGCGCTTTGATGTGGAGGTAGCAGTGCCATGCAGTGGCATCCGTTCCATGGTGGCAATACTGGGTATCGCCGCGCTCGTTGGCTACCTGACGCAGGGCAGGTTGTGGGCGAAGGGCGCAGTGTTTCTGTCGGGCATACCGATTACGATGCTGGCGAACATTCTGCGCATCGCGGCGATTGTGGTGATGGGACACTACATCAGTGCGGATTTCGCCATGACCTTTTTCCATGACTATTCTTCGCCATTCCTGTTTTTTATTTCAGCATTAAGCCTTCTGGGCGTCAAAAAGATAGTAGAGAGGGTATAATATAATGAAAAAAGAATACCGTCCGAACTACTGGATAGTGATAGCGATGTTCCTGGTGGCGTGGGGTATGGTGGTGTACGCAAGGCAGGCAGAGCATCGCGTGGTCACGTTTCCAATAGATACGAGGCAGGTTCCCACCAGCCTTGCGGGCTTTCAGATGGTGCAGGAGCAGGATCTGGACGACCTCTCGAAACAGATGCTGACTCCCGATGCGTATATCGTGCGCAACTACGCGAACGAGGCGGGGTATCCTGTCAATGTGCTGGTAATCTATGGACATCAGAAGAACACCTTCCACTCGCCGGGGTACTGTTTGCCTGGCGGAGGATGGGCTATCCAGAAAAAAGAGGTGGAGCACGTGCCTGTGGTTGCTCCCGATGGCAGAGAGTACGAAGCGGAGATGAACCGTTTTCTCCTGCAGAAAAACGAGCAGAAGCAGGTCGTGCTATATTGTTTTGTGGAAGGGGGGCGGGTGACCCCAAGCATCTTCAGGCATAACTGGTATCTTTTGCAGGACAGGTTACTGCACCGTCCGGCGATGGGTGCACTCCTGCGAATCATCGTGCCTGTTGCCGATAATGAGGAACGGGCGGCAGAAATCGCGCGGGCGTTCGCGTGTGAACTGGTGCCCATTGTCCAGCATCAACTGGTCGGGAAGCAAGCGAAGCGTACGAAGGAGTGAGAGAGACACATGAATTCGGTCATCATGAATGAGCCGGGTACAAGCGCAAACCAGTGGGATTTCTGGCGGCTCTACCGTGTCCTGCGCAAGCGGATATGGTTGATTCTGGCAACGGTGATTATCACCGTTGGCACGGCAGCGATAGGATTGCAGTTCTTTGGCAAGCAGTATGTCGCCTACCGCTACGTACAGCCATCTGAAAGCATCCTTCGCCCTCCGGGCGAGCGCACAACCGAGGCCGAGCGTGGGGCGCGGGACAGGAAACTGGCAACCCTGCTCCAGCTGGCGAATTCGCCCAACATTGTGGACCTCGCTATGGCGCAAACCTATGCGGACATCGCGATGCCAGGCGAAGCAGTGCCTCCCGGACGTGAGAACGTCACGGTGCTGAGCGATGTGGGGTTGAGCCGCGAAGAGATTGCGCAGATGCGCCAGAAAAATGCCATTGAGGCGCAGGTCAACACCACTTCCGGTGAGAGTGGGCGTGTGAATACAGACCTTATCGTGTTCACCGCGAAGGCGCCTCGTGCCGAGCAGGCCAAAGCGATTGTGGATACGTTCAGCGTGGCGTTTAAGAAGTTCTATGAGGAGTACAGTCGGCAGAGCCTGCGGGCAAATGTGGATTTCCTGAAACGCGAGCTGGACAGTGCACGCCAGAAGCTGGAGGCGAAGGAGAAGGAGCTGAAGGAGCTTCGTCGCCAGAAGGGGATAGTGGACCTGGCTTCTGCGGTGCAGGGAGACTACTCGGTGCTGACTCCCTTGCGGGCGAAGCTGGAGGATTTGCAGTCACAGCTGGCATCCACGCGCGCTGCGCTGGAAGTGAAGCGCCAGCAGTTCGCCCAAACGTCGGAAACCCTTCCCGACCCGGCTGGAAAGACGGTTGCTGCACAGGCACTGGAGAAAGAGCTTGCTGACCTGACCACCCAGTACACCAGCCTGAAAGGCACGTATACGGAAGAAAACCCCATTATGCAGCAGTTACAGCGGCGCATTCGGCAGGTGCAGCAGCGATTGCAGGAGGAGGAGAGCAAGCGTCCACGCCTGGCGAACCCCGCTTACGCGACGCTTCGAGAAGAGATACGCACCTTGCAAGCAAAAGAAAAGGAGCTGGCAACCGCACTGGCTCAGACACAGGCGCAGGTCGCGAAATATGAGGGGCGTCTTTCGAACTATCAGGGTCTGGACGTGGACATTCAGGCGGCAACGGCCGACTACCAGCTGCTTTTGGAGAACTATAACCGAATGTTCTCGCAGTACCAGGCGGCGGTGCTCAATCTGAACGCAAACACCGAGAGCTTTATCACGCTGATGGGGCAGACGGTAGTGGAAGGTCCCGTACAGGCTGGACCGAACCCCATGCAGGTGCTCATCGCAGCCATACTGCTCAGCCTGTTCCTGGGCATCGGCATTTCGGTGGGTCTGGAGGTCGTGGACAATACGGTCAAGACCACGCATGATGCTCAGCAGCTGATCGGTCTGCCTGTGACGGGGGTCATTCCTCGTCTGGAGAGCGGCGACAGAAACCTCCTGCCCAAGATTACGCATCTCCAGCCGGCATCGCCGCACGCGGAGTCGTACCGCTTCGTGGGGGAGGACCTTCTGCTTACCTTGGAAGAGCACCCCGACATTCGCTCCATCATGGTTGCGACGGTGCGTCCGGGACAGGGTGGCACCTCCACCATTGCGAACCTTGCTATCACCCTGGCGCAGGGTGGCAAGCGAGTGATACTGGTAGATGGCGATATGCGTCGCCCCTCTCTGCACAAAGTGTTCAATATTAGTAACGACGTGGGGCTGAGTTCAGTGCTGGCGAACGGTTTGCAAATAGCCGAGGTACTCCGCCCGACCGAGGTGGATAACCTGGTGCTGGTGCCCGCTGGGCCAATACCCAAGAACCCGTGGCAGCTGCTTCGTTCGCAAAAGATGCAGGAGGTGGTGGAGGCGCTGGAGCAGAGCTGCGACATCGTATTGTTTGATACGCCCAGCGCGGCAGTGTTTGCTGATGCTTCCGTCATGGCGTCACTGGTGGACGGTGTGATTGTGGTCGTACGGGCGAACCACATCCCGCGTGGCAGTGAGCTGCAGGTGAAGCATCTGCTCAACAAGGCGAAGGTCAAACTGCTCGGCGTTGTGCTGAACGATGCGGCGCCAGAGATGGTGGACAGCTACTACTATCACAGTCACTACTACCATCATACCAACGGCAAGGGCGAGTTGCCCCCGCCTAGCGGAGCGAAGCCTTCGTCTGGTTCGAAGCCGGTGGCAGTGAGGCAGGCGAAGGGCAAGCGAGTGGTGTCCACACCGCAGGCGAAAGAGTCTGAAAAGACGCACATCGTTCCCGTAGATCCCAACGCACGGGTCGAGGTGCGCCGGGAGGATGTGTTTGGGGAAAAGGAAGATGGAGAATAGAGCGATGCAGGAACCTCACGTGGAAGCTGCCTCGTGGCAGAAGCAGCCCGCGAGGGAAGAGGGGCCTCTGCTGTCAATTTGGACGCAGGAGAACGAAATGGCGCGTAAGCGAAGAGTGCTCATCGTGGGAGCCGGTGAGGTTGGGTGTCTGCTGGCGCACAATCTCGAGGATGCCGGCTACGAGGTAGTCGGTTTCGTCGACGATGAACTAAGGTGCACTACCGAAGGTTGGAACGTTCTGGGTGAGCGCGCTGACATCGAGCGCATTGTCGACGAGTATCAGGTAGATGAGGTCATCATTGCCTATGCACCTACTTGGCAGCAGCGCCTAGCGGAGACACTGGTACGGAACGGGCATCGCCGCGTGCAGGTGAAGATGGTACCCAGTATCGTGGAGGTCGTGTTAAACGATCCCGCTGTGAACAGAGTGGGGGATATTCCTGTTGTGGACATCACGCCCCGCCTTCCCTCGCGTCGGTTGCTAATAGCCAAGCGGGTTTTCGACGTGGTGTTTGCCTCTCTGGCTCTGCTAATTTCGTTTCCGTTCCTTTTGATCGCTGCGGTGGCAATCAAGATATCTTCGCAGGGACCGATTATCTACAAACAGGAGCGCGTGGGCAAAGATGGTAAGGTCTTCTATATCTTTAAGCTTCGCACAATGGTTCAGGATGCCGAAAAGCATACAGGGCCGGTGCTAGCAACTGAAAGGGATCCCAGAATCACACCGGTGGGGCGCATTTTGAGGGCAACTAAGATGGACGAGGTACCCCAATTTGTCAACGTGCTCCTGGGGCACATGAGTGTTGTCGGACCTCGACCTGAGCGCCCTAAATTCGTGGAAGAATATAAAGAAAAGATACCGCATTATGATGAACGTCATCGGGTGAAGCCAGGTATCACCGGTTTGGCGCAAGTGATGGGGGGCTATCACACCAAAGTGCATGAGAAGTTACGCTATGACCTGATGTACATCTATCATATGTCGCTAAAGCGAGACATCAAGATTATCCTGCTAACCATCTGGACCATCTTGAAACGGCGGGAGGGGTGTTGATGGGGGTCAGGGTTGAAACCCCAGTACTGAGGCGGGATTTGCTGGTATGGGGCATCGCAGCAATAGTGGGCATAGCGGCAGGGGTATCCCTGCTACTCGTTGACATAGCGTTTGTTGTTGGTGTTGTTGGCGCACTGATTGCCGCTTGTATATTCCTTGTTAATCCGTTTGCGGGGTCCATTACGTTTATCGCGTTTTATTACCTGCGTCCTGTTGATTTCTTTCCACAGCTTGCAATGCTTCGTATTCCGCTATTTATCGCCAGCGTTACCTCCACTGGCTTATTCGTCAAACTGCTTCTCACGCGCCGAAAGCTGATCGAGGGCTGGTATGTCAAATGGTTTATCGCATGGTGGATAGTCATGTTCCTCTCAGTGCCTTTATCGTTGTACCGTTCCCAATCTTTCTCCGCCGCACAGGACTTCGCGAAGAGCGTGGCGATGGTATGGATGATTTATATGACTATTCGTAGTGAGAATCAAATAATGTTCGCTGTGCGAATGCTGGCCTGGATGGCACTTTGGCTGGCGGGTTCAGGAATTTACAATTACATGACAGGCAATGTGGAGGTAAGTGGGGAACTCCAGCGTGCCGGAGCTGACAGTAACATGCTAGGAGACCCCAACGACCTGGCAGCTTATATCCTGATGCTTTTCCCGTTGTGTTACTATCTGTTCTTCAACGACCCCAAGCGCTGGATGAGGCTAATTTACGGCGCTGCCATGCTGAGCATCCTCATCGCCGTGATTTACACAGGCTCTCGTGGTGGATTTATCGGTCTGATAGTGCTGCTTTTTCTCTTGTGGTTGTTCTCCAAACGCAAGATATTGGGGCTGTTTATCGGATTGGCGGTTTTCGGTGCGATTTGGTTTGCAGCGCCGCCAGAGTATCGCGAGCGTATGCGCAGTATCACCAATTACGAGCAGGATGAATCCGCTATGAACCGGGTGGAGTATCGCAAAGCTGCGATTCGTATGTTTAAGCGTAATCCCTTTACGGGTATTGGGCTTAAGAACTTCGCTGACTTCGCCCGCGATTTTGGGGCGCCTGCTTCGCAAACCACACATAATATGTATTATCTGGTACTTGCGGAGCTGGGCGGTCTCGGCTTGCTCGTCTTCTTGAATATCTGGCTGCGCAGTCTTAAAGCGGCGTGGCAGATTGCACGTTCTCGCTTGTGGCTGTTACATGCGTTAGGGATAGGAGCTTTCATAGGACTGTTGGACCTGATGGTTACTGGTTACTTCCTGTCCATATCCTACTATCCGTATCAGTATATCTTGATGGCTCTGGTGGCGTCAGCCCATGCACATCTCCTGCCGAGAGAGGGGTTAACGGCATAATGGAGGGATGGGTGTTTATAGCTTGCCTGCTATTTGTTGGATATACCTATGTAGGCTACCCTCTTTTGTTATGGGTGTTCAGCAAGCTGAAGTCGCAAAGTAGCCGAATCTGTTCAGAGCCAGATGTAATGCCGACGGTTACAGTGGTCATCGCAGCGCATAATGAGGAGCATAACATTGGGGAGCGAATAGAAAATATACTGCAATGCGAATATCCAGCTGAGAGATTGAATATTGTTGTTGCTTGCGATGGCTGCACCGATCGCACAGCGCAGATTGCCCGTCAGTACCGCTCAGTAACAGTTCTCGACCTCCCGCGGCGGGGTAAAGCTGCAGCGCTAAATGAAGGGGTTGCCGCCTCAACAGGCGAGGTAGTTGTGTTTACTGATGCGCGGCAACGTTTTGCTACCGATGCGATTATGCATCTGGTGAACAAGTTGCATTGCTTAGGTATTGGCGCTGTGGGAGGCGAACTCGTGTTGATGGATCACGAGGGTGCCCCGCAATCCATGGGCGCTTATTGGTCTTACGAGAAGCTGCTGCGCAAACTGGAAGCGATGGTTGGTTCACCTGTTCAGTGCAGTGGAGCCATATACGCCATCTGGCGCAAGCACTTTGTGCGTATGCCTGAGGGCTTAGTGCTGGATGATATGTGGATACCCTTGCACGTAGCACGAAGAGGTTATCGTATCGCGCTTGAGCACCAGGCGAAAGCATACGACACCGTCACCCCGACTTACGAACGCGAATTCAAGCGCAAGGTCCGCACGTTGGCTGGTAACTACCAGCTGATGTGGATGGCACCTTGGTTACTGGTGCCGGGGATGAATCCACTGTGGTGGCAGTTTGTTTCGCATAAGGTATTTCGTCTGTTAGTGCCTTATGCGTTACTGGCCATGTATGTGGCTTCCTGGGCGCTGTTGCACCAGCCATATGGTGCTGCACTAGTGGCGGCGCAGAGTGGCTACTATCTGCTGGGTGCGATTGCGTGGGCTGTTCCATCACTGGCGCGCAGGTTGCGGCTGGTAGGACTGGCTGGGTCGTTCCTGAGCCTGAATGCAGCGGCAGCGGTTGCCCCGCTGGCGTTTGTGATGGGCAAAGGGCGTGTAAAATGGGAACGGTCGCCCATGATGTCGCCACAAACGACGGGTGAAGAAGGACGAAAGGTCAGGACGTATTGAGAAGATG
>CAZOGB010000080.1:0-14540 GCA_964579145.1 uncultured bacterium | reverse complement strand
TTAACCCAGCAGTTGAGACACCACCAGTGTAGTGGGAACCCCAACCAGCACACCAAGTACACCTGGCACCACAAATACCAGCAACAGCAGAAGGATGGGACCGAAACGGAACATAGTGAGCTCGTACCGGTATGCCGTTTCGGCGGGAAGCAGTCCCACCAGAATCTTGGAACCGTCCAGCGGGGCGATGGGTATCAGGTTAAAGAACATCAATCCAATGTTCATGTATACCATGAAAATCAGAAACTCTCTCAGGCTCGGCGTCATGTGGGGTGCAAACGTGCGCGTCGCCACCGCCAGCGCCAGCGCGAACAGCAGATTGGAGAACGGTCCCGCCGCTGCCACCAGCATCATGTCCCGGCGGGGGTGACGGAAGTTCGCCGGATTCACCTGTACCGCCTTGCCCCAGCCGATGCCGCGTGCCCCTGTAACCACCATCAGTATCACCATCAGCGTGCCGAGCGGGTCCAGGTGGTCAATGGGGTTCAGCGAAATCCTGCCCTGTCGCCTGGGAGTGGGGTCGCCCAGCCGGTCGGCGGTGATGGCGTGCGCAAATTCGTGCACGGTAATGCACAGCACGAACGCCAGTATTTGCATGAAAATGAAGTTCCAATCCATCGAACGTCTGTATCCTCCCGCGGCGGTGTGTCAGCGATTCTGAATACGCACACCAGCCACTGCAAGTTTCGGTCATATTTAGGCGTATTTCACCTAACCCCCAGCCCCTTCCCTGCGAAGGAGGGGAGCCTCGCCTCTCCCCGCGTCGGGGAGAGGTCGGGAGAGGGGTCCACAACGCAACCTAACCCTCAGCCTCTTCCCCCCCGTGGGGAACTGCGGGCTGTTTCAGGGGTTGTCAGCCCCCCTGTCGTCCCCCCGCAAGCAGGGGGACACCCGAGTCCCTCCCCGCCTGCGGGGAGGCTAGGAGGGGCTACCAATCGGCTCACCGGGAGGTTCGCCCTCCAACCTGCGACGAGTGCGCTTTTCGCTGGAGGGCGAGGCTCCCGCCGAGCCGTCGTCAGCCTAATCCCAACCCCTGCTCCGAAACGCCTTACCCAACGGGCGAGGGCTGTTCGGTGAGCAATCGCTCCGGCACGCGGTCGTGCGCCAGGAGGTCATCCAGCGTCTCGCGCTCCACGATAATCTCGGCACGCCCCTCGCTTACCAGCACCATTGCCGGGCGCGGGAAGCGGTTGTAGTTACTGCTCATGGCATAGTTGTACGCGCCAGTGGAAGGCACTGCCAGGATGTCGCCCGGTTCTGGATGAGCGATGGCGACGTTGCGAATCAGGATGTCGGTCTCGCAGTGCTTGCCGGCGATGGTGACCACCGTGTTGGCCGGCTGGTTCGCCTTGTTCGCCACGAGGGCAGTGTAAACGGCGTCGTAGAGCTGCGGGCGCGGATTGTCCGACATCCCACCGTCTACCGCCACGTAGGTGCGCGTGCCCGGCGGCTGGTGGATCGGCACCTGCTTGATGGCACCGATGGTGTACAGCGTCAATCCCGCTTCTCCAACCAGTGCTCGCCCCGGCTCCTGCAACAGCGTGGGATAGGGCAGGTTGCGCCTTTCCAGTTGTTCCACCAGCACGTTCACGATTCGCTCGGCGTATTCGTCAAAGGTGGGAGGCTGGTGGCTTTCGATGTAGCGGATGCCCAGCCCGCCGCCAATATTCAGTTCCTCCACGTTGTATCCTGTCTGTTTGCGCAGGGTGTGCATGAAGTCCACCATAATCTTGGTGGCGCGTTCCTGCGCTTCTGTGTCCAGCAGTTGTGAGCCGACATGGCAGTGGATGCCCTTCAGCACCAGATGGGGCGATGCCAGCGCACGGCGCACTCCCTCCAGGGCGTAGCCGTTGCGGATGTTCAAACCGAACTTGGTGTCTGCCTGTCCGGTGCGGATGAAGCGGTGCGTGTGTGGATCAATGCCGGGCGTCACTCGGATAAGGATGTTCACCTGCTTGCCCGCCTCTGCGGCGACACGCTCCAGCATCTCCAGTTCCAGCAGGTTATCCACCACCACACGCCCAACGTCATACTGCACCGCCATCTGCAGTTCAAACAGCGATTTATTGTTGCCGTGGAATACCAGCTTGTTGGGTGGAAAGCCCGCTTTCAGCGCGGTGTACAGCTCGCCCGCGGAGGCGACGTCCAGGTCGTAACCCTCCTGCATCACGATGCGCGCCACCGCCATACACAGCAGTGCTTTGCCCGCATAGGCAATCTCGTTTCGGGGATAACGTTTCTCGAAGGCGCGGCGATACTCGCGCATATTCTGGCGGAACGTGGCTTCATCAAGCACATAAAGCGGTGTGCCAAACTGCCTTGCCAGCTCCACCGCATCACAACCGCCGATTTCCAGATGTCCTCGCTCATTAATCCGTTGGGTTCCTAACAGTAACATCCTCTCTTCTCACGCATTTCTGAGTGTTTTGGGTCACTGCAAAGTATATCATTTATGACGCTCCAAACTCAAGGGTAATCACCCCCGATGTTCGCCCTCCATCGCCATTCGCAGGTTCTGGATGCTCACTTCCGCAATCCGTTCTGCGCCGTCCGAATAGTCGAACACCTCCACCGAGACATAGCCCGAATACCCAACCTCCCTGAGTGCCTGCAGGATAGGCACAAAGTCCACCGCACCCATGCCCGGACCCTTCAGGTTTGGGTCGTTGGCGTGGAAGTGGGCGAACCAGCCTGCCGAGTCGCGAATGATTTGCGGAATAGGCTTTTGCTCACTGCTCATCGCTTTCACGTCCAGAATGATTCGGGCGGCGGGGCTGTTCAGCGACTGCGCGAAGCGGATGGCGTCCTCAGCGCGATTCAGGAAATCGGTCTCGGCGGGCGACAGGGGTTCAATGCACCAGGTCACGCCGCGCTCCTCAGCCGCTTTGACGGCGGAGCGCAGGGTCTCTATTGCCCGTTCCCATGCCTGTTCTAAGGTAGACCCCTCCGGGATACTGCGCTGTTTGGGCGACCCAAGCACCAGCACTTTGCCGCCCACATCGGCGCAGAAGTGCGCCAGCGAGACCAGATACTCTGCCGTGCGCCGGCGCGTCTCCGAGTCGGGGGTGGTCAGATGCAAACCCGCCGGTTTGACCAGAAGCCAGTGCAGCCCAGCTATCTCAATCCCTATCTCCTGTGCCATGCGACGGATGGACGCACGTTCATCGGGGGAAATGACTTCCACGCTCTCCGCCAGCGTGAACGGCGCAATCTCCACCGCGTGATAGCCCAGCTCCTTGCAGAACTGAAACACCCGGCGCAGTTCCCAGCCCGCAAACAGCTCGTTACAGATAGCGAAACGCACGATGGCACCTCCTCTCCCCTACATTGTAGCCTTTTTATGCCCTGTCGGGCAACAGCCAGCAAAACGGGTAGACACGGCGCGATTGCTCGCAAACCACGCCAACGACGTCATCCCTGAGAGGAAAGTGCGTACCGTGCGCGAAGGATACTGGAGTGCAGTCCTGCAGCTCTGTTTGCCGAACATATTAAAAGGTGGGCTTCAGATGCGAACCTTCTATCTAACGGCAGTGTGTGTCACCCTGTTGTGGCTGACGACGGCGGGGCAGGCGAAGGAATACGACCATCCGCTTATCGTACAGACCTACCGCCTGACAGCCGGCGGCGACGCCGAAGTGGAAGAGGTGCGAACCTTTCGCTTCTCAGGTTCGTTCAGCTGGGCGAAGCTCAAGCGCAGCACTCGCGGACAGTATGGACGTTACGGCATAGAGTATCTGGGGGTGTGGGATGCGGATACCGGGGAGCCTCTGCGCTACTCGCAGACGGCGGAGGGAGAGTATGCCGTGCTACGCTGGGAGTATCAGGCTCGGGATACCACGCGCCGCTTCCGCCTGCGCTATCACATTCGCAACGCGGTACAGCGCTATACGGACGTGGCGCAGTTTTACTGGAAGGCGATAGAGGACGAACACGCGCCGCTGGAGGCAGTGCAAATCACCATCCTTCCCCCATCGCCAAGCCCGAAGCTGTTCAAGGTGTTCGTGCACAGCAAAGCCGCGCCGGGCAGGTTGCAGATCGAACCCGACTTCTCGCGTGCCCGAATAGAGCAGAAGGATATTCCGACCGACAGCTACGTGGAAGTGCGGGCGATGCTCGACCCCGCCACCTTCCCCCAGGCGCGCTTGCAAGCCGAAAACCGTTACGAAGCCTTTCTCGAGGAGGAACGTCGTTTCGCCGAGCGGGAACTGCGCGAGGCTCGGAGGCGTGAACGAATCGCGCGGATAGTGGGCTGGTGGATAGATATTGAAATACCCATCGCCCTGGCGCTTTCTGTGGGGCTGGTCGGCTATCTGGTGAGGACTTACAGGCGTTACGGGCGAGAGCCAGCGCTTCCAGAGATAGAGTACGAGCGCGAGCCGCCGCGTGACCTGCCGCCAGCGGTGGTTCCAGCCATCCTCACGCAGAGCAAGGCATATCCTTCCGAAGTGATCAAAGGCTTTTCCGCCACGGTGCTGGAGGCGGCGAGGCTGGGCTACCTGAACATTGAAGAGACGCAAACGGAAGGTCTGCTGGGGACGGGGCTGTTCCGGGGCACGGAACGACGTTACGTGCTGACACCCGAAGGCAAATCCGCCCTGATGGGTGAGGCGGTTCAGCCTGCAGTGCGCAACGGAAGACCCCTGGAGACGTTTGAACGGGAGGCTCTGCGAATCCTCTTCTTCGAAGCGGGCGATGGGGAGGCAGTCACGGAGAGCGAGCTGCGCCAATGGGCGGAGAAAACGGTCGGCAGTAAGACGCAGATGCTTCGCTTCATCGAAGAGTGGGGCAAGGAGCTACGTCGCTGGTTTGAGAGGCGGTATTTTCGGCTGGGCGACCCTGAGAGTGAGATAGCAAAAAGGCGGTATCTGACTTACCTGGCGATACTGGGTGGCGGAGGCTCGGTGCTGACGTTTCCTGTCAGTCTGTTTACGCTGTTTCCGGTGAGCGTGGTGGTGGGGATTATCGCCGCCGTGTCCCTTTCCCGCCGCAGCCCCGAAGCAGCACGCGAATACCAGCGCTGGGACGCCTTCAAACGGTTTATGACCGACTTCTCCGCCATGCGCGAGGCGGGACCGGAGCTCCTTCCCCTGTGGGAGCGGTATCTGGTGTATGCGGTGTCGCTGGGCGTGGCGCAGAAGCTTATCCATAACCTGGCGCTGCTGGCGAAGGAATATGATTACTCGCTGTCGCATCCTGCCTGGTACCACACGGCGTCGGGAGAGACATTCTCGACGGACTCGCTGTCGGGCATGGCGAGTTTCGTGGAGAACCTGCAGAACCTCACCAGCGCGCTGTCCTCCAGCACCAGCAGTGGTGGCGGCTTCAGCGGTGGTGGTGGCGGCGGAGGCGGCGGCGGAAGCAGCAGCGCAGGATAACAGGGAGGAGGCATCGCGATGTGGATTGCAATTGTCGTTCTGATACTCGCCATCTGGGCGGTGGTCACCTACAACAGGCTGGTGCTTCTTCGCAATCGGGTGGACAACGCCCGGGCGCAGGTGGACGTACAGTTGAAGCGGCGGTACGACCTGATTCCCCGGCTGGTGGAGACGGTGCGCGGTTACGCTCAGCACGAGGAGCGCATCTTTCAGCGCATCGCCGAATTGCGGGCGCAGGCGTTGCAGTCGCTGTCCGTGTCACAGCAGGAGACGCTGGAAGGAGAAATCAAGAGCAGTTTAAGCGGTTTGATCGCGCTGGCGGAGGCGTACCCCGAGCTGAAGGCGAACACGAACTTTCTGGAACTGCAGGAAGAGCTGAGCGACACGGAGGACAAAATCCGCTACGCGCGGCAGTTTTACAACGACACGGTGATGCGTTATAACGTGGCAATCGGGCAGTTCCCGGCGGTATTGCTGGCGCCCGCGCTGGGGTTCCGTCCACAACCGCTGTTCACGCTGGAACACGCCCAACACGAGCGTGAAGTGCCAAAATAAAAACTCCCCCTTTCTTTACGGGAGGTAAGGAGAGGGGAAGTTTTAGAACCTGCGGACGAAACGCTTAGCGGCGGAAGCGTCTGCCCAGCCCGATAGCCAGACCGCCGATGCTCATCAGCACCATCGTGCCCGGTTCGGGAATAACGGGACCGCCCTGCGGAACCACCAGGTCCAGCCGGTTAATGCCAAAATCCTGGGTGGTGTTATCCACGTCGAACACCAGTTTCTTGATGGTGGCGCTGGTGTCCAGCACACCCAGGAAAATGGCGGAGTTGTCCCCGTTGCCGCTACTGACGCCTGCAAGGCTGAAGCTTCCCAGCAGGTTATTCCCGGCATCATAAGCCGAGATCGCGCCGGTGAAGTTGCCGTATGCATCTCGCTGGATTTGCGCTCCTGCACCAAGCACCGGACTGTCGAAGACGATGACGAGCGGACCGACCTCGTCACGTGTCCACAGCACATGGTCGCCTGGCGCAAAGTTACCCCACCATCCCCCGCCTTGGTCTCGCCGTTCAAAAGATCCCGACGTTGGCTTGCTGACGGTCATTCCGAGACCGCCGTTGGAGCTGATGGTGAAGGGGTTATTGACCACCGTGTACGAGGGACCCAGCGTGCCCCAGTCCACGTAGTCATTCCCGCCAAGCGCGGGGCGGCTGGTCACGAAGCTGAGAGCGTGTGCACCGGTCACTGCTGCCAGCACCAGCGCGGATACCAGAAACGTGCGTAATCGGCTCACAACAAACTTCCTCCTTTGTGATAAGATGTATAGCCTGTTGAAGATGCAAATTGCGTTCCACACCGCCTGTGATTTGTACGGGGTTTTGGCTTTACGAGGCTAAAGACTGGTACTCCAGCGAGGAAAGTGAGGGTTTTCACGGAATGATGGGGAGCAACAACCCTGCAACTGGAAGTTGCGGGCTACGCATGACGAAGCCTCCTGCGGAGGATCTAACCTGTCATACCCTACCAAGACCTTTGCCCCGCCTGAGACCAGACCGTCATCAGAAAAGTTGACTTCTTTAAGTATTCAGAGTAAAATCGCTATGGAAAACCCAGCACCTCCAGGTGTCTGCGGGGTGGGGGCTGAATACGGGAGGAGATCAACGATGATTGCTGCAAAAGGACTGGAAGACGTCATCGCCGGCACTTCCTCTATCAGCGACGTGAACGGGCAGACCGGGCAGCTGATTTATCGTGGCTATGATATCGACGACCTTGCACGGTATGCCACCTTCGAGGAAGTCATCTATCTGCTGTGGTTTGGCAAGCTGCCCAACAAGAGCGAGTATCAGCAACTGCGGGAACAGTTGATAGCCAACAGGGAGCTGCCGGTCCAGGTCATGAAGCTGTTATTTGACCTGCCTCAACGCGCCAACCCCATGCATCTGTTGCGCACCGTGGTATCCGCGCTGGCGTTATATGACCCCGATGCGGGCGACAACTCTCCTGATGCAAACCTGCGCAAGGCGATACGACTGACGGCACGCATTCCGACCATTATCACCTCTATCGAGCGCATCCGAAGCGGGGAACTTCCGCTGAAAAACAATCCCGAGCTCAGTCACGCCGCGAACTACCTGTATACCCTGAAGGGTGCAGTGCCAGACGAACTGAGCGTGCGCGCGATGGACGTTGCGCTTATTCTGCAGGCAGACCACGAGTTCAACGCCTCTACCTTCACCGCGCGCGTGATTACCTCCACCCTTTCGGACATGTATTCGGCGGTGGTGGGGGCTATCGGTGCGCTGGCGGGACCCCTGCATGGCGGCGCCAACGAGCGAGTGATGCGCATGTTGATCGATATCGGTGAGCCGGAGCGTGCCGAGGAGTATGTGAAGGGACTGCTCGCGCAGAAACAGCGCGTCATGGGCTTCGGACATCGCGTGTACAAGACCGAAGACCCGCGAGCCAAGCATCTGAAGCAGTTGTCGCGCGAACTCGGCGGGCGCCAGGGCAACCTGCGATGGTACCTCATCTCCGAAAAGGTGGAAGAGGTCATGCTTCGCGAGAAGGGACTGTACTGCAACGTGGACTTCTACTCCGCGTCGGTACAGTACATGCTGGGTATCCCAATTGACATGTTCACGCCCCTGTTCGCCAGCAGTCGCATCGTGGGATGGACGGCGCACATCATGGAACAGATGGCGGACAACCGGCTTATCCGCCCGCGCGCGGAGTACGTGGGTGCACGCAACCTGCCATGGGTGCCGATGGAGGAACGCGAGTAGGCTTGTGCTGATGGAGAGGCGACCATGGCGTTCTTTCTGACCGAAGCGCAGGTCAACAGCTTGCTGACGATGGACGAGGCGCTGGACGCGGTGGAACGCGCTTTCGCCGCGCAGGGACAGGCGGAGGTGTTGAACAATCCGCGCCAGCGCCTCTATCTGCCCGATGGGGTGTTCCACATCATGGAGGCGGCGGTGCTCAGCGAGGGAGTGTTCGGCTTCAAGGCGTACGCCTCGTTCGCTCCCAAGACACGCTTCCTCTTCTTCCTCTACGACGCCGACAACGGCAACCTGCTGTGTGTGATGGAGGCGGACCGACTGGGGCAGATTCGCACCGGAGCCGCCTCGGGGGTTGCTACCCGCTACATGGCGCGGCACGACGCGCGAACGCTGGGCATCCTCGGTGCCGGCTGGCAGGCGGAAACGCAGGTGGAAGCGGTGTGTGCAGTGCGCCCGATAGCCCGCGTGAAGGTCTATTCGCGCCATCCAGAACGCAGGGAACAGTTTGCCGATCGCCTGAGCGCACGGCTGGGCATCTCGGTAGTGCCTGCCGATACCGCCGAAGAAGCCGTACGGGGAAGTGCGGTGGTGGTATGCGCCACAACCGCTCGCGAACCGATACTTTTCGGGGAGTGGCTGGATAACGGCACGCATATCAACGCCATCGGGGCGAACGCGCTGTCGCGCCGCGAGATGGACGTGAGCGTGTTCGCACGGTGCCGCACCGTAGCAGTTGATGACCGCGAGCAGGCAAAGATAGAATCGGGAGAAATCCTGACCGCTATCGAAGCACGCAAGCTGAACTGGCGACAGGTGTATGAGCTGGCAGACATTGTGGTCGGCAGGGTGCCGGGGCGCATCGACCCCGCCGAAGTGACGCTGTTCAAGAGCCTTGGGGTGGCGCTGGAGGACGTGGCGGTAGCGCATGTGGTGTACCGCAAAGCGCTGGCACAGGGCATCGGGCAGTCTCTGCCGTTTTAAGACATCATTCAAACAGGGTATAATCTAGCAAGGCAAACAAAACGGAGAGGAGCTTCGTGATGGCAAAGCGCATCGTGGAAATATCCGCGCACGACACGACCACGCCCCAGATACCCGGCGTGCAGCAGCAGGGCAACATCCTGCTGGCAAAGCTGGAGGATCTGGTGCGCTGGGGACGGGTGAACAGCCTGTGGCCGCTCACCTTTGGGCTGGCGTGTTGCGCCATTGAGATGATGTCCACCGTGTCGGCACGGTTTGATATTTCACGTTTCGGCTCGGAGGTGTTCCGCCCCAGCCCGCGGCAGGCGGATGTGATGATTGTGGCGGGGCGCGTTTCCAAGAAGATGGGACCTGTCCTTCGCCAGCTGTATGACCAGATGCCCAACCCCAAATGGGTTATCTCGATGGGCGCGTGTGCTTCCTGTGGTGGGGTGTTTAACAACTATGCCATCCTGCAGGGGGTAGACCAGATTGTGCCGGTGGATGTGTATGTGCCCGGCTGTCCGCCTTCGCCAGATGCCCTGCTGTATGGTCTGCTGCAGTTACAGCGCAAAATACGCCAGCAGCACCGGGGCATGCTGGTGGAACTGCCCATGCTGAAGCGCGAGGAGGTCGCCGCCCGATGATTACCCAGGTCGCCAAACGCTTTGTGAAGACGGTTCTGCCTCTGGCGCAGGGGCTGAGCATCACCTTCCGCCACCAGCCGCCGTTCCATGAGCCAATCACGGTAGAATATCCCGAGCAGAAGCGCCCGATGTATCCCCGCACGCGCTGGCGGCATGTCCTTCGTCGCTACGATAACGGGCTGGAGCGGTGCATCGGCTGCTCGTTGTGTGCGGGGGCTTGTCCGGCACGTTGTATCTATGTGGAAGCGGCGGAAAACACCGACGAACACCGCTTCTCGCCGGGCGAGCGCTACGCACGACGCTACGAAATCAATATGCTCCGCTGTATCTTCTGCGGCTATTGCCAGGAAGCCTGCCCGACAGGCGCCATCGTCCTGCGCGACGATTACGAGCTTGCGGATTATCACCGCAGCGACTTCATCTACACCAAAGAGATGCTCCTTGAACCGATACCAGAGCCACAGGAGGAGTAGTAAAAAAACACCGCCGCGCAACGAAAAGCGCGGCGGTGAGTCTAATGATAGGGAACCGACGCCAGCACCACAGGCGTAATAATGCATAGGAGGAAAAACGGTTATGGAATGGACAACGGAGGCAACTGCCAGCTGGCAGGATACACGCGAAGAGTTTGAAAAGCTGATGCGCCGGCATCACCGCACAGTATATAATATTGCCTACCGTTTGACCGGCAATCGGGACGATGCGGAAGACCTGACGCAGGAGGCGTTTATTCGCGCCTTCCGGTTCTTCGACCGGTACAATCGGGAGATGCCTTTCGAGAACTGGATGTACCGCATCGTCAATAACGCCTTCATCGACATGCTGCGTCGGCGACCGAAAATGCAGACAGTCTCGCTGGACCAGCCGCTGAACCTGCAGGATTCGGACAAAGATGTGCAGTTCGAAATACCCGACACAGCGTCGAACCCTGAGACCATTGTGATGTCTGAGGAACTGGAGGACTATATTCAGCGCGCCCTGGATGCCCTGCCTCCCGACTTTCGCACCACGGTGGTGCTGGCAGACATTCAGGGACTATCCTACGAAGAGATAGCGGAAGCCATGCACTGTTCGTTGGGCACAGTGCGCTCGCGTCTGCACCGAGGCAGACGGTTCCTTCGGCAACGCATCGAAGCGTATCAACAAGCCAGAGCGCGTGGAGAGGTGGACCAATGATGAACTGCAGTAAAGTACAGAACCTGCTGTCCTGTTACATAGACAGGGAGCTGCCGGGCGAGGAGATGCTCGCCATCCAGAGGCATCTGGACGCATGTGCCGAGTGTCAGCGCGATTACCGGCAACTTCTGAAGGTGAAGCGGTTGCTGGGAGCCATGCCGGTACGGGCGCCGGAACCGTTCTTAGAAGAGCGTCTGGTGCAGGCGGTGTTCGCGAACAGTAAACCCGCCAGCACCTGGAGGTTAAGGATACGCATACCGTTACGTCGCTCGCTGGCGCTCGCCGCAGCGGTCACTGGCATCGCGTTGGGCACGTGGTACTTCATGACGCAAGCGCGTTCGCCCATACAGCAGGACCTCACTGCTGTCGCGGGAATATCCAACGAGATAGACCATGCCACTATCGACGCCTATCTGTCGGGCAAATTGCGCTTGCAGAATCCGCCTGCTATCCCGGCGGAGATCCCACTGCATCCGTATGATAACCGCCCTTCGCTGGTCTCCGTCCGATATTATCGGTGAGAAAGAACGGGCGAAAGTGACCGCTTTCGCCCTCCCCCATAACACATGTGAGAATCGAAACGAGGAGGGATGAACGACGATGATACAGCCTCGCGCGTGGGTCTTTACGGTGATGATTCTGTTCAGCGTGGCACTGGGTGCGTTCCTCGGAACGGCTTTCCAGAAGCCGGTGGTCACACTGGCGCAGGGCACAGCCCGTACGGTTTCCACTACCGCCGTCTCGAAGGCAGAGGCGCTCAGCGCGGCGGAGGCGATGGAAAGCGCGTTCGTGCGGGTAGCGGAAGAGGTCTCGCCCGCGGTGGTGACCATCTATGCCCGCAGGAATATCAGTCGCCCCAGCCTGCGCTTCGAGATACCCGACGATTTGCCCTTCCGGTTTGAGCTTCCACGACGGAATCAGCCAGACAACGTTCCCATCCCGACGCGCGGCGTGGGGTCGGGCGTGATTGTGCGCAGTGACGGCTATATCCTCACCAACGACCACGTGGTGGCAGGAGCCGAGCGCGTGGAGGTGGTGCTGAGCGATGGGCGACGCCTGGAAGGCAAGGTGATGCGCGACTACCGAAGCGACATCGCGGTCATCAAGGTGAACGCAACCGGCCTGCCCACTGCCCGGCTCGGCGACTCGGATACGGTGCGCGTCGGACAGTGGGCGATTGCGCTGGGCAGTCCATTTGACAAGCAGAACTCGATGACCGTGGGTGTGGTCAGCGCACTGGGGCGGCGTGAAGCCATCGGCGGCGCGATGAACCAGCGTTACTATCCGAACCTGATACAGACCGATGCATCCATCAATCCGGGCAATTCGGGTGGACCTCTGCTGAACATCCGCGGTGAGGTGATTGGCATTAACACCGCCATCGAGTCGCCGACAGGCAGCTTCGCGGGTATCGGTTTCGCCGTGCCGATTAACACCGCTCGTTACGTGATGGAGCAGTTAATCGCCCGCGGCAAGGTGGTGCGCGGCTTCTTTGGCGTGGTTCCTGCGGACGTTACGCCTGAAGATGCCCAGCGGCTGAAGGTAAGGCAGGGTGCGCTGATTACCTCCGTCACGGAAGGCTCGCCGGCGGCGCAGGCTGGTATGCAGGTAGAAGACGTAGTGGTAGAGTACAACGGCAAGCCGGTGCGGGGCGAAGTGGACTTTCGCGACATGGTGGCGCGCACCGAACCGGGCACGGTGGTGCCGGTCAAGGTGGTGCGCAACGGGCGCGAGATTACCCTGCGCGTAAAGGTTGCTGAGGCTCCAGACCCCGAAGAGCAGATGCGTCAGCGCCAGCAGGGCGAGCAGAGCGGACGCAAGCTGGGCATCAGCATCGAGCAGGTTACTCCCGAGCTGGCGGAGCGGCTGCGCCTGCCGCGCAATACGCGGGGCGTGGTGATTACGGAAGTGGTGCCCGGTAGTGCAGCAGACGATGCGGGGCTGTCCGTTGGCGACATCATCGTGCAGGTAGATGGACAGCGCGTGACCGACGTCGACGAGGTGCACCGCCTGGTAGAACAGCACAAATCCGGCGATACGGTGGTGTTCATCGTACGGCGGAACACGCCGGAGGGCGCTGTCACCAGCCGGGTACGGGTAGAAGTACCGTAAGATTCACCCTGGCAAAGGGCGCAGCGGAGGGTCTATCAGATTCTTCGCTGCGCTCAGGAAACAACAGGGCTTCAAGATGTCGATCCCGCGCGGGTTCGTGCTACCTCCATAGCTACCTGCACTCGCAGAGCGGGGTCAAGGGGCACTCCATGTTCGTCCACCACCTTCACGCTACCCCGTATCGTGCGCGTCTGCCAGCGAACCGCATGGGCAAACTCATCGCGCCCCTCCCACAGATAGGGCACTGGCAGGAACCCCGCCCAGAAGACGGTGTAAAGCCCTTCTGCGCTGTAAGGATTAGGGATGCTCTCTTCAATCGCACGCAGCACCGTCCGTGCCCCTTGCAGCAGCTCCTCGGTGCGAGACTTCACTTCGGGATGGCGTGACATATCCTCCACCTCGCCTCTGGCGCGCAGTCGGCGATACTCCTGAAGCGCGGCGATGGTAATCTGCACGCTTTCATTGACCACTGGCGGGTCCGCCAGATGCGAGGCTTCCGAGTAGCTGACCACATGGATAACAGACGGGCTGTGCGGGTCATGCGGTTCGATGTCGTCCATCAGGGCGGTGACTGAAGCCAGCTGTGCCTTTGCGCGTTCCAGATTGGGCGAGAAGTAATCCAGTCCCGCACGCGGTTGCAGGATAACCCGAAAGTTTTCGTCCTCCAGCTCGCGCACCAGGCTCAGTAATGCCCGCGATTTCGCCAGGTCCTGGATGCCCCAGGTGGACTTGGGAGTGTTCAGCATGTTCTGCAAAATAAGGGTGCGTACGCCGAGGCGTTTCGCCGTGCGCGCCGCCAGCACCGATGAGACCACGTAGCTGATGTCATCCGCGCCGCGGAAGGCGAAATGGTGCGGGATGTTCGGCTCGAACGGCTTGCCCGACTCGGCGATGAAGTGCAGGGTTTCTATGTGCTGTTGCAGGTTGTCGCGCACCGGGTAGGGACCGCGCCCGTCGATCTGGCAGAACCACCAGAAGGAGAGTGCGTGCCAGGCGATGTGGATGGTCTCTTCATACATCCGTGCCAGCTGGGGAATGTTCCTGGTGCCGGCGTAGGTGCGCACCAGCATCGGGCGTGCTGTCTGCCACACCATGCGGAACTCCTCGGGCGAGTTAATCGGCACGCCGCCGCCGTTAGGCAAGCCCGTCCAATCCTGTCCGAAGTGCGACTGGCTCAGCTGCGAAGTGCCGATGGACAACACATCCAGAAAGCCTGCCTGTGCCAGCTGGCGCGTCCAGTCCAGAAAGAGCCGTACCGCCGCCTCGCGGTCGGGCAGATAGGGTCCCACATGGGCACGCATCAGGGGTGGTTGACCGTTCTGCTGGGCATAGCGTACCCGTGCTATCACTGTATCCTGCGCGGTGCCGAACTCGGGGTAGCCACCGCGCTCAGGAGGCTGTATCTTCAGATGCTTTCCGCTCGCCACCAGCTCCTGCCCGAAGCGCAGACGGAACTCGTCGTAATCTACCTCTGCGCTCATCGCCGGGGG
>CAZOGB010000079.1:0-14556 GCA_964579145.1 uncultured bacterium | reverse complement strand
TCCACGACAACCACCTTACGCCCAATCTGCGCTTCAAACTGCTCAACGGTCACGTCGTCCAGGAACAGATAGCCGTCACGCAGGCAGATGGAGGGTAGCACCACCGTTGAGTAGGAGGGGAAGCACGCCAGAGCGGCGGCGATGTCCTGCGCGGTGAGCAGTCCCGTCACACTGACCGTGCCGCCAAAGAAATGGTTCTTGACCACGCACACGTTCAACGTTACCCCCTGCACCCGTTCCAGCATCTGCGCAAAACGTCGGATAATCGCAGAGGGCAGTTCGCCGGTAACCAGCGTCATCTGCACGGGGCGTGGCAGGGCAGGGGGCAGGCGACGCACCACGTCGTACCCCCGGTTCAGGAACAGGCGCACCGTGCCCACACCGTCTTCCAGCTGCGGGAAGTCCTCGTAGTATCGCCTTGCCGGGATGGGCTTTTCTGCCAGGAAGAACCACTCATCGGAGAGGAAGGCGAAGCGCGTGCCCAGGCGCGCAAGGAACGTGCGCTCCAGCGGCCTCACCTCGCGGATGAACTGCCGGGCATACTGGCGGTCAGGTGGGGTGAGCGGGGTAAGCTTCTCGCGGAACTTGGTCAGACCAACTGGCACGATAGCCACCGACAGCGTGCCCGCTCGCTTGCCCGTAATCGCCGGATGGAGCGCTGCGAGGTCGTACAGGGTCTGGCGCAGGGCGTTGCCGTCGTTCCAGCCTGGGCACAGCACGATTTGCGCGTGCACGTCAATACCCCCGTCGTGCAATCGCTTCAATACCGGCAGGATCGGCGCGGGTTCGCGCTTGCCCAGCAATCGCCCGCGCAGGTCGGGGTCGGTCGCGTGCACCGAAACGTACATCGGGGTCAGCTTCTGTTCCAGAATGCGCGCGAACTCCTCCTCGCTAACGTTGGTTAGCGTCACATAGTTGCCGTAGAGGAAGGAGAGGCGAAAATCATCGTCCATCAGGTAGAGCGAGCGGCGCATCCGCTTCGGCATCTGATGGATGAAGCAGAAGACGCACTTGTTGTTGCAGGTATGGATTTTGTCCGCCAGGTCGTTTTCGAACTGGATGCCGAGCGAGTCGTAAGGCTCTTTCTCAATGTGGAAGGTGAGGCTTTCCTCGCCGCGCAGGACGGTTATCTCTACCTGTGGTTCAGTGATACGGAACCGGTAGTCCAGCGTGTCCATCACCCGTTTGCCGTTCACCGACCAGATGGCATCGCCCGGGCGCAGACCCAGCTCCTCCGCGAGGCTACCCGGTTCCACTTCGGCGATAACCAGCCCCCGATACGCACGCGCAAGCAGTTCCGACATCTTGTCCCTCCTGTGTCCGTGTGATTGTACCCTGTTTCGGTATGTCTCTGTTAGCACTTTGCACCCACCTGTGGGGAGAAAGCCGTCCTGCGGATGGAAGTTGCGGGCTGATCCTGACCAAGCCTGCTTCAGCAGGTTTCGTTCTGTGTAGCCTGCGATTTCTAATCGCGCTGTCACAACGGCAGTAAAAAGATGCTCTTGCGTAATCGTGCACGCACGGCTAAAATAAAGGTAGCCGGTACACTGAAAGGAGAGAGACGATGATCCGATGGACTGCTCTGGTGCTGGTGACCGCGTGGCTGATAGCAGGCACTTCCGCGCTAAGCAACGATAGCGTCAGCAAGCTGAGTATTCACTTGATAGGTAGTTACACCGAGGGAGCGAAACGGATTATCGCTGCCAAACCGCGTGTGATCAAGGTGCTTGACCCACAGTCCTCGGCGGCGATGCGGGAGGCGATGCGCGATTACAAGAGACGCCACCCGAAAGGGCTGGTGGTGATGCGCGTGTGGGAACGCACGCCGGATGTGCACTATCGCCTGCAGGATGACCCCGTGCAGAGCGCGGATGACTTCTGGAGCAGAGTGCTACAGCCAGCAGTGCAGGCGTTGTCCGCCGATGACCGACGTCTGGTGGACTATCTGGAGGGGCCCAACGAGGGCGAGAACACCCCGACGTGGGGCAGTGTGGAGGAAGCCCGCTGGTTTGGCAGGTTCTGGGAGCGGTTGGCGGAGCGTATCGCGCAGGCGGGGTTCCGCCCCTGTGTGGGAAGCATCGCGGTGGGGAACCCACCCGGAAATATCAGCGAAATCCGCGCAAAGCTGGATGCGTTTGTACCTGCCCTTCGCGCGGCGAAGCGATGGAACGGCGCATGGAGCTACCACGCCTACACCATTGAGTACACCACCGACCCCGCCGTGGAGTACTGGTATAGCCTGCGCTATCGCATCTTCTACGAGTTCCTTCGCGAACGCTATCCCGACCTGGCGAATCTGCCCATGATACTTACCGAAGGAGGCGTTGACCGTGCAGGCAATCCCAACAACGACGGCTGGCGTGCACGCGGAGACGTGGCGAAGTTCCAGAAGTGGCTGTTGTGGTACGATAGCGAACTGAAGAAAGACCCATACATCGTCGGGGTGACGCTGTTCCAGATTGGCAATCCGGGCGGCTGGTGGTCATTTGACCTCGAACCCATTGCTCAATGGCTGGCAGATGTAATTGCCAATCGACCTCGAACCCTGCGTAACCCGGTGCTTAACGGCGACTTTGAGCTGGGGTTTGATAACATTTCGGGCGAGACGGTGGCGAACTGCTGGACGGCATGGGATGGTGGCATCGTGAACCCCATCTGGCCCGGCAGTGCCCACTTCTGGCAGGTGGCTGGCGTACCCGGCAGCGCTCAGCGCACCATCAGCGGACAGATTGCCGGTCAGTCCTTTCGCGGCGGTGTGTATCAGGCGGTGGAGGTTGTGCCGGGCGTTCCATATCGGTTGACGTTTGACTATCTGTCGACGGGTACAACCGACCCCGGCGCAGGGCAGGAGTTCCTGATAGGCTACGACCCGGAGGGCGGCACCGACCCTTTTGACCCCGGCGTAGTGTGGCTGGTGTCCACAAACATGCCTTCTAACGGATGGCAGCGCGTGGAGGCAGAGGTGCTTCCGCAGGGTGACCGATTCACACTGTTCACCCGATGCGGTATCTACTGGCCCGTGGCGACCGTCATGCTGGACGTGGATAACTTTTCCCTGAGAGCGAAGACGACCGTTGCCGGGAGGGTGATGCTGGGCGACTACCTGGGCGATCTACGATGCCAGACGGTTGAGGTACAGGTAAGGCACTCAGCGACGGGCGTGGTGGTGAGGCAGGCAACCCTGCCCCTTTCGGTAGATGGGGAGTTTGAGATAGTGTACGATGCGAGCCTGCGAGCCGATATTTATGATGTGGCTGTGCGTGGAGCGCACTGGCTGAGGCGTGTGGTCGCCGGAGTGCGCCTTCCCGACGGGTGGGTTGAGGTGACTCTGGTGAACGGGGATGTTGACGGCGATAATGAGGTTACCCTGTTTGACTTCGGCGCACTGGTGCAGGCGTTCGGCAGTATGCCCGGTGATGAAAACTGGAACCCCAACGCAGACCTGGACGGCGACGAAGAGGTGAGCCTGTTTGACTTTGGGGTGCTGGTGAAGAACTTCGGTAGTATCGGCGAAGATTGAAGCCGAAACCGCTTGCGCGTTAGGGGCAGTTGTGCTATAATAGCATCGTGCGGAGAGTTGGCTGAGTGGTCGAAAGCGGCCGCCTGCTAAGCGGTTGTAGTGGCATTTAAAGCCGCTACCCCGGGTTCGAATCCCGGACTCTCCGCCATTTGTTTTCGAGAACCTTCGTGACGTATAAAGCCTCTTGCCTGAGGATTGATACGGCTCGCCAGGGTTAGGTTTTCATCTTCAAATCCCCCTCTGACTTTCTCTCCTGTCTGCCGATAATAGGGAATGTGAACGACAGGGATGCTCTTGGCATAAAACTATCACGTTCAGTCGGATTGCCACCATTGCCTCATGTGACCGTGCAGGTCATCCGGCTGGTGGACAACCCCAAGGCGTCCACGCGCGACTTCGAGCGAGTGATTGTCCAGGACGCGGCGATCGCCTCGAAGGTACTGCGCATGGCGAACTCTGCCTACTACGGTGGCAACGGCAGGATTAGCACCATCAGCCGCGCGATTGCGATGCTGGGCATGAACACCATTCGCACCATCGTGATGTCTCTCTCTTTCCATGCGATGGTGCACGCTCGCCAGCGCAGGTCGCGTTTCAACCGGCAGGAGTACTGGAGGCACTCGCTGGCAACAGCGGTTGCTGGACGTGTGCTTGCGCGGCTGAAACGCTCCAAGTGGGATGAGGAGATTTTCCTGGCGGGGTTACTGCACGATATCGGCAAGCTGATAGCCGACCAGTTCCTGCCGGAAGAGATGGATGTGTTTATCGCACACAGCGCGGAGATGACGTTAAGCACCGTAGAAGATCTGCTGAACCTGGAAGAGAAGACGCTTGGAGCCACTCACGTGGATCTGGGAGAGTACGCCGCGCAGAAGTGGAACCTGCCTGAAGCCATCCGTACTGGTATCGCCTATCACCATCATCCTGACAGGGTGAAGGGGGAGCACTACGAGGTAGCCGCCCTGGTGCACGCCGCGAACTGTCTGGTCAATCAGGCAGAGATTGGCGTGCTGGTTCCGGGCGTCCAGCATGAAATAGAGCCTGGCGTGAAGGATTTCCTCGCCATTCCCGAAGAACAATATGAACCGATACGCCTCGTGGTCGCAAAGGAGGTTATCGAGGCACAATCCACCTTCGGGATCGCGTGAAGGCTATGCGCAAAAGGATGCTCGCTATCGTCTCGGGGCGGGTACAGAACGTTGGCTATCGCGCCTTTGTGCTCCGATATGCTCGCGCGCTGGGGGTGTCCGGCACGGTCAGGAACCTGCCATCCGGTCAGGTGGAGGTGGTGGCAGAGGGCGACGAAAAATCGCTTGAGCAGCTGCTCACCCTCCTGAAGCAGGGTCCTCCTGCCGCACGGGTGGACCACGTAGATGTCCAGTGGGGGGATGCCAGCGGCATGGAAGGCGGTTTTCACATCGCGTGGTAGCCCCCCACCGACCGCTCTATCTGCCCCATTCCGAAGCCAGCTGCGAGAGCGTTACGAACCGACTGCCGCGCCCCCGCAAAAGCTGAATGCAATTTCGCCAGTTCGCCACCCCGTTCGCCCAGTCTCGTGCAGGCAGATGGATAACCGCTCCATCCTGAAGATAGCGTTCCAGAGCGGATTGCAGAACCTGCCAGTCTGTATCCAGATACACAGTCTGTCCATCGTGCGCAACCAGCGGTACCAGCAGCAATCGCGCGTTGCCCTGCTTTTTCAGGTCGTCGTACGCAGGGTGATAAGGTTGCGTGGGGATGCCGTTCCAGTCCGCTTTCCCTTCCACCACCAGACCGGGTACCGCTGAGGCGTCCACCACGATACCGATGTCCTCCAGATAAGGCAGGTCGGAAGCTCGCAGAGCGTGCTCCGCCGCGCGGAAGGCGGTGGGCTTCACATGACACTGTTTGAGAAGGTCCCTGCCCTCGCGAATTAGCGCACCGCGCTCGCGCTCGTCGGTGATGAAGTTGCCGTTGCTCTGGAAATGCACACGCAGACCGATTTCGTGCCATGAAGGAATACGGTGCAGATACTCAGCGTGGTACAGCATCACATTACTCATAGGGTCGCTTGCGGAAACGGTGATGAGCCAGGTCATGGGCACGTGGAACTCTTCGGCGACGCGAACCAGCTCAGGGGTGTAGCACTTGCCTTCGGTCGCCGCCGCGCAGTCCACGCTGACCACAACGGTCGCCATGGGAATCGCCCCCCTTCATCTGTTAGGTTAGGCTTTATTTCTGCTGAGGTCGCAAAGTATCCTGCTTCGAACGGACGGTTTTTGTGCCATGCCCACAAGATACAACGCCCCTCCCCGTGGTGGGGAGAGGCGTCTTTTTCACAGTCTTTCTCGCCTACAGCTCTGAGATGCTCACCCAGCGTTTCTGCTGGCTGGAGATGTCCACCGCCTCCAGCACCGCCTGGTTGCGCACACCGTCCTCGAAGTTCGGCTTGAACACCTCTCCTTTGTCGAAAGCCTTCAGCATGGAGTACACCAGATTAATGAAGGTGTGCTCATAGCCGATGATATGCCCGACGGG
Source organism: uncultured bacterium (assembly GCA_964579145.1). Lineage (GTDB taxonomy): Bacteria > Armatimonadota > HRBIN16 > HRBIN16 > HRBIN16 > HRBIN16. The sequence goes on along the minus strand of CAZOGB010000079.1, from coordinate 8,519 downwards.
CCACCATGCGCTCATGAACGGATGCACGCTATCGCTGGCTTGCACCACACGGAAGCCCCGAACATGCGGCGGATCGTCCTGGAAGTACACCTCCAGTTCGTTCATGCGCTCGAGGTTGAACACGAGACTCCCTTTGCTTCCGTTAATCTCAAAGCGGTTGTAGTTTTTGCGTCCCAGCGCGAAGCGGGTGGCTTCGATACTGCCGATGGCGCCGTTTTCGAAGCGCACCAGGAACAGCGCGGCGTCGTCGACGGTCACCTCGCCCATCTCCGTGCTGGCAACGCCCCCCAGACGGTCATCAGACGCAGCGAGCTTCGGGCGCTGTTTGATGAAGGTCTCCATCATGCCCGACACCTCGGCGATTTCGCCCACCAGGAAGCGTGCCATATCAATGAGGTGTGCGTTGAGGTCGCCATGCGCTCCCGAACCCGCTACCTCCTTCTGCAGTCGCCACACCAGCGGGAAGTTGGGGTCGACTATCCAGTCCTGCAGGTAGGTTCCGCGGAAGTGGTAAATCTTGCCAATGCGCCCTTCGTCAATGAGCTGCTTGGCAAGTTGCACGGCGGGAGCGAACCGATAGTTATGGCACAGCGCGTTGGGCACGTTGTTCTTCTGAACCGCCTCGTGCATCTGTCGTGCTTCCGCCAGCGTGTTTGCCAGCGGCTTCTCGCAAAGCACCATCTTGCCGGCGTTTGCGGCGGCAATGGCGATGGGCGCGTGCATATTGCCCGGCACCGACACGTCCACGAGGTCGACGTCTTTTCGCTCCACCACGCGCTCCCACGAAGTATCGTAGTCCTCCCAGCCGTACTTCTGCGCGGCTTTGCGCACGTTCTCTTCGTTGCGCCCGCAGATGACCTTCAGTACCGGCTCAACCTCCAGGTCATCAAAGAAACGGGCGACCTGTCGGTAGGCGTTGCTGTGCGCTTTGCCCATGAACTGGTAGCCAATCAATGCCACATTGATGTTGCGTTTGCTCATGCTTGTCCCTCCTCCTCACGGGTGTTGGATTTTTGGGTCAACTGTGTGCCAATCCGACGCTTATGCCATGCCCCATTAGTGGCACTGAGCACACTTGCCTATCACTCTGAGCACTTTCCGTATCATGCCGACACCAATTGTCTTGCTGAGCGATAGCGAAGCATCTCGTTTTTGAGACCCTTCGCTGCGCTCAGGGTGACGGGCGTATTGCTTCACCTGCTGCGGCACGCCAGACCGCAAAGCCTGCTTCTCTTTCAGCCTACCGGCTTGGAGGCAGGGGAGGCGGTGCTGGCGCACCTGTTCTTGGCGCCTGGGAACCGCCCGCTGTTTCCGAAGACTTCGGCAGAAGCAGGTTCTGCTTGTTTGCCTGCCTCAACAGGTTCTGGTAGTACTCTGCCATCTTCTGGCGCACGATGGTTTGAGTCAGGCGTGCCTTATCCACTGCAGGAATATCTTTGCCCAGCTTCTCCACCTTGATAATGTGCCAGCCGTAGACGGTTTTTACCGGCTGACTAATTTCGCCCGGCTTGAGGGCAAACGCCGCGTCTTCGAACTCCTTCACCATCATGCCGCGGGCAAACGGACCCAGGTCGCCGCCCCTGTCTTTGTTCGAACGGTCGTCAGAGTACTCCTTCGCCGCCTCTGCGAAGTCTTTACCCGCTTTCAGCTCCTCGTACACCTTTTGCGCTTTGGCTTTAGCCTCTTCTTCCGCTTTCGCCCGCGCCTCGGCGAACATCTTCTGCCGTTCTTCCGCGCTGACGTTCTGGTCAGGAGTGATAGCAGGCATCTGAGGCTGTATCAGGATATGGCGCGCGTGGATGAAGTCCGTATCGCGTACGGTACGCGCCACCAGTTTCTCCAGAAGCAGCGCCCGCTTCAGCACCGCCTCCATGTGCGGTCGCGTCCAGCCCTGTTTTGCCAGCTCCACATACACGTCCGCACCAGGCGGCACCCGCGCTCGCATCCCGTCTATCGCCTCGTTGTACCGCTGGTTAATCTCTGCCTGCGTCGCGGTGATCCCGTACTTCTTCGCCTCCTGCTCCACAATCTTCAGCGAGGTCAGGTCCTCGACGACCTGCGGACCATACCACGTCTCCAGGGTCCTGAGCATCTCGTCGCGGGTAATCACCGCGTTTCCTACTCGCCCCACCACGTTCTGCGCGGCAGACGAGGCAGGCTTTGCAGTCGCAGATGTCTTGGGTGTGCTTTTCGCTGGAGCAGCAGGCTTCCGCGCCGCGGGCTTTGCCTGTGCCCATGCCCCGCTGAGTGCCGTCACACCCAGTGAAAGGGTCAGTATGCCGGTCAGCCAGATTCTGGTCATGGTTCCTCCTCGGTTTCGGTATGCGTTACATGTTTCGTTACGCAACAGGTTTCTCCTTCTGCGCCCGCTCAGAAGGTGGTTGTGCTGGTGAACGTAAACCCGTCCACCACCGCCGGCGGCACCAGCATGTTGCCTTCCACCCTCTGCGGTATTCCCAGCAACCGCACGTTCTGGAGCACCACCAGCGGGCTTTCGTTAAAGCGCAGGTTTTTCACGGCATGGGTGACCCTGCCACCCTGTATGCGATACACGCCATCGCGCGTCATGCCCGTCAACAGTAACTGCATCGGATCGACAAAACGGATGTACCAGAAACGGGTAATCAGCAGTCCGTCCTCCACCTGCGCAATCAGATCCTGCAAAGAGTGGCTTCCCCCCTGCAGGACAAGGTTGGACGGGGATCCGGTAAACGCTTTGCCCTGCTTCTGCGCCCAGTAGCGGCTGTAAGCAAGGGTTTTCAATATGCCCTGCTCGATCCATGTCACGTCGGGCTTTGGCATTCCGTCCTCGAAGAAAGGCTCCACCGGGCATTCGGGATGCGCGGGCAGGGATTGCAACGTCACCTTTTCGTTGCCGATGGCGGTTCCTTCTTTGCCGGCAAAGGCAGAGCGCCCCTCGTCCGCCGCTTTGGCGTCCATGCTCCATGCCATATACGCCAGCAGTTCGGCGAGAGCGGCAGGCTCCAGCACCACTGTGTAGTCGCCGGGCGAAACCTCCTGGGGATGGCGTGCCGCCTCTGCCTTATCCGCCGCCCGCTGAGCAACCGCCTCGGGCGAAATGCTGACTACATCCTCGTGAGTCTGTTCCGCCCAGCCGCTGCCGTCCTGTGCCATCATCGTGCAGACCAACGATGCCCGCGTGGCAGTGTGATAACCGAACAGCCCCCTGTTGTTTGCCACTGCCGTCACCGCCTCACTGGTGGCGAAACTGCCCGCTGTTTTCAACCCCCGCGCATTCGCCTCGTCGATTACCGCACGCACCACACGCGCACGGTCGTCGGGCGTGGCATGGGCGGTAGATTCGGCATACGCTGGGATGGAGCGATAGGTCGTCGGTTCGGGCGGCGGGAGGAACTCGGTGTCGGGCTGGGCAACACGCGCCATCTCCTCTGCACGTTTCACCGCATCGCGAATGGCTTCGGTATCCAATCGATTGGTGATGCACCGTCCAACTCTGTTCCCGAAGGCACACAACACACGCAGGGTCGTCTGCGCTTTCGCCACGTTCTGGGTAATTTCGTTGTTGGCGTAGCGTGTGGAGGCTTCTCGTACGCCTGTCAGGTTCACCTGCACATGCTCTGCCTCGCTGAAGGCAATCGCTTTCTCACAAATCTCTCTCGCTTCTTTCTCGTTCATCGGCTGCCTCCGTGGGGTTTACTGGATGCGAGTGTATTGTATCACGCGGGCAACATGTTGGCAACACGCTGGCGACAGCAGCAGGAAGTGCGGGCGTCTTATCAGGTTCCTCTCACACGTAAAATCTTGCCGGTTCTATCCGCGCCTCGATGCCCTCAACCTCCGCGATACGTGCCCTCAGGCGCTCGCGCAGCTCCTTCGCTACCGGCTCATACGGTCTTCTCGCCACAAGGAAGCGCACCGCTGAGCATGTCGACACGCCTCCATTAAGAGAAAGCCCCTCTCCCGGCCGGGCGGCAGAGGGGCTGACCAGACCGTTTCTCAGTATGTGACTTCTACCCACTGTTTGGTGCGGTGGCTCTTCAGCACAGCGTCCACGATGCACATCTCCACATGACCGTCTTCAAAGGTGCTGAAGTCCCACTCCTCGCCGGCGGCCACCGCCGAGTACACCCGCCACAGGAAGTTCTTGATCCCGTCTGGATAGCCTTCGGGATGTCCACCCGGATAGTGGGCAAACGGGCGTGCCTCGGGGGTCAACAGCGACGGGTCGCGCATGATGATTGCATTGGGCTTCTCGCGATAGCCCACCCACAGCTCATCGGGTCGCTCCTGGTCCCACACCAGCGAGCACTTACTGCCGGACAGCTCGTAGAACATGCGGTTCTTGCGCCCGGCAAAGCACTGCGACACGGTGAACGAGCCAACTGCGCCGTTCTCAAACTCAAACGCCACGGTGGCATAGTCCTCGGTGTTGATGGGCACCGGCTCGTAGTCTTCGGGCTGAAGCACCTTGCCCGCATAGGTCTCCAGCTCCTTCTTGGGCTTCATGCGTGTTTTATGGATAGTGTGCAGGTGGGCATACACCCGCTTAATCTTCAGCCCGCTGACGTATTGCACGCAGTCGCACCAGTGCGAACCCACATCGGCAACCGCTCGCGACTCGCCGCTGAGCTCGGGCACCAGGCGCCAGTTCCAGTCGGTAGGCAGATACAGCCAGTCCTGCGTGTACGAGCCGTTGGCGTGGTAGATTTCGCCCACATCGCCGCGCTGAACCATCGAACGGGCATGTCGCACCAGCGGATAGTAGCGGTAGATGAAGTTGATGGCGTGCACCACGCCCGCCTTTTTCGCCATCTCCACCAGCTGGCGCGATTCTTCAGAGTTCATCGCCAGCGGTTTCTCGGAGATGACGTGTTTACCCGCCTCGATAATCTTGCGGTTGACCTCGAAGTGCAGGTTGTTGGGCGTGCAGTTGTGGACAACCTCGATCTCCTTATCGTTGAGCAGGTCGTCCACGTTCCAGTAGACACGGTCAATGTTCAGCTGTGCCGCTTTGGCTTTCGCAGTCTCTTCATCCTTCTCGCACAGCGCCACCACATCCACAAAGCCCAGTCGTCGGGCAGCTTCCACATGGGCAGGGCCGATGAAGCCCGTGCCGATAATCGCCGCTTTGACCTTGCGCATCTCTCTCACCTCTCAGTGCATGTTTTGAGCCATCTGATTTTTTCGTGTTCGGCGGGGCGGGTTCCTCTGTGAAGCAGGAGGATTTCAGCAGGATGTAAACCACCTGAAGACGAATGTAACCCTGCTATGCGCGTGCAGTACGAAACGTTCACGGTCAACAAACGGTTTCCGCTGACCATCAGCCGCGGCACCACTGCCCAGACCACCAATCTGTGGTTGCGCATCGAGGCGGACGGCATCGAAGGGTGGGGGGAAGCCTCGCCGTTCTCCATCGGCACGTATCGGGAAAGCACCGAAAGCCTGCTGGAAGCCGCCCGGCAGGTAGAGGCTTTGCTGGATCCCCTGCACCCTCTCCAGCGTCATCGCATAGAGCATCTATTGAAGGAAACTAATACGCCCTCCGCAATCCGTGCCGCGGTAGACGTCGCCCTGCACGACTGGTTGGGCAAACGCACCGGACTGCCGCTGTGGAAGCTGTGGGGGCTGGAACGAGAGAGCATCGTGCCGACCACCGTCACCATCGGTATCAACCCGCCTGGCATCGCCCGGCAACGAGTGCGCGAGTGGCTGGCATTGACGGGGGCACGCGCCCTGAAGATAAAGCTCGGCAGTCCCGAAGGTGTCGAAGCGGACAAAGCGATGTTCACGGCGGTGCGGGAGGAAGCCCCCGCGGGTGTGACCCTGCGCGTGGACGCCAACGGCGGCTGGAATCTTGGCGACGCCATCACCATGTGCCGGTGGCTGGCGGAACGCGGCGTGGAATATGTGGAACAGCCTTTGCCCAGAGGGATGGAAGAGGCTTTACCGGAGCTCTATCGGCAGTCGCCCCTGCCCATCTTTGTGGACGAGAGCTGCTTTACCAGCGCAGACGTGGTCAAACTTGCCGACCGCGTTCACGGCGTGAACCTGAAGCTGATGAAGTGCGGCGGTCTGAGCGAAGCGATGCGCATCGTGCATACGGCTCGCGCCTGTGGATTGCAGGTGATGTTCGGGTGCTACTCAGATAGCAGTCTGGCAATCACCGCCGCCGCGCACCTGTCGCCGCTGGCAGATCACCTGGACCTGGACAGCCACCTCAACCTGCTGGATGACCCGTTTGTGGGCGCACAGTGGATTGATGGACGAGTGATACCCGGCGATCAGCCCGGACTGGGAGTGCACCGACGTGAGGATACTGCCTAAGCATCGTGTTGCTATCCTTCAGCATGGAGGCATCCGCGGCGCATACGGCAAGACCGGCCTGTCGCTCCTTCGCTACAGCGACGCGCAGATTGTTGCCGTCATCGACGCCGAGTGCGCGGGTGGCTCCATCCCCCAGCTAACAGGTATTCCCCGCGACGTGCCCATCGTGGCTTCCCTGCGTGAGGCTCTGCAGTACCAGCCACAGGTGTTGGTGACAGGCATTGCGCCGCCGGGCGGAGCGCTGCCCGAAGCGTGGTGGCAGGAGGTCAAAGAGGCGGTTGCACACGGGTTGTGCGTGGTGAACGGCTTGCATACCCCGATGGCGAACCACCCCGAGCTCAAGCCTCTCCTGCGCGAGGGACAGTGGATATGGGACATCCGACAGGAACCGCCCGGTCTAACGCTGGGCAGCGGCGCCGCGCGCGAGCTCCCCTGCCTGCGCGTGCTGACGGTAGGCACGGACATGGCTATTGGGAAGATGTCCACCAGTATTGAATTGCACCGCGCCTGTCTGCGCCGTGGTATGAAGTCAGCGTTCATCGCGTCGGGGCAGACGGGCATCATGATTGCCGGTGACGGGGTGCCGCTGGATGCCGTCCGGGTGGATTTCGCCGCTGGAGCGGTGGAACAGGTGGTCATGCGATACGGACGCGACCATGATATCCTGCACATCGAAGGACAGGGGTCTCTGCTCAACCCTGCGTCCACAGCCACTCTGCCCCTGATTAGAGGCTCTCAACCCACGCACCTGATACTGGTGCACCGTGCGGGACAGACGCACATCCGCAGCTATCCCCATGTGCCCATCCCGCCCCTTCCTGACGTGATACGGCTGTATGAGATGGTGGCAGAGGCGGGAGGTGCATTTGCCCCTGCACCGGTAGTGGGAATCGCCCTCAACACCGCGCACCTGAGCGACGAAGAAGCGAGTCGGGCAATTGAACAGGTAGAGCGAGAAACAGGCTTGCCCTGCACAGACGTCGTTCGCTACGGCGGCGAGAAGCTGGTGGACGCTACTGTAGACCGGTGATCAAGATCAAAGGTTATCCGCTCGTCAAAAGTCTCACTGTGTCGGGTGACCACGCCTGAAGAAAGTCATAGCGCTGAAAGTCTTGGGTATTGAACGTAACAATATGTTCTATACTGTGGAGACGCATGACTGCAGCAATACGAGCATCCCATACTTGTCGTCCGAGGACACTATACTCCTGAACAGTGCTCCACCACATGTCAAATAGCGCATCACTTTCGTGGAGTACGCCAAACCATTGCTGATAGGCTTGTATGTCGAGTGTAGCCTCTTCCAGTGTTAATCCCAGTCCACCACGTGCCGTGGGGGGACGTGTGGCAACCGCCCAGTATTCCATCAATATCTGTGGGGTGAGAAGCATCTGGTATCCTCTGGTATCAAGGTGTTCAATCGCTGCCTCAACAAGGGCGCGAAGATTGTTATCGGGGTCCTTCAAACGGACAAGAACGGAGCTATCCAGCAAGATATTCACTGCTCTTCCCCGTGAAGATGTTCCCGACGCAGCGACTCCGCATCAGGCGATGCTCCACGCGCTGGACGACTGGCAAGGTCTTTCCAGAGTTCCGAAAAGCGGGATACGGCGGCAGGCTCATCATCCTCTGGTTCGACCGTAAGCTTGACTCGCTTCCCCGGAGGCAGGTCCAGCGGCTCAACGGGTATAAAAACTCTACCGTCATATTCGGCTTCAACAGTCTTAGGCGACATTGTGCACCACCCCACGCTTTATCTTAGCACACCGGCAAAAGATGGTTCAACCCTTTGCCCAGCAGAACGAAAAAACGCTTTCCCTCCTTCTTCCGTACAGCAGCCTATTCTATTCCTCTGGAGGGCGAATCTCCCGGTGAGCCGACCCTTCTGCCGACCTCTCCCCGACGCGGTGAGAGGTGAATCTCCGTATGGGGCGTTTTTGTAGGGACAACCCCCTTGTGGTTGCCCGCCGAGAAGCAGGACAGCCCCACCTGACCTCACTGCGAAAGCCCTCACCCTAACCCTCTCCCACAAGGAGAGGGTAAAACGGCTCGGCGGGAGCCTCGCCCTTCAAAGGATGTTGTAGGGGCAACCCCCTGTGGTTGCCCGATGACGTGGTTCAGCCCCTCCTGGCCTCCCCGCAGGCGGGGAGGGACTCGGGTGTCCCCCTGCTTGCGGGGGGACGACAGGGGGGCTGACAATCCCCCTGCTTGCG
>CAZOGB010000078.1:0-14774 GCA_964579145.1 uncultured bacterium | reverse complement strand
GAGCACCGGCGGGCAGAAGCAGAACCAGCACCACCATTGCCAGCCATCCAGAGCGAGCGAACATGCGAACCACCTGGTGTTTCCTCCTTTCATTTCACACGCTGTAATGCGATTCTAAATCCCTCGACGAAAAAGTCAAAGCGATCATAGCAGGAACAGCTTGACCGACTGGTGAACTGGTATTTAACACAGGACAGGAGACGGGAAATGCCCATACCCGCGAGCGAGCGTGTCATTTATGCTATCAACCCACTGGTAGAGGTTATCTGTCAGGTGCGCTATCCGACGGTTTTTCGGATAGAGTCCGAACCGCCTGTTGCCTTTCAGGAGAGCCTGCGCGACCTCTTCCCGATTGCTCAACAGAAGCAGATAGCCACGCTCGTTCCTCCAGAACTGCTCTCTCTTCTGCCTGAACCTGCATCGCGCAGCTTGCCCCTGATGACGGCATACGACTTCACGAGCCGCGATGGGAACTGGACCGTCAGTTTGACGCGGGATTTTCTTGCGCTTACCGCGCGTAAGTACATTCGGTGGGAACAGTTTCGAGAACTGTTCAACCAGGCGGCTGAAGCCTTGCAGAGAGCATATGCTGTACGTTTTTACGTGCGTGTCGGTTTGCGCTATCAGGACGTTATCTGCCGATCGCAGCTGGGCATGGAGGACGTTGCGTGGCGCGACCTGTTGCGTCCTTCCATAGCCGGCGAGCTGGGGGAGCCCGACATTGCCGAAGAGGTTATAGAGAGGCTGACGGTAACACGCCTTCGGCTGCCACAACAGGAAGCCTTCGTGCGGTTACAGCATGGACTGGTGACCTACCGACAAACATCCGAATCGGCAGGTGAGGTATGCTATCTGATCGATGCTGACTTTTTTACCGAAAGACAGGTGGAGGTGCAGGATGTTGATGGCGTTCTCGACTATCTCAATCAGCAGGCAGGAAACCTCTTCCGCTGGTGCATCTCACAAAAGCTTCACCATGCCCTACAACCCCGGCATGTGGAAGGATGAGCGCACCTGCGGAACCGAGCCCGATATCCAGCCCTCAATCAGCGCAAATATTACATTCGTTCCGAAAGACATCCGTGAACAGCAGATAGAGCGTTATCTCCACACGTTGGTGTCGCGTCTGAAGGATAGTGAAGTTGCACGTATCGCTCTGGACGTGTGGCGACAGACGAAACCCTTCGCGCCAGTGTACCCAGTTATCAGTGTCGGCGCTGAAGGGCAGGTGCTCATTGCCTGGGACAAACACGAGCATCACGCCGAAGTAGAGATATTCCCAGACGGACATGTGGAAGCTTTCTACTACAATCTCCGCAGTGGGGAGACGTGGGATGCGGATATCTCCATGCCGTTGACCGCCTCGCCTCTGGTGGACTATCTGCGGAGACTGGAGGAGGCGGGATGCTGAAGCCGGGCGATCCCGGTACACCGGTACCCGGCGGCACGCACGTCTTCCGGCTGGCGCGAGCCGATTCCTCCTCCGGTGAACCGTCATATACTGCCTTTGAACTCAGCGAGGCAGACCGTCGTCAGAACCCGCCCAGGCTGTCGGTCTGGCTGAGTGAACTAACCTTGCCCCACCAGGCGCGGAGTCTCCTGCAAAATGCCGAGCAGTATCAGTTCGCTTTGCACCTTGCGACCGACACCATCCGCTCTCTACACAGCCGTCTCCCGACAAACGGCGCCCCGGTTACACCGCTGGACGTGGTGTGGGACCCTCTGTCGGTTACACCGCCCGGCTACAGCGCCCCTCCTGCCTGGTTAAGTGGGCACTGTGGAATCACCGGTCTGCTGCGCCCGCCCGGTATGCCTCGTGAAGCCTATAAAGCCCTGCGCGTACTGTTGCTGAAAGAGTCGCAAATAGAGCGTCTGACACCATAGTCAAACGGGAACAACAGCAAGTTTCTCGAAACCCGGCAAAATTACCTGTTGCCAGTTTTGGCACAAGCATTTATACTTAAGAGTGTGCTTCGCGCCATGCGAGAAAGGAGGGAGCACGAACATGAGCACTCGCTGGATTGTGACGGTCGTCGCGATGATTACGCTGGGGTTCACTACGGCGCAGGCTCAGCTCGCCTGGTACGACTCCGGAGGCTTCGAAGCACCTGTCTTCAGCCCCGGTGTGCTGGACGGACAGGATGGCTGGGTGAGCGTTCCAGGCGGCACCAGCGGCGACTGGGCGCGCGTTGTTGTGGCTCCCGAACCCACGCTGGGTGGGCAGGCGGTGAGGCTGGAGGTTGGCGACAGTCAGGGCGATTACTCCCTGATGGAGCGAGCTATCCCCGACCCGCTGGCGGCAGGATGGAAAATCGTCATCGTCACCTTCGACATCTACCGCATCGGTCCCCAGCAGAAACAGAACCTGTGGTGGTACTGGTTCGACAGCGGTGAACCCACCTACGGTATCCAGTGGGACCTGTCCAACGCTACCCACCCGTTCGGCTGGAACCCCGGCGCCGGCTCCACCCCAACCGTGTTTGACCAGTTTGTCACGCTCAAAATGATGTGGGACTTCAACCAGATGAAGGCGTACTCCTGGTACAACGGGGTGCTGGTGGACAACGGTATTCCCATCACCAACATCTCCACTCTGACCGGCTGGGGCATCGTACTGGCGCATGATGCGGCATCCGGCACGGGGGCGGACACTGTGTGGATTGACAACTTCGCCATCCACGTGGTGCCCGAACCCGCGAGCGTTGTCGCCCTGGCTGGCGGGGTGCTGGCTCTGATGGGAGGCAGGCGACGCCGCACAGGATGATGTACGGACTTCTGGGGGACAGGAGGATATCCTGTCCCCGTTTTATGTTGTGCCCAGAAAGCTTGCAAAGTTTGCAGGAATGAGGTAGTATATATCCAGAATACATGCTTTGTGAGTATACCGTCAAAATCTCTGGGAGGCGGTGCAGACATGTGGGGGAAAACGGGCGCAGTTGCGGCGATTGTTCTGCTGGTGATGTGTGTGGTTGCCTCGCCAGCCAGGGCTATCGTGGTTGAGGATGTGGTCGCTCAGCATCCGCTGGTCGCTTTCTGGAGTAACTGGAGCCTGTCGGCGGGGAATACCGATACGGCGACGCTTCGTGATACGTCGAGCTCTTTGTCGACGGACGCCTCTACCATGCCAGCGCAGGTAGAAAGCACCGATAATATGACGGTGGAGATAGTACCTGTGCGTTTGCCCCAGTTACCGTCGTACGTGGTGTTCGCCATTTACCTTATCGGCGCTCTGGTCTTCTACACGCTGCTGGTGCTGGTTGCTCAGCCCGGACCGGCGGAGTATTACTGAAATCTCTTTGCCGCGCCTTTGGAAACTGCCTCGGCAGGAATGCTGTCGGGGCGGTTGTTTTTTGATGTTCGCCTCTGTCCCTACTTGCTGATTGTTGCGCTTTCTGGCAGAGCGTGCTATGATAGGGATGTAAACGATGAAGCGGCTGTTTCTTGACAGGACGCACTTTGACAACCGAGGTGAACGGTATGAAGAAGCAAGTCTCTCCTGTGGTCGCAACGGTCGTCATCCTGATTGCGGTGATTGTGGCTGCCTTCTTCCTCTGGAAAGCCTATCGGGGCGAGAAGAGTGGAGAGGTCAGCGACATCGGTCAGCAGGTAAACGCGGTTATTCAGAAATCGGGTGGCGACCTGAGCAAGCTCACGCCAGAGGATCGGGCAGTGCTGGAACGCGCCATGAAACAAGGCTATCCCTTACCGCCCGGGCTGGAGGCACAATTGCGCGGTGGTAGCGGCACGCCAGCCACCGGGATAACCCCGATGGCGCCGCCATCTGGACGCTGATCTGCAACGCCATACCAACAAAGGAGGGTGCATACAATGAACCGACGCTACGCTTTCACCTTGATTGAGCTGCTTGTCGTGATAGCGATTATCGCGATACTGGCAGCGATTCTCTTTCCCGTTTTCTCACGCGCTCGCGAAATGGCCAACAAGACCTCGTGCCTGTCCAACATGAAGCAGATTGCACTCGGCATCCTGCAGTACGCCCAGGACTATGATGACTGCCTGCCGTATCCCGGCTGGATGCCTGCACGCGCTCCGAACGGCAGAACCTCCTGCTACTCGTGGCGCTGGGCGATACAGCCCTACATCAAAAACACCGGCATCTCGCTCTGTCCGTCTTACGAGCGTCCCAACGAGCCGATATGGAACTGGCAGTGCTTCCGTTGGGGAGATGACGCAAACAGTGGATTGCATGACGGTGTGAACCCCCTGCCAGGTCCTGAGGAGACCACGCTCGAACACCTCAACGGCTGGCGACGCTCGTATGCAGGTGCAAACGCCTGGGCGCATCGCGGCACAGTGGGCTGGTGGAACGGATGGATTGTGCCCGGCTGGCTACCCAACCCGGTCAAACTGTCGTCCATTCCGCGCCCTGCCACGCTGATTCAGGTGCTCGAATCTCGCGAATACTTCCACGACCTCGGCACCTGGTGCGTGGATGGATGGCGCATCTGGTTCGACAACAATAAGGGCTGGTTCACCAGCCACAACGGCATGAGCAACTGGACGTTCCACGATGGGCACGCGAAGGCAATGAAAGTCTGTGCCACGTTTGGCGCACTGCGCTGGAACCCGGGCGACACTCCTCCCGATGACTATCTCTGGGAATGGTGGAGCGGCGTAGACCCCAACGTGCTGAGAGGCTGGCAGGAACATTGCTGGCAGGTGCCTGAATACCGTTAGTTTCGCGAGCGCAAGCACTGAGGCTGAGGAGCGAGAGCCACACTCTCGCTCCTCTACGTGGTTGATCTTGAGGAGATGATGGATTGGAATAATCGTAAACCGTTACCTGTGTCGTTTTACCTGCAACCAACCCTGGAGGTTGCCCGTAACCTGCTGGGGCAGATCCTGATCCATGAGACGGACGAAGGGATGACCGCGGGTATCATTGTAGAGACCGAAGCCTATCTGGTGGGCGACCCCGCTAACCACGCCTCACGAGGAAGGACCGCACGCAACGCCGCCATGTTCGGACCGCCCGGCATCGCGTACGTGTACCAGGTGCATACACACCACTGCCTGAACGCGGTAACCGCCCCGGAAGGCGTCGGGGAGGCGGTGCTGATTCGGGCAGTGGAGCCTCTGGACGGTCTTGAACTGATGCGCCAGCGGCGAGGGGTGGCGGATGACCGCCTGCTGACCTCGGGACCGGGCAGGCTGACCCGGGCGATGGGCATCACTCTGGCACAGAACTTCAGCCCGCTGTACGCAGGACGCCTGCGCATTGTGGAAGGCGAACCTGTCCCGGCGGAGCGCGTGATGCAGACCGTTCGCATCGGCATTCGGCAGTGGGCGGATAAGCCCTGGCGGTTCTATGTGACCCACAACCAGTTTGTTTCGCGCCGGTGAAATTCGCCGGGCTGTGCAGGAATACGCGAGTGTTCCTGCGAATCTAAGGTAAACGTTTCGGCAAAAATCCCCCAGCGCATCTTGCCTCCTTCCAGAGGATGCGACAGATGCCCGGCGGGCGAAAGGAGCCTGATGGCAATGATAACCCACGCACGGTGCCTCGGATACGACGAGGCGCAAGCCCTGGTGAACGCACTCCACACGATTCTCACCGAGAGCGAGGGCTACGAGGTAGAGAACGGCGCGTACTTCGTGTGGCAGTCGCCCACCGGCGCGCAGATTTGGCTGGCAATGAAGGGCAGAGGAGACGAGGAGTCCTCCGACTCCTCCTCCCTGGAGGTGGTGGACCTGGAACCTCACTTCGACGGCAAGGGACGCATGCAGGCGGCGGTGGTGGAGATGGTTCCCTATGACGACACAGAGCTCACCGGCGCACTGTACGGCTGGAGCAGTCCGCTGACCGTTGAGGACCCCGAATCGGGCTACTACCCGTTCAGCGTGGACCTGCGCGACTTTTCCACGTACCGGCACAGCTGGCGCACCCTGCCGCGTATGGTAACCCTGCAAATCGCCGCCTTCGCGCAGGAGGCGTGGTGCTTCGAAGACGAACAGCAGTACCTGCAGTCCGACCAGAGCATCCTCACAGAAACGGAGGACGAGGACACGGGTGAAATAGTGACTCTGCGCCTGGCGCCGCAGGCGATGTTGCCTATCAACGAAGGTCCCAGCGATAACGTCGCCGGGAACTACGCCCTGCTCACCGGGCGGATAGTGCAACTGCAACGCCTGCAGAACCCACACACCGGCAAGTACTTCGTGACCATGCTGGTGGACACCTACGGCGGCAGTGTGGATGTGGTCGCCCTCGAAGACGACATTGAGGGCACGCCCCAGTTGAACGGCACGGTGAAGGCGTATGCCTGGCTCAGCGCACAGGTCATCCCCACCGAGGAGGGAGAGTAGCTCCTTGACACGCATCCGCGGGAGCTTTACAATTTAGACATACTAAACAACCCATGCAGGAGGTATCCGATGTTTTCTCTGCTCCCGACGGAAGCGGATGTGCAGTTCTATCGTGAAAGCGGATACTGGATTGCGCCTAAAATCCTGTCCGACGAGGAGCTGGATCTACTGCGCGAGCACCACGCGAAGGTGATTGCCGGCGAGTACCAGACCCTGCGCCCCCCATGGAGCCGGAATATCGAGCCGGGCGCGCCTGTTGACCACATTGTGAAGATCGACAACAGCTACTGGAGCGATGCGGTGATTGCCCGCGCGGTGCTTCATCCACTTATCGGCGAGATGGCTGCGCGACTGACCGGCGCCAAGGGGATTCGCCTGTGGCATGACCAGCTGCTTTACAAACCGCCCGATTCGGGCGCGCGGGGCAACGTCGGCTGGCATCAGGATTACGGTTACTGGCAGTGCGCCGACCCGCCTGACCTGCTGACCGCGTGGCTGGCGCTGGACGACGTAACGGAAGAGAACGGCTGTATGCAGGTTGTGCCGGGTAGTCACCGGTGGGGGCTGTTGCCGGAGGGAAACTTCTTTGAGCAAGACCTCGAGAGCCTGCAGAAGCGCATCGAAGAGGTCTCCGGTCAGCCATGGTGCACGGTCAAATGTGAAATGCCTGCGGGGGCGCTCAGTTTTCATCACTGCCTGACCATTCACGGAAGCGGTCCCAACCTGAGCCAGCGCCCGCGCCGTTCGTGGGCAATCCACCTGATGCCCGATGGTACTCGCTATCGCGCCGGCACTCCCAGCGAGCGGCATATGAACGTGTACCTGCTGGGAGGCAAGGACGGCGACGCCTTTGCCGGACCCTACTTCCCCCTGCTTTACCGTGAAGGCGAGCACGGCAACGCCTGGTCATCCGTGTAAAAAAGCCCCCTTCCGCGCGGAAGGGGGCAGAGGGGCTAAGGAGTGGCTGATTTCAATCGACGACTTCAGGCTCGCGCGTCGGAACCTGCTCCTTCGGGTACACGCCCCGTCGGAACACCGTGCGCGCAATCCAGTTGCCCAGGTCGTCAAACACCGTGTACACGCAGGGGATAACCACCAGCGTCAACAGGGTGGACAACAGCAGTCCACCAATAACGGCAATCCCCAGCGGGGCACGGAACTCGGAACCTCGCCCAATCGCCAGCGCCACCGGCAACATCCCGAACACCATCGCGAAGGTGGTCATCAGGATGGGGCGCAATCGGGTGGGGCCGGCTTCCAGCAGTGCCTGCAGGCGGGGCAGTCCGCGACCGCGCAGGGTGTTGGTGTAGTCCACCAGCAGGATGGCGTTCTTGGTCACCAGCCCCATCAGCATGATGATACCAATCATCGAGACGATGTTCAGCGAGTTGCCCGTGATAATCAGGGCGAGCAGTGCACCAATCATCGCCTGGGGCAGGCTGAGCATGATGGTCAGCGGCATCAGCAGCGATTCAAACAGCGCCGCCATCAGCATATACACCAGCACGATAGCCAGCAGCAGCGCCTGCCCCATGTAGGCTCCCTCCTCTTGCTGGCGCTGAATCTCTCCCGCCCACTTCATCCGCACGCCCGGCGGAGGCAGGTTCGCTTTCGCCAGCGCCTCGTCAATCACTAACTGCATGTTGCCCGGCGCGTAGCCCGGCTTCAGGAACGCCGTGAAGGTAACCAATCGCTGGCGGTTTTTGCGGTCGATCTTGGTGGGACCGGTGGTCATCTCCACCGTCGCCACGTCGTTGAGGCGCACCTGGCGCCCGTTAAAGTAACCCACCACCAGGTCGCTTACCGTGTTGATGTCTTCACGCTGTGCCTTGGTCAACTGCACGCGAATATTGTACTCTTTGCCGCCCTCACGGAACTTGGTATCGGTGTTGCCTTCAATATAGGTGCGCAGGACCGAAGCCACCTGTGCCACGCTCATGTTGACCGAAGCCGCCTTGTCGGGGTCGATGCGCACCTGCAGTTCGGGCTTGCCCAGCTTCCACGAGATGTCGGGGTCGACGATGCCTTCTATCGGTGCGACCACTGCCATCACACGCTCCGCCGTACCCACCAGCAGGTCCGTGTCCTGTCCGGTCAGCTCAATCTGAATGGGCGCATCGCCTCCGCCGCGAAAGCCCGTCACAGCGTTCACCTTTATTTTGGCGCCGGGGATGGTGCCGATTTTTTGACGAATCTCTTCGGCGATTTCGGTGCTCGGACGAGTGCGCAGGTAAGGATGCTTGACCCACGGAAGCCAGCCGGTGAGCCGGTCGCCCAGCGATTGCTTCTCCACACAGGTCACCTGCACCTCGCCGTACTGGGCGCCGCGCCCGCCAGTGCCCAGCACGCCCGCTGTGGTGTTGCCCAGCGTGGTGAACATGCTCTTTACATCCCGGCGGATGGCGGGGGTATTGGTAATAACCTCTTCAATACGTGATAGCACGCGGTCGGTTGCGGATAGTGAAGTGCCTGCAGGCATCTCAACCGATATCTGAATCAGCCCCTGGTCCTGGTCGGGTGCAAAGCGGAAAGGCAGGAGAGGATGCCCCCACGACGCGCCCAGCAGACCGGACAGGAAGAACGCGCCTGCCATGATAAACGTGCCCCAGCCCGCCACAAACAGCGGCTTGCGTTGGGCACGCCATATCAGCGCAATCAGCCAGAACAGGAAGCCAAACACCGCCGTGAACCCTGCTACGAACACAGAGGGCATGATGAACTTCCTGCCCACTAAGGAGCCTGCAATAATCAGCAGGATGCTGAGCAGCAGCGCATTGCCGATGCCAATCACCAGCCAGCGGCGGCGCAGAGCACGCTCCAGAATACCGCGATAGATACGGTCCAGCGCATGGTAGAATCGGTCAAACGCCGCGAACAGCCCGCGCTTTGCCTCTACGTGCTCGCCCATACGGAACCAGCGTGACGCCAGCATCGGCGTCAGGGTGAAGGAGACCAGGAGGGAAAAAAGGGTGGCGGTCGCTACCGTGATGCCGAACGAGCGGAAGAACTGCCCCACGATGCCGCCCATGAACGCCACTGGTACGAACACGACCACGTCCACCAGCGTAATGGTAATCGCCGCCAGTCCGATTTCCGAACGCCCGTTGAGCGCGGCTTCGGCAGGCTCCTCGCCGTTGGTGAGGTGGCGGAAGATGTTTTCCAGCACCACGATGGAGTCGTCCACCAGGATACCCACCGCCAGCGACAGCGCCAGCATGGTCATGGTGTTCAGCGTGAAGCCGAAGCCGTTCATCACCAGGAAGGTACTGATGATGGAAGTGGGTATCGCCAGCGACACGATAAACGTGCCGCGCAGGTTGTGCAGGAACAGATACACGACGAACACCGCGAGGAATATCGCCAGGAACAGCGCGACGCGCAGGTCGGTCAGGCTTTCCAGAACGAACTTGGACTGGTCCTGGGTAAGAACGAATTCGATGTCGCGGGGCAGTTCGCGCTTCAGCTGCTCGATCTCACGCTTGACACCGTTACACACGTCCACCGTGTTGGCGTCGGTGGCTTTGGTCACGATAATGGCGACGGTGTTTCGGGTGTTTACCCGTGCCCCTTCGGTACGCTCCGCGATGTCGTCCCGCACTGTGGCTACATCGGAAAGGCGGATAATGTTCGGGGCGCCCATTGGGTTCATGCGGTTGGTAACGGGAATGCGCACGTTGCGTATCTGGTCCAGATTCTGGAACTCGCCCACCACGCGCACCGTGTACTCGCGTCGCTCTTCCTCGATACGTCCGCTGGGGATGTTCAGGTTCTCCGCCTGCAGCGCCTGAACGACCTGCATAATGTTCAGCCCATAAGCGTCCAGGCGTGCCTTGTCCACCTCCACGCGAATCTCGCGCACGTCTCCGCCCAGCACCGTCACCGAGGCCACGCCGGACACGCGCGCTAGTCGGTTGCTCACAATCTCCTCGGCGATGTAGCGTAACTGCTTGCTGGGGCGTTCGCTGGACATACCGTAGTAGAGCACCGGAAAGGCGTTAATGTCAAACTTGGAGATGGAGGGAGACAGCGCATCGCGCGGCAGGGTAGCCCGCACCGCATCCACCTTTTCGCGCACATCCGCTGCCGCCGCACTCGAGTCCACGCCCAGGTTGAACTCAATAGCCACCAGCGAGATACCTTCCTGCGAGATCGACGTGACGTTTTTTACCCCGTTGATGCCGTTCACCGCGTCTTCAATGGGTTTGGAGATGAGCGTCTCCACCTCGCGCGGCCCCGCGCCCGGGTAGACCGTCGTCACAATGACGTAGGGAAAGTCCACGTTGGGGTTCAGCTCCACGCGCATTCTGCTGGCTGCCGTCCATCCCAGCACCGCCAGCGCGGAGAACACCATCAGGATAAAAATGGGACGTCGTATCGCTACACTCGTCAGCCACATACTCGTCTCTCCTTCCCGTTACGAACCGCCTGCTGTGCCCGCTTCTGCCGTCTGCAGCTGTTCCACGCGCACCTTGTCGCCATCGCGCAGGTTCTCCTGTCCCTGCACCACCACCTGTGCACCAGCAGGAATGCCACGCACTTCGGCGTTCATGCCGTTGATATAGCCGGTCTGCACCGTCACGCGCCGGGCAACCCCCTCCTGCACCACGAACACCACCTGTTTGCCGTCCTGCGTGACCAGCGCATCTTTGGGAACCAGCACGACGTTGCGGTGCACATCGACCAGTATCTCACCGCGAGCAAACATCTGGGGCTTCAGCTGCCCGTTTTCATTGCGCATATCAATACGCACATTGAAGTCGCGGGCGCCCTCCGAACCAACAGGGTAGATTCGGCTGACCACACCGCGGAACGTTTTACCCGGATAGGCATCTACCGTCACGGAAACGGACTGTCCCACCCGAACATAGCGCACCTCCGTTTCGGAAACGCGCGCCTCGAAGAAGATGGCATTGAGGTTCACGATGCGCACCAGCGGAGTGCCCGCACCTGCCATCTGCCCCGGCTGTGCCATGCGCATCGCCACCGTGCCGCTGATGGGCGAACGGATGAATGCGCTCTCATATTGCTGTCGGGCGTAGAACAATCCAGCCTCCGCCTGGGCTACCAGCGCCTTCGCCGCGTTGACCTCATCCTGACGCACCTTCAACTGCAGGTCACCCGTGCGTGCCAGACGCACCGCTTCTTCTGCCTGTTTGACCAGCGCACGCTGTGCCTCGATCTCTTCCTGACGGGGCCCCTCCTGCACGAGGCTCAACTGCTCCTGAGCAGTGCGATACTGCGCCAGTGCGATGTCGTATGCCATCTGCGCGGCATCCAGCTGCTGTTTGGGCACGGCGTCCTGCTGGTACAGCCGGCGCACACGCTCCAGATTCGCCTGGGCGTTGTCCATGTTCGCTTTTGCGGAAGCCACCTGCTGTTCCACCTGCTGGCGCTCCTGGCGGCGTGCACCCGTTTCCAATGCGCGCAGACGCGCCTTTGCCGCCTCCAGCGCAGCCTCCGCCTGACGCAGGGAGGTTTCGTTCTGAGTAGGTTGAAGCTCCAGCGCGGTCTGTGCCTGTTTTAACCGGGCGCGAGCCGATTTGAGCGAGGCTTCCGCCTGGCGCATCTGCGCCTCGAGGTCGCTGGTATCCTGCTGTACGACCACCTGTCCCGCCTGTACGGTGTCGCCCTCGCGCACGAACACCTTCGCAATCTTGCCCGGCACCTTCGCAGACAGGGTGACGTCATCCAGCGTCTGCAGGGATCCCGTCACCGAAATAGTGAAGGGAATATCTCCTGTGTGTGCGCTCACTACCGCGACCGCCGTTGCCGGCGCAGTTGCTTGCTGAACGGGAGGCATAGCCGCCCGCCGAGCACATCCGCCGAGCAAACCCGTCAGCCCAACCAGGAAAAGTCCCGCCGTTATTGCCTTCCGGCACACTGCTGTATCCCTCCTTCGTGAAGATCTCATTATCCTCTCACCTGTTCCGCCTGCGCATATCTGCCCAGCGCCTTCTCCAACCTCGCCCACGCTATCCACAGGTCGTAACGCGCATTGACGAGGTTCTGTTCCGCCTGGGTGTAAGCCAGTTCCGCATCGCTCAGCTCCAGCTGAGTAGAGACCCCCGCCTCGTAACGCACCCGAGCCACGCGCAGACTCTCGGTAGCTGCCTGCACTCCCTTCTCCGCCGCGGCGACCTTCTCGCGTGCTTCCTGCAGGCTCAGATAGGCGTTGCGCACCTCCAGAGCGATGCCCTCACGCACGTTCTCCACCGCGATTTTGGCCTTATCCACGTCGGCGCGAGCCTGCTCCACGCGCCCCTGCGTCTGTCCGCTGTCCCAAATTTTGAACTGCAGGGCGGCGATGGTGGTGAAACTGGACTCGCGAGGCTGGAACGTGGAGGTCTTCAGGTTGAAGTCCCACTGCCCGCGCACCACAAGGGTGGGCAGCAGGTCCCGCTTTGCTGCGGTTACCTGCTTCTCCGCCAGCGAAATGCCCAGACTCGCCTGTATCACCTCCGGGCGACGGTTCAAAGCCTCCTGCAGGCACTCAGCAAACTGTACCTGTTCGGGAAGCGTCTCCTCAGCGGGAAGCAGTTCCACCGGCTCATCCACGCGCCTGCCCAATACGTTATTGAAAGCCGCCTTTGCCAGCTGCAGGGCGTTTCGGGCAGTAATCACCGCCTGCTGTGCCGCGGCAACCGCCGCATCGGCACGCATCACGTCCAGCTTCGGGCTGATACCTGCGTCCACCGCGGCCTGCGCCAGCTTGCGCCGGATTTGCGCGTTCTGCAGTGCCTCTTCTGCCACTTTCACCAGCTCCTGTGCGCGCAGCACATCGTAAAACGCCTGTTTGACCTGCAGGATGACCTCGTTGCGCGTGCGCTGCACATCCAGATTGGCGATGCGCGAATAGAGCGAAGCGGCGTCTGTGGCGGTGCGAACCAGGCCGCTGATGTCTACCACCTGGCTCAGGCTCACGGTCGCCGTGCCCGAATCGATGGGCTGAATCTCGATCTCGTTGAAGGTGAACGTGCCCGTGACGGGGTCAAAAGAGGGAAACTTCGCTTTGGGCACGCGGTCCAGACGCCGATAGTTCGCCGACACATCCAGCTGCGGATAGCCGGCGCCTTTTGCCTCACGCACGCGAGCGTTTGCCCTCCGCTCATCCTGCAGCACGGAGCGGAGCGTGCGACTGTTCTGCAGGGCGATACGGATACTGTCCTGAAGGGTCAAAGCCGTCGGCTGCTGTTGCTGTGCCCATGCTCCCGCACACAGCGCTATAACCATCGCTGCCTTCGCGAACCACAAACCTCTCACTCGTCTTCACCTCCTGATTGCGCAAGCTGGTGCTCTAATCGCTGTACCTCTCGCTGAAACATCTCCAGGAACTCCCTGACCGCCTGCATTTTGAACGCGATGATCCCTGCATGTCCCGGATGGCGCATCACGATAAGCTTGTCGCCCGGTTCGATACCCAGGTCGCGCCTCGCCTCGGCAGGAATAACAATCTGCCCTCGTTCGCCCACCGTGACCATGCCGTAGATGGCTTCATCCAGCCGGCATTGCTTTGCGTCATGCACGCCGTTTCACCCCCCTGCCTGCTATGTAAATCATGCAAATCATGTGAATCATGCTTCGCGCTCTATTTTACCACAGCATATCAGAAGATGTCAACGCTTTCGCCTGCATTCCAATTAAACATCCGTTAAACATTTTGTGTTTCGGACGGCTGGGCGTACAGACCACCCAGCGCCAGTGGAACACTGTGGCGCAGAAACCGGTCGCGGTGTTGCAGCCATTCCCGTTCGGATACCTGCCCCCACGCGAAGAAGAGTGAGAACGCCATCCCCAGAAGCATCTCCGCTGCCGACTGGGCATCTATATCGACACGGAATATGCCCCGTTGTTGCTGTTGTTGCAGATAGCGGGTCAGGTTGGCGGTGTTTTCTTCCACCATCGCCCGAAAGTAGCGCGCACAGACAGGGTTGCGCATGAACTCGATGATAAACATTCGCGCCATGGAAGCGTTGTACCACAGCAGGTCCAGGAACTCCTCAAGCACCCGATGCAGAACCTCTGATGGGTGGGCGTCTCCTGCCTCGTCCAGCACCCGGCGCAGAACGGGGGCAAAACTGCGTGCTTTAATCACCTCTTCAAACAGGTGCTCTTTGTTGCGGAAGTAGTGGTATACCAGCGCCTCGGTCACGCCTGCACGATGGGCGATGGCGCGGATAGATGCCCCGTCGTAGCCTTTCTGGGCGAACTCGTGCAGGGCGGCATCTATCAGCTCCTGGCGGCGCATCTGCGCCTGTTGTCTGCGCGACGGAGAACCTTCCGGCATTCGTCCCTCGTTTGCTAAACAATCGTTTAGTCAAGAGGAATGATACCTCAGGATGAGGAGCAAATGCAAGTTCGGCATTGCGAATGCTAACCGGCGATTTGTAGGGGAACCCTTTGTGGTTGCCCACAGAGAAAGCACGACAGCCCCACCTGACCTCCCCGCA
>CAZOGB010000077.1:0-15472 GCA_964579145.1 uncultured bacterium | reverse complement strand
CCCCACGCTCCGCCGAATCGCGCGGGTTAGCCGCCGTGCGTGTCAGTCTGGACGGGATTGAAGTGGTGGAGCTGCTGAACGGGCGCGGCAACTACGAGTTTGACTGGCGCGTGGAAGCCGTGCGCAAAGACCACCGCGACTTTCGGGTGTATCGTCCCTGGGATGAAGTTTTGCCCGGCGATACCGACCCTGCGCAGGCGTGGGAGGCGCGTTTGCGGTCTATCCAATCACGGCAAGCCAAGCAGAGGGAGGTCAGGCGATAAGCCCTGCCGGCAGGGTTCGCCAGCCGCGTGAGCAGCCGACAATAGCAGGCACAGGAAGTTTGCCCACGAGGCGCGAACTTCTCTCCGTCGGGAGGGAAGAAAATGCGCTTTCTCGGATGGGCGCTGGTGATGTTGTGCGCGTGTGCTGGCAGCGTATCCGCGCGGCAACTCGTGGGAATCCTGCAATTTGGCGACACCGATCCGCCTTCCGCCCTTCAGCGGGCAATCCGCCAGGCGGTTCCTGGGGTGCAGGTGGTCGTGGTGCGGGCGGAAGACTTCGCCAACGGTCGCGCACCCCAGGGGCTGTCTCTGCTTGTGGTGCCGGAGGCGCACCGGCTACCCGCTATAGTGGGCGAACCTTTGCAGGCGTGGATTCGGTCGCGCCGGGGCGTGCTGTTCATCAGCGATTCGATACCCCTGCAGCAGTGGCTGTATCAGGTCGACTCGCGCTGGGTAGACCGACAGCAGGCACTGCTGGAACTGGCAGGCTGGCGACCGCTCTGGCAGTCACAACCGCCTGCCGATACTGCCTGGGAGCGGTCTACCGACTCCCCACAAATTGCCAGCACGTGGTCCCAGGTGAACACGCCACACGGCGCAGGCTGGAAGCTGTCGGTGGCGAAGCTGACCGGCTGGTGCACCTATAATATTACCCTGTCGCAACCGTTCCGCCCTGGCGAAACGCTAATGACCTTCTGGGCGAAAGGCGATGCGAACACCCGATTCCTGTCGGTAGAGTGGCAGGAACGGGACGGCTCGCGCTGGTACGCGACCGTGCCCCTCTCCACAGAGTGGCAGAGGTTTGTGCTGTCGCCCGCCGATTTCGCCTACTGGCACGACAACCCCTCTCAGGGGCGCGGCGGACAGGGCGACCGCTTTCAACCGCAAAATGCTATGCGTCTCTCCATCGGGCTGGCGCACAGCTTCGCCTCCTACCCGGCAAACACGCCACTGGAGGCAACCATCGCCGACATCCGTGTGGGCAGGGTCTCCCAATCGCTTCCCGAACCGCCCTCCTTCCACCTGGAGGGAATCGCGCCCGGCTACAAGTTTTATACCGATTCGCGCGGTCAGCTGCGCGTTCCGATGCGCTATCGGGGCGCCGGGGTCGGCGGGGAGGCTCCGGGCAGGCGTATCGTGACGCCTTTGGGTGAACGCGCGTGCCTGTTCCTCAGCACACAGGGCGAAACCGCCGGCGCTCTCTGGGCATGGATGCCCGCTTCCGAGGCGAACGCCGGCAACCTTGCCTCGGTGCTTCGTTCCATGCTTCGCGGGTGGCATATCCTGCGTGCCGGTACCACGCAGTTTGGATACTGGGCAGGCGAGCGGGTGCAGTACGGGGCAGAGGTAGCGAACTGGGGTGAGCAACCAGTCACCCTGCGTCTGGCCGCCCACCTGACCTGCCCTCAGAAGCCCTCCATAAGCCGAAGCCTTAATGTGCGCCTGCATGGGGGCGAGCGACGACGGGTGCTTTTTCCCGAAAGCGAACTGCCCGAGGGCGAATGGCGCATCCGAATCACCGCTACCGCAGGCGATGGTGCCAGCGACGGGCTGGAGCACTCCTTCCACGTGGTGGGCAAACCGCCTCAGATGCCGTTGATTCAGGTGCAGGACGGACACTTCTATCAGGGCGATAGGCCCTTCTACGCGCATGGCATCAACTTCTGGCCTCTGTGGATTGCTGGACAGGAGCGCAACGAATACTGGCAACACTGGCTGAACCCTGCGCAGTACGACCCTGAAGAGGTGGAGCGTGCCCTGCGCATCGCTAGAACGGTGGGGTTTAATGTGCTGTCGGTGCAGTATACACACCTCTCGCAGGCGCCGCAGGTGGTGGACTTCCTCGCCCGCGCTCAAAAGTATGGAATGTACATCAACCTGTTCATCACCGCCGCGCATCCGTTCGGCTTTGACCGGGAGATGCTCAAACAGCTGATAGAAGCCGCACGTCTGCCCCAGTGGGATAACCTGTTCGCGTACGACATCGCCTGGGAGCCGCGCTGGGGCACGCACGCCGAGCGCAAACGGCATGACCCAGCCTGGCGCGAGTGGATCCTTGAACAATACGGCTCCATCGCGAACGCCGAGCGCGACTGGGGCTATCCCCTGCCCCGTGAGAACGGAGAGGTGACCAATCCCCCCGACGAGCAGATACTCAACGACGGCGAGTGGCGACGCATGGTTGCCGCCTACCGTCGGTTTTTGGATGACCACGTGAACCGCGCCTACTGGCGGGTGGTGCGATTCATCCGGGACATGGACGGGCGGCACCTCATCGGCGTGCGGACCGGCTACGGCGGCAACGGCAATCCCTGGGCGGACAACCAGATGCCTTACGACCTGCTGGCGGGTGCACCGTTTTTGGATTTCGTTTCCCCCGAGGGCTACTCGCTGAGCGAGAGCTGGCAGAACTTCCGCTCGGGCGGGTTCATCACCGCGTATGCACGCTGGGCAGGCAACGGCAAGCCCGTCTTCTGGGCGGAGTTCGGTGCATCTATCTATCCGCAGACCACTTCTGAACGAATCGCCTACCAGCGCAACGTGTACGAGTGGATGTACCGCATGATTGAGGAATCCCGCGCCGACGGCAGCGCAGGCTGGTGGTTCCCCGGCGGGTTGCGTGTGGACGAGAACAGCGACTATGGCATTATTCACCCCGACGGCACGCTGCGCCCGTCCGCGAAGGTGGCTCAGGAGTGGGCAAAACGCCTAGCGCAAATACCCCAACTGCCCGACGAACGGGAAGTGCATTCCATCACCATTGACCGCGATCTGCATCCGCGCGGTTTCTCGCAGGTGTGGGCGCGTCATCGGCAGGAGTACCTGCAGGCGGTGGAGGCTGGCAAGCGGGTGGAAGTGCGCACCGAAGGAACAGCTACCACCAGCGAAACGGTACCGCTGATTGCCGTGGGCAACGTGCCCTGCAACGGCAGTAACCCACCCAAATACCTGAACGCGCAGATACTGCGCATCGAAGCGGTGCAGGCTGGAAGCAACGCGAGCGAAGTAGAGCCGGATGCCCCCGTACCCGCCGATACAGTGAGCCTGCGAGTGACCGTGATGAACACCGGCGACGCCGAGTGGGTTCCGCCGGGCAAACGGGCAGTGCTCCTGCAGACCTCGTGGGGTGCGTCGGTGCCGATAGAACAGCGTGTGCCCCGCTACGGGCAGGTATCGCTGGAGGTTCCGTTCTCAGCCGGTGGCGATAGTCTCACTCGTTTGCGCATGGTGCTCCGTACCGAGGATGGCAGGGTTCTGGGCTTTGGTGAGCAAAGGGTGTTGAAAAATGTATACAAATAGTGATATAATTATTATAGTATGTCCCAATGGCGTGCCGCGATACGGCATCGCTTTGCTGGTGCGGACTATTCCATTCATTCAGGAGGAAACGGCAACGATGGCTTTCAACTTCAAGCGGTACTTGATTAAAGTGCAGGGCGGGCGTTACTACCTGCCCGTGGCGGCGCGGCTGGTGTGGTTCCGGGAGGAGCATCCCGACTGGCGGGTGGAGACCGAGCCGTTAGAGCTGGACGTGGAGCGCGGAATCGCCGTCTTTCGCGCACGGGTCATTGACGAGCACGGCAACGTGCTGGCTACCGGCACCAAGATGGAGACGCGCGAGGGCTTTGCGGACTTCATTGAGAAGGCGGAGACGGGCGCCATCGGTCGTGCGCTGGCGGTAGCGGGCTTTGGCACGCAGTTCGCACCCGAGCTTTCGGAAGGGGGCGTGGCGCATCCGGTAGATACGCCAGTGGGCGCTCTGCGCGAGCGGGAAAAGCCCCGCGACTTGCGCTGTTCGGACTGCGGCGCGCCGATTACGGAGGGCGTTTACAAGCTGTCGGAGGACCGCTTCGGTCGTCCCCTGTGTGCCAACTGCCAGAAGAAGCACGCGCCGTTATCCCAGCAAAAGCAGTAAAGACACGCAAGGGGCAACCTGCGCGGTTGCCCCTGCATATCGCACGCTCTTGGCGAAGGTATCAGCCCAGCCGCTCTTTCAACCACGCGAACGCGCTTGCCTGCATCTGCAGGTCGAACTTGTGCCCGCCCGGGTAGAACTCGCCCACGTAATTGGCCGGCTTGCCCACACTGCGGTAATGCTCGGCGATACGCTGGTGGGCGGCGCGCATCCCCTCCTGAGTGAACAGCCCGTCCTCCAGGTCATACTGCACCATCAGCGGGGAAGGCGCCCGGCACGCAGCGAGGTCGGACCAGTCGCCATAGCGTGCCCAGCCCCACGGCAGAACCATCCACGTATGCGTGATGACGTTGTGGTCCAGCAGGTGCTCGAAGGTGCTCATCATGCCCACAATCACCGCCGCGCGGATGCGGTCACACGTTGCCTGCAGAAGGGCAGAGCGACACCCTCCTCCCGACAGCCCCACGCAGCCGATGGCGTCCCCGCGAACATCCGGGCGTGACGCAAGGTAATTGACCGCCACCCTGTCCTCGTAACTGACCACTCCCGCCAGCGTTGTGCCCAGCAGGTGGCAGTATTTTTCAACCGTGTGCTCGTGAAACGCCGAGACGCTGTTAAACAGCGCAATTTCGTCGGGAGTGTGTTCGCTCTTCCACTGGGAATACACCGCGGTGCCGGCGTTCCTGTCCCATTCAGGGATGTCTTCCAGAGGGAACCGGCGGCTTCCCCACAGGAACGTGTCGGGAACCAGCACCACAAACCCCTCCTTTGCCAGCGCGTTGGCGAAGGCACGCCCGCCATAGTACTGCTCGCGGAAGGGCTTCAGCACAGACGGTGTCTCGTCGGGTCCGTCGGCAATCTTCTCCTTGCCGTAGTACTTGAAACCGCCGTGGTCATGCAATGCCACAACGCCGGGCAGAGGGTTCTTTGCCCCTTCCGGCTTCAGTACCCATGCGTGAGTGCGTGCACCGTAACCGACCGACCACGAGACTTCCTCGCCCTCTATGCCGTCGCGCGTCCAGCGTCGCTCTACCTTCACCGAGCGGGGACGTTCACTGGTAAAGTGAAAGCCAAGGGTTTCCTTCACGCGCCGCTGGGTCTCTTTGCCCGGCGGAGCCACGGGATACAGCCTGTGCGCCTTGCGCGCGGCGTCCACCCAGTCGCTGTAAACGCCGAGATGCTGGTAAGTTCGTGCCATCGCAGACCTCCGTTCCATGCTGTAGACTTCTTCGCGCCTGCTGATACGGCTCCTGCTTAACCTGCTCTTAACACCAGCCTCTTGCAAAACACGGGCATTCGGTGGTATCATAAGCGCAAACCGGACGTGGAAGGAGCCGAAATGCGGCTGTCGTTTCGAGCGTTCACGCTGATCGAACTTCTGGTGGTTATCGCGATTATCGCAATGCTGGCGGCGCTACTGTTTCCCGTCTTCTCGCAGGCGCGCGAGAAGGCACGCCAGACCACCTGCCTCTCCAACATGCGCCAGCTGGGCATCGCGCTGGTGATGTATATGGAAGATTCGGATGGGCTGACCTTTTTCTTCGGGCACAACAGTCGGCTGAGCCGGTGTTATCCCTCTGCCCCGCTGGGCGCCACGCGCGAGAACCGCTGGTGGAACCAGATACTGCCTTATACCCGCATGGGCGGCGCGCTGTTAGTTTGCCCTTCCGATGGAGGCAGAGTGCCGCACCCGCTGGAGGATGGGCGAGAGGGCAGACCCTTCGTGCCTCGCTCCTACGTGGCGAACCGTGCGGGAGAGTGTCTCTCCATAGCCGCCGTGGAAACTCCAGGCGACATCGTGATTGTGACCGAAAAGGGCGACCCGTTTGACGACTCGTGGTATGAACCGCCCAAAAACCTGTACGACAAAGCGGGCTACAACCAGCCGGTGCTGGCAATGACGCGCCACTCCGGGGGATGCAACAACATGTTCTTTGACGGACACGCGAAGTGGCTCAGTCGCGGCGCTCTGCTGTCCAACCCCTGCGGTGAGCCGTACTCGGGCGTGGATCTGATGCGACGGTTCCCCATTCCGGGCGGTGACCCCTGGCACCCGAACTGCCCCAACTAACGGTAACCCCTTGCTGTGTGGTATAATGGGCTACTGGTAATATGCCGATAACACAGGAGGAAGAGTTGGGATGAAGCAAGGCATCCACCCGGAATATAAAATAGCGACCGTTACCTGCGCCTGTGGGAACACCTTTACCACGCGCTCGTTGAAAGAGGAGATTCACGTGGAAATCTGCTCGAAGTGCCATCCGTTCTTCACGGGCAAGCAGAAGATTGTGGACACCGGCGGACGTGTGGAGCGGTTCCTGCGCAAGTACGGTCTGCAGGAATAACCTGTCATGCCCTGAGGGGAGGGCACTATGAATCAGAACCTACAATATGGTGGGCAGGCGGTCATCGAAGGGGTGATGATGCGCAGTCCACGATATTTTGCGGTGGCTTGCCGCGCCCCCGACGGGCAAATCGTGCTGAAACTGGAAGACCTGGCGAACTCGTGGCTGTCGCGCCTGCGCTGGCTGAACCGCCCCTTCCTGCGGGGAACGCTGGCTCTGCTGGACGCGATGGCGCTGGGTATCCGCGCTCTGCGCTTCTCGGCAGATGTTCAGCTGGAGGAGCAGGTGCAAACCGTCCAGCAGAAGCGGATCAACGACCTCGCCATCGGTTCCACGATGGTGGTGGGTCTGCTGGTGGGACTGGGGCTGTTTGTCGCTCTGCCCACCACGCTGACTCAACTGCTTCCCTGGAAAAGCTCCGTGCTGTTGAACATGTTGGATGGCGTGATACGCATTGCGCTGTTTCTCGGCTATGTGCTGGCGGTCGGGCAGCTGAAAGAGATTCGCAGGGTGTTTCAGTACCACGGCGCGGAGCATAAAGCCATTAACACCTTCGAAGCGGGACTGCCGCTGACGATGGAAAACGCCAGACAGCAATCGCGCATCCATCCGCGCTGCGGCACCAGCTTCGTGATGGTGGTGCTGATACTGGCTATCTTTGTGTTCTCGCTAACGGGGCGACCGCCGATATGGATACGTATTCCCCTGCATATCGTGCTGTTGCCTCTCGTTGCCGGCATTTCTTACGAAGCCATCAAGCTGGCAGGCAGGTATAAGGGATCGCGCTTCACGCGGTGGCTGTTGGCGCCCGGCTTGTGGAGCCAGCATATCACCACACGCGAGCCGGATGAGGCACAGATTGAGGTCGCCCTGCGCGCCCTGCAGGCAGTGGTGGAAGAGGAAAGTCGCACACAGGAACCCGTGTCCGTCGTCTGAACCTGCTATTCCTGAACGGTCTGCACCCGAAAAGTATATATCTCCACCGGCTCCCCTTCAGGGATGCCCGCCTTCTGTCGCGCCAGCGTCAGCATCCGCCGTACGGTGCGCCCCTCGTGCGGCAGGACGACCGCGCTTCGCTCCTTCCAGCGAACCAGCACACCGTGTTGACGCGGGTGAATCTGCGACGCCTTCGCCGGCTGAGCGGGACGGAGCACCACGGTGAGGATGAGCCTTACCGAACGCACCTCGTGCATCCGCAGAGGCGGGAATCGAGTATCCCGTGTACATACCCCTCGCGCCGCCGCGGCGATTTCGGCTGCAAGATGCGGATGTTGAGGCTCCAGCGTTCCCCAGCAGGCGCGCAGTTTGCCCCCTTTAACCAGCGTTACAAATACCCCCGCCCGACGAGACACAAGCTCATCCGGCAGGCGAGAAGGCAAGCGATATTCTATGCCCCGTACGGTAGACTCCATCGCCTCCCGGGCGATGCGAAGGGCATCACGAGCACACAGGATGGATTGCACAACCCGCCTCCGTCAGGTTTTGAAAAGGGTTCTGTCTCAGTGAAGCAGGCTTCTGGCCGAACGTTACACTGTCATTCCACCGCCCGAGGCAGAGGTCTTGTTAGCCTGTCGCAGTTATGTTACCATAAAACAGCAAGAAGGGGGAGAAACAGTCATGCGCAGGGGAGCGCCAACCATTCGAGAGGTTGCCGAGGCGGCGGGGGTCTCTATCTCCACCGTCTCCAATGTGCTGTACGGGAAGCAGGGCTACTACTCGCCCGAGACCGCCGAGCGCGTCTGGCAGGCAGTGAAGAATCTGGGCTATCGCCCCAATCACATCGCCCGCAGCCTGGCGCGTCGGCGCACGTTCACCGTCGGCGTGGTGGTGGAACAGCAACTGGGCAACGTCTCCCATAACCTCTACTTTGGCATCATGCTGGACGGCATCCTTCAGGCAGCAACGGATAGCGACTACCAGGTAAAGATTATCCGCGTGCGCCCAGACAATCCCGAACAAGCCATCGGGCACATCGAGGACGGTTCTGTGGACGGCGTGGTGCTGGCGGCTTTGCTGGCTAACAACCCCATTATCGAACATCTGGAGCAGAGCCATGTGCCCAGCGTGGTAGCTGGCAGTATTCCCCCGCATGCCAAACTGCCCTGCGTGGACGTGGATGATACCGCCGGGATATATCAGGCAGTGAAATGGTTGACCCAGCTGGGACACCGGCGCATCGGAATTATTCTGGGTGACCTGCGCCAGTGGAGTGCGCGCCGCCGGGAAAGCGCCTATCTGATGGCACTGCGAGATGCCGGTATCGAGCCGAATCCCGCTTGGCGCTACGAGGGCAACTATGTTCTGGAAGGTGGCGAGGCGGGCGTTCACCATCTGCTCAGCGCCCATCCACGCCCAAGCGCCATCGTGTGCAGTAACGATACCATGGCAATGGGCGCCCTGCGTGCCCTACACGAGAGGGGCATCAAGGTGCCAGAAGAGGTCTCGTTGATTGGTTTTGACGATACTCCCGCGTCGGCGTACACCTCCCCACCGCTCACCACCGTTCGCCAGCCGGTGTTTGATATCGGCTTGCGCGCAGCGGAGATGCTCATTCAGCAGGTCGAACGGGGAAAGCGATGCGAGCACAATCTGTTATTCCCCGCGGAGCTGGTGGTGCGCAATACCGTTGCGCCTCCGCGGGACTAAGGCAGGTTCGGCTCTACGGATTGGTCGGTCAAACGCGAGGCGGCCGCAGGTCGAAGATAATCACGTCCTGGGTGCTTTCCAGCAGGTGTGCGGTGCATTCGGTGAAATCCACGTGCCAGCCTGCCTGCTCCATCTGCACGATAAACTCCCACGCCGGGTCGCGCCACGGGTCGGCAATGAACACGCGACTGTGCAGGTCGGTCGTTCTGGTCAACACCCTCTGCAGGAAGGCGTGAAGGTTGCGCTCGTACAGAACATCAGCGGCAATCACCACGTCAAACGGTTCGGTCTCGGGGAAGTGGCGCCAGTCGGCAAGAAGGGTCTGGACGTTGCGAATGCCGTTCTGGTCGGCGTTCCAGAGGGCGAACTCCAGCGCGTCGGGCTGGTAATCGCTCAGCGTCACCTGTGCCCCCAGCCACTGCGCCACGATTCCACACAGTCCCAGTCCGGTGCCCAGCTCCAGCACCTTTTTGCCTCGCACCAGCTCAGGGCTGGCGCACAGAAACTGGCATAGCCCCACCGCAGCGTGCCACGGAACCGCCCAGAAAGGTATCTCATCGGCGGAGGTAGTCTCGGTGATGAGGTCGTCCACACTGCGCACAGCGGTCAGGCGGAAGGTGCGGCGGCAGAGGGGGATGGCGATGGTATGCGTGGGATAGCGCAGAATGGCGGAGGTCACCGAACCGCTGCCTCCGCTTCCTGCGTGCCCGGTCGGGCGCGCCCCGCGAAGATGTCGCGGATGACCTCTTCCGCCTCCACCTCATCAATCACAATGTCCACCACCGGCAGTTCCGATAGTACCTGCGAGGCAATCAGCGTGGTGCGCGAGCGGGGAACCTCAATCACCGCCCGCAGATCGTCCATTTCGCACACCCTGCCGAACCGTTCCAGCTGCTCGCGCGTCACGGAGCGGTCAAAGGTGAGTTTGAGCAGTTTGCTATCCGAGTACTGCTCCACCAGCGTCTGCAGGGTGTTATCGAAGATGATGCGTCCGTGGTCGATAATAATCACCCGCTGGCATAGCTCCTGAATATCCTGCATGTAGTGTGAGGTGAGCAGGATCGTGGTCTTCGCCTGCCGGTTATACTCCTTCAGGAACTCGCGGATGCGCTTCTGTGACACCACGTCCAGCCCGATGGTCGGCTCGTCTAAGAAAACCACCTTGGGGGCGTGCAGGAGCGCAGCCAGCAACTCGCATTTCATCCGCTCGCCCAGGCTCATGCGCCGCACCTGCGTGTGCAACAGTTTCTTGATGTCCAGCATCTCCGCCAGTTCATTCACGCGCCGCTCGAAGGTGCGGTCGTCCACCTCGTACAGCTCTTTCAGCAGGACAAAGCTTTCGTAGGCGGGCAGGTCCCACCAGAGCTGCATCTTCTGCCCCATCACAATGGACATCTGTCGCTGGAAGGCGGGCTTGCGCTCCCAGGGAACATAGCCCATCACGGTGGCTCGGCCGGAGGTGGGATAGAGAATGCCCGACAGCATTTTGAGCGTGGTGGTCTTGCCAGCGCCGTTCGGTCCCAGGAACCCCACTAGCTCGCCCTCTTCAATGGTGAAAGAGACCTCCTGAACGGCGTGTACCTCTACCTTCTGGCGCGTGAGGAGGCTTTTGAGCGCACCGAGTGCGCCCTCCTCGCGCCGGTGGGTGACATACGTTTTGGAAAGGCGTTCCACCTCAATAATCGCCATCCGATACCTCCAACTGCACCTCTATATGATACACCACAAGCCACAACAAACTGCAACATATTTTGGGACAAAACTGCTTGACAATCGCGGCAGGACAAAGTATAGTAATGTAAAATAACCGATTGCGTGAAAGGAGGTGATACGCGGTACAAAGCGGGTAAAAAAGATTGCTCCAGCAGCGTCATCTGTGGTCTTTCAAGGTGTTCGCAAACGACATTACTTCGATGAAGGAGGGTGCACGATGAAACGACATGGCTTTACACTCATCGAGCTGCTGGTGGTTATCGCGATAATTGCGATACTGGCAGCGATTCTGTTCCCCGTGTTCGCACAGGCACGGGAAAAGGCGCGGCAGGCGACCTGCGTGAGCAACATGAAGCAGATTGCTAACGCCTGGTTGATGTACACGCAGGACTACGACGAGACGGGCTCGCCCATGTGGGTTAAAAGCAATCTGCGCACCGGCTGTGGCGGAGGGGGTGATTTGATTAACCCGAACTTCCGCGCCCCCTACACCGGCACGAACTGGGGACAGTACTGGCCCGACCTGATTTACCCCTACGTGAAGGCAGGACGCGCAGCGAACTATGATGCTTCCGGCAACCCCATCTCGAAGGGCAACCGCGCGGTGTTTACCTGCCCTACTGGCGACACTCGCCTGACCATCCCGGGCGGCACCAGCGGATGGGGATCGCTCACTTACGGCATCAACCAGAGCTACGTCAACTACGACCCGATTAACCCCGAAAGCGCGTGGAACGCTGCTGGGGGCGGTCCCGACTTCCTGTGTGGACAGGACCCGGGCTGCCAGAGCTGGGGCTGGGGTTGCTCGAAGGGAGCGACCATCGCCAAGCTCACCCATCCGGCAGATACCATCATGTTCATGGAAGGGCTGGTTGGCGCAGGACCGGGCTGGTTTGGCGGCTGCTGCAGCCTGGACAACTATCCGGGCACTCGCGAGACGGTTATGGCGGGAATGGCAGCTGCTTATCCGGCGGAAGGCGGTTTTCCGGCTGGGTATCATCCCAACCGTCCCATCAAACGGCAGAGGCTGGATGGAGTGGGCAGCTTCTGGGACTACGCCAGCGGGCAGCTCAACGACGATGGCACGGTCATGCCGGTGCCGCTCTCTAACGACCGCGTGCTTTACGTGCACAACGGCGTCGCCAACTTCATCTTCGCCGATGGGCACGTGAAGGCACAGCGAGTCACTTACATGCGACAGCACACCGCTTCTTCCGATTAGAACGCGGCTCAGAAGGGTCAGCGCATCTGCGCTGACCCTTGCTTTCAGAGGGGAGGTGCATCACAGAATGCCGCAGGTTATTCGCAAGCAGGGCGGACACGACGATAAACTGCATCAGACCGTCTCCACCCCGGTTATCATTCTGGCGGTGGTGATCGTTCTGGCGTTTCTGGTGTTCATGGTGGACCGCTTCATTACCCCGGTGGTGCCGCGCTCCGGCAGGATGAGCGAGGAAGAGGCGTGGCAGAAAAGGCTGAAGGAGATGCAGCAGGTGATGCCGCAGGGAGGCTGGGCATCCCCGGCGCCCGGCATGCCCCCGGTGTACGTGCCGCCCGCCGGACAGTCCACCCAGAACATCCCGCCGCCCAGATAAGCCAAAGGGGGCGACCTACTCCTTCGCCCCCGCCTTCAGCAATATCTGCTCCACTTCGGTGCGCTTGAACTGCCTGGCCAGCGCAAGAGGGGTCTTGCCGTCGTTTGTCTTGACGTCCACCTTCGCCCCCTTCTCCAGCAACATCTTCACGACCTCGGGGTTGCCGAACATCGCCGCTAAGGTAAGGGGCGTCTCGCCGTAGTTGTTCACCGCGTTCACGTCCGCCCCACGTTGGATCAGTATCTTCGCCACCTCTACCTCGTTGTCGGAAAGGGCATACATCAGGGGCGTCCTGCCATTGCTGTCTCTGGCGTTGATGTCCGCGCCCTTGTCCAGAAGCGCCACCAGCACCGCCGTCTGCGCCCGCTGGCGTGGATTCGCTGCCACCATCAGCGCGGTCACGCCGAACTTGTCCGCGGCGTTGACGTCCGCCCCCCGCTCCAGCAACAGGTTGACCACCTCCAGCGAACCGTTCATCGCAGCCCAGATGAGTGCCGTTTTGCCGTGCTCATCGCGCGCGTTGACGTCAATGCCATGTTCCAGCAAAGAGCGAACGGTCTCAGCATCTCCGCGGGCGGATGCCAGAAAAAGCTCCTGTGTGGACCTGCCCCGCAAAAACCACACCGCTGTGCCCAGAGCCACTACCAGTACCACCACCAGTGCCACGATGCCCGAAGGTTTCACTGCTGATGCCCCCTTTCAGCATGTTTCGCATCGCGAAGAATGTTCGCGCTTCAGGTAATCATCTCCTTGCCCAGATGCCCGGTGAAGTTGGTATAACG
Source organism: uncultured bacterium (assembly GCA_964579145.1). Classification (GTDB taxonomy): domain Bacteria; phylum Armatimonadota; class HRBIN16; order HRBIN16; family HRBIN16; genus HRBIN16. The sequence continues at coordinate 2,212 of CAZOGB010000077.1, read as the reverse complement.
CACCCGAATGATGCCCTCCTCATCCCACTCCAGCAGGGAGATTGCCCCGTTGAAGTGCGAGAAGCGGGTATGCCTTGGCGCACCGAGCAGAGTGGTCAGCAGGCGTGAGCCGAATGCGCCGTGTGTTACCACCACAATATTGTTCTCCTCGCGTGCCCCGAACCGCTGAAGAAGGTGGTTTGCCACCCGTTCCGCCCTCTGCCACACCTCGTCGGGGCTTTCCATCTCGGAGTCGTACTCCTGCAGGTCGTCCCACGTCTCAACTTCCAGCCCAAGCACTTCTCCAATCAGCGCGGCGCTTTGCACGGCACGCAGGAGCGGCGACGCGAACAGCCAGTGTATGGTAGAAGGCTCCTCTGCCAGCCATTTCGCCACTCGCTTCATCTGCCTGCGCCCCAGCGGCGTCAGCGGCGGGTCATCCAGCAGGGTCTGCCCCGCGTTGTTGGTAGACTGCCCATGCCGAACAATGTACACGCGCATCGCCTGTTACTTCGCGCCTCCGGCCTCGTAGCTGGCGGTGACCACCGAGTAGATTCCCCCGCGCACGTTGAACTCCCCCGTGACGGTCATCCGTCGCGGCTGGCACACCGCCACCAGGTCATCCAGTATCTTATTGACCACCGCCTCGTAGAAGATGCCCTGATTGCGATAGGCGAAGAAATAGTACTTCAGCGACTTCAGCTCCACGCATTTTTTGTCGGGCACGTATTCAATGGTGATGGTCGCGAAATCGGGATTGCCCGTTTTCGGACAGACCGAGGTGAACTCGGGGCAGACATGCTTGACCACGTAGTCCCTGTCGGGGTAGGGGTTGTCGAACACCTCCAGAATGTTTCTGTCCACGCTGATGCCTCCTCTGAGTTTGCTGTACGTATATTATACTGATGGAGGCGCCGCCTCAATAGCGTTCGATTCCCCACACGGTGCGAACGCCGATGCCGAACTCGTTGTCCCCGCCTGCGCTGCGCATCCAGAACAGGGAGTAGTTCCACCGCTGAGATGGCGGGCGATAGCGTACGAACACTCCATAAGAGCGATCAGCCAATCCGCTGGGGAAGCTGTACTCGAACCCAGCCTGCCACTGCCAGCGTCGCAGGATTGGCTTGCCCTGCGCGTCAAACGAGGATAACCTGTCCATCCACGCAAACATCACCCCCCAGAACATGCCCGAAGTTTCCTGCTCATCGGCGAGGTCTGTCCATACATATTGCCCCGACAGGTTGCCGAAGACACCGCTGGTCACCCCCAGAGGTATCTGCTTCGAAAGGGCAATTCCGACGTTGTTCCACCGCCCGCCGCGCCGAAACGAACGCAGTCCGCCCGTCAAAGCCAGATGAGGAGCCAGCGCTGAACGCACCAGCGCGGAGCGTGCCTCCTGCAGGTAGGTGTCAAACGGCGTGAAGAATCATCGGTCGAACTCTGTGCCGTCCACCCCGAAAACGTCCAATCCCTTGTCCACCGCTTCTCCAAATGGTGAAACCAGCAACTGGTAGCGATTAGCCAGCGATTCAAATTGTATCGGGTCATCTCCCCGCTCCTCCACCAGAGGCTCCAGTTGCAGAATCTCCATATGCAGAGGCTGAACGAGCTGGTTCAGCCGCTCTACGGCGCGAGACAGCTCATGTATCGCGGTGATTAACCGCCCAATGGCGCGGTTGTCCATACCGCTCAGTCGGCGAATCTCCTGCCCCAGCCTCTGTACCCCAAGAGAGGCACGATGCTTCTCCGGCGTCAGGTCGTGACGCAAAACCAGTCCGAAGCCATCATCTGGAGTGTCAACGCGCAGGTACTGCGCCGTGACGTCAAGCGCCGCGACATCGTCGCTGAAGGTAGCTCCGGCAATAAGCAAGAAACTGTTCGCGTCCGCGCGGAACTGCACGCTCGGATGAAGAGCCACCCTGTACGGAACTGCTATCTGCTTTCGCTCAAATCGGGAGAGCGTATCGTCCAGCGTTTGCAGGGACGGATGAAGGGATGGGAGCAAGGTACTCAGCCGGTTCAGCTTGTTGAGGAAATCGGCTTTATCGTGCGGGCGATTGAGCAACCCGGATATCTCCGGCAGGACTTTGACCAGCTCGTGAGCGCCGGCGCGAAGATTGTCCCACACTTTGTTCGCATCGGTGGTCGTCTGTACAAGGCGACTTTTGTCTTGTGTATCCGTAACTCGAGTTTAGACAAAGCCCTCCCCTTCCTGACTGCACATCAGGCTCCA
>CAZOGB010000076.1:0-15824 GCA_964579145.1 uncultured bacterium | reverse complement strand
CCCGCGTCGGGGAGAGGTCGGGAGAGGGGTTCCTCCCCGCCTGCGGGGAGGTCAGGTGGAGCTATCTCGCGTCGGGGAGAGGTCGGGAGAGGGGTTTACTCCGTGTTGCCTTCTCCTTGTGGGAGAGGGTCGGGGTGAGGGCTGTTCTACAAAGGATTCCCCTTATACACCGCGTATACGAAGGTAAAATGCGCCGTCGGGAAGGAGGCTCCGATGTCTCAGCCGGATATTTGCAAGCGGTTCATGCTGTCTTTCTGGTGTGCTCCACCACCAGAAGAGACCACTCTGCAACGCTATCGCGAAATCGCGGAGTGCGGTTTCAACGTAGTGCTGCCGCCGTGTGGTGCGTGGAGCAAGGAGCTGAACCATCAGATCCTCGATCTGTGCCAGAAGACGGGGTTGAAGGCAATCGTTGGGGACAGCAGGATACTCGCAAAACAGCCGAGCGACCCCGATTTCGAGAAAAACCTCGATGGGGTGATTGCCGACTATGCGAAGCACCCTGCGCTGGCTGGCTACTTTCTGGTGGACGAGCCGACCGCCTCTGCCTTTGCCCTGCTCGGGGCGGTGAACCGATACCTGCTGAAAAAAGACCCAAAGCACCTGCCCTATATCAACCTCTTCCCCAACTACGCGAACGAACAACAGCTGGGCACGAGAACCTACGACGAACACATCGCCCGTTACATTCAGGAAGTGCAACCCGCCCTGGTCAGCTGGGACCACTATGCGCTGTTCGAAAACGGCGAACGCGGCATCTACTTCGAGAACCTGGAGGTTGTGCGCAGGCACTGTTTGCAGGCAAAACTGCCTTTCGTGCAAATCGTGCTGACCGTGCCGCACGGTCCCTATCGCGACCCCGATGAGGCGGACCTGCGCTGGCAGGCGTACACCACCCTGGCTTATGGCGCGAAAGGTATCCTGTGGTTCACGTACTGGACGCCCCCATTTGACCCACAGTGGCGATTCCGCAACGCCATTATCAACGAGAAGGGCATGCCGTCGGCGAAATATACCATCCTGAAAGACCTGCACCAACGCATCATGGCGATAGCAGGGGTGCAGATGCGCCTGCGCAGTGTGGCGGTGTATCATACGCCGCTCCTGCCCGCAGGAACGATAGGACTGGACGCAAAGTCGCCCGTATCGGAATGCGATAGCCCGGAGGTGCTGATTGGCTGGCTGCGCGATGCGCGCCGCAGGGACTATCTGTGGGTGGTCAACCGTTCGTTCAAGGAGAGCCGCCCGGTGGCAGTTCGTCTGCGTGCAACCGTGCGCGAGGTGGGCGAGGTCAGCCAGTACGACGGACAGATAGGTCCTGCCCGTTATGAGGAGGCGCGGCGCACCCTGCGAACGGACCTCCTGCCCGGCGAGGGCAGGCTGTTCGTTCTGGCATAACCAGCCGGCAGGTGCGGTATAATGGAGAAGCAGTAGCACGCTGGAGGAGCGCATGGAGCCTTTCCTGGGGCTGTCGGCGGAGTGTGCTGGGCTGTCGCCGCCGATGTGTGAGGATGTGGCTTTTGTGGACCGCCTGCTGGGTGAAGTGCTGAGCACGCAGGAGGGGGAACGTCTGGTGCACATCGCCCGCCAGATCTACAAAGAGCCGGAGACGGCAGACCCCCTGACTCTGATGGAACGCATCCCGGAGCTGGGTGACCCACTGTTCGTGCATCGGCTGTTGCGGGCATATGCCGTGCTGTTTCAGCTGCTGAACATTGTGGAGCAGAAAGAGATTGTGCGCGTGAACCGCGAGCGGCAGGTACGGGCAACCGGTGTGCCCCGCCCGGAGTCGATACGCGAAGCGATCCTGCGCTTGAAAGAGAGCGGGATGAGCGCGGAAGAGATGCAGGAGCTGCTGTATCGGCTGGACATCTGCCCCACCATCACCGCGCACCCTACCGAAGCCCGTCGACGCTCGATTCTGGATAAGATTTACCGCATTGCTGAACACATGGCACAACGTGCTCTGCCTCCAGACGCTCCGCGTTTGGACCTGCCCCTGAACACGATAGGCATTGCCGAGGGGGAAATCCGCCGTACGCTTACCGCTCTGTGGCAGACCGATGAGTTCGGTTCAGCAGCAGTCACCCCCCAGGACGAGGTGCGCAACGCGCTCTACTTCTTCCAGCACACCATCCTGGACGTGGTCGCGTGGCTGGTGGATGACCTGCGCACAGCGTTGCGCGAAGCCTACCCGGGCGTTGATTTCGACATACCACCCTTCATCCGCTACCGGTCGTGGGTGGGCGGCGACCGCGACGGCAACCCGAACGTCACCCCGGAGGTTACGTGGTGGACGCTGTTGATGCACAAGCGGCTGATTCTGCACCACTATCTGCGCCGGGTACGCGACCTGCGGCGTGAGTTTACCCAGAGCACCCGACTGATCCCCGCCAGCGAGGAGTTACTGCTTGCCCTGCAGGAGTACCGGGAGCAGATTGCGCTCCCTGCGCACATCTTGCGCCGCCATGTCCACGAGCCTTACGCGCTTCAGCTGTGTTATATTGAGGTGCGCCTGAAAGCCACCTTACAGCACCTGGGCGCCCTGACCGACTTTCATGCCGAGGGTCCCTCCTTCGTGGCGCATTTTCCGGCGTACCAGCACAGCCGGGAGTTGATAACCGACCTCTGCCTGATGCAGCGAAGCCTGCGCGAAAACCGGGCGGGCGACCTGGCAGACGAGGGCGCGCTGGCAAACCTGGTCACGCAGGCACAGGTATTTGGATTCCATCTGGCGACGCTGGATATCCGTCAGCACAGCGACGAGCACGCAAAGGCGGTAGACGAGATTCTTTCCGCTGCGCAGGCACTGCCGCGTGGCAAACGCTACGAGGACCTGTCGGAGGAGGAGAAGGTGCGCCTGCTTACCCGCGAACTGTGCAATGCCCGCCCGCTCCTGCCGCGCGAGTGGGACCGCTCGGCACATACGCAGTCGGTTCTGCAGGTGTTCGAGGTGGTGAAACATGCCCTGCGCTACATCTCGCCCGAATCGGTGAGGGCGTATGTTATCTCCATGACGCACGGCATCAGCGATGTGCTGGAGGTACTGCTTCTGGCGAAAGAGGCAGGGCTGGTTCGCTGGCGCGATGGTCAGATGGAGAGCGACCTGGATGTGGTGCCGCTGTTTGAAACCATCCACGACCTGAGCACCTGCCATACGTTGCTGAAAGGGTTGTTTGCCAACCGCGCCTATCGGCATCACCTGCAGGCTCGGGGCAGGTTCCAGGAGATTATGCTGGGCTATTCCGACAGCAGTAAGGACGGCGGCTATCTGGCGGCGAACTGGTGGCTTCACCAGACGCAGGCTCGTCTGGCGCAAACCTGCCAGCGGGCCGGGGTGGAGTTTCGCCTGTTTCACGGCAGGGGCGGAACCGTTGGTCGGGGCGGAGGACGAGCGAATCTGGCTATTCTCTCTCAGCCGGCGGGCAGTATGAACGGGCGCATCCGCTTCACCGAACAGGGCGAAGTGGTCTCTTTTCGCTACGGTCTGGCGCCCATCGCACACCGCCACCTCGAACAGATTGCCAACGCCGTTCTGCTCGCCACCGCCGGGCATGGTCGCAAACGCATCCCGGAGGAGTGGCAATCGGTGCTGAGCAGTCTGGCGCAACGTTCGCTGGAGGTGTATCGGGCGCTGGTGTATGAGGACCCCGACTTCTGGACGTTTTACACGCAAGCAACCCCGATCTCCCATATCAGCCGCCTGCCTATTGCCTCGCGCCCCGTGTTCCGACCGCGTGGGGACATGGTGGGATTGGAAAGCCTTCGGGCGATTCCCTGGGTGTTCGCATGGGTGCAGAGCCGGTACGTGATCCCGGGCTGGTATGGCGTGGGCAGTGCGCTGGAGTGGTTCGGCTCGCAGTCGCCCGAGAACGCGGCGCTGTTGCAGGAGATGTACCGCCGATGGTCGTTCTTCCGCATGGTCATTGATAACGCCCAGCTGGAGCTGGTGCGCGCCCACCTGCCCACGGCGAGGCTTTACGCCGCGCGCGTTCAACCGTACGAGGTCGGACAGCGGTTACACGCTCTCATCGAGCAGGAGCATCAGCGCACGGTAGAGTGGATTCTGCGCGTGACCGGGGAGACGGAGCTGATGCGAAACGCACCCGTCGTTCGCCGTACGGTGCAGCTGCGCAACCCGGCGGTCATGCCTTTAAGCAAACTGCAATTGGCTCTGTTGCATCAGTGGGATAAGCGCGCAGGTGGCGAGAAGCAGGACATCTGGCACGATGCTATTCTGCTGAGCATTGCGGGTATCGCCGCAGCGATGCAAAGCACGGGGTAAAATTCGAAAGGAGCGGCGCCCGGCAGGGCGCCGCAATCTGCAGGTCTATGAGGTGTTTAACTGAAAGCTCCTACTCGGCAGGTTTGGTCTCCGCCGGCTTGCTCTTGGGGTCACCTGGCAGGGTTCCCGCCTTGAGCTCGTCGCCGTTGGACACGCCGTCCTTGTCCGAGTCGAGCTTCTCGATAGACTTCAGGATTTCAGCGGTCAAATCCTTCGTCTTCTTCTCCTGCAACGCCTTCTGCACGTCCTTGCCGTACACGTTCAGCTCCTTGCCTTTCACGTGGCAGGTGGTGCACTTTGCCTTTGCCAGGTCGCTATCTTTGGGAGCAGGGTAGGTCTTGTTGAAGGTTATCTGCATTTTCGGTGTTGCCAGCACACCGGCTATCAGCCCAAACGCAAGCAGAGTGGTTGTCAGCAGTTTAGCTACCTTCATTTGTCGTTCCTCCTGTTGTCTTGTCAGATACTCCCGCGGTTCGTTCTACTTGCCCGCCGGCTTGCTCTTGGGGTCACCTGGCAGGGTTCCCGCCTTGAGCTCGTCGCCGTTGGACACGCCGTCCTTGTCCGAGTCGAGCTTCTCGATAGACTTCAGGATTTCAGCGGTCAAATCCTTCGTCTTCTTCTCCTGCAACGCCTTCTGCACGTCCTTGCCGTACACGTTCAGCTCCTTGCCCTTCACGTGACACACCGTGCACTTCGCCTTGGTCAGGGCACTGTCCGGTGCGGCGGGATAGGTCTTTTTAGTTACCACGAGGTACTTGGGCGTGGCAAGGGCACTTACCATCAATCCCAGCGCCAGCAGGGTGCTTACCAGCAATCGGACTTTCATCGGATGTATCCTCCTTCATCTCAGTGAAATATTCACCCACTGATATTATATTACAGATTTGCCTGACTACATAGAGTAAGTGCGTTTTTTTCTCCCGATTTTTCGCCCTGCTTCAGATCGCTCCATCTATTAGACCCGTCGAGTATCACCACCGTTTCAGGAATCTTCTGCAAGACAGAGGTTTACCTGTAGCAAGAGGCGAATAAAACATATAATAACAACGGAAGAGCAAGGCGAGAACGTCTTGAAATTATAGACAGATGAGGGGCACAGCCATGCAAGTGCAATATCGTGACATGGAAGGTTCGCTTCCCGCAGCGGTGCGCGAGTACATCGAGAAGAAGCTTGGCAAGCTGGAGCGTCACTTCAAGAACTTCCGCACGGCGACGGTGGTGCACGAGGAGGTCCGAGGCAGGCACACGGTAGAGATTACCCTGAACGGTGACGGGTTTACCCTGCGGGCGGAAGAGAGTACCAACGACCTGCGCGCCTCGGTAGACCGCGTAGTGGACAAGCTCGAGACTCAGCTCGCGCGTTTCAAGGGCAGGTGGTTCCGCTCGCTGGCGAAGCGAGAACGGGAGAACATGCTGCATGAGGAAGAAATTATGCTGATGCTGGAGGCGGTGGGCGAAGAGGCTCCAGCCGAACCCGATGAAGAGGTTCCTCCCTTCCGCATCGCCCGTATCAAGCGATTCACCCTTAAGCCCTCCACGCTGGAAGAGGCGGCGATGGAGATGGAGATGCTTCAGCACGATTTCCATGTCTTCCTCGACATGGAGACCCAGAACGTACAGGTGCTCTATCGCCGCAAGGATGGCACCTACGGGCTGCTGATTGGCGAAGAGTAGGCGTTCGTTTTACGGGCGAGGGGCGCCGTCCCTCGCCCTGCACCATCGATAAAGTTATCTCCCTTCACGAACTGAGCAGAATCGTTTCCCGTTCGAACAGGCGTGTCGCTATTTGAAGAGTGACCATCGCCACCACGCACGAAATCAGCAGGGAGAGCAGGACAAACGGCGTATCCACAATGCCCGTCAGCACCTGCTTGATGATAATCGCGCTGTTCAGCACTGGCACCGCTGACAGCCAGATGGCAGACTCGGTTCGCACGAACATCGACGCCACCGCAGGCAGAACAATCAGCGAGCTGAGCGGAATCAGATAGGTCTGCGCCTCTTTCTGGTTGCGGGCGAAGGTGGAGATAATGGTCAGCGTGGCGGAGTAGAACACCGTCAGCGGCAGGAGGGTCACCAGCAGGAGGGCGATTGCCTGCGCCGAGATGCTGAAACTGCCAGCCTGCTCCATGAACACGCGCGAACTGGTGGGCAGGGCAAGCGCAACGAGCATCCCTATCATGGCAAATAGCGCAGCGGTCATGCACACCACTGCCACCGTCAGGAACTTGCCCCATACTATCTGCCGGCGCGAGGCGGGCGTGGCTAACAGTGTTTCAATCGTGCCGCGCTCCTTCTCGCCTGCCACCAGGTCAAAAGCGGGCGATACCGCCCCGAAAAACGCCGACAGCACAATCACATACGGCAGAAAGATGCTCAGTATCAGATTGCCAGCCGGATGTTCGGTCTGCATTGCCTGCGTGCGAACCGCTATCGGCTGAGCGAACTCCGCGCCGATAAACCGTCGGGCAAGGCGCTTCTGGAGCCACCTGGCATTGAACTCATCCGCCAGCGACCTCAGCCGGGTGAGCGCGTCGCGCGAGGTATCGCTCAGCGGGTCAAACAGCACCTGCACCTGCGCCGTGCTCTCGTTGTGCAGTTTCTGGTCAAACCGTTCGTCCAGCACGACCACCGCCCTGACTTGACGCTTCTTCAGCATCGCCTCCGCCTGCTGACGCTCTTGCGCCTGATGAACGGTGAACCCTCTGTCCTTCATCACCCCAATCAGCTCCTGTCCCCCGCCGGGAGCGACGACGGCAACAGGGATAACCACCTTCTGGGCGGATTCTTCCCTCTGCCGAACCATCATGCCGATTCCCCACAGCAGGAGCGGCGTCATCAGCAGGGGCGAGATGATGGTGGAAAAGAGCACCCGTCGGTCGCGCAGCACCTCGCGCAGCTCCTTCCAGAAGACAATCATCGTATGGTTCATTCTTCCCCCTCCTTTTCGCCGATGAGTTGCAGAAAGACCAGCTCCAGCGCCCGTTCGCCCGTTCGCGCCCGCAGTTCATCCAGCGCGCCCACGGTGGCGATGCGCCCCCGGTGGATGACGGCAATGCGGTCACACAGTCGCTCCGCCTCGCTCATGATATGCGTGGAGAACAGGATGGTATGCCCGCGCCGGCGGCTCTCTTCGATGAACTGCATGATGGTGCGCGAGGTGACCACGTCCAGCCCTGCCGTCGGTTCGTCCAAAAACATCACAGGCGGATTGTGGATGATACTGCGAGCGATGCTGACCCGCTGTTTCTGACCGGTGGAGAGGCGGTCACACCGTCCGTCGATGAACTCGCCCATTCCCAACGTCTCCACCAGCTCGTCCACCCGCTGGCGCAGGGCGTTGCCCGACATGCCGTAGAGCGCACCGAAGTAGTACAGCACCTCCCGCGCGGTCAGGCGTCCGTACAGGGCGGTGGAGCCGGTCAGATAGCCGATATGCTGGCGCACCTGCTGGGGGTGCGTGCGGATGCTGTAGCCGGCGACGGTAGCATCTCCTGCGGATGGCGAGAGAATAGTTCCCAGCACGCGCAGGAGGGTGGTCTTTCCGGCACCGTTCACTCCCAGGATGCCGAACACCTCGCCCGGTCGCGCCTCGAAGCTCACCTCGTCCAGGGCGAGCACCGTGCCCCGCTTGCGGTCGGTGAAGATTTTGCTCAGCCCAGATGCTGTGACCATGCGTTGCCTCCTTTTCCTTCGCAATAGAAGACACACCGTTGACGGCGCGAGTTTCTCGCTGTCTTATTGTACACGAAGGACGCGGAGAAGCGGACTGCATCTACAACGTGTTTCCCAGCCTGTAACCCTACACTGCGGAAGAGGCGTGCTTACCAGATGGTCATGGTCACATGCCCGATCGGGTGTGCAGGAAGCCGTTTGCTCCTGACGAAAAGGGTAATAACTGTTTGCAGGGAGGGTTGTCAGGATGACGATGATGCGGAACATGCTGATTGGCGTATTTCTGCCGTTTGTGCTGATGGTTGTGTGCCAAGCGGACTGGCTGGAGGAGGGGTTCCGCAATCCCCCGAACTCGGCAAAGCCCCACACCTGGTGGCACTGGGTGAATGACAATATCAGTAAAGAGGGCATCACCGCCGACCTCGAGGCGATGAAACGGGCAGGCGTCGGCGGGGCACAGATATTCAATGTGGATGTCGGCGTACCCTCGGGCGGGGTGACCTTCATGAGCGACCGCTGGCGCGAGATGATGGTGCACGCGGTGAAAGAGGCGAACCGGCTGGGCATTGAACTGTGCGTGCACAACTGCGCAGGCTGGTCCAGCAGTGGCGGACCCTGGGTCAAGCCCGAGCACGCGATGCTGATAGTAGTCACGCGAGCGGTGCAGGTGCAGGGACCTCGCCGCTTTTCGGAGAGGCTACCCCAGCCCGAGACCCGGGCGGGCTTCTATCGCGACATCGCCGTGCTTGCCTTCCCCACGCCCAGAGGAAACCTGCGAATTCAGAACCTTCGCGGCAAGGCGGCGTATGAACGACAGGACGGCATTCAGCCAGCCGCCGAAGCCACTGCACCCGCCGAAAGCGTTGTCCCGCGCGATGGGGTGCTGAACCTGACTGCCCTGATGGATGCGAACGGGCAGCTGACGTGGGACGTTCCCGAAGGAGACTGGACGATTTTGCGCGTCGGCTACACGCCCACGGGCAAGGACAATCACCCGGCTACCCCCGAAGGGCGCGGTCTGGAAGTGGACAAGATGAGCAAAGAGGCACTGAACGCCTTCTGGAACGACGGCATGATGGCGACCGTGCTTCGTGACATCGGTGCGTTGGCGGGCAAGACGTTGAACAACGCGCTGGTGGATAGCTACGAGGTGGGCAGTCAGAACTGGACACCGCGCTTCCGCGAGGAGTTCCGCCGTCGGCGAGGCTACGACCTGCTGCCCTTCCTGCCTGTGCTCGCTGGCTATGTGGTAGGCTCCCCCGAAATCTCTGAGCGGTTCCTTTGGGACGTGCGACAGACGGTCTCCGAGCTGTTTGTGGAGAACTACTACGGACACTTCGCGCAGCTGTGCAAACAGCACGGACTGCTCTTCTCCACCGAACCTTACGGTAACGGCACGTTTGATGACCTGGCGGCAGGCGGACGCGCCAACATCCCCATGGGTGAGTTCTGGATAGGCGGCGGCGCACACGAGACCTGTAAGCTCGCCGCATCCTCGGCACACATCTACGGCAAAACAATTGTCGGGGCGGAGTCGTTTACCGCCACCCCAGAGATGGGCAGATGGCAGAACGACCCCTACTCCCTGAAGATGCTGGGCGACCGTATCTTCTGCCTGGGCGTCAATCGGTTCATTTTCCATCGTTACGCTCATCAGCCGTGGCTGAACGTCAAACCGGGCATGACAATGGGGCCCTGGGGGTTCCATTTTGAGCGCACCAACACCTGGTGGGAGCAGGGCAGAGCGTGGCTGAAGTACTTGGCGCGGTGTCAGTATCTGCTCCAGCAGGGGCGGTTTGTGGCGGATGTGTGCCTGTACGTGGGCGAACATCAGCCCGTCTCCGCTCCCTTCCGACCCGACCTGCGAGCGAAAGGCTACGACTACGACAGCCTCAATAAGGAGATTTTGCTTCAGGCTACGGTGCGAAACGGCAGAATCGTTCTGCCCAGTGGGATGACCTATCGCGTATTGGTTCTGCCTGAGACCCGTTTCATGACGCCTCGCGTGCTGAGGAAGATAGCGGAACTGGTGCGAGTGGGCGCGGTGGTTATCGGTCCGAAGCCGGAGAAGTCGCCCAGCCTCAGCGGGTATCCGCGTTGTGACGACGAGGTGCGCCGCCTGGCGAATGAGGTATGGGGCAATTGCGACGGCGTGACAGTGAAGGAACACCGCTACGGCAAGGGTAGAGTGGTATGGGGAAAATCGGTAGAGCAGGTGCTTGCCGAGATGAAGGTCCTGCCCGATTTCGAAGGCTCACCGGGCAGTCGGCTGGACTTTATCCATCGCGTGGTCGGGAACGCCGATATCTACTTTGTTTCCAATCAGCGCCAGCGAAGCGAGGAGGTGGAACTGGCCTTCCGCGTCAGTGGCAGGACGCCCGAGCTGTGGCATCCCGACACCGGCGTGATAGAGCCTGCCCCGGTGTACCGCGTGCAGGGTAGGCGCACGATTGTGCCCCTGCGGCTGGAGCCGGCGGGCTCGGTGTTTGTGGTGTTTCGCAAGCCCGTCCGCACAGGTTCGCATCTGGTGGCAGTGCGTGCGCCCGGTGCCGCATCGGTTCGTAAGGCGTACAATCTGGTGATACGCCGCGCGGTGTACGCGGCAGTGGACGGCGCGGGTGGCGCAGACGTAACCCAGCGACTTCAGCAGATGGTGCGAAACGGCACGCTGTCCGTCAACGTGAACAACACCACGATGGGCGGCGACCCCACCCCCCTGCACTACAAACGCCTGCGTGTGGAATACACGCTGAACGGCAAAGAGCACACCATCATCGTGAACGAAAACGCCGACCTGGACATTCCCGCGCATGAGGGAGCAGATGTCCTGCCCGCCTACGAACTGCATCTTACCCCCGACGGCAAGGCCGAACTGCTAACGTGGCAGGTGGGAGCCTACGAACTACGCACCGCCACCGGGCGCGTGATTCGGTTACGCTCGGACAGCGCGGCGCAGCGCATGCCAATAGCGGGCAAGTGGACGGTTCGCTTCCCAAAGGGCTGGGGTGCACCGGAGCAGGTGGTGTTTGACCGCCTTATCTCCTGGACCGAGCACCCCGACCCCGGCGTGCGCTACTTCTCGGGCACTGCGCGCTACGAGAAGATGATTCAGATACCGAAGGAAATGCTTAACGCCGACCGGCGTCTGTACCTGTCGCTGGGCGAGGTGAAGAACCTGTGCGAGGTGTGGCTGAACGGGAAGTATCTGGGCATCCTGTGGAAACCGCCTTTCCGGGTAGACATCACGGGCGCGGCACGCGCGGGACTGAACCGACTGGAGGTGCGCGTGACCAACCTGTGGGTGAACCGTCTCATCGGCGACGAGCAGTACCCTGACGATTGCGAATGGGATGGCAGTCGGTTAAGGGCCTTCCCAGAGTGGTTCCTGCAGGGCAAACCCCGTCCTGTGCCCCAGCGGCTTACTTTCACCACCTGGAAGCACTGGACGAAGGGGGACCCCTTGCGCCCGTCGGGACTGCTGGGCGAGGTGGAACTGATAGCCGTTCGTAAGGTCACCGTACCCTTGCGGTAAGGTATAATGGGGATGGTGAAAGCCGATGGATATACACACGGTTGACGACCTGGTACGCATCCTGCAGGAGCACCCCGAGTGGCGGGAGCGGATACGTGAGGTGCTGCTGACCGAGGAGGAGAGGCAGACGCCTGGCCGCTTGCATCAGGTGCAAGACACACTTGAACGCCTCGTCGAGAGCCACCAGCAGGCGATAGCGCGGTTAGACCGGCTGGAGGAAAGCCATCGCGAATTGGCAGAGAGCCATCGGCAGGCGATAGCGCGGTTAGACCGACTGGAAGAAAGCCACCAAAAACTGGCACGCGATATCGAGTCGCTGAAGGAAGCAGTCGCCGAGTTGACCAGCTGGCTCAAGAGGCTTTCGGATGAGGTCGGGAAATGGCGAGGCTACACGTTGGAAATACGCTTCCACCAAATTGCTCCAGCGATTCTAGGCTACTATGTGCGCCGACCGCGGGTGGTGGACCTCGGAGCATTGCTGGATGACCTCCGAGAGAGCGGGCAGGAGTTCACACAGGAGGAATGGCGTGACCTTGCGGCGATAGATACTCTGCTCTCCGCAAGGCATCCTGCTACTGGAGAGTCGATCCACGTCGCGGTAGAGGTCTCGTGGATGATCTTTCCCGAAGACATCCAGCGCATCAGCCGACGGGCACAGCAGCTTACCCAGCGTGGAGTGAAGACTCTGCCTGTGGTGACTGGCGAAGGCATTACTCCCGATGCACGCGACCTCGCTCAGCAGGAGAAGGTGCTGGTTCTATTGGACGGCTCGGCGGACGTTCTGGAAAGCTCATGGTTACGACGGGTGGAATAGCTTGTGAACGACACTATCCTGATCGAAGGCATCACCTTTCACGCCTACCATGGGGCGTCCGATGAGGAGCAGGCGGTGGGGCATCGCTACAGCGTGGACGTGGTGCTGGAGTGCGACATTCGCCCCGCCGCGCAAAGCGACGACCTGTCGCGCACCATCAACTACTCGGCGGTGGCGAAGCGCGTGCTGACAATCGGCACGGAGAATCGGTTTCGCCTGATAGAGACGCTGGCGGAGCGCATCGCCTCGGACATCCTACAGAACTTCCCCGCTACGGCAGTGGAGGTAACGGTGCGCAAGCTCTTGCCCCCCATGCGCGTTCCTGCCCAAGCGACGGGCGTGCGGATTCGGAGGGAAAGATAAACAAAGCTTTCTGTCAGTATTTCTCACAGGAGAGCCTCTTTATTTACAGCCAGTTGCCTATTGACAGTGAAACTTTTCTATGCTATGATGGTCTAAGAAAACAGGATTTCGCAGTCATCTGCGTAAACTTATACCCTTAGAAGGAGGTATCGGTTATGGCAGAGATTGAAATGGATGTCGTTGTCGGAGAGGGTATCCGCAGATTGCCAATCTATCTGCTTCTGGACTGTTCAGGCAGTATGGATGGTGCTCCCATCGAAGCGGTGCGGCACGGGGTGAATCTGTTTGTCAACGAAGTACAGAGCGACCCTTTCGCCAGTCAAACAGCACATGTGTGCATCATCACCTTTGCCAGCGATGCTCAGATGGTGACCGAAGGACTCGTGCCTGTTGAGGATTTGCGGTTGCCTAATCTCTCCGCTTCAGGCAGCACATCGCTCGGTAAGGCGCTGCGATTGCTGCAGAAATCGCTTGATGAAGATATCAAACCCGCAGTCAAAGGCGGAGAGAAGGGGGATTGGAAGCCGCTTGTGTTTATCCTCACCGACGGTATGCCAACCGATGACTGGCAGACGCCTCGTCAGCAGATTCTCGACCGCCAGGAGCGCAGGGTGCTGAACGTCATCACGGTCGGGTGCGGACCGGACATCGACGAACAGAACCTGAAAGCTATCGCCATCGGTCCTACGTTTCGCATGGACAACTCGGAAGCGTCGTTCAGAACCTTCTTCCAGTGGGTTTCGCAGAGTGTGAAAACGGTGAGTCAAGCCGTGAGTCGTCCGGGCGGCGGCGAACAGGTCATGAACCTGCCAAATCCTGACTCCAAGATTATCCAGTACGTGCCGTAAACCGTACAGGCGATTCTGGCAGACAGAGAGTCTCCGCAAGCATAACAGGTGTCGGGGGTAAGTGCTTTTACGCAGGCTCTCAGACGGAGGGTGAGTACATGCAGTATCGCGGTATTGCTGTTGGCGATCGCATTTTGGGGGCGTCAGCGGACTCACATGCTGATTGGTGTGCCGCTTATGGTCAGCAGGGAGCTTATCGCTTCGTGGGTGCGAGCGCTATCGGTAAGCTCCACTTGCACAATATGCGCCCCCGCGATGACGCCTTTGCTATCCGAACAGCGGGGGAGTGGCTCGCGGTAGCGGTTTCCGATGGAGCTGGCTCGCGCGAGTACTCACGCTATGGCGCGACCTACGCTGTCGAAGCGCTTTGCGAACATCTCCTGCGGCAAGTTGCAGAGATGACCTCTCCCGCAGAAAGCGAAAAGTCGGGCAAGTTAGCCTTGGCAAGCACAAAGAAGCCAGGACAACAGGGTAAGATGATCGGTTGGGAAAAGTTCTGGCCCTTTCGCATCAAGGTCCAGACTCGTCGGCACGCTTACGAGGCTCCCCCCTTCGCCCACGTCATTTCCGATGTTCCACAGATTATCCCACCCTCCGACAATGCGCCAAGTGCGTGTGGCACGTTGAATTGGTACTGCCAAACTTCGGCTACAGCCGGACAGAAAGATGTCACCCATGCTTCAGTCGCTTCAGTAGGAATACCGTCCCTGCTGTCTGCAGTAGACGAAGAGTGTATCCGCCGCGCCTTCCAACGCACGCGCGAAAGCCTGGAGCAATTTGCCCAATCAAGGGGTTTTGCACTGAAAGAACTGCACTGCACCCTACTTGGAATGTTGTTGAACACCCGAACGGGAGCGGTTGCCGCCGGACACATCGGCGACGGATTGATTGCGTTGCTTCATCCGGGCTTCGGTGCTCGTCCCCTTGTCGAAGCGCCGACGTCCAGCGAAGTTGGCGAAACCTATGTGTTTACCCAGAGCGACTGGGAACGGTACCTTGCTATTCAGTCTTTGTCGCCGAGCGAGGCGGCTGGTATTACCACCTTTTACCTGATGAGCGATGGCGTAGCAGATGATTGCACCCACCCGCCTCCAGAAGATATCTTCCAGCGATGGGCAACAGACGTCGACCGCGAGCTGCGCAAAGAGATGCCTCTGCCGCAAACAGCAACACGGCTTATGCGCTGGCTGGCCAGCTATGAGGTGCGAGGAAGCTGGGATGACCGCACGCTGGTGGTTATCATACGCAATGTGGACGAACACGGAGGAAACAGCTAACCATGACCGAACCTTTGCCACCCGACAAACTAGAAGCGGTTCTGCCTGCATTGGCGCACTTGGCGGATCTGATACACCAAAACGGCCCAGTCAGCCGTGAAGACATCCAACTGCTGCTTACCGGTGGGCTGGATGAGGAGTGGGCAATAGACGAACTCGAACGTTGGGCGACGATCTTGATGAAAATCCATGGCGTTGCTGACAACAACAAGCGAGAGGTTGCTATTCGCGCCCTGATGCTCCGCGGTGTGCCTGAAGCGCCTGCGCGGTTAGCCGTCGAGTCCGTGAACCTTTCAACACCCGCTGGACACCGTAGCCCTAGCTCCTCCTCTGTCCGGGTAGAGCGCGAAGTGGTTAACTTTGGCGAACTAAAGCCGGGTAAGGGCGCGCAGACGACACTTCGAGTATGGGGTGGTCCCGGTCGGGTAAGGGTTGGCTCGGATATGGTAAGGGTATCCCCGCAGACCTTTGGGGCTGATGAGACAATCCTGACCATCTCGGTACAGGCTGGACAGGAGGGGCATATTTTGCTGGATGATTTGACGCTGGAGAGTGAAACGGAAAGCGTGCAGATACGTATCGTGGCAAAGTGGGAAGCGCCGATTGTAGAAGGACGCCATAGCCCAGCAGTAACTGTATCTAACGACTCGCAGCAGGTCACGTCGAGATTACAGGATGAAAATGTACCCCATAACCCACAGGTGGCTGAAGAGTTTGTGCTTTCTCCTGGAACCGATTTGGGGAAGGCTTTAGAGCGGGTAGCGGATGGCGGCACCATTCGCTTGGGAGCGGGCGAGTATATTCTCTCCACGTCGCTGAGTCTGCGACGGTCTGTTCGTCTGTGCGGCGCGAGAATGGACTCCACGCGGATTATCTGTACAAGTGGGGGTCATGTAGTGCACTTTTCCGCGGAGGGTCTCTTTGCTGCCAGTGACCTGACCTTCGAGCACCGGGGTTCTGCAGTGGCGTCGGTGGTAGAAGTCGACAGGGGCGAAGTGGAGTTTCGCCGGTGTCGCTTTACGGGTGGAGT
>CAZOGB010000075.1:0-15966 GCA_964579145.1 uncultured bacterium | reverse complement strand
ATTGTGCTCACATCATCGAAGCCATGATGCCCGATAGCATCAGCGATAGCCCCACCATCACCCATGCCCACCACTTCCAGCGGCGAGTGCTGAACACCTGCAGGAACAACACCAGCCCCATAATCACCAGCAGGTCCATCGCCATTTTGCCCTGCGGGTGGTTCTGCGGTTCGCCCAGCACCCCCAGGTAGGTGCCGGTAGACGATAGCCCCGTCAGCATCAGGAAGAAGGCCGCCAGACGCTCGCCAGAGCGCAACCCCGCCCCAAGCGTTATCAGCAACAGCATCGCCCCCAGCAGACCGCTCAGCTCTAATCCGATGGGCATCCACCGCGTCCATTCCGTCGTGCCCAGCACCACCGTGAACAGTGGAACCAGACAGGTCACAAACAGAGGCACATACCAGAACGACACCTGCCGGAAGTGGGGGCGCGGCGGCAGCACCTCCAGTTTGATCGGAATGCAGACACGCTGGTCGCCGTTGACAAACTGCACCACGTCCGTCAACGTTCCATGCGCCGACACCATGCCCGTGTCTGCGGTAAGGGTCAGTACCTGCTGGCGTCGCTGGATGGTGGTGGGATGGATATACAGCCAGCCCGGATGCGACACCAGCCGGGCGTCCAGGGGTTTCCTGCTGTTGGAGCGAACGACTACCTTCGCCATGCACCTCTCGCCCTGCCGGGCGGGACCCATGAGCACCTCGGGCGGCTCCACGCGGGCGAAGCCGGTGTTTTTGCTGACTCCATCCTCACGCAGGGGCGGCGCCGTAGGTTTTTGCTTCTGCTGAACGCCATACGCCTGTGCCGAAACCACCGCCAGCGACTCGCCATTCGAGTCGGCGCTGGGCAGTGTCGCCTGCACCACGCGCAGTGCCTGCAGGAAATCCCTCGCGGACGGAAAACGCTCATCCTTGTTCTTCGCCAGCGCGCGGTCTATCACCCGTTGAAGTGCGCCAGGTGCATCGGGCACAAAATCGCGCAACGGTGGAGGTTCATCCTCCTGCACCGCCCGCTTCCACGAGAAGGGGTCTTTGGGCTTGGCAGCGTTGAACGGCCGTTTGCCGGTAATCATCTCGTACAGGGTTACCCCAACTGCCCACAGGTCGGAGCGATGGTCGGAGTGCTCCTCTTCCTCAAAATCTTCGGGCGCCATGTACACGTAAGTGCCTGCCCCTCCCGCATACGAGCCGGTGCCCAGAATGGTCGCCAGCCCGAAATCCACCAGCTTGACCGTGCCGTTCCGGTGTATCAGCATGTTGGCGGGCTTGATGTCACGATGGATGATGCGCTGGCTGTGGGCGTAGTCCAGGGCGTCCAGCACCTGCATGGCGATGTCCAGCGCCTGCGCGATGGGCAGTTTTCCCTTCTGGCGGAGCAGTTCCTGCAGGTTCACGCCGGGCACATACTCCATCGC
The DNA here is from genome assembly GCA_964579145.1 of uncultured bacterium. GTDB lineage: Bacteria > Armatimonadota > HRBIN16 > HRBIN16 > HRBIN16 > HRBIN16. The sequence goes on along the minus strand of CAZOGB010000075.1, from coordinate 14,552 downwards.
TACCAGGATCTTGCCGTCCACCTGGTCCACGCTGTGCACCCGCACGATGTTGGGATGATTCAGTCGGTCGAGCAGGCGCGCCTCCTCCAGAAACCGCTCCATATCGCCAGCCTGCACGTTGATTTCCTTCAGCGCGACCTGCTTGCGCAGCAGCGAATCCCACGCCAGGTACACGATGCCAGTGGCACCGTAGCCCAGCACGTCCACACGCTCGTATTTACCGATTGGGCTGAGGGGCATCGTTCACCTCTGCGGGTATCGCCCGGATAACGGTAAGTTTGCCGGCGTCAATTACGTATACCGAACCGTCTGCGCCCACCGCAATCGCCGCCGGACGGGTCAGTTTGCGCTCACCAATCGTGCCGACCAGCTGCCCATCGGGACGGTATTTCAGGATACGTCGGTTGGCGCGGTCGCAAACGTAAAGGTTGCCTTGCACATCAACGGCGAAGTATACCATATCGGGCTTGATGTCTGGCGACACTGCCCCACTGAACGGTTCCTTCGCCGTCATCAGAATCTTGCCTTCCGGTGAGATGCACAGCACTCTACCCTGTTCGCTCATGGTGTAAATCCTGCCCTGGGGGTCAACTACCAGCGGCGCGCCGCGCAGAGGCTTATTCAACAGCACCTGCGGCTCGCTGTAGCGTACCCGGGCAAGATCGAGCACGGGCGGAGGAGGTGGTAGCGGTTCGGGCTGCGGCTTTCTGGTAGCAAGTATCCCCCACAGGGTGAAGAGAACCACCACCAGCACGCCTGCCGCCACCGCATATCCCAGCGGTACCCGCCGGGCGAGGTGGATCATCCGGTTTAACGGCTCGCGCACGGTCGGCAGTTCGGACACCGTTTGCAGTTCCCCACCGTCGCTGGTGGTTGCGACCATATCCCGGCTATCCACCGCCAGCAGTACGGTGATGTTGTCCTGCCCACCGCTGGCGTTCGCCGAGTCAACTAGGCTTCGGCAGGCTTGTTCGGGGCGATGGCGATGCCGACGCACCAGGTGCGCTATCTCCTCCTCGCTCAGCATGTTGGTTAAGCCGTCTGTGCACAGCAATATCGCATCGCCGCGCTCCAGCTCTACGGAGCTGATATCGGGAGTATATTCGGCGTTTGTGCCCACAGCGCGGGTCAACATGTGCCGGAAGCGGCTGTGACGCGCCTGCTCCAGGCTCATCCCGCCTGCCCTCACCTGCTCGGCGACAAAGGTGTGGTCCTCGGTCAGAGGGATCAGCCGTTCGCCACGCAGAAGGTAAGCGCGGCTATCGCCCACATGTGCCACCCACAGCTGGTCGTCTTTCACCAGCGCGATAACCAGCGTGGTGCCCATGCCCTCATACAGCGGGCTTTCGTCGGCTCTCTGCTGGACGGCGAGGTGCGCCGCCTCGACCGCGAAGCGCAAAAGAGCGTGCGTATCGGTGATGCTGATGTTGTTCAATATCGCCTGCGAGACGGCTTCCACCGCTGCCCTGCTGGCGACCTCTCCCGCATTGCGCCCCCCCATGCCGTCCGCGACAATCAGTGCAAAATCATACATCGCTCGCAGCTGCGCCGAGTCGAGCACAGCAAAACTATCCTCATTATGGGCGCGAACCCTGCCCACATCGGTTGCAGTGGCGATACGCCATGTTCCCTGTTGCTTCTGCCTGGTAGTTGAACGAGCCATCGCTTTACTCCACATCCTGTCGTATAGTCCACGCCACATACAGCACGAATACGACCAGCGCAGCCAGTAATAGAAAGCGCAATAACCCTGCCAGCACGTTCATGGGGTGTCCTCAATCTCGATTCGCATGTTGACGTTACCCACCTGAATAGCGTCGCCCGATTGCAGGCTGACGGGCTTGCGAGGCACAAGCGGATTGCCGTTGACCAGCGTGCCTGAGGCGCTGCCCATATCCTCTATCTGCCACTCCGTGCCGTTCCAGCGGATGGTAGCGTGGCGCATGGCAACGTTCGCCTCCTGCAGGGGGACGTCCGCCGTTAACGCCCGGCCAATCAGTGCCTCTGCCGGCAGGGGGATAATCTCTTCCTGTGGGGTGTCCGGGTGCAGAATCAGCCGGGCGATGGGGCGTGAAGACACCGCTTCGGTGATGGCCCCTCCTCTGGATGATGCAGAAGGAGCAAGAGATTCAAACATCAGGGTGGTCTTGCCCAGGCGGATGCGGTCGCCGGACTGAAGAACCCGGTTGTCCACGCGCACGTCGTTGACGAACAGACCGTTGGTGCTTTGCAGGTCATAAATCACGTAGTTGCCCGTCGCAGAGTCCCACTCGATTCGGGCGTGGCGTCGCGAAATCTGTCGGTCTGCCTCCAGCACCAGGTCACATCCCGCATTGCGCGAACGCCCAACGATGACCGGACGGTTCGCCAGATGGAGCAGAGCCTTTCCGCTCTCATCCTTAAGCACCGCGCGTGCGCCGACGACATCGGATGCCACATCGGTCGCGGAGGTGACTGGCGTGCTGGCGACATTGGTTATCTCTTCTGGCGGAATGGTGGAAACCGCGGGAAACGGCACGGAAGGGTCAAACTTTGCGATGATACGCAGTGCCTGGCGAGGGGCGTTGCCCGATGGGGCGGGCTGTGCCACCACCTCGCACACGATGCCGCCACGAAGCCGATAGCCCTCCTCCTGCAGTTCCTGCCACAGGGCATCTGCCAGCTCCTGCGGTTGCAGGAAGGTCAGGTACGCCTCCTGTTCTTCGGGGTTCTGGAGCGCGATTTCCAGTTTGTAGCGGTTGGGCACGTACAGCTCGCCGTCCAGCCCCTCGATGCGATGTTCCTCCGCCGAGATGACCAGACGGCGCAGCACCTCTCGCGGATGCAGTTCGCCTCCCGCCCCAAAGAGCCGCTCGTACCAGTCGCCGAACAGGGTATTGATGCGTTCGAACAGTCCGCGCACGCGGTGTCACCTTCCCGAAATGTAGTGATTTGATTATATCCTGCCCTGCGTATCGCGTCAATGTTTACGGTATTCTACCAGCAGGGAGCCGGGCGCGCGGTCTATTTGCAGGTCCAGCCCGTCGGCAAGCTCCCGTCCATGATAGACACGCACGGTACGCTGAAGGTTGTCATCGCTGAAGCGGAGCTCGTAGCTGGCGTCTACATCTATCGCCCGCAGAGCCAGACGCATTTGCACGGTGGGACATCGCTCTCGTCGGAACGCCAGCACGATGCCTGCGTTTCTATCCGACAGGTGGAACTGGTATGCCATCCAAGTATCCTCCGCGGTGCTGTAAGGCGTCAGCAGGTAGAAGTCACCGTAGAAGTAGCCGCGCACGCGCCGAAACTCGGCGGTCAGCGACTTCGCCCGCTGCATGGGGTATGGCTGGTTGGGCTTCCATGGCGTTTCTGGTGGCAGGAACCGGCGATACACGTCATAATCCGCACCCGGCGCCCATGCCGTCCACAGCACCACGCCATTTGTCATCGCGCTGCGCATCTGATAGGTATCGGGATAGCCGCAGCCCGTGCTGGCGGTAGGCAGGAAACGACTGATACCCGCGGTATGGCATTGCTTGCCGATTGGCTCGAAGTAGGCGTAATCACTTCGCCACAGCGCCACACTGCGAGAGATGGTCTCCAGGTCCAGCCTTCGGCCGCCCGAAGCGCAGTTATCAATCAGCAGGTGGGGATGGCGTTTGAGCAGAGAGTCCCACAGAGCGTACAGCCCCTCCACATGACGTATCTCGGTGATACCCTGTCGGTCGGGAGCGTCGGCAGAGCGCCAGAAGGGGAACGGGTCTATATTGAAGTCCTGGCGATAGATGGCGATGCCCTCCCGCTCGATCATCTGCGAGAGGTGCTCAGTAAGCCAGCTCCGTGCGGATGGGTTGCCCAGATTCAGCAGGCGGTTGGGGTTGCCCGGGAGGCGCAGTAGCCAGTCGGGATGCTCCCGGTCAAGCCATGTACCCTCAAATACGCGCTCCGGTTCGAACCACAGAATCAGTCCTTTCATGCCCAGCCGACGCACCCCGTCCGAAAGCGGACGCAAACCGCGTGGGAAGCCGTCCTTGCGGGGGAACCAGTTGCCCACACCGTTGGGCCAGCGCCCTTCAAACCAGCCCGCGTCCAGCCAGAAGTACTCCACACCAAGCGGCGCAACCCTCGCGGCGAAGTCCATCTGGTTCTGTTCTGTCGCCTGATTGGCTTCATCAGGAGGACCGCAGGTGGTGAACGCCAGCGGCATGGCGGCGGGCTTGCCCTGTCGGCGAGGCACATGATACTGCAACAGAAACCGACGCAATCGGTTGAACCCCTCAAACTCGTCCTCGCCCTGCCAGAACAGCAACAGCACGCGAGGGGTGCGTATCTCTTCGCCCGGATGCAGTTTGAGGTGCGTCAGCTCCATCCCTGCACGCAATCGCACGGTGTTTCGCTCTTCCGCCACAAAATCTGCCGACCACTGCCCCGACCATCCAATAGCGAAAAGCACGCCGCCATCAGCCGTCTGCAGGTTGAAGAAGGGCAAAGCGTTCACGCTGGACGAGCGACCTCCTGCCGCAGTGAGGTGTATCCGGTCGCCGCGCTTCAGCACATCCGCTATCGGCGCGAAATCGTTCCGCTGGGCATTGCTTCCGAGCACGCGGTGCAGGGTCCACCTCCCTTCGCCTGCTATGCCGGTATCTATCGCCTGAATCTCGGAGAGTATCAGGGTATCCTGCGACCGTTGCTGGCGGAAACGCACCACCCACTCTATCGCAGGGTAATCGCGGAACAGCGTGCACTCGCATTCACACTGCAAGCCGGTGGCGCCGTCGGTGTAGGTGAAGATATGCACACTGCGCCAACGGTCGATGCGGCGGGTTCTGTGCTCCATTTGCCAGCCGGGCAGTAACTGCGCTGATGGTCTACCGTCGTACAGGAACGAAAACGGCGGCACACTTCCTCTGGCGAACCGTTGCAACATCCACTGCTGCACTTCCTGCGCACTGACAGGGGAGACTGCAGGCATGATGGCATTCCTCCTTGCAACCGTTTACGGCAGAGTTTCCGTCCTGCCCACTAACGGCATTCTTAATATCGCCAGGCAAGTCCTGCCGGCTCTGATGGATTGCTGAAACAGATTCAGCGGGGTGATGGAGCAATGAGAGCCTCCAGCATAGTGCGGTCGCCGGTTTCGGGGTTGAAGGTACGGAGACCTTCCGCCTGCGCTGCGGCTATCAGGCGTGCATCCGCGCTGACCAGAACGAGGTCATGCCCCAGAATTCGCAGTTCCGCGGCTTCGTCCAGCGCACAGCGCAGGATGATAGCATCGGTGCTGTTAAGGGAGTATCTCCCGATAAGGTCCCACGATGTTCTGACCTGCTGGTAATCAGGATGTAGTTTCCGAACCGAGGGACCGTAGATGATTCCCTGCTGTGAAGTTGGTTATCGCCTGGTGGAAGAGGTGTTTTGTCAAAGCTCCCGAGTTCCTCCTCTTCGCGCATCTCGATGATGGCTCGGCTGAACAGATTGTCTTCTGGATTGATGCCTGACTCGATCATCATCTGCTGTAGCTGTTCCGCGGGGATAGGTTTCATATCCTCCGGGATACCCAACTGTTCAAGGAATGAACGCATGCTTGGAAGCATCCTCTCATTCTCCCGACGCACGCGCTCCTGCCATAAGGCGAGCCGCTCTTCGGGGGCCAGCTCCTTCTCGCTCAGGCTTTCCAGCTGGCGGCGCAGCTCTGCCAGCTCCTCCTCCAGCCGGTCGACTTTCGCCCATAGCTCTTTGACTGTGATGGTCATAGCGTTTGACCTCCGCACTCCCTCTTCAGCCTGATTATACCTGAGCGCAATAGATGGGTCAAAGGCTTTCATTCCTCCTTAACATTTTCAGAGGTATAATGGAAGAAAAGCTGGCAATCCGGGAGGGAGCGAATGGCATCTTCAGACCTTTCACGCAGGGAACTGTTACAGGCAGGCGTCGCGGCGCTGACAGGCGGTGGGTTACTGCTACGCGAAGCCTCCGCGCAGGTACGTCGGCGAGCGTCGCAGGTCAAGAACATTATCTTTATGGTCTCGGACGGAATGAGCATGGGCGTGCCCAGCATGGCGGAGCCGTTTTCACAGATGGTTCGGGGACGGGGCACAAACTGGTTCCGCCTCCTGCAGGATCCCGAAGCGGTCACAGGACTGTTTGAGACACGCTCGCTCGACTCGCTGGTTACCGACTCGTCGGCAGCAAGCAGTGCGTGGGGCAGTGGCTCGCGGGTGTTCAATGGAGCGGTGAACGTCCTGCCCGACGGCACGAAGCTGACGCCACTGGCTCATGTGATGCGCCGGGCAGGCAAGAAGATTGGGCTGGTCACGACCACAACCATCACCCATGCTACGCCGGCTGGCTTTGCCGTTGCCCATCCGCGGCGGGACGATGAGCACATTATCGCCGAACTATATCTGGACGTTGTGGACGTGTTGATGGGTGGTGGAAAGCGGTTCTTTGACCCCCAACAGCGTTCGGACAGGCGCGACCTGATAACGGAATATCAGCGGAAGGGTTACGTCCTCTGGGAGAGACGCGACCAGGTACGGGGGCGCGAGCGACCGGAAAGGGTGCTCGGTCTGTTCTATAGCGGACACGTGCCGTACACGGTGGACCACCGAAATGACTCGAAGCTCTGGGAGACGGTTCCCACCCTGGCGGAGATGGCTCGCACCGCGCTGGAAATCCTTTCCCGCTCGCGCAACGGTTTTCTTCTGCAGATTGAGGGCGGGCGCGTGGACCATGCCGCACATTCCAACGATGCTGCCGCCCTGTTGTGGGACCAGCTCGCCTTCGACGACGCCATTGCCGTGGCCGTGGACTTCGTGCGGCGACATCCTGATACCCTGCTGGTTATCACCAGCGATCACGGCAACTCCAATCCCGGCTTGAACGGCATGGGCGAGGAGTATCGCGACAGCACGAAATGTCTGGAGCGGGTGGGACAGGCGAAAGGCTCGTACGGCGCCATCCAGCAGTTACTGCGCGATGCAGGAACCCCAACGGCGAATAAAGTGCGCGAGGCGGTCCGCGAGGTCACAGGCATCGAGATAACGCCCGAGGAAGCGGAAGTGATTGCCAGCGTGGCTCAGGGCAAACCAGCTCCCGCATTGAATCTCGCCCATGCCAACCTGATAGGCGTGCTGGGAGAGATACTATCTAACTACAACGGCATCGCGTGGATAGGCACACAGCATACCAGCGACTGGACACTGGTCACTGCGCTGGGAGCAGGTAAGGAGATGTTCGCAGGCATCCGCCCGCACAAAGAGGCGTTCCACCAGATGCTGAAGCTGTCGGGAATCTCGTTCCGCAACCCGGAGATGACTCCCGAACAGGCGAAGCGGTATCTGGCACGTGCCCCGCGCGTTCAGAAGGTGCACTGGGTGTAGTGGTCAAGAGGGCGCGGCTGGCGCCGCGCCCTCGCGGTCTACATGGATTGCAGAAGCTCCAGCATCTCGCGGTCCAGCTTGTGCCCGCGCCAGTCCTCATAGCGCACGTCACTGCGCCCACTGTCCACCGGACCGAACGAGCCGTAGAAGTTCCACATCGCCCAGCCCCAGTTTGCCTCCTTCCACAGGCTCAAGAGGTCACGAAGCCAGGCGATGACCACCCGGTGAGGAGTCTGGTTGTGCGCGCCGAACTCGCCAATCATCACGCCAACGCCCTTTTTCTCCAGCTCCTTCCAGGGCTTGTAGATGCGCTCCCAGATTGTCTGCTTGTCCCACACCGTGTTCCCTTCGCGCCAGGGATGCGTGGGCTCGGGCCACCGGTCGGAACCCTGCACCCAGCTCGCTTTGTAATGCGAGATGACGAAGGGGTCGTAGCCGCGTGTGGCGCCCGCTACCTTCAGTCCAACCAGCTCTTCAATGGGGTTCCGCCCCCAGTTCAGCCCGTCGCAGATGATAAGGCGGTCGGGGTCCTGTTCGCGTATCGCCGCCACGACGCGCCCCACCACCCGCCGGTGCACCTCCGGGCTGATGCCTGCCGGCTCGTTGAACAGGTTGAAGCTGACCTGGCTGTTCGGGATGCCTTTGTATCGTTTGGCGAAGTGTGCCCAGTGCAAACAGCATACCTTCAGCGCCTCTTCGTCCGTCCACAGCGGTTTCGGCTCCGGCGGCGATGCCACGGTGTAGCCGGGCGCACGATGGAAGTTGATGCAGACATGCACACCATGCTTCTGTCCATAGCGTACCGCTGCGTCGATATCTTTTAGCACATCCTCGCGCAGCTTCGTCCAGTCGCCCGGGTCCGTCCAGCACCGATAGTCCATCGGTAGACGCACGAAATTAAAGCCCAGTTCCGCAATCCACGCGAAATCCTGTTCGCTGAAGGGTCGGTTGTTCCAGTCGCGATGGAACTTATTCAGCAGGTTGAATCCGCGCCACCGGGGCAGCTTCTGTGGAGTGGCTGCAGGGAGCCTGCGCTGTGCCGACTGTGCCATGTTGACCTCCATAGATCAGGAATGCTATACATACGGTTACAGATCATACGTTATACAGCCTGTTCCAGAAGTCCTTGCCTACGCCCGTGCCTGCCTACTTCTTTGCGAAGCGATAGCCGGCGATGCTGGGGTCGGTGCTCAGGATGACGAAATCGGCGGCGCAGCTCGCGGAGGCAGGCGCTTCCAGCTCCAGCGTGTGCGTGCCGGGTTGAAGGGATACCGCCTCCGCCCGCAGCACGTCCATGCCGGGTATAGCGGGAGCCTTCTCCACTCGAAGCGGCTTGCCGTTCAACACCACGCGCGGCGCTACTAAATTGCCATCCGCCACACATCGCACAAAAAGCGTATACTTGCCAGCTACCTCCACCGGAAATCGCGTACGAATGGACTTTCCGGCAGGCAGCCACACACAGGTCTGCCCCGTACCGGGACCGCAATCGGGCTGAGAGCGTCTGGCGTTGCCGCGCAGGTCGGTGAACCGCTCGCACTGCAGAAGCAGTTCCACTGGCGCTCTGGTAAAGGGAACAACGGCGATGCCCCCTGCTGGTATCTGCACACGAACGGGAGCAGAGGGTGGGGTCTGTATCTGCGGGTACGCCGCGAAAGCCTCCCGGCTCAGACGCAGGTCGCGCGTGACCGGCTGGCTGGTGCTATTGAACAGAAGGATGCGGTCGGTGAGCAGGGCCGTAAATACGCCGTCCGGCTCGTTGTCCACCGGCGGGGCGCCGTGATGGGCAGGGGAGAGCTCGTTCAGGCGATACACCAGCTGGCGCAGAACCTGAAGATAAGCGGAGATACCGTCCTGAGCGCGGCGCACCGGCACAAACACGCATAACCCCTTGCCCAGCCGCTGCGTCCAGCGGGTCGCCAGTACCTGTGGGTCAATCTGGTAAGCGTAGCTTACCGCAGGCGCACCGTCCAGCGGAGGTACTGTACTGTCCACCGCTGTGACCTGAATCTCCGCTATCTGCACACCACGCCCGGTCTTCGCATCCTCGGGCGGGATGATGCGAAACGCCAGCGTCGTCCACTCGTCCGCCTTCACCCACTCCGCGGGAACGACGAACTTGTACACCGTCTCGCCCGGGCTGTCCAGGTATCCCAGCACGTTCTGTCCCAGACGCACCGCACAGCGCAGCGGCTTTCCTCCATCGGGCAGGATGGCGCGAATGGTCAGGCTATAGAAGCGTCCCTGCTTGAGCGGCAGGTTTACCTGAGCGTTCGCTCCCGTCCATCGCCAGGTGCGTTCGCCCTGCTTTTGCGGCGGCGACCACTCTCCCTGCAGGAGGTCGTTCACCGCGGGGTCATCCATGCGCAGTACATATCCCCCTGCCGGGATCTCCCCCTTCAAAGTGGGCTTCAGGGGATGTAATTTGCCTGCGTAGCCGAACAGGTCGCGCCAGGTGGAGCCATCGCCTTCCACGCTGGTCACCTTGCCGAAATCGTAGGCGACGACTACCCCACCTGCTCGCACCCACTCGGCAATCTTCTCCAGCACATCCTGTTCCACCACCTGCCCCTCCCAGAAGACAAGCAGGCGGTATCGCTCCAGTGCGCCGTCGCGAATCATGCGCTCGTCCACGATGTCAAAGGCGAACAGGTCGCGTGCCTTCGCACAACCGTTTCGCATGGTGGGCGCCTGACCGACGTCCGCCAGCCGCACGGCGGTTGACGGGAAAAACATGGCAACGTCCACCACCGGCCGCCCCACGGTAAGGTAGCGCAGGTTCTGTTCGTACACCGGCTCGTTGGTCGCAGGGTTCACCGCCCAGTCATAGTAGCCGCACGCGCCCTGTGCTATCGCCTCGTACAGAGCCTCCGCCTGGCGCCGAGCGTCCAGCTTGCCCGGAGACTCCAGCCACAGCGGCGTGCCGTAGAAGCGACAGGCAGAAGCAATCCGCGCCAGCAGAAAACTCTCGTTGTCGGCGAGGGGCAGGTATCCCGCGTGAACCGAGCGCACCGCCACTCCATAGCGCGACGCAATCTTCACCAGCGCGGAAATATCTGCGCCATAACGCACGTCCTCATCGGCAAAACCGATAGGCAGTATTCGCAGGGTGTTGGGGAAATAACGCTGAGACAACCGACATACCAGGTCGGTGAAATAGGTGACGCCGTTCTGATACCAGCCCACGAAATCCAGCCACCACCGTTTGCCCTCTTCGGGGGAGCGAGGAAAGCGTATCTCGTCCTCTTTGGCAAACTGCGTGCCCCACGCTTTGTTCAGCGCGGCGAGGTCGCCGTACTTGCGCAGCATGGCTCGGCGGAAGTTTGCCTGCGCCTTCTCGTCGCCGCACCAGAAGCCCTTGTGATTGTGTGCCTTGCCGAACCGCCGTTCCCAGTCCTCGCGCTGTTCACGCGACGCCATTCGCGCCCCCGTAAACAGCCCCGCCTCACCATAGTCGCCGTGAATGCCCAGCACGAGCGCGTCCACGCGCGGCTTGGAGCCGCCGAACTGCTTCGCCAGCGCAGACCACTGCCGGTCCAGCCATCTGGCTAATCCCGGTTCCCACGGCGAGATGGCGAGGATTTCCTCTCCATGCTCCACACAGCGGGTGAGCGCAGGCTTCTCCTTCTCGATATACCACTTTGGCAGGAAGGCGTAATGTGGAAAGAGGGCGAACAGGAACCGTTCTTCACGCGCCCGCTGGTAGACCTCCTCTACCGATGTCCAGTCCCACTGCCCGGGTGCCACCTCGTTGCTGGAAAGATGGTCGGTATCGTACTGCCACACCGAGAAGCCCAGAAGCCGAAGGGTGCTCAGCCAGTCGGGGTTTGCGCCTCCGAAGCTGAGGGCGAGACGCGCCCCCGGTTTTGACGCCTGCAGAAGGGCTTCCGCGGAGGATGGAGCGCTGTACACCCGGATGAATCGACGGGTATCCTTCTGTGCGGGAGGCGACTGCCCTGCGCCACCCACCCTCACACACAGAAAGACGCCCAGTACTGCCCATAACAGATGATTGCGTCTCATACCGTCTCCCGATTCGCGCTCGGCAGAGAAGTTCCTGCAAAGAGCCATCGCCCGGCAGGAGCCTCTCCCCGTGTCGAGCGAACTATCGCAGAAACCTGCTGACAGATGGAGGAGCGAAAGAGCATGTGGTGGACGGACATTTCCCGGATGCAAAGCGGGGTGCGCTCGGGCATGGGCAACGGCGGCTGGTGCTACGACGCCTATCCTAACCTCCAGCCGCTGAAGGCAGGCGTCACCATTCCGATTGTGGAAATAGAGGGCTGTGGCGTCATTACCTGCATCCACACCACCCAGCACCTGGTGATTGCCACTCCTCAAACGGCGCACCTGTCCGACGCGGAACGCAGGGCTTTGAGCGCGCGAGGTGTGGTGCTGTTAGCCTATTTTGACGGCAGTACCGAGCCGTCGGTGTGCGTGCCGCTAGGCGACTTCTTTGCCGACGGGTGCGCAGGCAAAGCCATGCACTTCACCAGCCTGTGGGTGGAGAAGGCGCCCGAATCGTACAACGCCCACCTTCCCATGCCCTTCCGCCGCTCGGCAAGGATACTCCTGCGTAACGACACGCCATACGACATGGCAAACTACAGCTTCGTGGAGTATCAGTTGCTTCCCGAATTGCCACAGGATATCGGATATTTGCACGCCACATGGCGACGGTTTGCCTTCCAGCTGAGCAGAGACAGCGATGAGCTGTTCTTCCGGGTGCAGGCGCAGGGGCATCTGGTTGGCAGGGCGTGGAGCGTGTGCACCGATGAACCGCTCTCTCGCGAGTTCCACTTCGTCATGGAGGGCAACAACAGCGTGTACGTGGACGGCGAAGCACAGTCGCGCTATGACTATCTGGGTAGCGAAGATTCGTTTGGTTTCAGCTGGGGTTTCCAGCGCACCTTCGCCGGGCTGTATGCGGGCATCAACTACGTGCGTCACCTGGACCCGGCGCAGTTAAGCATCTATCGCTTCCACCCGATTAACCCCATTCGGTTTGAGCGCGACCTGCAGTGGCGGGTGAACTGGAAGCACGAGTTTCGGGATGCGCAGGACCTCCATCATCAGGTGCGCAAGCGACGGGACGCGGGCGGTTGCTGGGTGGACTATACGGTGACCACCTACTGGTATCAGTGCGAGCCGGGCTATGCGCACGAGCCTCTGCCGCCGCTGGAGGAGCGACTGCGCGAGGTGCTCAAGCCCAATCCAAAATGAGAAGGCTCACGTGGATTCATCGGGTTCGCCCGCGGTCCCGTCTGGAGCGGTTTCTAGGCTGGAGAGGTGGCTCTGCAGGAGCTCACGCAAGCGGTTCAGTCGCTCTTTGATTTTGCGTTCGGTGCCGTTATCGGACGGCTCGTAGTAGGGCAGGTTCCAGTTCCCTTCGGGCAGGTAGCGCTGTGCCACCCAGTGACCGGGGTAGCTGTGCGGATAGAGATAGTCTCTGCCGTGTCCCAGTTGCTGGGCGCCGGGGTAGCTGGCGTCGCGCAGGTGCAGAGGCACCGGAGCCAGCGGCTGTGTCTCCAGGTCATGCAGGGCTTTGTTCAGCGCCATGTAGCTGGCGTTGCTCTTGGGTGCGCAGGCAAGGTAGGTGGTCGCCTGAGCCAGCGTGATTTGCGCCTCGGGCATACCGATAAACTGCACCGCCTCCATCGCCGCCACCGCAATCAGCAGGGCGTGGGGGTCCGCGTTGCCGATGTCCTCACTGGCGAGGATAACCAGTCGCCGGGCGATAAAGCGGGGGTCTTCACCGGCGCGAATCATCCGCGCCAGATAGTGCAGAGCGGCGTCGGGGTCGGAACCGCGCACGGACTTGATGAAGGCAGAAATGGTATCGTAGTGTTCGTCGCCCTCGCGGTCGTAGCGGGCGGCGCGTTGTTGCACCACCTGCTCCAGCATCTCCATGGTAATCAGCCGTTCTCCCTGTGCGTCCGGTTCGGCAAGCGCGGTGGCACTTTCCAGCACGTTCAGCGCAACGCGGGCATCCCCGTTGGCGATGCGCAGGAGGTAGCTCATGCACTCGTCCGGGAGCCTGACCTTCAGCCCACCCAGCCCACGCTCTTCATCCTTCAGCGCGCGCTCCACGATGATGCGCAGGTGCTCTTCGGTCAGCGGCTCGAAGCGCAGAACCCGCGACCGGCTGAGCAGTGGCGCATTGATGGCAAAATAGGGGTTCTCGGTGGTTGCCCCCATCAGGATAATCGTGCCGTCCTCCACGTGGGGCAGAAAAGCGTCCTGCTGGGCGCGGTTGAAGCGATGGATTTCGTCCACAAACAGGATGGTGCGCTGGCCGTGCAGCTGGCGGCGATGACGCGCCTCTTCAATCGCCCGGCGCACCTCTGCCACGCCGCTGGTCACCGCGCTATACTCCACGAAATGACACCGGGTGTGCGCGGCGATAATGCGAGCCAGCGTGGATTTGCCACAGCCGGGCGGCCCCCAGAAAATCACCGAGCCGAGCTGGTCGTTTTCAATGGCTTTGCGGATAGCCGTGCCCTCGCCGACCAGGTGCTCCTGTCCGACGAACTCCTCCAGCGTGCGCGGGCGCATGCGTGCAGCCAGCGGCGCCCCCGCCTCGGTCTGGTACAGGCTTTTCTGCTCGAACAGGCTCATGTTCGCCCCCGTATCCTGATTGTAGCAGATGGTAGGGGCGATTGCAAAGCGGGCGGCGAGGTCGGAAGGGCTTTGCCCTCCTTTTCATCTGCCCTTGCGATTGGCAGTCGCAGGCAACACAGAATGAAACCTGCTGAAGCAGGTTATAGGTTGCTGAAGCAAGCTTCAGCACTCCAAAACCCGCAACTTCCAGTTGCAGGGATGTTTTTTAAGACAACCTTGCGATTAGAAATTGCAGGCAACACAAAACGAAACCTGCTGACGCAGGTTATTGACCGCTGAAGCAAGCTTCAGCACTACAAAAAGGTTAGCCTCCGCAGGAGGCTTCGTCATGGGTAGCCCGCAACTTCCAGTTGCAGGGGTGTTTTCTTTTTACACCAACCTTGCGATTGGAAATCGCAGCCTACACTTAGCGAAACCTGCTGGCGCAGGTTGTATGGAGTGCTGAAGCCATGCTTCAGCATTCCACAACAGCCCGCAACTTCCAGTTGCAGGATTGCCTCTCCTCTTTATCGTGCCCTTGCGATTGGAAATCGCAGGCTACACAGAACGAAACCTGCTCAAGCAGGTTTA
>CAZOGB010000074.1:0-16009 GCA_964579145.1 uncultured bacterium | reverse complement strand
TGCCTCCAGTGGTCAAACGCATTATCCCCGTTCGTCCGCCAACGCCAGAAGGCGTTCTGCTGCACCATTCTGCCACGCCCTTCCGACTGAAGGGACGCATGGTGGACGCGAAAAAGCTAGACGAGATGCATCGGCAACGAGGTTTTGATATAGTTTGTGAGGGAAAAACTTATCATATAGGTTATCATTACGTGATACTGCCGGATGGAAGGGTTCAGGCAGGACGACCGGAGAACTGCCCGGGCGCCCATTCCGGCATCACTTACTATAATCAGCGGTATCTGGGTATCTGTGTCGTCGGTGACTTCGACAGCCATGGACGGTGGAACGGCAGGCGAAGTCCCAAACAGCCGACCGAGGCGCAGATCCGCTCGCTGGTCAAGCTGTGCGCGCGGCTAATGCGCAAGTACGATATTCCCCTGCAGAACGTACGCCGGCATCGTGACGTCAACCAGACCTACTGCCCCGGTGACCACTTCCCTTTCAGCCGGGTACACTCGCTCATCGCGCAGGAACTGGAACAGCGCGCGCAGAATGCTTCCAATACGCTCGAATCCCGCTAAGCTGTGGAGGAGTATCATGCCGGAGATTGCCTTTGACCGCTTCTATCGCTATGAGCAGTTGACGCAGATTGTGCACGCTTTTGCAGAAGAATACCCTAACCTGGTAAGGGTAGAAAGCGCAGGTAAAAGCTACGAAGGACGTGACATCTGGGTGGTGACCGTTACCCGTTTTGAAACAGGCGCGGACGCGGAAAAGCCCGCTTTCTGGGTAGACGGCAATATTCACGCTACGGAGGTCTCTGCGTCCAGTGCCGTGCTCTATCTGCTGAATAAGCTCTGCACACAGTATGGACAGGACCCCGATATTACTCGCGCTCTGGACACTCGCGCCTTCTATCTGTGCCCGCGGGTCAATCCCGATGGGGCGGAGTGGGCGCTGGCAGATAAGCCCAAACTCATTCGCTCCAGCACTCGTCCCTATCCCTATGATGAGGACCCTATTGAAGGACTGCGACAGGAAGACATCGACGGCGATGGGCGAATGCTGACCATGCGCATTCCAGACCCAAACGGGGCATGGAAAATCTCGCCGGATGAACCGCGCCTGATGGTGCGGCGCGATCCGACCGAAACCGGCGGACAGTATTACCGTCTGCTCCCCGAGGGGGTCATAGATAACTACGATGGAGTGCTGATACCCCTTCAACGCAAGAAGGAAGGGCTGGATCTGAACCGTAACTTCCCTGCAAACTGGCGACAGGAGAAAGAGCAGCGCGGCGCAGGTCCCTTCCCGACATCGGAACCAGAAGTGCGTGCGATTGCGCAGTTCATCGCCTCACACCCGAACATCACCGGCGCCGTAACCTTCCATACCTATGGCGGCCTGCTCCTGCGTCCTTTCAGCGACAAGCCCGACGAGAAGTTTCCTGCCGAGGACCTGTGGACGTACCAGAAAATCGGGCAAAAGGGAACCGAGTTGACCGGCTACCCCAACATCTCGGTGTACCACGATTTCCGCTACCACCCCAACGAGGTGATTACAGGCGTGTTTGACGACTGGATGTATGAGCACCTCGGGGTGTTTGCGTGGACGGTGGAAATCTGGAGCCCGCAGAGGCAAGCCGGCATTACCGATTACAAGTTTATCGACTGGTATCGTGAGCATCCCTTTGAAGACGACCTGAAGATGCTGAAATGGAGCGATGAGAAGCTGGAGGGCAAAGGGTACATAGATTGGTATAAGTTTACGCACTCACAATTAGGCGAAATTGAGCTGGGGGGCTGGGATGCTCTGTATGCCTTCCGCAATCCCCCACCGGCGTTTCTGGAAAAGGAGATTGCCCCACTTGCCGACTGGGTAATCTGGCAGGGATTAATTTCTCCACGTCTGGAGATATACGAGGCGAGGGCAATACCGCTGGGCGAGGACACGTACCGTATTCGCCTTGTGGTGCACAATACCGGCTGGCTACCCACCTACGTGACCAAAACCGCGCTGGAGAACAAGGTAGTTCGCGGGGTGGTTTGCGAAATTGAGCTGCCGGAGGGAGCAACGCTGGAAGCCGGTAAGCTGCGCGAGGAGCTGGGACAGCTGGAGGGGCGGGCGTATAAATCCAGCGCACCTATCGGGTGGGCAGCGGACCCGACAGAGGACCGGCTGAAGGTGGAATGGGTTGTTGGTGCTCCCGTGGGAGGAGAGGTCAGGGTCACCGCTCGCCACGATCGTGCGGGAACGGTCAAAGCGAATATCCCGCTGGGGAGGACGCAGTAGGAACGTTTTGCGGTATAATATAGGTGGACAGGCTGGAAAACGTGCGACAATGAGCACTTCGCCACAGCAGATACACCGCAAAGCGATTGCCAGGTTACACATGGCGCGAGAACGTATTGCGCACGCCGACTATGGCACGGCAATCGCCTTCCTGCGTTCCGCCCTCCGACGGCTGGAGAAGTCCCCGGCTTCCTCATTTGACCGCGCGTTGTGCTATATCGAGCTCGCACGGTGCTATAACCGGCAGGGTGATTATGCTCAGGCGATTGCCTACGCACGATGGGCGAAAAACCTGCTGCAGAATGAGTGGAACGCTACCCTACCGGTGGCGGAGGCTAACCTGGAGCTGGGTATCGCGCTGGCACACGCCGGCAACCTGCAAACCGCACAGAAGCTTCTTGCCAGCGCGTACGAGACCTTTGCCGCGCACAACCTGCTGGCAAAGGCAGGTATGTGCATGGAGCACATCGGCTTGCTGGCGAAACAGCAGGAGCAAATCGTGCGAGCAATCAACGCTTTCCATTTCGCCAGACGCCTTTATCGCCAGGTGGAAGATGTCGCAGGGTTGCAGCGGGTGGATAGCCAGCTACGGGATCTGATACCGAAGGAGTAAGCAGGGTTGCCGCCTCACAGCACCGTACGGGCAGTCATTTTTGATTTCGTCAACACACTCGTTCCTCTGCGGGAGCAGGAGTTTCTGCGCACTTTGCAGACGGTGTACCATGTGGTACATGCCCAGGCGCCTCACGTACCGTTCGACGCTTTCGTCCAGCACTATGTGCGTATCCGTGACGAACAGTACGAGCGGAACCTGCCACATCTCCGGGAAAACGACTTTTACGAGCGAATGGCAACTCTCTGGCACCGCCTGACCGGTTATCCTCCCAATCCCAAAACGGTCTATCGGATGATGAGGCAATACGCTGTGGGATTGGAAAGCGCAATGCAACCTGCTCCCTACCTTCCTACGCTGTTGCGCGTCCTGTCCGAGCGATACCTGTTGGCTGTGCTCTCCAACTATCCCTATAGCCCATGCGTGCACCGAGTGCTGATCCGTCACCGGCTCTCCCAGTCCTTTGCTTCCGTGATGGTCTCGGCGGAAGTGGGAATCGTAAAGCCCCATCCAGCACTGTTCAAACTTACCCTATACCGGTTAGGGGTATCCGCAGAACAGGCAATATATGTGGGAGACGACTGGTGTGCTGATATGATTGGCGCCTCCCGGGCAGGAATGCGATGCATTTACACCAAGGAGTGGCGAACAGACGCCGACCCCTGTGCCGGTCACTCTGACGGCTCCCCCCTTGCTCACATCTGCTCGCTCACCGAGCTGCCCCAGATTCTGCAGAGCCTGTAGCGGCAGGAGACCCTTTACCACGCCACGAACAGATAGGAGTAGCACGGAGGTGAATACTCATGAAAACCGTCTTGACGATTCAGGCTGGGGAGACGCCGCGGTATTACTGTCCCCTCCTTTTGACTGGGATACCAAAGGCTGAGGGAGCATACTGGCTGAACATCGGGAACCTGCGCCTGCCAGCTCAGTACACGGATGATGGACTGTGGTGCGTCATCCCTGAAATCCCGGCAGGTCAGGCCGTTCA
Organism: uncultured bacterium; assembly: GCA_964579145.1. Classification (GTDB taxonomy): domain Bacteria; phylum Armatimonadota; class HRBIN16; order HRBIN16; family HRBIN16; genus HRBIN16. Next base: position 12,131 of record CAZOGB010000074.1, on the reverse strand, counting down.
GGCGACGGTAGAGCGGGAAGAGGGCGAGCATCCCTATCGCGTCAGCGTCGAAGAGGGCGAGGATCGGATAGCCATCTACACAGACGGCAAACTGTTCACGGCATACATCAAATCCGGCAACCCCGCGCGTCCCTGCTTCTATCCCGTGCGGGGGCCTGGTGGCGCCAGCGTCACCCGTCACTACCCGATGAGCCACGATGTGCCCGGAGAAACCACCGACCATGTGCATCACCGTTCCATGTGGATTGCCTTTGGCGATGTGAACGGCGTGGACAACTGGAGTGAAGAGCCCGGGCATGGCTATACTCTGCACCGACAAACGCTCAGCACTTACAGCGGAAACGTCTGCGGAGGCTTCGAGACCCTCAGCGACTGGACGGATGCACAGGGCACAAAGATACTGGAACAGTACCTGAAGGTGCGGGTGTTCCCCCAGCCCGACGAGGAGCATCTGATGGACGTTGAGGTTACCCTGACGGCAACCGAAGTTGATGTGCACTTCGGGGACACCAAAGAGGGGGGTATCCTCTCGGTGAGGGTTGCATCTTCAATGGACGTACCGCGTGGCGGGCGCATTGAAAACTCGGAAGGTGGCATCAACGAGCCGCAGACATGGGGCAAGCGCGCGCACTGGTGCGACTACAGCGGGCAGGTGGAAGATTATCCTGTCGGCATCGCCATCATGCAACATCCATCCAGCTTCCGTCACCCGGCGTGGTGGCATGTGCGTGACTACGGTCTGATGACGGTCAATCCCTTCGGGCTTTCAGTGTTCACAGGAGGCAAGGAGAACGGCGAGTACACCCTGCCGAAAGGTGAGAGCCTGCGCTGGCGTTTTCGCGTATGTATTCATAGAGGAAACGCGAGCGAGGGGCGCATTGCCCAGAGATGGCAGGATTTTGTGAATCCCCCACAGATACAGGTGGAAGCATAGCCCGCCTTTACTAAACTGTGGTAAAATAAACAGCTGGAGATGCGCTGTGGAAAAGAGGGGTGAAGGATGTTCGGGAGCCTCGGCTTTGGCGAAGTGATGATGATACTGATCATCGGGCTGATTATCTTCGGTCCGAAGAAGCTGCCCGAGATAGGTCGTTCGCTGGGCAACGCGATTCGAGAGTTCCGTCGCGCGTCCAACGACATCGTGAACACCTTTTCGCTGGACACCGACTATAGCAGTTCCACCCGACGGAGCTATACCGACTACAGCTCCAGCTACGGAGGCAGTTACCTGGACCAGACGGTCTCGCAAAGCGAGGTACCAGCGGACGACGTGAACGTCGCGCCGAGCCCCGAAGAACCCTACGCCACGGTAGATGACAGTCAGTCGGCGTTGGAAACCGATTTGGCGTCTGAACCACGCAAGGAACGGTTCAATGCGCGGCGTGTTCTGGCATCCACCCGTACGGCAACAGCGCATCGAAATACGCGCAGGAGAGTGTAAATGTACACCGTTCTGATTATCTTACAGGTTCTGCTTGCCATCGCCCTCATCTTCATCGTCGCGATGCAAACCACGCGGCATGAAGGGCTGTCGGGCACGGTGGGCGGACAGGTCAGTTCGCAATTTCGCGGCAAGCTGGGGCGCGATGAGCAACTGGCGATGGTTACGCGATACATCGCCGTCGGCTTCTTCGTGGTCAGCTTGCTTGTTGCTATAGCCAGTCCGAAATAGTCGGTGAGCTGCGGTGTCACACCGCAAGCAACATGCCGCTGCGATGGGATGGCTCGCCCTCGTAGCGGTATGTGTTTTCTGGAAGGTCGCCCTGGCGCAACAGGTGCTCTACTGGGGCGACATCATGCTCTACTTCCTCCCGATGACCAGCTTTGCCCATCAGTGGCTCACGCGGGGTATCCTGCCTCTGTGGAACCCACACATCCTCTGGGGTCAGCCTTTTATCGGAAACCCGCAGGAGTGGCTGTTTTACCCCTCCACGCTTCTGCTCCCCCTGCTGAGCCCGGCGCACTATCTCGCGTGGAACGCGGTAATACACCTGTGGCTGGGCGGTGTGGGCATGTGGCTGTTTCTGCGTGCGCTGGGAATGGACTCCCGCTCCGCACTGCTGGGTAGCACCGCCTGGACCCTGTGCGGAGCCTTCGTACCACGTGCTCAGTTTCCGGGCATGTTTCAGGCGATTGCGTTGATTGGCTGGCTGATGTGGGCGGTGGAGCAGATGGTGCAGCGCCCGAACACCGCAACGAGCACCGTGCCGGCGATAGTGTTCGCGCTGATGTGGCTGGCGGGGCACGCACAGGTCGCCTATATGGCGTCTTTGCTGGCAGGTGCGTGGCTCCTGTGGCGGTGGTACACAGGACAAAAAGCGCGGCGCACGCTGGCGTACGCTGCTGTCAGCGTCTGTGGCGGAGTGTTACTTTCCGCCGTACACTGGGTTCCCATGCTTCAGCTATTGCGCGAAACACCTCGCGTTAATCTTTCCGTGTGGGGCGCCGACCGTTTTGCCCTGCGTCCCGAACAGATTCCCATTCTCTTCGTGCCCGACCTCTACGGTGCGCCGTGGCAGGGCAACTGGCTGGGCAGAGGCAACTACTGGGAGGTCGCCTGCACGATCGGCATCCTGCCGCTGATGGCGGCGATTACCGCCTGGCGCGCTCGTCCCGAAGGGCGGTTTTGGCTGGTGGTCGCCCTGCTGACTTTCTGGCTGGCGCTCGGCACAGCGGGGGGACTGTACTTTCTCGCCTATTACGCTTTGCCGGGCATGAAGGCGTTCCATGACCCCGCACGCTGGCTGGTCATCACCGACTTCGCGCTGTGCGTGTCTGCTGGCATGGGCTGGGAAAGGCTGCGCCTGTCGCGCAAATGGTTCTGGTTACCGTTCATATTGCTTGTACTGATGGTTGTCTGGAAGTGGCACGGCGCGAACATGATAGAGTGGGCGGCACGGCATGACGTGATTCGCGCCAGCCGACCGGAGACCGTTTCGCCCACTCTTGTCGCTTCTGCCCACGAGACCGCCATAGCAGGATGTGGTCGGGCGGTTGTGATTGCGCTCCTTGCCTTGTTTATCCTCCGATTGCCCAATTCGCGCCGCTGGTGGATGGGCATGATGCTCTTGCTGTTTGAACTCCTGCCGCTGGCGTTCCCCGCCAATCCCACTTGCGACGCCGATGTCTTTGCCCAGCCGCCCCGTTCTGCCCAGGTGGTCGCGCAGTCGCGAGGCAGGCTCCTCGTGCCCGATCAGGTTCCCATGTGGCGCAAGTATGTGAGCTATCTGGACTACGGCTCCAACTCGCCTGACTACCTCCGCCGCTGGCAGGAGATGCTGGGTTCCAATATCGGCATGATATGGGGGCTATCGGAGGGGTCGGGCTATGAACCGGTGCCGGTGAAGCGAGCGGTGCGGCACTACGTCTACCTGTCGCAGTGGTGGAAACGCGCCCCCGAGGATAGCCAGCTGCTCGATGCATTCCGGAAAGCGGGTATCGGCAGTATCGCCACGGGCAGAACCGCGGATGAATGGCGCGTGTTCCCCCTGCCCTACCAGTCTGCGCGAGCCTGGCTTCACCCATCGGGCACACCGATTGCCGTCAGAGACGCATCGCCTCAGCAGGTAGAGATATTGAATGTGCCTGCAGGTGACCTGGTGCTGGCTGATACCGCGTACCCCGGCTGGCGGGTGTGCGTGGAGGGCAATCCTGCGACCTTCCGCTTGCACGAGGGCGTCTTTCGACAGATTAGCCTCGCTTCCCCTGCCTCGAGTATCGTTTTGCGATACGAACCGGATACCTTCCGCACGGGGCTGTATCTATCACTGCTCGGGTGCGCCGTTGCGGTGGGCGTAGCGTTTTTTGTGCGAACGGCAGGGAAATAGACCAAAGCATCGAATTAGGGCAGTGGTGAACCCGTTCAGTGAAAAGGAGGCCCTGAGCGATGATGTGTTCTCCCGTGATGCTCCTGATTGGGGGGCTACTGCTTTGCACCGCCTGTGCAGGGCAGTCTCCACAGGATTTGCCATCGTTCGATTTCACCCGCCCTGAAGCCGTTGCCGAGTGGCAAGCCACCCACCATATTGCACGTATTAGCCCATCGCCGGAAGGCATGGTGATTGAGATTAGCGGGTACGACCCCTACACTCACGGTCCTGTTCGCGAATACCCCCAGGGAGTACCCCTCTGGATCGAGATTCGTCTCAAAAGCGACCAGACAGGGATGTTGCAAATCTTCTACGCGAGCGAAGGACAGGGTAGCAGTGAATCGCGTTCCGTGCGCCGCTATGTTAACAGCACCGACTGGGTGACCCTGAAAATGCCTCTGCCCGCGCTGGCTCGCCGCTCGTGGATACGCATCGACCCGCCGGGCACGTCGGGGAAGTGCGTCATCGCCTATGTTCGCTTCTCCCCACGAGTCACGCCGTCCCTTCCCACGTGGCAGGCGCCTCGCGCCGTTTCAGAAAGGCGGGCGTCGTTTCCAGTTATCGCTTCGGGCGAGCTTGTGCTGTCGTTCGGAGCGCAGGCTCCGGGCGCGTTCACCGTCGCGGTGAAGGGCAAGCCGACGGCTATCGGCTGGAACACCGCGCAGCTCTGCTACGAAACCCCGCAAGGCGTGCGCTGGATAAGGTTGGATGAACGGGCAGAGTGCCAGATCAGCGGCGACAGTAAACGAGCATCTCTTACCTGCGCGTTCACCGACCCTGACGGAGCAAACTGGCGTATCGAGCAGGTCTTTACACCCGGCACCGAAAAGGGCGCTATCAACGTACGCACGGTGGTAACCGTCGACCGCGATAGAGCGGTGTACTTCCTGCCCATGCTGGTGCTCTTCACGGGAGCACGCCTCTTCGAAGAGAACCCCGTGCCGCCGCTTACACCCGGAGGCGACAAACATCAGGCGTTGTTCCCCGGGCTGGAGTATCTGGAAAACGAGCCGAGCAGTTCGGAAGCGGATATCATCGGTCCCGGCTCCAAAAGGCAGGTTCCCGACAGCCTGAAAATCACCGTGCCGATGATGGTGGTTGAGGCGGATCGTCGCTACGTAGGCATGATATGGCAGCCCGCAAGCCACTTCTGCGCCCTGTTCGATTCGCCGGACCGCCTGTTCGGTTCATACGGGCACGTGATGGGCGTGCTGTTCCCCGGTTCCAACGGCGATAACCGCGAAGAGGGGAATCTTTTGCCCTACTACCCCGAAACGATTGAGTCAAACAAGCCGCTGGTGCTGGATGCAGTCATCATCGGCGGCGAGGGAGATACCGTCATCCCGGCGGTACAGCAATATGTGCGCCTGCGAGGTCTGCCCCCTGTTCCCGACACCGGTCTGGACGCGCAGGGCTACCTGAAGCTGGCTGCTGAGGGTTGGCTGGAGTCTCGCATTCGCGAAGGCAACTTCTACCGACATGCCTACTGGCCGGGTTTCGGTCCGCAACCCGCCGGCGACGCTGCCGTATGGATGGAGTGGATTGCCGAACACATCGCCGACAAACAGGTGGCACAGACGCTGAAACAGACCGCTCAGGAAGCCATCGCCGCGGTGGCGCGGGAGCAGTATCTCTTCAGTCGCGTGTCACACGTTGCCTACCCGGTGACGCCTTTGCTTTATGGCTCGGTGGCGGAGGCGATTCAGGCGGCGAGGCGCAGTGCACAGGAACTGCTTCAGCAGTTTCAGCCAGATGGCACCGTGTTGTATACCCCTCGCCCCGGCGGTCCCGACTATGCCCGCACGCACTGGGAACGCACGGCGAACGGATTGACCGCAGCGGTGCTGGCACGCCTGCTGGAGATGGCGGTCTTCTGCGGCGACCGAGAAATCATCCAGCAGGCAATCCAGCGACTGGAGCAGCTGAAGCGCTTTGACAACACGGTTCCGCGCGGCGCGCAGACATGGGAAATGCCCCTGCATACTCCGGACATTCTGGCCTCCGCTCATCTGGTGAAGGCGTATGTGCTGGGATACGAGCTGACGGGCAACCCCGAATACCTGCGCCGCGCACGCTACTGGGCATGGACAGGAGTGCCCATGCTCTATCTGATCAATCCCACCGGACAAAAGGTGGGATCCTACAGCGTGATTGCCGTGCTGGGCGCGACAAACTGGCAGGCTCCCGTGTGGTTCGGACAGCCCGTGCAGTGGTGCGGGCTGGTGTACGCCGATGCCCTTTACTGGTTGGCACGGCTGGAGCCGCGTGCACACTGGAAACAACTCGCTGACGGCATCACCGCCGCGGGCATTCAGCACACGTGGAAGCAGGACGACCCGGAGCGCAAAGGGCTACTGCCTGACTTCTCTCATTTACGTGAACAGCGCGGTGACGGTCCCGCCATCAATCCGGGAACGGTGCAGGCAAACGCCGTACGCCTTTACGGGCTGAGTCCAGTATACGACTACCACGTGCTTCGGAACAGCGGTTTAATTTTACATGCCCCCGGTGCGATAGAGGTACTGAGCGATTCTCGCACGCGCGTGCGCTTCCGCGTGAAGCCGTGGACAAAGCGCCCCTGCTTCCTGCTGGTCAACAGGTCGTCGCGTGCGCCAGAAGTTCGCGTCAACGGCAATCCGATAACCCTTTCCCCGCCCAATCAGTATCTGTCCGATGGAGGTAACCTGATCGTGCAGATAACTGGAGATACGGAAGTGGAGCTAAAACTGTAAAGGGAGGTTCAAACATGCGTCACGCAGACAGATGGTTGTGTATTGCGCTGTTGACCTTTGCCGTTGCTTGCATGGCATCGGCGGATGTTCGTCTGCCCAGGATTTTCGGCGACCATGCGGTACTGCAACGAGGTAAGCCGATACCCGTGTGGGGAACCGCCGAGCCAGGGGAGAAGGTAACGGTAGAGTTTCGTGGGCAAAAGGTATCCACCACGGCGGACCGCACCGGCAGGTGGCGAGTGACCCTGAAGGCCGGTTCCGCAGGCGGTCCGTTTGAGATGACTGTGACGGGCAACAACACCATTGTGCTCCGCGACCTGCTGGTCGGCGAGGTATGGGTGTGCTCTGGACAGTCCAACATGGAGTGGCCCCTGTTCCTTGCCCGCAACGCCGAGCAGGAGGTTGCGTCGGCGAACTACCCGCAGATTCGTCTGTTTATGGTTCCCAAAGCGATAGCCGACGTGCCGCAGGAGGACCTTTCCGGCGGGGAGTGGCGCGTGTGCACGCCCGAGTCGGCGCGAAACTTCTCGGCGGTAGGGTACTTCTTCGCTCGCGAACTGCATCAGGCGTTGAACGTGCCCGTCGGCATGATACAGAGCGCGTGGGGTGGCACACCTGCCGAGTCGTGGACAAGCCGAAGCACGCTGGAATCAACCCCGCAACTGCGTCCCATTCTGCAAAACTGGGAACGCGCCGTGCAGGATTACCCGCAGGCAATCCGGCGGTTTCGTCAGCAGATGACGGCGTGGGAAGAAGCCGCCGCCAGAGCGCGTGTCGAGGGAAAGCCTGAGCCGCCTCGCCCCAATCGACCGACGCCCCCACGAAATAACCCGTGGAAACCCAGCGGGCTGTTCAACGCGATGATAATGCCCATTGTGCCCTACGCCATTCAGGGTGCCATCTGGTATCAGGGCGAGTCCAACGCTGGGCGAGCGTACGAGTACCGCACGCTCTTCCCCGCCATGATTCAGGACTGGCGCAGGGCGTGGGGACAAGGCGACTTCCCCTTCCTGTTTGTGCAGCTGGCGAACTTCATGGCAACGAAGCCCGAACCGGGCGAAAGCGCATGGGCGGAGCTGCGCGAGGCGCAGCTGATGACCCTGCGCCTGCCCAAAACCGGCATGGCGGTGGCGATTGACATCGGCGAGGCGGACGATATTCACCCGCGCAACAAGCAGGATGTAGGCAAACGGCTGGCGTTGAACGCGCTGGCAATCGCCTACGGCAGGAAGATAGAGTACTCCGGTCCCATCTACAGCCACATGAAGCGCGAGGGCAACCGGATACGCCTCTACTTCAAGCACGTGGACGGTGGGCTGACCACCCCGAACGGCGAACCGCTGAAAGGGTTCGCTATCGCCGGCGCAGACCGCAAGTTCGTGTGGGCGGATGCACGAATTGAGGGCAACACGGTGGTGGTTTCCAGCCCGCAGGTGCCGGAACCGGTCGCGGTGCGCTATGCCTGGGCGGATAACCCCGTGTGTAACCTGTATAACCGGGCAGGACTGCCCGCTTCACCCTTCCGCACGGACAGCTGGCCTGGCGTCACCGCCCGTTAGGAGGGTTCCATCTTGACATGCCCGTCGGCGTAGAGGCGCAGGGTCATCTCGGGGAAGCGATGCCAGCTATCCGAGACCACCTTCGCCTCGCTGGCGGGCATGGCGCGAATATATATCGCCCAGTCGGGGAAGTTGGGGTCGTACGCGCCGATGTTGCGGAAGTAATCAATGCCATAATCCACATCACCGAGGTAGAAGTAGCTGGTTCCGGGCGAAACCCAGTACTGTCCGGGCGGCGCGTTTCCCCCGAACGGGTCCAATCGGCATAAGAATACGCCACGATGTGATACATATCCGGGCATCAACGACATCAGGCGCAAAGGGTACTGCTCATCGTAGTCGGCGACGTACATCTGGATTGCCATGCCAATCTGGCGCAGGTGCGCGGTGCACTCAGTTTCGTAGCTGCGCTTGCGTGCGTTGCTGAACACAGGCAACAGCAGCATCGCCAGCAACCAGATGATGCCGATGACAATCAGCATCTCCGGTAACGAAAAGCCGCGCTGTTTACCCATCGTGAGCCGCCTCCCCTCTCACAATCGCTCCCCAGATAGCGTTCACCAGCACCGTCTCCACGCCCTCCTCTATTCGCCCGAACACCGACTGAAACATGCCCAGGATGCCCATCGCCAGCAGTGCGCCTCCCAAGCCCCAGCGCAAATGCGGGGACATCTCGCGCAACCGGCGGTACAGCGATATTATCAAAAACACCGCGAACAGTCCACCCCAGATACCGCGCTCGCACAGCCACAGGAGGAGCTGATTTTCGGGCGCACCGTACCACGTGCTGACCGGATACCCGCGCCACGTGGAGGTGTAGTACAGTCGCACGTTATCCGTTCCCACGCCCCACAGCCAGTTTCGCGTAAAGGTCTGCCATCCCATGCGCCACACATCCACGCGCGCCTGCGCGGTGGTATCCCTGTACTGGGGACTGCCCACGATACGCAAAGTATACATCCCCAACAGCGCTATCCACATAACGACGCCCGTTACCATTGCCAACCGGCGGTTGCGCCACAATGCCCAGATAATGCCGGGCAGAACAACACTCATCGCGAACCACGCCGAACGCGCGTAGGTCACCCACAGAGCAAACAGATGAAGCACGAGCACCAGCGGCAGTACCACCCGTGCTATGCGCTCTCTGCGAACCCGCCACAACGCCACACCCATCGGAATCGCCATCAGCATCTGCGTATACACATGCACCGGCGTGCCGAAAGTGCCTCCAGCCCGACCTATCTGATAGGTATAGAACAGATTGCGCCCCGTGAAGTAGTAGTAAAGCGCGTATCCCGCCTGCATCCCCGCCAGCAGGACCACCAGAGCCATCAGCTCGCCCGGCTTGAGCACCCGCGCACACAGCAGTCCACACCCGGCCATCGCCAGCACCAGAGCACAGCGAATCATCTCCACGCCGCGGTATCCCCTGCCAGGTGGGTCAAAAAGATAACCGCTTGCCCAGACAACCAGCAGTAGCCATACCGTCTGCGCCCACGCATCGGAACGGGCATCCCGCGCAAAGCTTATCCATACCGCCGCGAACAGTGCACCGCTCACTACCAGCGCGGTTAAAGGGTGCGCCTCGACAACGGCGCGGTGAATGAGCGATGCCGCCGACACGCTCTGCCATATCGTGTTGGGCAGGGCGTAGCCTACCATCAGCCAGAAAGCGAGCAGTAAGGCACCTGCCCTTCGTAATGCTCCTTTCGGAAATGGTGTCACCCCTTGTGTGCTACCTGCCTGACTCTGTGCGTCCCAGCCTGCAATACCAGATGATGCCCACGGCTGTCATAAGCAATAGTGCGCCGAACTTCAGCCATCCGACCTCCCCTGCGCGACTTCATCCCCCAACCTGTTTCCACTCCAGCACCTGTACCTCCTCGGTTTAGTCCGCGGCGCTTGCCCTCATACGGACGGGAGCGTATCCCTTTGCGGCACCCAGTACAATCTCCACCTCTGGCACCCTCTGTCGCACGAGAATATCTGGCAGGAATCGCCCCTTAACGCGCACAAGCTTCCCTTCGCGCTGGAAGGTATACCCTTTCTCGAGCATCCGCAGGGGGTTCATTCCCAGTATTTCTGAAAAGGGCAGTTCTGGTCAAGAGCAGGACTACCCCTCATTTTGTCTAAACTCGAACCCGTAATATGTGGCAGGATTAAGCCGCTTTTTTCACCTTCAACCTCCAGTACCAGAAAGCACCAACTGCGATCAACAAAACGGGTGGTAAGAGAGACGTGTAAAAACGATATTTGCTCGTTGGCTGTGAATCGCGACTAAGTTGTTCTTCCTTAAGTCTCCGAAGAGCGTTTACGTCTGGAAGACGACCCGTCCATTTATACGCGACTCTCAATTCTTCCTTGCCTGCTATCCCCTCGGTAGGCGGCATACCAGCGACAAGTCGGTAGTCGGCCACTGGGTAACCGTAAGCAATCTCTATAGAGCGTTCATCAGGCTCACCGACCTGTACAAGCACCCACTCACGTCTATCCACACCCACAGGCGTGGTGCGTTCGTCGACGATACGGGATGGCAACCATAATGCTTTATGTCTTAACCACTTATCCACCATGTAGTGTTCATACGTGTTCACACGCTGGTGATGCCATTTTATCCAGTTAGCAGCACCATTGCGCTGCTTATCTATGTTTAGTTGAACGACAAATGGTGCCATTTCGCCATCCGAAACCTGCTGGACCAGTGTCCACCCACCTTCATCTTCCCGTACGCTTTGCCACCCGCCGCCATACATCCCTAAGGGCGATAAACCACTCAGCAAGCAAACAATCTCAGGGGTCATAAAAAGGGGGTCTCTGCTGAAACGATGATATGCTGAGTGGTCTTTCACATTTTTCCATACTCTGACCCACGGCCCATTGAACCCGCTCGATACCGTCGCCGTGCGTGCCGAAAACAATTGCCCGCCCAGCATCCACTCTTTCGGGGCTGCAATACCTGCTTGTTCATCATATAATATATTCCACGTCATTTGCTCCCAGCCGCTTGGGGAGCGGGCGGGCACGCTTCCCTCTATGAAAATACGGTTGCCTATTCGTTCTATGGTGTACCGTGCGCGAAACCGAACAGCTTGAGGCACTGCCCCTGCAGCAATTTGCGAAGCCATCTGCTTCGCTTGATCTTGGGCCTCGGCGGAAGGTACACCACGCGCACGCAGCTCCTGTACAAGACGCTCTTGCAGGCTGGATTCTGCCTGCTGTCGCATCTGCTCAGGATGGGTTATTATAGGGCTGCGCACCAAATCCATCTGCCAGACTAGCTTGATACGCCGCAGACGACTATCGCGCTGCTCCAACAGGTTGCGGACCTCTAAGAGAGTTTGTTGCGCAGCAACGCCCACCCATAACATCGCCAGTATCCCTACCCACGCGACACGCATACCAGACGTACCTCCCGCTTATGTCGTCAATGTACAACCTATTGGCATTTCCACCAAGGTATCCACTGTGTACCCTGGTAGTACCATGGAGCGGAGCACGTGTTGCATTGAGGCGGATTTTGACCACAGTAACCGATGAACCAGTCGGCGGGTAATGTTTGTAATGTTTCTGTGCATATCACCCGCCATGCAAGACCTCGGCACCTGTTGGTATCCACCTCGTATCTCGAACACCATCCACCACACATATAAGATCCGGGTGGAGGTGGGTAGGGGTAGCAATGTGGCGTTACAATGGTCTCCCCAATGACTTGGGCACATTCGGTGAAGAAGGCGGAGGAAGTTTGCGCGCTTGCAGGTGAATATGCAAGCATCACCACATTCCCCACTACCCACACCACCAGCGCAACGGCGAATGCCAGTACATGCTGTTTCATGGTTGCCTTACCGCCTGTAAAAAGTATTCACTTATATAATCGACCGACCACTGTAAAATGTGACTCCAACCCTTAGCAAACACTACGGCCCCTTTGCGTTCACGCTGAACCGAAACAACACATCCTCATGCCA
>CAZOGB010000073.1:0-17341 GCA_964579145.1 uncultured bacterium | reverse complement strand
GCACTGGTTGGGATGCTGGCATCGCTCGTGAGCCAGCAAAGCTAACGAACGCAGGAAAAACGCACTCTGGGCGTGAATTAAAAGGCGGAGGATTTGCCGACATGCCCAGAGTGCGAGTACTGGTAACGCTCAAACCCACCTTGCTGGATGCGCAGGGCAGGACGGTGCAGGAGGCTCTGCACGCGCTCGGCTACACGAACGTCAATCAGGTGCGCATCGGCAAGGTGATTGAAATGGATATTACCGATGAGGGACAGCCGGTGGAGGCGCAGGTCAAAGAGATGTGCGACCGTCTGCTGGCGAACCCGGTGACCGAACTGTACGCCATTGAGGTGCTGGAATGAAGTTCGGGGTGGTGGTGTTCCCCGGCTCCAACTGCGACGCCGACGCCTACTACGCTATCCGCGACGTGCTCCAACAACCGGTGGAGTATATCTGGCATCAGGAGGAGCACCTGCACGACGTGGATTGCGTGATTCTGCCCGGCGGCTTCTCGTACGGCGACTATCTGCGCTGTGGAGCCATTGCCCGCTTCTCGCCGGTGATGCGGGCGGTAGAAGAGTTCGCCAGAGAGGGCGGACTGGTGCTCGGCATCTGCAACGGCTTCCAGATACTGTGCGAGGCGCACCTCCTGCCGGGCGCGCTGGTGCGCAACGAGGGACTGCGTTTCATCTGCAAGCATGTCTATCTGCGCGTGGAGAACGAAAATACTCCCTTCACCAACCGTTGCAGGCGGGGGGAAGTGTTGCGCATTCCCATCGCGCACGGCGAGGGGCGCTACGTGTGCGACCGCGACACCCTGCAGGAACTGCAGGCGAACGAGCAGATTATCTTCCGCTACTGCGACAGCACGGGCGCGATAACCCACGAGAGCAACCCCAACGGCTCTGTGGCAAACATCGCCGGTATCGCCAACGAGCGGTTCAATGTGCTGGGCATGATGCCCCATCCCGAGCGCGCCTGCGAAGCGATTTTAGGCTCTGAGGACGGGCTGAAGATATTGGAGTCACTCGTACACACCGCGCTAACGGTGGCGCGATAGGAGGAGACAGAAGAGGATGGCAAACTTCAAAGAGGGCGACCGGGTACAGATTGTCACGCGCGAGCAAACCAACGGCGACATCAAAGAGCGCAGCTACTATCCGTACATGGGTGGGCTCAAGGGCACCATCTACCGCCTGTACAGCGATGGGCGCGCCGCGGTGCAGATTGACCTCGACAGCCTGCCCGAATCGATACGCACCCGCCATACCGAAGCGCAGGAACGCATGAAAAACCGCTGGATTGAGGGGCTTTCTGAGGAGGCTCGCTCTCGCCTGACGCCCGAAGAGCGCGAGTTCCATCTGAACTACGTGCTGTTGGTGCGTGTGGAAGACCTTCAGCCCGAGGGCAAGCGCACCCGCTCGGCATCCACCGCGAAAGGGGAACCGTCCGCTCCGGCACAGAAGGCGAAAGACACCGCCGCTTCTACCGCCAAAAAACAAACTGCCTCCGCAGAGCCTGAAGCAAAGGCACGCTCTGCCGCCGCCGCACCCGGCGAACCCGAACTCCTCAAACGCAAAACGCTTAAGGACCTGGAAAAGGCGGAGGAGGAGTTCCTGAAGAGCCGCGCCCGGAAAAGGGGATAGCTGATGCAGGAACCTGTGGTATCAGATACTCAGTTGAAACTCTGGAATGTCGACACGTGCCAGCCGGAGGCTTCCGAAGAGGGCACACAGCCGATACTGTTCCGCAATTCGGTTCCTGAAATCGGCTCGACAACCGCAGCCACTTTTGGTATCTACAGGTATCCGGCGAAATTCATTCCGCAGGTTATCGCTTACGTCATCAAGCAGTATGCGATCCCCGGCATGACCCTTTTTGACCCCTTCGCGGGCTATGGTACGGTGGGCGTGGTCTCGCGGGTTTACGGGTATGACTACGATCTGTGGGACCTGAATCCGCTGATGAAGATCATCCACGATACGGCAACTGCGGATGTTCCCCGGTTAGATGTGGATGCCGTCCTGCAACAGATGCGCAACAGCACCGAAGTCTTCACCCCCCGCTGGTCTCATCTGGATTACTGGCATCCTGAGCCGTTTATCCCGCTGCTGCAGCGGGCGTGGGGCTTTGTCCATTCGCAACCTGACGAGGTGAAAACCCTCCTCACCATTCCGCTGATGAAGGTGACCCGCTTTTTCTCGCATGACGACGAAAAGGTGCACAAGCTGTATCGCTCCCGCAGAGCGAGGGCGAAAATAGAGGCGCTGCTTCAGGACGATTGGGAAGCCACTTTCTGGGTGATGCTTCGGCGGGAGGTATTCAAGCTGGTCGCCGGGCTTCATGAGTATCACCAGATGTCGCCGCGCAGGGTGAACGCCCATATCCGCGCCGGCATTGACACCCTGCATACCTGCCTGGAGCGCGAAGTGAGCATGATGATCACCTCTCCCCCGTATCTGCAGGCGCAGGAGTATATCCGCTCCACCAAGCTGGAGCTGTTCTGGCTGGGCTATTCGGAAGAGGATATCCGGTGGCTGAGCAGTCGGGAAATCCCCTACAGGCGCGTGGAACCGATACCGATATACTCTGAACTGTTCCACAAGCATCGCGCCATGATCGAGGAACCGCATCTGCTTGCGCTTTATGATGCATACTTCCATGCCATCGTGGGGTGCTTTACCCGATTGGCAGAGCGAGTCACGGACTATCTGTGCATTTTTGTCGGACCAGCTAAAGTGCGCACCGTGCCGATACCGATTGACGAGATTATTCGAGAGCACCTGCAGCATCTGGGATGGCGTCACGTGGTGACCTACGTGGACCAAATCGTGTCCCGTGTGATGTTCAAGTCACAGGTCAACCCGGCTTCAGGCTTGGAGGAGAGCCGCATGAAAACGGAACACATGCTTGTGCTCAGGAGGTATTGAAAACAAACAATGCAGGCCCAAGACAGTATTCTCCTGCAGAGGCAGCACCTGAGTACACCAAGCAGGTTTTACACCACTATCCAGCCCGCTCTTCCGGAAGTTGCGTCGCTTTTGGGCGGCTATGCTTCGGCAATTAGCGAGTCAGACCTAAGTAATCTCCTGTTATCGGCATGTCGCGCCAACGACCTGGGGATTGTTCAGCAGAGTGGACGACGGCGATTCACGACACTTTCTTCTTTGAAACAGTGGGTGACTTCAAGATTGCTTCCGTGTACGGTGGCGGCGCATCTCGATGATCCCGACGTGCTGCGCTTGCTTGTGTTCAGTATCGAGATGACAGAACAAATGTTTTTGGGGGGAACAAGAGCGACCGTCAGCGCAAAAGGGTTTCGGGAACGGCAGAGGCGCTATGAGGAGATCCTCGTTGAGCACTTCATCGGGCGGTTAGGAGAGGTGCTTCTGAAAAAGTTCTTGGAAACTCGTTTTCCCCGCGTTCAAGTCGAACTCGATTGGAATATATCCCCAGCGCGCCATCTGTATCGTAGCGATATCGTGAACGCTTCCCATCAAATTAGCATCAAGACCACTACGGCTCTTGCTGGTATATGGGCGGAGGCAGACATCTCTGCTGAATATGGGGTTATGGTGAAATGTATCGTGCCTCGTGCCACGATTATCCAGTTCTTCATTGAAGCGTGTGGCTATAGCCGGTTGATGGACTTTGTTGCCAATCATATCCCAGCAAGCGATGCTCGTTTTCACGACCTGATTACAAACATTCGGCAGCGGATACAGCAGTTTCAGTGTGGACATGCGGTAAGCACTTTCGTCGGTTTCGTGCTGGGCTATTTTAAGACAAGCAACGATACACTGCGCGAGGTAGGGGAAGAATTGGAATATATGGGGGCCGTACGTGACAAGCGTCACTTTTGTGAGGTGAAGAACCTTTTATGGGAACGGCATGATTGGGAACGTTTCTTGGTAGATAACGGGCTCTGGAGGTAGGGTGCTTCGTTCTGGTAGAGATTCTGGTGGTGTGATATAATTTACTCAGAGGCTACCGTACTCGTGCGGGTTCGGTGGCGAGCCATTCACTTTCCCGGAGGTGTGCCATGTCGGACGAGGTAATGGAAACCAGCAAACCTGTGGGACTGCCGCGTTTGAACGAACCTGCCCCGGAGTTTGAAGCCGTTACCACGCACGGCGTCATTCGGCTGTCGGACTATCGCGGACGCTGGCTGATCCTGTTCTCACATCCCGCAGATTTCACCCCTGTCTGCACCACGGAGTTTATCGCTTTCGCGGAGATTTACCCGGAACTGCAGAAACGGGGAGTGGACCTGCTGGGGCTGAGCATCGACAGCGTGTACTCGCATATCGCGTGGATACGCAACATCAAAGAGAAGACAGGCGTGGAAATCCCGTTCCCCATTATTGCGGACCTGAACAAAGAGGTTGCCACGCGTTACGGTATGATTATGCCCGGTGAGAGCAAGACCGAGACCTCGCGCTGTGTGTTCGTGATTGACCCCAACGGGATACTGCGGGCAATGATTTACTACCCGCTGACAACAGGGCGCAACATGCAGGAGATCCTGCGCTTGATTGACGCCCTGCAAACCAGCGATGCCCACAAGGTAGCCACTCCTGCCAACTGGAAGCCGGGCGACAAGGTGATTGTGCCGCCGCCCACCACGGTGGAAATGGCGGAAGAGCGCGTCAAAGCGGGCTACGAGTGCATCGACTGGTATCTGTGCAAGAAGGAGCTGTAGCCATGGCTTGCATCAGCGCAGACGGTGCGCTGACCGAGTCGGCGCGAAAGATGCTGGAGGCGGTACAGACCCCTGCGACGCCGGAAGAGGTGGCACAAAGCACAGGGTTACCCCTCTTTCGCGTGCGAAGCGGTCTGCGTGAACTGGTGCAGGCGGGACTGGTTGCCGAAACGGAGGGGCGATACCAGATAACAGAAGCGGGTCAGCAGAAGATGTAACCTCCCTCAACAGACAGCTCTGCCCCTTTCCCAGAATATCGGGAGAGGGGCTTTTGTGTTTTACGAGCGCACCTCAATCTGCCAGTCCACGATGTCCAAATCGGGGTCGTTGCCGTTCACCACGTCGCCAGCTGGTTCCATGTTCGTATCGGCATTGCGCAGGATGCGGTCGGCGTCGGTCATTAGCGTCAGATAAGTGTTTGGGAACTGGCGCGAGTCGCCCAGCGCATCCCACAACTTCAGAGAGGTATCGCTGGGGTCCTTGGGCGTTCGGTCGGTAGCGATAATGTTGACCTGCAGAACTCTGATGTCCGCCGGGTCCTGTCCGTCTAAAGCGATACTACCGAAGTCCACAACCACCCGCATGCTCTTGCGGTCGGGGCTGATGGATGCCTCTAAGGGTGCGCCCAAAGGCTGAAACACCTGCAGGCGGTCGGGGTCCAGCACCTTGTACAGCACGAAACCGTTGAAGGGCAGGGCGCCGTTGTACTCCACGAAACGCTGAAAAGAGCCTGTCGCAAACCCATTGCCGCCCCATGGGGGAGCAACAGGGGGAAGGGGACCGGTTGCACCCACAAAATCGTTGTCGTTGTCAATCAAGATGAAGTAGTAATAGTCTGGGCGGATTTGACCCGCCACGCGGAACTCGATAATCAGCCTTTTGCTGGTGGGTAGCCCTGTTTCCGGAAACCGGGCACAGCCGCCGGACGCCAGCAGTAAAGCCAGCATCACCCCGTATTGCACACAACCACGCCAGCGCATCGCTTCTACTCCCGCCTCAAAAGCGTCACCACTCGATTCACCATGCGCCCGTGTTTCGCCTGCCTGTGCTTTTTGCTGGATTCCACCTGCCGTCTCTGTGATTTTTTACGCAACACGCTGATTTTTTCACGTTATCCGCTTGACAAAATAGGTATGGTGTTTTATAATGAAGCTACTTAAGCGAATAACCATCTTCAAAGGAGGGGTCTTTGATGAAGCGCACAGCGTTTACGCTCATCGAGCTGCTCGTGGTTATCGCGATTATCGCGATACTGGCAGCGATTCTGTTCCCGGTGTTCGCGCGTGCTCGCGAGAAGGCACGGCAGACCAGCTGCCTCAGCAACATGCGCCAACTGGGACTGGCAATGCTGCAGTATGCCAATGACTACGACGGCTACATGTACCACTTGAACGGGCGCGGCTTCAACTTCCCAGGATGCACTGTGTGTAACAACACAGGTTGTTCCTCTAGCAGTCCGGTGTATGACCCCGAAATCGCTGCCGACCCGGACCTTGGACCGCGCAAGTACATCGCTGCTCTGTTGCCGTACATCAAAAACACGGACATCTTCTACTGCCCATCCGATGCGTACAAGAAACAGCACATCTGCCGAAGCACTTATGCCGGTGTGGGGCCCCAGAACGATAACCAGTATGACCACTTCTACACCAGCTATCGTTTCTGGAACACGGCAGGATGCATGGGCATCGGCGGCTCCTTCGAACAGCCCGGGCAGGTGCGGATTGACCAGGAGGCATGGTTCCCACCCATCGGCGAGGGCTGGGGCAGTCCTCAGTGTTCCAACCCCAACATGAAGCCTCTATCGCCAGGCCGCATCCAGATGTTCCGCGAGGATGTGCCTCTGCACCTGACGCCGCAGAGTGGGCAGTTTGGCGCGATTTACGCGGTGAATATCTGCTTCCGGGATGGGCACGCCAAGATGTGGTTCCGCGAGCCGAACCGCGTCTATCCTGATGAATAATTGCATGTTGTTTTGCTCCCTGGGACACTGCCCCAGGGAGTTTTTGTCATCGGGGAAATGGACAGGTCACCAATCTGTGTTTTTGCACAGAGCGCCGAGGTCGAACACTATGCCTTTCAGAACATACACCTACCTGCTGGAAGTATTCCCGCCAGAGCACCAGCGCGTGAAGGACCCCGTTACCGGAGCGGACCTGCTGTTCATCACCACTCATCCGACGCGCGATTTGAACCTCTACTTTCACGAACGCTCTTTCCTCGCCGACGAGTCGATGGTGCTCTTTACCTCCGAGCGCGAGCGCGGGGGACTGATGGGCTATCTGTTTGCCACCGGCGAGCTGGTGCGCATCCACACGCCGGATGGCGGCGTCGGTGGGGCAACCGCCGCGAAGTCACGCAACAGTGTGTTTGTTCTGCGGGGCAGACAGGTGCTGGAACTGGCGCTAAGGATTCAGACCAGCCAGAACCCGTTCAAAGCCCCTTCGCAGGTTTCTGCGACCGAGCGGGTTATCTGCACCCTGCCAGAGGGCATCAGCCCTGCCACCGCGCTCAACGAGAACGCGAATGGAAGCCTGCTGAGCCTCGGCGTGAGCTTCGCAGGGGGCGGCGTGGGCATCATCACCATCGATGTACGAACGGGCAAAGTGCGCGAGGTGTGCCGGATGGAAACCTTTGGCGGGCATGTACAATAGAGCCGCACCTCGCCGCATCTGCTCAGCTTTGCAGGGCGCACGAACCGGCTGATGGTAGTGGACATCCGTAACGGCAAGCCCCGCGCCATCTACCACGAAGTGCCGGGCGAGCTGGTAACGCATGAGCACTGGTGGGTCAAAGACCAAATCCTGTTCTGCGGCGGATACCGCGACGGTGAATCGCACGTGAAGGTCATCAACCCTTTCACCGGCGAGGTGCGCCTCATCGGCGCGGGGGCATGGTGGGAAGGGGGAACGCCGGCGCAGTACGCAAAGGTGAACTGGTGGCACCCTGCGGGAGATGAGAACGGCAGGTGGGTCGCTGCGGACAACTGGCACGGCGACATTGTGCTCTTCGATGCCAGAACCACCCGCATGTACCTGCTGACCACCGGACACCGCACCTACTGCGGCGGCGACCATCCGCACGTGGGCTGGGACAGGCGAAGCCGGCGGGTCGTGTTCGCCTCGCACAAGCTGGGCAATGTGAACGTCTGCGTAGCGACGATACCTGAAGGCTGGTAATCCTCGCAGGTTAGCCCATCACTTCTGGCGCTGCCCAGTCGCTCTGGTTGCCATATCGGTCCACCATACTTACGAAGGCGGTGTTTGCTCCAGCAGGGAGGGTGTACCCAGTGCTCTGCGGGGGCAGGCATTGCATTTTCCATTCTCCCTTCAGGCGGTAAGCTACCACCCACCGGGCGATAGAAGCTCTTGTGTGAGCCTGCCAACCCAGATCCAGTGAGCCGTCGTTCTGCCGGGTCGCGCTGACCTCGGGCGCAGGCGGTTTAGAGCCACTCAGCCACGGCGACGCGGGTACCAGCGCGGGCTGGGCGTGCAGTTCTCTGATGAACTGACAGATGCCGCCTCTGTCCTGCATGAACGCTCTCGCGCTGAAGTGGATATTGCCCACCGCGCCGCGCTGGGCACGGGTCAGGCGTATCTGCTCGGCAATCTCCCGCGCTGCCCAGGCGGTATTGCTGCCATCTGCTACTTTGCTGGTGAAGCTTCCGGCGACGATATGCCTGCCCTGCGTGTTCTGCTCCACCCACCAGCGCAGTAACACGGGGAAGCTGAGGCTGGGATGGTCGATCTGAAAATAGAGCTGGGGCACAAAATAATCGCACCAGCCCTCCATCAGCCACTTGCGCGAGTCGGCATACAACTCCTGGTAGGCGTCGAAGCCGCGCGCCTGCGGTGGGTAGCTCGGTCTCCACAGGCCGAAGGGGCTGATGCCAAACTTCACCCAGCGTTTAGTGCGCTTGATTTCGTGGTAGACCCTCTCCAAAAACTGGTCCACGTTGCGCCGGCGCCAGTCTGCCCGGCTCAGCTTGCCTCCTGAGCGCACATAGCGCTGCCAGCTCGGTTCGTCAGGGAAGTCTATCACGTTGCCCTTCTCATCGCGTTCCTTGTACGGGTAGAAATAGTCGTCGATGTGCACGCCATCGATATCGTAGTTTTTCACCACCTCCAGCATCACCGACAGCGAGTGCTTCGCCACATCCGGCTCGCCCGGGTCCAGCCAGAGATAACGCCCGTACTGCTTAACCAGTTCGGGGCGACGCTTGCTGATATGTTTCGGGTGTATCTCGGACTTCTCCGAAGGATGTCGGGCGCGGTAGGGGTTAAACCAGGCGTGGAGTTCCATCCCACGTTTGTGGCTCTCTTGCACCGCGAAGGCGAGGGGGTCGTAGTAAGGCTCTGGCGGTTTGCCCATGGTGCCACTGAGCACTTCGGACCACGGCTCGATTTTGGAATCGTATAGCACCGCACACGCAGGTCGCACCTGCAGAACAATCACGTTGAACTTCAGCTCTGCCGCTCGGTCCAGAATGGCCAGCAGTTCCGCCTTCTGCACATCGGCAGGTAGCCCGGGCTTGGAGGGCCAGTCGATGTTGGCAACGGTAGCTACCCAGATACCACGATATTCACGTTCGATCGGCGGCGGGGTTTGCATTCGTCGCATTCGCTTCTCCTCGCAGGTTTTTCTTCACCAGAAGTATAACACGGTGTCGGGCAGGGTGCTAAAGCGGGTCAGAAACTCCTTCTGCACCCTCGTCAGTATGCCGTGCGATACGGGCGGCTTTTCGAGCATGGAAATAGCTCTCCCACAGCTGGTGTAGCGTTGGTGGCAGGTTCAGCTCCGGCAGAATCCTCTCGATCTCATCCCAGTCGAGACGAGCGACATCCTCCGCCCGACCGTACATCAGCACATGGCGGATATACCACCGCCTCTGCCACTCGTCAGACAGGTCAATATGATCTGTGCTCCAGACGATATAGCGGGGTACTCTGTCTATCATACCACCTGCCCATCTCCACGCTCATTATAAGAGGGCGATTTGCCCGGCGTCAAGGCTCTCTGCTGAAGCATGGCTTCAGCAATCCATATCAACCTGCGTCAGCAGGTTTTGCCCTGTGTAGCCTGCGATTTCCAATCGCAAGGTCGGCGTAAGAAGGGGACAAAAACAACCCTGCAACTGGAAGTTGCGGGCTACCCACGACAAAGCCTCCTAGGGGCTGAACCAAGTGTAGCCTGCCATTCCCAATCGCAAGGACTGAGGTCAGTAGGGGCTTTTCAACGGCTCACCAGGAGGTTCGCCCTCCAAATCGCACCGATAGCCCCATCTTCTGGAGGGCGAGGCTCCCGCCGAGCCGTAAGTTGCGGGCTACCTATGACGAAACCACCTTGAAACCTGTTTGAGCGTAGCCTGCAATCTTCAGAGCCAATCCCGGTTGACACCCTTCGCCGTTCCATATATGATGCTTTTACGCTATCACTTTGAACAGGTGGAGTACAGTGGCTCTGCCAGCGCAGACGCAAGAGAAACCGACCGAAACGAAAGAGGCTACTCCATCACCACCTGCGCGGTTACCTCCGCTCGGTGGAGCGTTCCTGCTGGCGCTGGTGCTCGAAGCGCTGGTAGTGCTGTGGATTATCGCCTCGGAGGTGCCGGGCAAGGTCTTTATCAGCTCGTGGTCTATCGTGATGCCGGGTGTGTTTCTGCTGGCGTTGCTGGCTATGGCTCGGCGATGGCTGCCGCGCTTCCTCACTGCTCACACGATGCTGTTAGTGTATACCTGCCTGAGTGCCAGTGCGGTGCTTATCGGCTATGGCGCCCTGCAGTTGATGTTTCCGGCGGTGTCGTGGATGCGCTACTACAGCACCTACCCAAGCTGGAGCCGCATCATGGCGCTTCTGCCCGACTGGGTTGCCCCAACCGACCGCGACGTGCTGCGCGGGTTGTTCTACGGCAACGACGTGCCCAATCTGCGTGCATGGTTGCCCACTATGCTGGCGTGGGGCGGAATGAGCTTCGTGTTCGCTGTGGTGATGATTGCGCTTGCGCTGTTGATGAGCCGCTCGTGGATTCGCGAAGAGAAACTGACCTTTCCCATCGTGATGCTGCCGTTAGAGATGTCTCAACCCCGCACTGCGCTGTGGCGAAGTGGGCTGTTCTGGTTCGGTTTCGCGGTGCCGGCAGTGCTGGAGAGCCTCCTGGCGTTGAACTTCTATTTCCCGTCTATCCCCGCTATCCAGCTCAAACATGTGGACTTTACTACCTTTCTCTTTCCCGACCGCCCGTGGAGCGCAGGGGCGCCCTGGTTGATTGGCTTCACGCCTTTCGTCATTGGCTTTGCGTTTCTGGCGCCCGCCGACATCAGCTTTTCGGTGTTTTTGTTTGGGGTGGGCGACCGGCTGGCGCTGGTGCTGGCGGCGTATCTGGGTTGGGATCTGCCGTCTGCCGGTTCCTACGCCCGTCGGATGCCCTACTTGGGTCAGCAAAACGTGGGGGCGTTTATGGCTTTTGGAGGCATTGTGCTGTGGCGATGGATCAGGCGCTATCGCCAGCGAGCGCACGAACGATGGGAAACGGCGGCACTGGTCGTGGTGGCTGTGGGCATTGTGCTTCTGGCGCTTTTCTTCCGACTGCTGGGCATGGCATGGTGGACGGCTTTACTGCTGATAGGGGTTATCCTGGCTTATGCGATTGCGCTGAGCCGGGTGCGGGCGGAGTCGGGCGCGGCGTGGGCGTTTGGTTCCTTTGGGGGCGCGCACGGTAACATGGTCTCCCTGCTGGGCAGCGGCACCTTCTCACAACAGAGTATCGCCGCGCTGGGCATCTCGCAATGGTACAGTGCCGACCTGCGCTTCCTGCCGATGCCGTTCCACTTCGAAGCGTTCAAGATGGCGGACAGCGCGGGATGGAGCCGACAGCGCACGGCAGGGGTGCTGGTGCTGGCAACGCTTCTGGGCATTGTGCTGGGTAGTGTCATTATCCTGTACTGGTCGTATGCGCTGGGGTGGTCTACCGCGAAAGTGTATTACGCGATTACCGCCAGTTCCATCGGGCTGTCGCGCCGCGCCGACGACTGGTTTCGGAACCCGATGCCCGTGGACACGGTTGGCTTACAGTGGGCAGGCATCGGCGCGCTCTTCGTGTTTGCGCTGGCATGGCTTCGCCAGCAGTTCCTGTGGTTCCCCCTGCACCCGGTAGGCTATGTTCTGGCGCACACTGGCACCGGTCTCTCCTTCTGGTCGCACTACGGCATCGCGTGGCTGTTGAAGTGGCTCGTGCTGCGCTTTGGGGGTATGCGCCTGTACCAGCGAATACTACCCTTCGTGTTTGGGGTGATTGTGGGGGATATTCTGACGCAGACGTTGTGGTCGGTGATGGCGGTGATTCTGGGCGTACCGGTATATCAGTTTGTGAGCTGAACAGCAGGAAAGTGGTCACTGCGGGGGCAATTGGACAAGTGTAGCAAGTTTGCAGGAGAAGCAGGTGATGCGGAACGAGAAACGTGCGGTACTTATTTCTGCCGGGTTATCCTCCTTTTTAACCCCGTTTATGAGTAGTGCGCTCAACGTGGCTATTCCCGCCATTGGCAGGGAGATGCACGCGACGGCGGTAACGGTCAGCTGGGTCATCTCTTCCTATCTGGTCTCCTCGACGGTATTCCTCTTGCCGTTTGGGCGACTGGCAGATATGCTTGGCAGGAAAAGGCTGTTTCTCGCGGGCGTGATTCTGTTTGGCATCACTTCGGTATTGTGTGCCCTCAGCCCATCTGCTAGTGTGCTTATCCTGTCGCGCGTTGTGCAGGGCATTGGAGGAGCGATGATTTTTAGCACGGCGGTTTCGCTCATCACCTCTGCCTTGCCGCCTGGTGAACGTGGCAAAGCGTTGGGCTACAATACCGCGATGGTGTATACCGGGCTGTCGTTGGGACCGGTCATCGGAGGGCTGCTAACTCAGCAGGCGAGCTGGCGGATGATATTTGTCGTGGTCGCTGTGCTGGCGCTTCTGACGTGGCTGTATGCCCGGCGTATCGGCAGTGAATGGGCTCCTGCGCAGGGCGAGCGGTTCGACACGACCGGAACCGGGCTCTACTGCCTGGCGCTGAGTCTGCTGATAAGCGCAGTAACGCTCAGGAGTACAGGTCTTGTGCTGGGCGCTGTGGCTGTGGCGCTGGTGGTTGCTCTTGGAGTGGTGGAAACCCGGCAAGAGCATCCCTTGCTGGACCTGCAGATGTTCCGCGAAAGCACCGTGTTTACCTTTTCCACTCTCGCCGCGCTGTTGAACTACAGCGCCACTTTCAGCGTCGGCTACCTCCTGTCGCTCTATCTGCAAATGGTGCGCGGTTTCTCTCCACAGTCCACCGGGCTTCTTCTGCTGATACAGCCGGTGGTGCAGGCGGTGTTTTCGCCGCTGGCAGGAGCGTTGTCCGACCGAATAGAGCCGCGGGTGGTGGCGTCGGCGGGGATGCTGTTAACCGCGTTGTGCCTGCTGGCGTATGCGTTCATGCCCTATCGGATACCGCTGGAATGGCTGGCGGGCTTGCTCGCGCTGTCGGGGCTGGGGTTTGCGCTGTTCTCCTCGCCCAACGTGAACGCCATCATGAGCGCGGTGCAAAGCAGGCGTTACGGAGTAGCTTCTTCAGTGGTCAGCACGGCGAGAATGCTTGGACAGAGCCTGAGCATGGCGATGATTCTGCTCATCTTCGCGGTGACGATGCACGGTCTGCCTCTTTCGCCAGAATATGGCGGTTTGCTGTTCGGCAGTATGCGACTCGCGTTTGGAATATCCACCGTGCTCTGCCTGCTGGGCGTGTTTGCGTCGCTGGCGCGTGGCAGGATGCACTCGCCTCAGTGATGGTGTTCGTGCGCGTGCAGGTGCGAATGAACGGTATCGCCGTGTGCGTGCAGATGCTCGTGCAGCAATCCTGCCTGAACCAGCGTGCCGGTGTCGTTCAGAACCTGCTCAACCGGCATATCCGCGAGCAGGGTATGCTCTTCGGAAAGGATGATTGCTCGGTCGGCAATCTCCGGCAGGAGGTGCAGGTTGTGCGTGCTGAAAATCAGTGTTTTGCCTGCGTCGTGCAGGAGCTTTAGCGTGCTGACCAGCCAGCTCTGCATGCGCGGGTCCAGCCCTGCGATGGGTTCGTCCATCAGCAACACTTCGGGGTTCATGCTCAGTACACAGGCGATAGCCACTTTTCGCTTTTCGCCGCCGCTCAGGCGGAAGGGGGCACGCTCCGCCAGATGGGCAATCCCTAACAGGTTCAGCGTGTCCGTCACGCGAGCACGCACCTGCTCCTCGGGCAGACCCAGCTGGCGCGGCGCGAAGGCGACCTCGTCCCACACGGTGGGGTTGAACAGCTGCGCGTCGGCATCCTGGAACACGAACCCCACCCGTTGGCGAAAGTTACGCCCGAGGTGAGGGTGTTGCAGGTTACGTTCGGTCAGTGGTGTACCCGCGAAGCGTATCTCGCCCTGCGTTGGTTCCAGCAAGCCGTCCAGCAGGCGCAGCAGGGTAGACTTTCCACTCCCGTTCACACCCAGCACCGCCACGCGGTCGCCACGCCATATCTGGAAAGAGACGCCATCCAGCGCCAGCGCACCGTCGGGATAGACGAAGCGAACATCCTGACAGTCGTAAAGCAGTTCTTTAGCCGACATGCCATCCTCCCACCCAGTAAGCACCTGCTATCCATAGCAGAGCGAGCACCAGCCACAGCGAATCGCGCCATTGCCAGCCGCGCGCGTATGCCCCCCGCATGTCGCCGTCAAAACCGCGTGAACGCATCGCCTGATACACCTCCTCATGCAGGGCAAGGCTCTTGGCGAACAGCACGGCAGTTCCTGCGCCGGCGTACCCTCTGGCTTGCTGTGCGCTCAGTGCACCCACCTGGCGACTGCGCCGAGCCACAACCATCTCCGCCAGCGTATCTATCAGCGTGAACAGGTAGCGGTAAGTCAGTATCAAACCGGTTGTGAGCCATCGGGGTAGGCGCAGGGTGCGCAGGCTGTGCAGGAGCTGATGCCAGCGGGTGGTCAGGCTCCAGAGCAGGGTGACATACACCGCCGCGCCGATTCGCAGCAGAAGCATTACTGCCGAGCGAACGCCCGCATCGCTGACCGCCAGCGAATCCCAGCCAAACGGCTCCCATACCACCCGCCCGGGCGTCACCGCCTGCAGGCTCAACGGAAGTCCTATCGCCAGACCGAACAGGGCGATGGTCAGCGTGGCACGCCCCAGAAAGGCACGCAGGGGCAGACGCGACACCACTACCAGAATCAGGCTACCTGCCAGAATCGCCAGCGGCACCGTCCAAGTTCGCGCCAGCGAGACCGCCACCAGTGCACCCAGTGCCGTCAGCGTTTTCGCCAGCGGATGCAGGCTCTGCAGATAGCCCGGCTGACGTGCCCATTCCTCTGCGGCTATCGCGTTTGCCGCCGCTTCACGCAGCTGTAGCAGGGTTCGGTCAAGCCATCGCCCGCGCGACGAACCTTCAATCGCCTGGCTCATCGGCTGGGGCTGTGCGAGCCATCCGGGGAGCGTTTCCATCGGTTTGCCTGCCGCAGGTGTTTCCGCCGGGACTGGAGCGGGCTTGCGCACCAGCGCACGCGCGATCAGTGCCGTGAGCGTTGCCCCCACGAAGGCGGACAGGACGTATGCTACCACCTCCCAGCCTCTACCTTCGCGACCGGGCAGGGCGTAGTCGGGCAAAACCGGTTTCAATAGCCCCTCACCGAACCGCATGATTCCCGCGGGCACGTAGCCTATCAGTCCCTTAAGGGTCTCCTCGTCCCATTCGCCCCACGCGGAGCCGGTGGCAATCAGTCCGAGCGGGGTGAGTAATAATACCACCAGGAAAGCCATCCATAACCGCACCGGCTTATCCGCACGCACCAGATGATGCCTGCTGACCAGCTCAGGAAAGTTGCGCCACAGGTAAGCCAGCGCGGTCACTGTAATCACCGCCTCCACCGGCGCCGCCACCAGCAAGTGGATATGCACCATCGCGGGAACCGATACGTTCACACCGAAGGGGAAGTACAGCGCACGTCCCTGCGCATCATGGGCAATCAGCGGCTGGATACCCAGCATCGCGCCGGTGCTGGCTGCGGATGCCACCGAGCTTGCGAACGCTCCTGCTCCCGCCGCCAGCAGAGCACGTCCGCTGCCCATGCCGGCGTTACCTGCCAGCAGTCGGTACACCCCGTAGCCCACAAACGCGCCGACCAGCCCCATGTTGAACGAGTTCGCGCCCAGCGCCAGCACCCCGCCATCGCCGAAGAACAGCGCCTGTATCCCCAGCGTTAGCGTGACCGCCAGCAGAGCCGCCCACGGACCCAGCAGGATAGCCAGCAGAGTTGCCCCCACCGCATGGGCAGTGGTCCCGCCCACGGCAGGCACGTTGAACATCTGGATGGCGAAACAGAAAGCAGCGCCCAGTGACAGCAGGGGAACCTGGCGGGCAGATAGTGTTCTGGCGGTACGCCGCGCCGCATAGGCCCAGAGAGGAACCATCGCTCCTGCGGTCACGGCGTGGGTTGTCGGGCTGAGATAGGCGTCCGGGATATGCATTGGCTGTTATCTCCGCAATTGTGTCGTGTTACGATTATTTCAAAAGGTATTCATCACCCATTATGGCATATCCCATTTCTCAAAAGCAAGCGGATGCCTACCCCGCCGTTTGCGCCAGCAGACCGGGTAACACCGCATCTACCTCCTCGTCGGTCTCGCCAACCTGCACCCCTCGCCACAAGTACCAGTGCTCTTCATGCCTCACCGATTCGCCCGGCTCCAGAGTGGTCAACCCACCCAGGCTTTCCACTTCCAGCATCCGGTTGTTGGTGAAGAACTCGCAGTTACAGCCGAAGTCGGGATAATTGGCATGGGGGTCGTAAGGGAAGCGTTTCAGGAACACGCGGTCGCCGTTCACGTACGCCGCCCAGCCGAGCGTGTTCAGAACCCCGAACTTCTGCGGTCGCTGTGCGTTCACGTCCTGGCGCAGCTGAATGTACCGCTCGCCCCATCGCCAGCGCGGGTCGCTCATATTCGTATAGCCCCACAGCACCAGCGGGCGCACCGGCAGGAGGAAATCGGGATGCGGGCGATACGGTTCCTGTGGCACGATAACCCTTCCGCCCGGTGCCATCACCGTCAGCGCCCAGGGTGCGAGAGTGACGGGCCACACGTTGTGGTTTGTGATACGATGGATGACGTGCACGTGGTTCCGCTGGGGGTTCAGCCAGATGCGAAGTGACTTCTGGATGCCCGTGCGCTCTTCCACAGGGGCGGTGACACGAAGCCCTTCGCCCTCCTGCGCCCACTCCACGGGCAGGTTATCGGGGTGCTTGGTGCGCTCTACCACTTCGGGCGCAATCCATAGCCGATGCCCCCCATAAGCCACGTACTCGGTGTCGCCCGTGCGCCCCATCTGTTCAGGGTATTCCACGAACTCGTTGACGCCGCCGATGAAGCCGAAGCGAATGATGCGCGGTCCCACCTCGGCGGTGATAATCAGCTCCACTTCGTTATTTGCTAGGCGCAGGCACTTCTGCCAGCCGCCGTAAGGAACGATTTCGGGTTTCATGGTCCTACCTCACAGGTTTGGGTTGGTGTGTGGTTCTTATACGACGGAGGGGTGGGGTTGTCCTTTGCGGGTATTGAAAACCCTCTCCCGACCTCTTCCCGACGCCGAACAGCCCCTCCTA
>CAZOGB010000072.1:0-17554 GCA_964579145.1 uncultured bacterium | reverse complement strand
ACCCGTATCGTTATGCGGGTGCGTGGGGCTATCGGGCGGATGCCCCTGCTCCCCCAAAACCCGCTCCTCGCCCAACTCCACCTTCGCCTCCATACGATGTGACATGGCCTCCCGACTTCAATGACCCTACGGTTGGACCACCAGGTTGGGTGTGGAAAGGAAGGGGAACACCAGAGAGTGGAAAAGGAAGGTGGGTCAATCCTAATGATGACAGCGAAACCTTGCATCCTGACCTAGATCATCCGACACACGGACCCCACTGGGACTATACAGGTCCTGACTATCCCGGCGATGGAGTAAGGCTATACCCAGATGGGCGAATAGAACCGAAATAAGCGCACAAGGGGGGTCCTCACAGTGTCCACCAGATGTCACAACACAGTGAAGAGGGGGAAGGCGGATAAGTATGGAACTTGTTCGATACTATCTTGGTGAGGAAGCTGTAGAGTATATTCGCTCGCTTTGGAAGGAGGGTGTCTCTCTCGAACGCCAGCTTGCGAGCGTCCTCCTCAATCGGGTGGATCTGTACCAGGGGAAAATATACGCCTATCTGCCTCCGGGTTTAGACGATGATAGTCTGAAAGATTTCACCGGCATTGTCTTTCCTACTCCTGATGATGTGCCCATTATCAGGGACGAGAGGGGTATTATCGTACCCAAGTCTTCCGCTGGACGCATGCACCTGGCATCTTTTGTAAGAGACTACTTGCTGGCAACGCCAATGCCAATCGCTCTCTTCGAGGAGTGGCTTAGCGAGTACCATCCCGAGAACCGCGTGGAGGAGGTACGCAGGCTGGTCATCGGTCGTGAGATCTGCTTCTACCTAATCTGGAAGGATACCGATGAAGCACTAATCCAAAAAACGATTGGCAAAGTAATAACATCTTATCCGCCTCTCGTAGGGGTGCTATCGTATCTTAAGGAAGAAGAGGCGTCAGAGTGGGACAGGACAGAACGCACCGGATGCAGAGCAGACCTGGAAAAGATAGTAGCGAATGCCCGATTTCTGATTACTGGTGCCTATGATGGCGAAGGCTACCTGATATGGGAACGGCTCGGCGACCGCCTCGCCCTTCAGAGCTACTGAGGCTCGTACACTGCCCCAAGGAACAGCACGATGCCCGTGCGCGTGTCGCGGATGGCGAACAGGAACGGGCGGTCAACCACCATCCTGAACGGCGGGCGAGGCTGCTGTACCGAAGTGATGCCGACCTGCACCGAGGTGACCGCCGCTGCCTCTGTGCCCTCTTCATTCACCTCCACCACCGCTTTGTGATGCACCTTTTGCAGGAACAGGTCACGCTCATCGCGCATCCCGCTGAAATCCGCCCGACCGGGGATGAACGCCACCTCCATTCCCAGCGACTTCAGCACGTCGTTCAACGTTTTGTCGTAATCCATCTTGAAGCGGGGCAGCTGCAGCTCGCCATCGGTCATCACCAGCCGGGAGGTCCACTCTTTCCACCGGTTCGCGTCCAGCGTGCCCATCCACTCGCTCAGGCTGACGCCCTCATCGGGCAGAATAATCACCATGCTCAGCCGTCCATTGCCGTACGGCAGGCTGACCATCTGGAACCCCTCGCCTTTCAGGTAGGAGAACCTGCCGGTCTGCTTCATCATCGGCACGGGCTTCTGCTCGCCGTTTGCCAGACGGAAGGGCTTCTGCTGGGTCAGCGATTTGTCGAACGGTTTCTGCCACTTGCCGTTGAAGTAGATGGCGTTGATGAGGAACATCACCGTGTCGGCGGGAATGTTATCCACTATCTTTTTGATTTTGCCTTTGGTATTGCCCTCTACCCAGCGGTTGATGGTAGCGGGAGCGTTCGGGTCGCTGAAATCCAGCACGCTGATTTGTGCGCCGTAGTACCGCCTGTTGGTATCAAGGAACTGCTGTTTGAACGCCACACCCTGCCGCGCCCATAAGGAGTTAGCGATAGTTAGTTCCACTTTCGGGTCGGCATTTTGCAGGCTCTGGCGCAGGTCCAGCACCGCCTGGTTCAGCGTCTCTCTGTCCATTTCGCCCAGCGACATCGCCTTCGCCATCGCCTGCTCGGTTTCGCCTGCCGAACCGTTGTAGGTCATCGCCAGCGCAAGGTTGATACTGGCAGGCGACAGCAGGATATTCTTCCCTTTATCCGCCTCGCGCAGGGCGTGCAATAATGCAAAGCCGAACCGGTTATTTGCGTCAATCAGTTTGGGGTCCACCTTTCTTGGGGTTTCGGTTTGTCTGTTGTCGTTTTGCCGGGATGATGGCTCGTTTCCCACACCCGTGGTTGCCACGCTTCCACACCCTGCCATCAGAAACGCCAGCACAGGCAGAAACCAGATTGCTCGCATTGCTCCCTCACCTCCGGGCTTTATCCGCACACGTTTTAGACGTGATGACGGGCGCAAAAGTTAGACTGTATTACCCTTCCACCAGCGAAGCCGCCTCCCTGTCCAGCCACCACACCACCTCGCCCGCTTCGGGCTGCACGAGTCCCGCAGGAAGCGGCGCGTTTTCCCGGAGTACTTTCCTGACCGTCTGCGCCTTGTCCTTCCCGGCGACAAGGAAGTAGACGCGCTTCGCGCTGTTCAACACGGGCAGAGTCAGGGTCAGGCGGACACACGGTTCGGCTGGCGCCTCGCCCACGGTCACCCATCGTTCGCGCTCCGCGAGGGCGTGTGTGCCCGGAAAGAGCGAAGCGGTATGTCCATCTGCGCCCATGCCCAGCAGAATCAGGTCAAAGCGCGGCATCTCGCCAAAAAACTCGCGCAGGTGTTCCTCATAGCGGAAGGCGGCGCGCCAGGGGTCTGGCTCGTCCGTCGGCATGGGGTGTACGTTTGCCTCCAGTATCCCCAGCGGGTCAATCAGCGTCTCGCGCGCCATGCGATAGTTGCTGGCGGGATGGTCGTGCGGCACGTAGCGTTCATCGCCCCAGAAGAGATGTACCCGACTCCAGTCCATACGAAGGCGATACTCGCTTGCCAGCAGCGCGTACAGCGCACGTGGGGTACTTCCCCCCGATAGCGCGAGAGTGAAGCGTGCCTCCTGCACCTGCCCCGCAATTGCTTCCGCAGCCGCGTGGTACAGCTCGGCGGTGGTGTCGGCTATCCGCACGCTTTGTCGCTCGCCTCGGTGCTCAGTGGTCGCCATCGGTGTGTCGGCAGGTCCAGAATCCTGTCCGCTTCGCGCGGTCCTTCGCTCCCGGCAGGGTAGAACGCCATCGGCAGGTTTTGAGTCTGCCACGCCCGCAGGATGGGGTCAAGCACTTCCCACGCCATCTCCACCTCGTCGAAGCGCAGGAAGTAGGTGCGGTCACCCTGCAGGATGCTCAACAGCAGCGTCTCGTAGGCTTCAAAGCCCTCTTCGCCCGCCTCGCGGTAGCACGCCCTCAGCACAACGGTGCGCGCCCGCATCTCCAGCCCCACCGCTTTCGCCTGCGCCACCAGCGACATCGATTCGGACGGCTTCATTTCGAACACAAAGCAGTTCGGAACAAGCGTGTCCAGCGGTGTCTGGCGGAACAGGTGCACCGGCGCCGGCTTGAACTGGATGGCGATTTCACTGCGCTCCGCCGCCAGGCGTTTGCCCGTGCGCAGGTAGAACGGCACTCCCTGCCAGCGCCAGTTATCCACATACAACTTCAGCGCCACGTAAGTCTCGGTGGTGGATTGGGGTGCGACGCCGGGTTCGTCCAGGTAGCCGGGCACATCCGTTTCACCGATTCGCCCCCGCGTGTACTGCCCGCGCACGGCGAAAGCACCGACCGCGCTCTGGGGAATGGGGCGCACGCACTGAAGCACCTTCACCTTCTCGCCGCGCAGTGCCTCTGCATCCAGGCAGGGTGGCGGCTCCATCGCGGTCAGGGTGAACAACTGCATCAGGTGGTTCTGCACCATGTCGCGCAGGGCGCCCGACTGGTCGTAGTAGCCGGAGCGGTCTTCAACGCCGGCGGTTTCGGCGGCGGTAATCTGAACATAGTCCACATAGTTGCGGTTCCACAGCGACTCCAGCAGGAGATTGGCAAATCGAAAGACCAGGATGTTCTGCACGGTCTCCTTGCCCAGGTAGTGGTCAATGCGGTATATCTGCTCTTCGCGCCAGTGACGGCTGACGCGCTGCTGCAGCTGGTGTGCGCTCTGCAGGTCCTGCCCGAACGGTTTTTCTATCACCAGCCGGCGATAGCCAGCGTGTTCGTGATGAAGCCCCGCCGCCGCCAGATAGTCGGCAGCTTCAGCAAACAACCCTGGCGGGAGCGCCAGGTAAAACACCGCATTGCCGTCTATCCAGTCACGCAGCTGGCGCACCCCGCCCGCATCCAGCCCACCCTGCACATACGCCACGAACCGGCGGGTGAACTCGGTCCATGCGCCCATCTCTTTGCCCATTTCGCGCAGGGCATGTTCCATACCCGCCAGGTAAGTCTCCAGCGTCATCGGTCGGCGGGCGTAGATGACAATCTGCAGGTCGGGTTCCAGCAGACCGGCGCGGTGCAGGCGATAGAGCGCAGGAACGAGAAACCGCCGGGTCAGGTCGCCTGTCGCGCCGAAAATCACCAGTCGTGTATTGGGCATTGGCTCCGTTTACCTCGTCAGTCGTTCAATCAGTTCACGGTGCTGGGGATAGCGTTCCAGTAACTGCTGGCGGTCGCCCAGTTCGAAATCCTCGAACTCGAAGCCGGGTGAGACGGTACACCCCACCAGCGTGTAGCCTTCGGGGTCATCCACGGTCGCGCCGAACCAGCACCCTGCCTTCACCACCGCCTGAAAGCTTTCGCCCCTTTCGGGGTTTGCTCCCAGCCGCACCTGTGAAAGGTTGCCCTGCGGGTCAATGATATGTATCGTCAGGGGACTGCCTGTATAGAAGTGCCACATCTCGTCCGAGCGCAGGCGATGCAGAGCGGAAAATTGGTCGCCAGTCAGCAGGAAGTAGATAGCCGTTGCCATCGACCGCGGTCCCTCATGTTCGAGCAGGCAACAGCCGAGCACCCGCTGTTCCGCCCGATAGGTCTCCCGATAGTATCCCCCTTCGGGATGGGGCTGCAGCTGCAATCTTTCGATCCAGAAGCGTGCCTCCGGGTTCATCTCTCGTCCTCGCGTGTGCAGGGTACAACCATTTTACCCCGTTCAGAAGGGCATAAACAAACATACCCCCTCCCCGAAGCGTTCCGGAGAGGGGGCAAGGGGCAGCACCTACCCCCCTGTGCTAGAAGCCCCCAGCCTCTGCAGGCTCTCCTTCGCGATGGTGTTGTTTGCGTCCCGTTTGAGCACCTCGCGATACTGCTCGATGGCTTTCTCCTTCTGCCCTGCCTGTTCGTACATGCCCGCCAGGCGCAGGCGGGCAGGAATATCCTGAGGGTAGCCCGCCAGAATCCGCTCGTAGATGCTTGCGGCTTTTAACGGCTCATTGCGCTTTTCATGGATCTGCGCCATGTTGCGCAGTGCCTGCAGGTTCGTGCCGTCTAATTGAAGCACCTGCTCGTAGCTTTTCAGGGCGTCCGCGTCCATGCCAGCATCCTGTTGAAGCTGTGCCAGCGCCAGCCAGATTCCCTTCCCCTTCGGCATCTTCTGCGCCAAGGCGGCGAGAACCGGAACACCTTCTGCCGGTTTGCCCCTGTCGCGATAGAAACTCAGCAGGGAGCGAACGGCAACCTCGCTCGAATCCTCCCGCTCAAGATAGGGGGCGATGACGGTGGGGAACTGCTCCTCCTGTTTCATTTGCGCCAGCACGCGCTGTAATCCGCTGTATGCGCCGGCATCTGTGGGGGCGACCTGCAGAATCTGCTCGTACACCTGCCGGGCAGACTGCCATTCCTGTTTCTCCTCGTAGGCGCGTGCCAGCAGGGTGCGCAGGTAGGTATCTTTGGGCGACTGCTGGATGCCCTGCTGATAGACCGCTATTGCCTGGTCGGGCTGATTGTGCCTCTTGTACAGGGAGGCGAGCATCCCGTACAGTCGCACCTCTTTGGGCTGGCGGGCAATCAGCTTGCGGTACTCCTTGATGGCATCCTCTACTTTGCCCTGAGCCTCCAGCAGACGCGGAATGTTCACCAGATAGAACATATCATTGGGCGTTAACTTCTCGATCTCGCGAAGCGCGGCGATTGCGTCGTCGTGCTTGTTCTGCCGCTCCAGCGCGATGGAGAGCCTCCACCATGCCACGACGTTTTTGGGGTTCTTCTGCACTATCTGGCGCATCTCCTGTGCCAGCCCCGCATAATCTTTGTCCTGCTCGTACAGGTCGGCGATAGAGAACAGCACCTGCGAATTGTTCGGCTGAAGCGCCAGCACCTGTCGGTAATAGCCCAGAGCCTCTTTTGTGCGCTTCAGGCGGGTACACATCAAGCCCGCTCCGTTCAGGGCGCCGAGGTGTTTGGGGTCTACCTTCAGGATGCGCTGGTATCGCTTGAGGGCTTCTTCATACTGATTTGCCTGTGCCAGCACGTCCGCCACCTGCATCAGCACGCCCGTGTTGTTGGGGAACCGTCGCTCTGCGTTCTCCAGCACGCTCAGCGCCTGCGGCAGCTTATCCCGCTGGAGCCACACCCGTGCACTGCGCAACAGCGGTTCGGGGTTATTCGGCTCCCACTTCTGCCACTGCTCATACTCCTTCAGCGCATCGTCCCATCGCCCCTGTGTCTCGGCGATGTATGCCAGCCCCATCACCGCGTTTTTGTCGCGCGGCTGGAGCTGGCGCAGCTTCTCGTACTCCTTGCGGGCGTTGTCCAGCTGGTTCTGGTTGAGCACGCACAGCGCGAGGTTCGCCTGCGCCGCCACGTTCTTGGGCTGAAACTCCAGCACTTTGCGAAAGGCTATCTCCGCCTCGCGATACTGCTGGAGGTTGAAGTGCGCCTGTCCGATAGCAAACCACAGCCCCGCGTCGTTAGGGCGTTCCTTTACCAGCGTTTCCAGCATCTGCAAGGATTCGCGGTGCCGGTTCATTCGCGCCAGCACCATTGCCAGACGCAGGGTCAAATCTTCGTTCTTCGGCTGGAGGGACAGGGCGCGTCGGTAGGTATCGTGCGCCTGGGGCAGGTCGCCTGCGATTTCGTATGCCATCGCCAGTCCAGCCCATGCGCCGGGGTTCTTTGGGTCCTGCTCGGTGAGCTTTTTCAGTATCGGTATCGCCTTGCGGGGCTGGCGCATCTGAAGGTACACGTACGCCAGGTTGAACTGCGTGTTTACCGCCTTGGGGTCCAGCTGGCTGCTGCGCAGGAGGCTCTTCTCCGCCTCCCCAAACCGCCCCTGCGAGAGATAGATGACTCCCAGCACAAAGTGCCCCTCTGCGCTCTTCGGAGCCAACTGCACCCCTTTTTGCGCGGTCTGGGTCGCCTCGCTCCACTTCTTCTGCTGGGCAAGCACGGTCGCCAGTCGGAAGTATCCCTCCGGCAGTTTGGGCAGAGCTTTCACCACCAGCCGGAACTGCTCTTCGGCGGATTTCAGGTCGCCCTGCGCCAGATACAGCTCGCCCAGATTGAATCGCGCCATCGGCGTGTTGGGCTGAAGCTTCAGCAGTTCGCGATAGGCAGAGATTGCCTCTTTTGCCTTACCCGCCCGGTGCAGAGATACCGCCCGCTCGAACAGGGCGATAATCTTCCTGTCCTTCGCGGAAAGAGCTGGGGGCGTGCCCGGAGCTTTCGGCGCCTGCGCCCACGCTCCCGCGACAAACAGAAGGTAAACGGCTATCAGCGACGCGACCCGGAATCTCATCTTCACTCACCCCACAGTGCTCATCAGTGCTACGACCTGCTCCACGTCCCTGTCCATCTGCG
This sequence comes from uncultured bacterium, assembly GCA_964579145.1. GTDB lineage: Bacteria > Armatimonadota > HRBIN16 > HRBIN16 > HRBIN16 > HRBIN16. The sequence continues at coordinate 9,800 of CAZOGB010000072.1, read as the reverse complement.
CTTTCAGGGCAGACAGCGACTCGAACCTGCGCTCGTCGCGCAGGCGATGGAAGAAAGCAAGATGCACCTCCTCGCCATACAGGTCGCCGGAGAAGTCTATCAGATACGCCTCAATCGTGCGCGTTTTCCCATCTACCGTCGGGCGGACACCGATGCTGATTGCCGCCGTGTAGAACCGACCAGTGCGCAGATGGAACAGCCTGCCCGCATAGATGCCATCCTTCGGCACGAGCTGGGCGGTGCGCAGGCTCAGGTTGACCGTCGGATAGCCCAGCGTCCTGCCCAGCTGCTGACCACGCACCACCACTCCCTCCAGAATATACGCTCTGCCCAGCATGGCGGATGCCTCCTGCACCTCGCCGTCCAGCAGTGCCTGTCGGATGCGACTGCTGCTGATACGCTCACCGCGATACAGCACATCGGGCACTGCCTCCACGGTGAAACCAAAGCGCGACTGCGCCTCCAGCAGGTACTGCACACTGCCCAGCCGCTGATGCCCAAAACGAAAATCCCTGCCCACCACGATATGACGGGCGTTGAGGTATCCCTTCAGCACCGACTGCACAAAGGCTTCGGGATGCATGGAGGCAAGCTCGCGGTCGAAGCGCAGAACCAGCACGTCGCGCAATCCGGTCTCCACTAGCAGGCGCAGACGGGCGGTAAGCGTGGTCAAGTACGGTGGCGCGGTCTGGGGCTGAATGGCTTCCTGGGGATGGCGGTCAAAGGTGACAGCAACGGCGGGAACGCCTATCGCCTGCGCCCGTTCGAGAGCCACCCGGATAATCGCCTGATGCCCCCGGTGCACGCCATCGAACGAGCCGATGGTTACCACGCTGGCACGCAGACTCAGCGAGCGCATTCCGACACCGCTCACCCCAGGTCCTCCTCGACCTCGCGCGGACGATACAGGATACGCTCACCGAACACCTTATAGGGCCACACTTCGTCCCGGCGCACCACCGCAATGGCGAACAGATCGCCCTGCGCGTCCAGCACGGCGATGTAAGGCATGTTGTTGCGCAGGGGCACAGGAGGGAACGGCTTCGGCTTCACGAATCTGCCCAGCCGGAACAGGCGTAGCACCCTGGGATGCGGCGTCCACATCGGCAGGAGGTCTTCCACCGCCTTCGCCATCGGGATAAGATGCTCGGTGGCGTCGCCTTCCTGCAACTGCTGAAGGGTAACCGCCGACTCGGAGCGGAAGGGACCGATAGCGGTGCGCACGAGGTGTTTCATATATCCTCCCACGCCCAGCGCGTCGCCGATGTCGGCACAGAGCGTGCGGATATAAGTTCCCGTGGAGCACTCCACTTCGATGTCCGCCTCGGGATGCTCGCCCGGCGAAAACCTCAGCAGCTCCAGACGATGGATCGTTACCTTGCGAGGCTGTCTCGCGACCACCTGCCCCTGCCGGGCAAGGTCATACAGCCGTTTGCCCTCGTGGTGCAGGGCAGAGTGCATGGGGGGAATCTGTTCGATTTCGCCCGTGAAGCGAGGCAGTGCCTCCTCCAGCATCGGCTGGGTCACGTGGCTGGCATCGGTGGTAGCGGTAACCGTGCCTTCGGCGTCCTGGGTGTCGGTTTGCACGCCCAGCACCATCGTCGCGCGGTAGGTTTTGGGCAGCCACTGCAGGAACTCGTTCAGGCGGGTGGCTTTGCCCAGACAGATGAGCAGAACGCCCTCCGCGCCCGGGTCGAGCGTGCCGGTGTGCCCCGCCCGCTTCACGTTCAGCGCGCGACGCACCGCATCCACTGCCTGCCGCGAGGTTATGCCCGCTGGCTTGTAGAGGTTGAGCAGTGCATCCATTCTCGTAACGCCTGAATCACCTTCTGTATCGCCTCGGTGATACTGCCTTCCACCCAGAAGCCCGCCGCCAGCCGGTGTCCGCCACCACCGAACTTTTCCGCCAGCTGCGCCATATCAATGCGCTCATCACGACTGCGCACGCTCACACGCACCCGCCCGGGCTTCACCTCCCGAAGCAGAGCAAGCACCACACTGCCGCGCACCGCCCGCAGCTGCGTGATAATGCCTTCGGTGTCCTCATCGGTTGCGCCCAGCTCGGTGAAATCCTCGTGGCTGAGGTAGGACCAGACCAGCCGCCCGTCCTCGTCTCGCTGGATGTGTTCCAGCGCACGCCCCAGCAGTTTCAGGCTGGAGAAGGAGCGGCTTTCGAACACCTCTTCGGCGATTTGCGAGGGCGATGCCCCCGCCTCCATCAGCACCGCGCTGAGGCGAAAGGTGGACGGCGATACGTTCATATAGCGATACAGCCCGGTGTCGGTGATGATGCCGGTGAGCAAACAGGTGGCAATCGCAGGGGTGATGGGCACGTCCATGACCTTCAGCAGGCGATAGACCACCTCCGCCGTCGCCGCGGCTTTGGGCTGTTGAATGCGGATGTCCCCGAACGCACCTTCGGTCACATGATGGTCAATATCCACCACCACCCGCGCTGAGAACACCGCATCCTTCGCCTTGCCGATGCGCTCTGGCATGCCCGTATCGCAGACCACCGCCACGTCAAAACCGCGCTGTTCGGTGGAGGTCAACACCTTTTGCGATCCGGGCAGGAAGCGATATATCTCCGGCACGCCGTCACTGCTCAGGGTCACCACGCGCTTGCCCATCTCCTCCAGAGCCAACCGTAACGCCAGCACACAGCCCAGCGTATCGCCGTCGGGATTGAGATGAGAAGCGAGCACCACGCTTCGTGCCTCGCGCAGTAACTGGGCAACCTGTTGTAGCTGACGGCGTATCATCCCTGTTCCAGCTGGCGCAGGAGTTCGTGCACGCGCATTCCCGCTTCGATGCCCTCGTCGGGATCGAACTGGATTTCGGGCACAACACGCAGGTGCGCGCGACGTCCGAACTCGCCGCGAATGCGCCCGGCAAGATTGCGCAGAACCTCCAGCGCCTTATCGCGCGCCTCGGCGCCGCCCAGTGCGCTGACGTAAACCTTCGCATGGCTTAAATCGCGCGATACCCTCGCCTGCGTGATGGTTACTCCCTCAAGGCGCGGGTCTTTCAGCTCGTTGCGCACAATGTCGCTGATTTCACTCACCAGCAGGCTTTCTATCTTCGATACCCTGTTACCGCTCATCTTTACCAGAACTCCATTGTTACGTCGACTACCTCGATACGCGGGTCCGCGTACAGGGCGTCCAACGCCTTATTGAGGATGCCGTTCACATGCTGTTTGTCGTTTCCCACACAGGAAAAGCCAAGTGTGGCTTGCTGCCATTCGTCCAGATGGTCCACTTCGGCAGCCGAGAGATTGAACTTGTTGCGCAGCACGTCCAGAGTACTGCGCACCACGTGGCGTTTTTCTTTCAGAGAGGTTGCCTCGTAAATGTGCAACTCCACCGTAAGCACGCCGACGACCATCTCTGCACCCACACAACCCGATGTTCAGACCGAACTTTACGACGCTGCTGTGGCGCTGCGCTGGGTAATGGTATGACCAGCACGAGACACTTCTCGCTTCTCGAAGCACTCGATGATGTCGCCTTCCTGGAAATCGGTGAATCCGTCCACCATGATACCGCATTCGTAGCCCTGGGCGATTTCGCGAACGTCCTCTTTCAGGTGGCGCAGGGAGACGATTTTACCGGTGTGCAGTATGTCCTTCTTGCGCCATACACGTGCCTCGGCATTGCGCACGATTTTGCCTTCGGTGACGTAACAGCCCGCCACGGTGCCGCGAGGCAGGTTGAACACGGCACGTACCTCCGCTTTGCCCAGCGGAAACTCTTCCAGCACGGGCTGCAACATGCCCAGCATCGCCGCTTTGATGTCTTCCACCAGCTCGTAGATGATGCGATAGGTGCGCACTTCCACGTGCTCCTGTTCGGCGGCGCGCTGTGCCTCTGGCTCCACCCGCACGTTGAATCCTATCACCAGCGCGTTGGACGCCGAGGCGAGCATGATGTCCGATTCCGTGATGTTGCCCACCGCTGCGTGCAGAACCCGCAGGCGCACCTCAGGATGCTCCAGACGCTCCAGCGAACTACGCACCGCCTCCACCGAACCATGCACATCTGCTTTCAGCACCACCAGCAGTTCTTTAATCTCGCCCTCCTGAATCAGCCTGCTGAGGTCTTTCATCGTCACGCGGGCACGCTGGTTCGCCAGCTTCTCCTGTCGATGGCGCTGTTCGCGCTCCATCGCAATCTGCCGCGCGGTGCGTTCGTCCTTCACCACTTCCATCTTCTCGCCTGCCTCTGGCACCGCCGACAAGCCGATAACCTCCACGGGCATGGCAGGGGTCGCTTTGGGCACACGGTTGCCGCGGTCATCCATCAGCGCCTTAATGCGTCCGTAAGCCTCGCCAGCTACCACCGCATCGCCCTGCTTGAACGTGCCTTGCTGGACGATGATGGTAGCAATGGGACCTCTGCCCTTATCCAGCTTCGATTCAATCACCACACCCTCGGCGGGCGCGTTGGGGTCGGCTTTCAGCTCCTGCACCTCGGCAACCAGCAGAATGGCTTCCAGAAGGTCGCCCAGCCCGATGCGCTGTTTTGCCGAGACGGGCACGAAGATAGTGTCGCCACCCCACTCCTCCGGCACCAAGCCCAGCTCAGCCAGCTGCTGTTTCACCCGGTCGGGATTGGCTTCAGGCTTATCTATCTTGTTGATGGCAACGATAATAGGCACATTGGCTGCTTTGGCGTGGTTCAACGCCTCCACCGTCTGGGGCATCACGCCGTCATCTGCGGCGACCACCAGCACCGCTATATCGGTGACCTGTGCGCCGCGCGCCCGCATGGCAGTGAACGCTTCGTGTCCCGGGGTGTCCAGGAAGGTAATGCGTGCCTTCTCGCCGGCGTGCTCCACCTCTACCTGATACGCACCGATGTGCTGGGTGATGCCTCCATATTCGCCCTCTGCCACATTGGTGCGGCGTATCGCGTCCAGCAGGGTGGTTTTACCGTGGTCCACGTGTCCCAGAATAGTAACCACTGGGGGACGCGGTTGGGGTCCGCCTGTAGAAGCCGTGCGGGGACGTGCGCTTTCGGGCACTTCGGGTTCTTTCACTTCGCCCCAGCGGACACTGTATCCCAGGTCAAAGGCGACTCGCTCGATCTGGTCTGCCGAGAGCTGCTGGTTCACCCCCGCCAGGATACCCAGCGCCATCAGTTTCTGTTGAACCTGCGCGGGCTGCACCCCAAGCGCCTGCGCCAGCTCACGCACCGTCATAGACGGCGGCAGTTCCACCACGGGATGTCCTTTGTCCAGCACCTCGCGCACTGCCTGTGCTGTGGAGATGTCAATCAGGCTGTTTGCACCCTCCACCTCCACACCCAGGTCGGCGAGCGTGCTGAGCAGCTCGGCAACACTCATTTGCAGGTCTTTTGCTAAATCACTGACACGAATCCGGTTCACGAGCGAGTCACCTCCTCTTTCTCTGCCTGTTCAGCCATTTGCAGTAACACCTGAGCCGCCTCCGCTGACAGAGAAACCCTGAGCGACCTTTCCAGTCTCTTCTCTTTCAGTGCCTTCTGCACACAGGCAAGACTCCGACACAGATACGCCCCCCGCCCCGGCTTCTTACCAGTCGGGTCCAGCTCCACCACGCCCTCCGGGGTGCGCACCACGCGCATCAGTCCCCTTTTGGGTGCAGGGGTTCGGCACGCCACACAGGTGCGTATTGGTATATGTTTGCGGGCAGGCATGATAATCCCACCACTTTTCTTTCAGGACGCCTTTTCCTTTTCCTCTTTGCCCGACTGAGATACCTGCGAGCTGCTTCGGATGTCTATCTTCCAGCCGGTCAGGCGAGCTGCCAGACGCACGTTCTGTCCCGCCTTACCGATAGCCAGCGACAGCTGGTCGTCCGGCACGATGACCAGCGCGCTCTTCTCCGCCTCGTTGAGCTTCACTTCGGACACCTTCGCCGGACTCAGCGCCTCAGCGATAAACTGCGCCGGGTCGGGATACCAGCGGATGATGTCGATTTTCTCGTCGTACAGTTCGTTCACCACCGCCTGCACGCGCGTTCCACGCAGTCCCACGCAGCTGCCCACCGGGTCGATGTTGGGTTCCTTCGCCCATACGGCAATCTTGGAACGCGCCCCCGGCTCTCGCGCCACTGCTTTGATAACCACACTTCCCTCGCGTATCTCGGGCACTTCCAGTTCGAACAGCCGACGGATCAGGCTGGGATGACTGCGCGACACGATGACGCGCGGCGCCTTCGTGGTCTTCTCCACACGCAGAAGGTACACGCGCAGACGGTCATGCGGTCGGTAAGGCTCGTTGGGAACCTGTTCTTCGGGCGGCAGAATGGCTTCGACCCTGTCGAGGTCGATAATCACGTTGGGTCCTTCCCTGCGCTGGACAAAGCCCGACAGTATCTCTCCCACACGCTCGTGGAACTCCTGATAGATCTGCTCGCGTTCGGCTTCACGCAGTCGCTGAACAATCACCTGCTTGGCGGTCTGTGCCGCGATACGCCCGAAGTCCTCCAGCTCCACCGGCACCGACACCGTGTCGCCCAGCTCGGCGTCCGGCTTGTATCTTCGAGCCTCCTCCAGGCTGATCTGCGTGTGGGGATTCTCCACCGTTTCCACGACTGTACGCTCGCAAAACAGCCGAACCCCTGATTTACTCGAATCGAGACGAAGGCGCACGTCCCCCACTGCCCCACAGTGCTTCTTGTAGGCGTTGGTCAATGCCGTCTCCAGCGCCTCCCACAGCACCGACAGTGGGATGTCCCTCTCTCGCTCCAGCGCACGTAATGTTTCCATGATTTCGCCGTTCATCGTCGCCCTCTATCTAAAAGGTCTGTTCGCATGGTAAGAAAAAGAGTGGGCGAGCCTGCCCACTCTCTTTCGAGATTATTGCTACCCCCTTGTGCCGCCCTACCTGCTCCTCACACTTTCCATCCACGTTAAGTATATCATATCGACGCCCCCCATCGCAACCGTTAGCAGGAGATAATACCGCCGGGAGCGTAAGGGATGTACAAAAACATCGCTGGCAAAGGAGAAGACGATGGCAAAACACTCTACCGAGGAGATTGAGGGACGTCCACGCACGGTGGTGGAGCTGGAGCCGGGCGAGCGCGTGGCGCTGTGTCGCTGTTTCAAATCCAGCAAGTTCCCCTTCTGCGACGGTACGCACAAGCAGTACCAGGGAGTGGGTCCGGTTATCGTACAGGCGCCCGGCGAAAAGTCACAGCAGGGATAAGACCACCTAACCCCCGTCCCCTTCCCTGCGAGGGAAGGGGAGATTCGCCTCTCCCCGCGTCGGGGAGAGGTCGGGAGAGGGGTTGGCTCACCGGCAGGTTCGCCCTCCAGTTTGGCAGGTGCGTTATCCTGTGGAGGGCAAGGGTTCCCAGCGGGTTTCCCTGGGTAACACACTGTCGGACTCGGCGACGGATTCCGATAATATATCGCAGAAACCCGTGATTGCGCGGGCATCACGGGCAACATCGTTTCTCGAATAAGAGGTACAATACACCTGTGGACACATACTCAAGCCACAAGAAGGGGGTTCCGCCGCCTATGAAGCGTGTGACGATTCTTTTCATCCTGCTGATGATAGCTGTGGCTATCCCATCGGTGCTGGCGCAAAGCGAACCGACCCGTATCGGCGCAGGCGATACGCTGGGCATCACTCTGGTCGGCGATAAGGACATCAGCGGGCAATATAAAGTAGATGATAGCGGCTACATCAAGATGCCCCTGCTGGGTTCCGTCAAAGCTGCCGGGGAAACGGAAGAGAGCCTCACCAAAAAGCTCACCGAGATGCTCAAGAAGTACTACGTGGACCCGGTGTTGACCGTCGTGATTCTGGAGCGATTTCCCCGCTATGTCACGGTCACCGGTGCGGTGCGCAAAGGGGGCAAAATACCGCTCAAAGAGAACCTGCCTACCCGCCTGATAGAGGTCATCCAGGCAGCAGAGCCTGAGCAGAATGCCGACCTGGCGCGCATCAAGCTGACCCGCAAACAACCCGCCCCCGCCGAGATGACGCTGGACCTGGAGCGGTTCATCAAATTTGGCGACCCAGCTGCGAACGTGGAAATTATGCCTGACGATGTGGTGCTTGTGCCCGCCAAACAGATGATGACCGTGTATGTGACCGGCGCGGTGGCACGCCCAGGTCCTGTGATCCTTCAGGAAGGGAGCACCTTCCGGGAGGCGATTCTTCAGGTGGGTGGACTGTCGCCGAACGCGGATAACTCGCGCATCACCATCCGCCACGAAGGCTCTACCGAAGAGATTCCCGTTAACTACACCGAAGCCATGTCTCAGGAACTCAGCAAGCAGGTGGTGCTGAAAAACGGCGACCGTATCCTGGTGCCCACCGTGCAGGAGTCGGTGACCGTTTCGGTATTCGGCGGAGTGAACCGTCCTGGACCTGTGCCGCTGGTGGGGCGCATGCGCCTGAGCGAGGCAATTGGCGCCGCTGGAGGCTTCAGCCCATTCGCCCGCAAGTGGGACATCAAAATCCTGCGTGCCGTGCCCGGCTCCACCAAACGCCAGACGCTGAAGGTGAACTTCGGCGAAATCGAGGAAGGCAAAGCGGACGATATCTACCTCGAACCGAACGATCAGATTGTGGTTGCCGAGCGACCGCGCGAGCAGTTCAATCTGGGCACTGCGCTGTCCATGCTGTCGGCAATCGCCAGCCTGGCGTGGCTGTTGAGGCGCCGATAGGCTTTTATCTCAAACCGGGCAGATGTTTGCGCGACAGATTCTGCGCACGGGTGCAGAGTCGCTGGGTGTGGTGCTTGATGAGGAACAGCTAGAGCAGTTCGAGCACTACACCCGGCGTCTCTATGAAGCCAATCAACGCATGAACCTGACCTCCGTCCCGCCCGAGGAGGCAGTGATACGCCACTTTCTGGACTCACTGACGCTGGTCGCCGCATGGCGTCCTCAGGCAGAAGCAGAGGTGGTGGACGTGGGAACAGGAGCGGGTTTTCCCGGTCTGCCCCTGAAAATCGCCTTCCCGCAAATCCGCCTAACACTTCTGGACTCGCGCCACGACCCTATCCTTTTCCTGCGCTCGCTGTGCGAGGAGTTGAACGTCCGTGACGTGGAACTGGTCCATGCTCGCGCGGAAGAGGCAGCTCATCAGCCCAGCTGGCGCGAACGGTTTGACGTGGCAACAGCGCGGGCAGTGGCGCACCTGTGGGCGTTGGCAGAGTGGACAATTCCGCTGGTGCGCGCGGGAGGCATGGCGATATGGCTCAAACGCCCCAGTCAGCACGCCGAGATAGAGCAGGCACACGAACAGATACGGCGACTGGGAGGCGCGGAACCCGACAGCGTGCAGGTCGCAGTGCCCCACTCGGACATCGTGAACCTGCTGGTGCGGGCACGAAAACTGGAACCCACCCCACCGCAGTATCCCCGCTCCACCGCTCGCGTCCTGCGCGAGGTCAAGCGGTTCAAAGGTTCCGAGCAGGATGATTGACCCTTCCTCCATTCCAAATACGCCCGGCGTCTACCAGCTGGTGCTGTGGCTGTCGGAAACGGTCACTTTGCCGGTGGGCAGGCTGGGCGTGTTCACCTTCCCCGCAGGCAGGTACATCTACACGGGCAGCGCGATGGGTGGGTTACGCGCCCGGATTGCCCGCCACCTGCGTGCCGAGAAACGACTGCGCTGGCATATTGATTATTTTCTCCCGTACGCCGTGGTGCAGGATGTTCGCATCTATCCCTCGGCAGACGTCACGGAATGCGCCCTGAACACACAAACGCTGTCCGCGCATGGAGCGCAGGTTATCGCGCCCGGATTCGGCTCCAGTGACTGCCGCTGCCCGGCGCATCTAGTGTATCTCG
>CAZOGB010000071.1:0-17617 GCA_964579145.1 uncultured bacterium | reverse complement strand
CGCGCGGGTGGCGGTGGTTTCGGCGCAGAGCCTGGTGTTCCAGATTGGCGCGAACGCGGGGCAAACGGCACGCATCTCCCTGCGTGACACCCGCGCCAGCCAGCTGGGCACCACGGTGGTCGCAAACAAGTCTCTGCAGGACATTGACGTGACCACCGAGCAGGGAGCGCAGGACGCCATCCGCATCATTGACGAGGCGATTTCACAGATCAGCCAGCTCCGTGGAACTATCGGTGCGTTCCAGAAGAACGTTCTGGAGAGCACGATGCGTTCGTTGAATGTTGCCCGCGAGAACCTGTCGGCATCGGAGAGCGCGATTCGCGACACCAACGTTGCCGAAGAGGTGATGAACTACACCAAACTGCAGATCCTTCAGCAGGCGGGCATGGCGGTGCTGGCACAGGCGAACGCCGCGCCACAGGCGGTACTCTCACTGCTACGATAAGCGACACCCTCCTGACCGAAACGGAGCCGCCCCACCCGGGGCGGTTTCGTTTTATTACGCCAGATAGCGGATAACCAGCGGGCACGCGCCCGAATAGCCGGCAATCTGATCGTCGCTCATCTGCCCCACCTCCTGCAGGAAGGCCGCAACCTGTTCACGCAGGTCGGCGAGGTCTACGCTGTCCACCAACGCCGGGAACTGCTCCAGCTTTTGCAGACCCGCCCTCAGCTTGCTGACCGCCCCATGCCGGTTGTGCCGCACGCTCAGGTGATAACATCCCACCGCCACCTGCAGGATACCCTGGTACAGCAGACGTAGAGAGGAAGGCTCCGCCCGCCACAGCTCCTCCAGCACCTCGTGGCACTCGAAGTACTCCCCTTCGTTGAAGAGGTGCACTGCTTCGTGGAACTGCTGTGGCAGGCGGAACATTCTGTCTCCTCCGTCAGATGACCACCAGCTCGGCGCCGCCAAGCAGACCGTAATTGAAGCTGTTCAGCTCCTCGCGCAGGAACCACTCCTCCTGGAAGGCGTTGGGACCTGCCCACATGTTATCATCGCCGTTCTTCTCGTGGAGCGGTCCCCAGGCGTTCTGCAGAGAAGAGACCACCTCAATGTCCAGCCGGTTCGTTCCCTGCCGAAGCAGAGGCGTCAGCTCCAGCACATACGGTCGCCAGAGGATTTTGCCCGCGTCGCTGTCGTTCAGGCGCACCTTGAACAGGATACCAGACGGACGCACTAAACGCAGGAATACCCGCTTGCCCGAGGGGGCTTCGAACGTAGCGTGGTATACCATCCTGCCCGTGTAGAAGGGGTAGCCCTGCGTGCTCCACGAACCGACGCGCAGGCTCTTCGGCTCCGACACCAGCTTGCCCCGGAAGGGGTCCACCAAGATCACACCGAACTCGCCCACCACATAGGCGGTCTCTATCTCGGTGAGGAAGTCGTAGTGAACGGCAAAGTCCACCACGTTCTCGCCCTTCTGCACCAGGTCGGTGACCTCCACCATCTGGAAGCCCCTGTCCCAGTACCAGCCAAGGTCCTGCGGGCTATCCCACGAGATGCGTGAGCCGTTGACCCAGATTTTGCCCTTATGCAGGTCTTCGATCACCACATAGCTCTTCGGTCGCTCGAGGTCGCTGAGGAATCGGTAGCGCAGAACGATGTCGCCTCCCCTGCCCTCGAAGAGCTTCTTGCGGATAGCCACCCAGGGCTGCCACTGCAGGGTCTCCTCGGTGCCGAACCGCTTTGCCAGAGCCTTGCGCACGCGCCATTCGTAATCGTCCGGTTCGAAGGTGTTCCCCCCGTCAAACGAAACGCTGATGCGGTCCATCACCAGCACGTTCAGGTCGGTGCGGGTGAAGGCGAACTCGTCGGGCAGGGGGATGACCTCGCCCTGTCGCAGATCGGGCAGGCGTTCCTCCACCTGTGCCGTCGGTACATCCGCGCCAACCGTCAGCAACAGCGAACCGCAGGGCGGCAGGCTGAACTCGTAGCGCAGGTCGTTGCCCATACGACGCGGCACCGCACGCTCACAGGTCCCCTCCACCGCGTTCCATTTCAGCACAGGCTTGCCCGCCGCGCCCTTCAGCGTCAGCACGTAATCCCTGCCCGCGTTGCGGTCGGAGTTGACGATGAAGAAGATATGCTCCTCGCCGTCAACGCGATGCTGGAGATAGGTCATCGGCACTGCCCTGCCGTCTGCACCCTTCAGGGTGAAGTCGCCCGGGGCGATTTCGTCGATGGCGTTCTGGATTGCTTCTACAGCGCACGGCAGAGAGCGTACATTGGGATGGGATGCCAGCTCCACCCACTTCTCGCGGGCAGGTTCGCAGTCCAGCTCGCCGGGCAGTTCGCCCAGCAGGATGACCTTGCCGCCATTGTGCGCAAACTGCTTCAGCAGGTCGTAGGTCCTCGGACGCCAGGTAGTTGCCGGCGGAACCACCACCACCCGATAGCCCATCTCGCCGATGATGAAGCGGTCGCCCTGCACACTGCCCATATCCTGGATGTAGCCCTCGTCGCCCAGGTCGCAGTCGTAGCCGGCGTTGAGGATGGCATCCAGCGTCTTGCGCATCAGGCTGTCCAGTTCGTCCGCCGCGCGCATATCGGGCGTGGGCACATCCAGCGGGGTGCGCCGGGCGTTATCCTGCACCTGCCCCTGCACTTCCACGCCGAAGCGGCGGGCGGCGGTTGCGCTTTCTATAGAGTGCAGAAGCAGGATGTCCACCGATGCCCTGCCCCGCGTCAGCGCGTATGCCACGCGCGTGAAGTAATTGTTCAGCGGGTTCAGCTCCTTCCAGTAGGTCTGCTGGTAGTTCCAGTTGGGCGGATAGTCGCGCTTGCGTCGCCCCTTGCCCGAGTACCAGGTGAGGTGTGGGCAGAAAAAGTTCGCCCCCAGCACCAGGTCGTAATCACCCAGCCACTTGAAGTCCTCAAAGGTGTTGGTGTGGCGGCTGACGCCGAAGATTTCGGTCAGCACCCGCTTTCTGCCCAGCTGCCGCGCCGCCGAAGAGACCTGCTTCACGGTGAATAGGTGATTGTGCGCCACCCGGCAGAGATGATCAATGCCCGGCGCCTGCTGGTAGCGATAGTGCGCCATGATGCCCCCATAGTGACACACGATTTGCCCGTGGAAGGTGTCTTCGGCGTTGTAGTGTCCAGTGTGTTCCAGTCCATGCGCTTCGCACCATTCATAGATGGGCTTGCTGTACGCCTCCAGAAACTGGCGCAGGATGGTGCGATGGATGAGCAGGCGAATCTTGCGGGCGGGTGCTCCGTCAAAGAACAGGTACGGCAGGTCCTGCCAGAAATCGCGCCCCGTCCACTCGCGGTAGCGGTCGGGCAAGCCTTCGTACCAGGCGAAACCGTTGGGCGCGGAGGGAACCTGAGGCTCGTCGGTGAAGATTCCCGGAATGCGCTTGCCGAACTCCTCGCCCAGCTCCTTATAGTATCGCTCGTGGGTCAGGCGGATGAACTCGCGCATCGCCTCCGGGTTCAGCAGGTTGGCATACGACTCGCCGCCCCACCACCCCGTTTTGGGCTGGTAGGTGCGTATCAGGAACAGCCTTTCAAACCCTCGCGCCTCCTCCAACCTGTCTAATGGGATTCGCTCGTATTCGAGCAGGTTCAGGCGGTCGCGCTTCTTGATAGCATAGCACGCGCGCAGTGCCTGGTCCTGATGCAGAGTGGGTTCTGGCTCGCTGGGCGCAACCAGCACGGCGTTCAGCGTGGCAGCGCGGTATTCATCCTTCATACCCGCCACCAGTCCACCCGCGTTGCCGCTGGGCCAGAGGTCTTCATCGTACAGCCACAGGTAGCCGTCGTGCTCTTTCGCCGCCTGCAACGCGGCGCGCATGCACTCGAACCACTCTTTGCCCAGATACTCGGTAATCAGTCCGTGTCGCGAATGGAAGAACCCGCCCGACAGCCCGACGCTTCGCATATCCGCCATCTGCCGGGCGACCTCAGCCGGGTGCAGTTTGTCGTTAATCGCCCAGAAGGGTGCCGGGCGCAGGATGCTTTCGGGATTTCGGAACGCCTCGGTGTTCATCGTTGCCTCCTGTTGGTCTGGTTCGGTTTGCCAGGTTCTTGTTCGCGACGCAGGTGATTTTCCCTTTACGAGAAGGATGTGGCGACGCTAATGCTCGCCGTGCGAGGGTTCGGAAGACTAACTGTTGGGCCTAACAAAAATTAGTCAAAAGAATAGCAAAAATTTGGTATTGACGAGGTGAGAGAGGAATGGAAAGGCAGGAACGGCGAAACTGGCAGGAGCGCTTCGAGCAGATACGCCTGGCGAGGCACGGGATAGCGCCCGGTTATCCGCTCCAGATTCCGAACGCGGTGATAGAGAGCGTAGGAAAGGTTCCGTCGCGCCCAGCGGGAAAGCCGATGCTGATATGGGCGCCGCACTGGTTTGAGGGCTCTCCTGCATGGGAGGCGAAAGGGTGGCAGAGATGGCGCGAACTGCTGACCAAGTGCCCAGATTTGCTGCTAGTGGGTGAGTTAACCTGCTGTCCTGAAGACGCCTCCACCTATCGCAGGCAACTGCAGAGATTAGTCACCCAGCTCGGTCACCCGCGCATCGGCTTCTGGCTGGCGATGAATGCCCAGTGGTGTAAGAATGAGATGCTGGATCCGTTCCGAGCAGGCTGGGTGATATTGATAGACAGTCGGGGCATCGTCCGCCTCACGACCAAGTTGAAGCGACTCACACCCTCCGAACAGGAAATCCGCCTGCTTGCCCAGGAATACGCCCGCCTGTCCACCCCATAAGCGGGTAGCTGGTTCTCCATAACACACGGCACCATTTTCCCCGCCTTCGGGATTTTCGAAAAAATCCTTAAAAATCCCTCTCAAATCACTTGACAATGATACACTCAAGTGGTATAATAGTGCACGGAAAAACCGAATGAGAAGCACTCATTGAAGCGGAGGAAAGATATGGGCAAGACAGTAGGCATTGACCTTGGTACAACCAACTCGGTCGTGGCGGTGATGGAAGGCGGTGAGCCTGTCGTCATCCCGAACGCGGAAGGCAGCCGCCTGACGCCCTCGGTGGTGGCGTTCACCAAGACCGGGGAGCGTCTGGTGGGCGCAGCGGCGAAACGACAGGCGATTATCAACCCTGACCGCACCGTCATCTCTATCAAACGCAAGATGGGTACGCGCGAACGCATCCGCATAGATGACAAAGAGTACACGCCCGAAGAGATTTCGGCAATGATCCTGCAGAAGCTGAAGGCGGATGCTGAGGCGTACCTGGGCGAAAAGGTGGACGCAGCGGTGATTACCGTGCCGGCGTACTTCAACGACGCTCAGCGCACGGCAACCAAGAACGCAGGCGAAATCGCCGGTCTGAAAGTTCTGCGCATCATCAACGAGCCGACCGCGGCGTCGCTTGCCTACGGGCTGGACAAGAAGTCCAACGAGACCATCCTGGTGTTTGACCTGGGTGGCGGTACGTTTGACGTGTCCATCCTGGAGGTGGGCGACGGCGTGTTCGAGGTGAAGGCGACCTCGGGTGACACGCACCTGGGCGGCGACGACTTTGATATGCGCATCGTGAACTGGGCAGCCGACGAGTTCAAGAAAGAGACCGGCATCGACCTGCGCAAGGACCCGCAGGCGTTACAGCGTCTGCGTGAGGCGGCAGAAAAAGCGAAGATCGAGCTCTCCAGCATGGTGGAGACCGAGATTAACCTGCCGTTCATCACCGCCGACGCTGAGGGTCCGAAGCACCTGCTGTACAAACTGACACGCGCCAAGTTCGAGGAGCTGACCGCCGACCTGGTGGAGCGGCTGAAGGGTCCGTTCTATCAGGCTCTGCAGGACGCCAAGCTGGACGTGAAGGACCTGGACGAGGTCATCCTCGTCGGTGGCGCGACGCGCATGCCCTGCGTGCAGGAGCTGGTGCGTAAGCTGACGGGCAAAGAGCCCAACAAGAGCGTGAACCCCGACGAGGTGGTCGCCATCGGCGCGGCGATCCAGGCGGGCGTGCTGGGCGGCGAGGTGAAAGACGTCGTCCTGCTGGACGTCACGCCCCTGTCGCTGGGCATCGAGACGCTGGGTGGGGTGTTCACCAAGCTCATCGAGCGCAACACCACCATCCCCACGCGCAAGAGCGAAATCTTCACCACCGCCGCCGATGGACAGACCGAAGTGGAGATACACGTCCTGCAGGGCGAGCGCGAGATGGCGCGGGACAACAAGACGCTGGGGCGGTTCCATCTGACCGGTATTCCGCCTGCGCCGCGCGGCGTGCCCAAGATCGAGGTCACCTTCGACATCGACGCCAACGGCATCCTGCACGTGTCGGCGAAGGACCTGGGCACCGGCAAACAGCAGGCGATAACCATCACCGGCTCCAGCAACCTGACGCGCGAAGAGATTGACCGCATGATTAAAGAGGCGCAGATGCACGCGGAGGAAGACCGCCGACGCCGCGAGGAAGCCGAAGTGCGCAACCAGGCGGACTCGCTGGCGTATCAGACCGAGCGCATGTTGCGCGACCTCGGCGACCGCGTGCCGTCGGACGAGAAGCTGCGCATTGAACAGGCGATAGCCGACCTGCGCGATGCGGTCAACAAGAACGACATCAGCCTCATCCGGCAGCGGATGGAGGCTCTTCAGCAGGCTTCCTACCAGCTGTCGCAGAGGCTGTACGAGCAGGCGTCACAGACCTACGCCGGAACAGGCGCACAGACGGGCAGCAGCTCAGGCTCGTCCGGTGACGGCGAGGTGATTGACGCCGAGTTCAAGCCCGAATAATGGGCAACAACCTGCCTGCGGCTCGCCCGCAGGCAGGACAAGATAGCACCAACAACACTTCAACGGAGAAGGAGGTGACCGACGATGGCATTGGTGCGCTGGGAGGATCCTGTGGACATGCTGAATCGCTTCGAGCGCGAGATGAACGCGCTGATGAACCAGTTCTTCGGCAACACGGTCGCACGTCGCACTGAGCCGACCCTGCCTCGCGTGTGGGCGCCGGCGGTGGACGTGCGCGAGGATGACAACGAGATTACCATCCACATGGAACTGCCGGGCGTGAAGCCTGAAGAGGTGGAGATTGAGCTGACGGGCGACACGCTGTGCGTCAAAGGCGAGCGCAAGTTCCAGGATGAGGAGCGCCGCAAGGACTACGTGCGCATCGAGCGTGCGTATGGCACCTTCCAGCGGTCGTTCACGTTGGGCACGCCCATCGACGCTGAGACGGTAACGGCGCACTACAAGGACGGCGTGCTGACCATCACCCTGCCCAAAGCGGAGCAGGTGCGTCCGAAGAAGGTGCAGGTGAAGGCTGGGTAATCCCCCTTCACCGCCAGCCGTAGAGGGGGCAGGGCGGCACTGCCCTGCCCCATTAAAATAACAGATAGAGGTGGCGAGGCAAGATGAACTTCCAATACAAGGACTACTATGCCATATTAGGTGTGCCGCGCAACGCCACCGAGAAGGAGATCAAACAGGCGTATCGCCGACTGGCTCGCAAGTACCACCCGGACGTGAATCCCGGCGACAAGAGCGCAGAGGAGAAGTTCAAAGAGATCAGCGAGGCGTACGAGGTGCTCTCCGACCCGGAGAAGCGGGCGAAGTACGACCAGTACGGCGAGATGTGGAAGTACTACAGCGAGCAACAGCAACAGCCTGGCGGATTCTCCGGCGGTGGCGGATGGCAAGACCTGCGCGATTTCGGTTTCGGTGGGCTGGGTGACCTGTTCGCCACGCTGTTCGGCGACGTCTTCGGACGCCAGAGCACCGCCGATACCGATTTCGGCTCGCCTTTCGCCGCCTCGCTGGACGTTGAATATCCGATTGAAATCTCCTTAGAGGAGGCATACTCGGGCGCGACCCGCACGCTGGCGATGACCGTGCAGGATACCTGTCCGCAGTGTGGCGGCACCGGCGCGTCGCGCACGCGAAGCGGTTACTACACACTGGGACAGCCCTGTCCGAACTGCCATGGGCGAGGAAGCATCCCGCGCAACAAACGGCTGGAGGTGCGCATTCCCGCCGGCGTGCAGGAAGGCTCTAAAATCCGCCTTGCGGGCGAAGGAGCTACCGGACGCGACGGACGGCGCGGCGACCTGTACCTGCGAGTGCATATCCGACCGCATCCGACCTTCGAACGCAAGGGCGATGACCTGTATGTGGAGATAGACGTGCCGTACACCACCGCCGCGCTGGGCGGGGAGGTGCGCGTGCCCACCATGAAGGGCAGTGTGACCATGAAAGTGCCACCGGGCACGCAAAGCGGGCAGGTGTTCCGCTTAGCCGGGCAGGGCATGCCGCGCCTGAAGAGCAGCGGCTACGGTGACCTGTATGCCCGGACACGCATTACCGTGCCGCGCACGTTGACCGCCCGCGAGCGCGACCTGCTTCAGCAGCTGGCACAGCTGCACGGCACGGCAACAACTACACGTACATCTTGATAGTCAGGGGGGAGTGAGTATGGCAAACGGAACTCGCGACAAACATGAACCGGTGTACCTGATCAGCGTTGCGGCGAGGCTGTGCGACATGCACCCGCAAACCCTGCGCATGTACGAGCGCATGGGGCTGGTGCGACCGCGACGGGTGAACCAGAAGAACCGCCTGTACTCGGAGGCGGATATCGAGCGGCTTCGCCAGATCCAGCGGCTGACGCGCGACCTGGGCGTGAACCTGGCAGGAGTGGAGATTATTTTAGACCTGCTGGACAAAGTGGAAAAGCTCCAGCAGGAGCTGGAGGCGATGCACGCTCAGATGGAGCAAATGGTGCAGGAGCGGGTCGGGCAGATTCTCGCCGAGAGGCAGACGCTTCCCGCCAAAGTAGTGCGCGAGCTGTAGAGGACGCCGTACCTTCCCCCTTTCTCCAGCCGCTGCCCTTCGAGCACACCGCCCTTGCAGGCAAGCATCCCAGCACTGGCGAATCAGCACTATCGGGAGGCGTTAGCGATGCGTGTCTTTTGCGATGTGCTGGGTGTGGAGGTAGAGATTCCAGAGCGTCCTCAGCGTATTGTCTGCCTGGTGTCATCCCTCACCGAGACGCTGTTCGAAATGGGCTGTGCGCACAGACTGGCTGGCATCTCCGCCTACTGCCACCGCTATATTCCCCCAACTGACCTGCCGGTAGTGGGCGATTATCTGCGCGTAGACGAATCGCTGCTGCGCCAGATTAACCCCGACCTGATCCTCGTAACGACAGGCGTTCAGCGTGCATTGGGAACCCGGCTGGTTAAGGCAGGCTACCCGGTGTACGCCCTGCCCCTGCCTTCCAGCATCAGCGGAGTGATGGAAAACGTGAACCTGCTGGGTGGGCTGGTCAACGAGGTGGAGTCTGCCCGGCGGTTGCGCCAGAGATGGGAACAGCAATTTCAGACGCTGTGCCTGTCTGCACCTGTCCGTCGTCCGCGCGTGTACATAGAGCTCTGGTTCGGCAGGCACATGCGCACGGTGGGCGCGCTCTCGTTCATTCATGACCTGGTGGAAGCCGCAGGCGGAGATAACATTTTTGGGCGAGACCGGCGTGCCTACTTCGTGCCCGACTTTGCGGAGGTGGAGCAACAGCGGCCGGAGGTGCTCCTGTTTCACACCGAACCCGACGACTATCCGGTGGATGTGGCTGCTCTCATCGAGGAGCGCGGCTGGCATCGGTGGAACCCCGCACCGTACGTGGTGATAGCCACGGTCAATAAGGGGCAGAACATCATCCACGAGGGTCCCTCTATGATGGAGACCGCCACCTGGCTGCAGGGGCATTTCCATTTTTGGGCGAGGCACTACCGATAAGGCAGGCTATCCCGTGTGCTGGGCTTCGGAATGGGTATAATCGCCGACAGGTTCCACCACCACGCCGTCGGGGCGCACGTCCGTGACGCGCACGCGCGTGTTGGCAGGCAGGAACTCCTGTTCGGTGATGACGTGCAGGCTGACGTCGCCAATCCGCGCCATGCCGCCGGGCGTCAACTCGGTAACAGTCACTCCCTCCTCACCAACCAGCCCGCGCTGAGCCTCCCAGCTGGCAGGCATGGAGACCTGCATCCTGCGCTGTATCTCGCGCCAGAGGTGACTCTTGGGCAGGTAGACAAAGAAGACCACCATGCTCATCAAGGTCAGGATGGAGGACACTACAAGCGCAAACAGGGGGTGCGATTGTATCGTAATTGCCTCGCGCATTCCGGCGAAGATACACAGGAAGCCGAGCAGTGCAAAGATACCCCGTCCGGGCAGCAGATGGGTTTCCACGATGACCAGCGCGGCGCCAAGCGCGAACACCACCATGCCCCACCAGTGCGAGCCGCTGAAAAGATGTGCTCCAAACACCGCTCCCAGAAACAGTACACCAACCGTGCCCACCCACGACCACACCGGGCGCGTGAGAAACTCCACCACCAGAAAAGCCAGCCCGATAAAGGTGAACAGCACCGTGCCCCAGGGCGTCTGAAGCCATTGCACCAGAGTCTCCATGCCGGTCATCACCCCTGTGCTGGTCGCCCGTAGGCGGAATGTTCCGGTTCCACAATGTATCGCGACAGCGTGATGGTCATCTGGTAGGTGACCACCTGCAGGAACAGGATAATACCATAGCACACCTGCGATACCAGGCGGCTCCACTGGCGGCGCAGTCGCTGGGTGAAAGGCAGTTTCTGCTCGGCGATGATTTCCGCCAGCATCGGCTGCAGCTCCTGCCACAGGTCAATCTTCGGCTCTGGTTGCTCCAACTGCCGGCAGAACTCCACAAAGCGACGCAGTTCCCGGTACTCACGGGCGCAGGTTTCACAGGTCATCAGGTGGTGTTGCACCTGTTCCCGTTCCTGCTGGTTCATCTGCTCGTCGATCAGCGCGCTCAGCCGCTCCTGTACCTCTTCGCAACGCATCACTACTCACCTACCCCCTGATAGTAAGATCGGTAATAAGGTTCAAAAAGACGCTTAAAAGCCTGTCGAGCGCGGTGCAAGCGTGATTTCACGTTGGCTATCGTCAGCCCGGTGATATGACTGATCTCCTCGTAAGAGAGCTGCTCGAAGTCCCGAAGTATCAGCATGGTTCGGTAGTCCTCCGGCAGACGTGCCAGCACCTCGCGCACCTTGCGCTGGAGCTCCTCCCGTTCCACGTGCGCCTGCAGGTCCTCATCGGATGCAGGTTCGTATCCGCCGTTTTCGCGCTCCGCCATCTCCTCCAGCGACTCGGCGCTCTGTCTTTTCATGTCGCGCAGGCGGTTACAGCACAGGTTATGTGCGATACGCAACAGCCACGCGCGAAAGCTGCTATCTCCGCGGAAGGAGCGGATGTTTTTGAACGCCCTGATAAACACCTCCTGCGTGAGGTCATGCGCTTCCTCACCGGGCACCATGCGATACACCACGCTGTACACTAACCGCACATACTTGCGGTGCAGTTTCTCGAAGGCAACGGGGTCGCCGTTGCCGCACTGGCGAACCAGTAAGACGTCTTCGTCCAGCGGTGCAATCATATTGAATGCCAGGTCTTGTGTTGCCTCCCTGGGCGTGCCAGCTGTCAGGACCATTCGTCACCTTCCCTTTCCAGAGTAAGTGGAGGAGGGCACGCCAGCGCGCCCTCCCTGCAGTTACCGCCCTGGAGCAGGTGGTCCGGGTGGTGGTCCCCCCTGGAACATCTGCTGGAACATCTGCATCCCTTGCTCCATCAACATTCTGCGCTCTTCGGGCGACATGTTCATAAACAGGCGCATCCCTTCCTGCATCATCTGCATCCGCACTGACGGGTCCATGTTCATGAACATCTGGATACCCATGCGAATCGCTCGCTGGCGCTCTTCGGGTGACATGTTCATGAACATCTGCATGCGTTGCTGTTCCAGGGCCAGAAGGTCTTCCGCCCGCACCTGACCCTGCCGCTGTCCCCCACGTTGAGCCATCTGCGCCAGGGTGGGCTGTTGATAGAAGACCACGTACACCGGGCGCGTCTTGAACGCCGGCACCATCTGGTTCAGCTGCTGTTCAAAGTCCGGCGACACGGTGACGTTGCGCACAAAGGAAGTGATCCGGCTGGCAGTGTTATCCGCCACAATCAGCCCCTGCGCCTCCAGGTTCACAAGCGTGCGCACCCAGTTCACCAGCGTTTCGGGAGCTGGAGTCTCCATATCGGCGCGCAGGTACACCTTGCGCCACGTGACGCCAGGGATTTGCTTCGTGACGGCGTCCAATGCGCTCTGGACGTCCTTTGCCTGGCTGGGCGGCGTCACCCGCGCCTGCAGGAGCGGGTCCACCACTACCTGCAGTCGGAACTGCTGGGCGACGTCTGCCAGCACCTGGCGCACGTCACTACCGGTTTGTCGGGCTTGCTGACGGGGCTGTTGTTGATTGGGCTGCACGGCAGGTGGTTGCATTTCGTTCGGCGGTGGCGGCGGCATCACCGGCTCCGAAGGAACATCCACTGGTGGCTCGGGCGGCGGTGCAGGCTCATTCGGCTCCGGCTGCGCCCACAGCCCCACCGCCATACCGAAGGAGACTATCAGGACGGCAGTTATGGTTCTCCAGCGCATTTCAGCACGACCTCCTCGTTTCCATCATTTCTTATTAGACACCATACGGGTTCTAAAAGTTGCGCTCCATCGGACGTGACGCCCGCAATCGCAACTTTTCCTCGCCGTATGGTATTGTACCTGATTATCGGCGTGCATCCAGTCCAAACCATCGGTGTTTCCAGCCGCCCGGTGCGGTGCTTTCCACCACAAAGACGTCGCCCTCCACGCAAGAGCGCAGAGGGAAACCGTTCTCATCCGTCAGGTAGCGTGCAGGCATGATGCCGGTTTGCACCAGCACCTCCAGCGATTCGGGCAACCTGCCATAAGCCAGCCGATAGGCGTACACCGCTCGCCCGATGCCCAATCGGATGAAGTGCGCCTCGTTGTGTGTTTTGACGGTGCGTCTCGCCTCTGGTGGAAGATTGAGCAGGCGCAGTATCTCTGCCTGCAGGACCGCTTCGGCAACACGCGCCCGAAAACCGAGGGTGTGTTCGCCGGCGGTGAGGTGGTGCGTGCCCAGCAACAGGTCTATCTCATCCTCGCCGCGGAAGTCTGCACCTTCGCACACTCGTTCATCGTCCAGCAGGATGTCAAACACAGCGGGTGTCTCCGAGCCGAACGCGGTAAGACGCAGAGCGTGTCTGCCCTCCTCGCGCACGGTGAACGGAAAGGTGAGCCTGTCGCCCACCTCAGAAGCACGCCAGACCACCACAGCTCTTCCTCCGAAAAAGCCCGCCGTCTGAATACCGAGATTGCCCCTGCCGTCCATCTGCGCCCGCGTGAAGGCTCGCACGAGATGGTGCTGTTCCCATGGAACACAGCGATCGGGATAAGGAGGCAGTTCGCCAAAAGGTTTTGGCTCGCCCAGCTGATACCAAAACGCCACGCTGTTGATGAAATCCGGTCGTTCAATGTACCAGCCATCCTCCGAATTCATTCGGTTCCCCTTATGCTCGATGGTCACTTTGAGCGAGCGGGTGAAGGCAACCGGGTCCAGAAGATGCCACCGGTAGAACACGCCGCTATCGCCAGCGCGGTAGCCCTGCCAGCGCGGCTGCCCAAACCACAGGCTGGTGCGCGGACGAAACCCCCAGGCGTCGTTGAAGTAATCTTCGGTGCCGGTGCCCTGCAGGCTTGGAACCTCCTCCCCGTCGATAAAGAAGAAATCGTCGCCCTCGCCAAACCAGCCGTCCTGCGCCAGCGTGACCGACATGACCGTGCCCACATAGAAGCCGCACCCCTCGATATCGGCGATGAGGTAGTCACGCCCCATCACGGCGGGATACTCCTGGCGATACCGGGCATAGAAATAGGGCGTATCGGGAGGCAAGGAGTCCAGTTCCACCCAGTCCACCTGCCAGTACAGCCCCGTGGTGCGGTTAGGGTTGTCGTTGGAAACGACGATACGTGCCGATTTGGCGAACGGCATCTTCCAGTAACAGGTGAGGCTACCGGTAGGCGATACCTGCACAGCGATGCTGTCGACCACAGCGGGTTTCCCCTGCCCCACCGCAAAGAACTCGCCCAGCGGCACCTCCACGCCAGGCGTTTCATGGTCATCCCAGTAGATACGCAGGCTCAGCGCGTTCAGCTCGTTGACGCCTCCGGCATGGCTGGTCATCCAGATATGCGTAATCATGCCGGGTCCGCGAAGCACAGGTAATTCAAACACCTGTCCGGGAGCAAGCGGGGTCATGTCGAAATTGCCGTCGTTCCAGTTGGGCTGTTCGTTGCTGGAGATGCGACGGTTGCGACCCCGGGGTATCGCAGGAATGCCGTTCAGCATGGGATTGCCCTCCTATTCTACCCACACAGCATCGTTCAGATAGGTACGAACGTACTCGTATGGTATCATGGCTTCGCGCTCAGCACTTCCAGAATTGAAAATGAGAAAAACGCCTCCGCCGGGTTGTTTTGCATCGTCCATGTAGCCGACCAGCAGCACACTGTGCCCGTCGAACCCCTCCTCCGGCGGGCACATCTGCAGAACACCATTCACCCACTTTTCCACCTTGTGCCAGCGAAAACCGCCGCTGACAGGAAACCCGTGCTGAAGAACTCGCTTGATGGCGAGGAGCTGTTCCTCCGTAGTGCCTGTACGCACATCCCATTCCTTAATCCAGTGCAGTTTCAACCCAAGCGACCTGAATCGTTTTGCCTGCTCCTTTGCCTGTGGAGAGGGTTCTATCGCGGGATTGTACTCTGTGCTGTAAGGCATCAACTCTTCGGGGCAGATGCCGTATGCCTCAAATCCCTGCCAGATTTCAGAGAAGAACCCACCGTCCGCTGTGCGCCCGGTGGCACGGTGTCCTGCCCAGTTGAGATACTCGGCACTCAAGCGGACACCTTTGCGCAGCCTTCGCGCCACAGCGTACTCTATCGCCCCGACCATCGCAAATATGGAACAAGTACCCCGTGCGCCCTGTGCACGCGGTTCCAGCCCCCATCGCTTGAAACGCGGACGCAGGTCAACGCTCGTTTTCACCCCACCGTATCCTCCCTTTGTGCGTGGTTATACCCATTTTCTGGCAGGGGAAGGTTTTCACCTGCCCGCAGCGAACATTACTTCACGTGCAGACACGAAGGAGGAGCGTCATCATGTCAAGGCTCATCACCATAGACGACCTGTTCCGCCTCAAACTGGTCAGCGATGCCCAGATTTCGCCCGATGGCGAACGGGTGGTATGCGTGGTCAAAACCATTGACCGCGAGAAGAACAAATACTTCAGCCATCTGTATCTGTGCGACCTGCGTACCCGCGAGGTACGCCAGTTTACCAGCGGCGAGGTCGCCGATAGCCAGCCGCGCTGGTCGCCTGACGGCAAATGGATTGCCTTTGTGAGCAACCGCCAGAAGCCCAAAACGCAGATATTCCTGATACCCGTTGACGGCGGTGAAGCGCGGGCACTGACCTCGCTGGAGGAAGGCAGTATCGGCGAAATCGCCTGGTCACCCGATGGCACGAAGATTGCCTTCACCTTCCGCCTGACACCCGAGCAGTGGCGCGAACAGACGGTGAAGGAACGTAAAGAGGAAGGGCTTTCCACCCCGCCCCGCATTATCACGCGCCCGGTCTATCGGCTGGACGGCTTCGGCTATTTCGATGGCGAGTATTTTCAGGTATGGGTGGCAGATGCGAGCACCGGCGAGGCGAAACGCCTGATCAGCGAAAACACCTCCTGCGGCAGTCTGAACTGGTCTCCCGACAGCCAGCGTATCGCTTTTGTGTGCAACCGCACCGAGAACCCCGACCTGAACCCGAATCTGGAGGACATCTGGCTCGTTCCCGCCGAGGGCGGTAAACTCCAGCGCGTAGAGGCGCCAAAGGGACCAAAGAGCGGCACCGCCTTCTCGCCAGACGGCACGCGCATTGCCTATATCGGGCATACGAAGGTGGAGGACATCTGGGGCGTCAGCAACGACCACCTGTGGGTAGTGGACATGACGAATGGCGAAGCACGAGACCTCACCGAAGGTTTTGACCGCTCGCTGGGCAACCTGACGCTCAGCGACATGCGCGACTCGGGAGGTCAGAGCCGCCCGTTCTGGACGCCGGACGGCGGTCGCCTGCTCTTCCTCGCCAGCGACAGAGGCAGCACCATTCTGTACAGCATCTCCCCCAAGGGCGGTGAGCCGGTCCCCCTGCGCGGTGAACGCGCCGACATCACCAGCTTCAGCCTCAGCGCGGACGGCGGGCGAATCGCCTGGTGCGAGGGCACACCCACTCAGCCGCATGAGGTGTTCGCCGGTACGCTGGAGGGCGACTCGCTGGCGGGCGCGGAAGCCATCACCCATTTCAACGAGGAGTGGCGGACAGAGGTGCAACTGCAGGAACCGGAATCGTTCACGTGCCTCTCACCCGATGGGAATGAGGTGCATGGCTGGCTCTTGCATCCGCCCGCTTTTGACCCCTCAAAGAAATATCCACTGATACTGGAGATACACGGCGGACCGCACGCGCAGTACGGATGGGTGTTCTTCCACGAGTTCCAGCTGCTGGCGGCGCAGGGCTACGTGGTGCTGTACACCAACCCACGTGGTAGCAAAGGCTATGGAGAAGCGCACGCCGCCGCCATCAAGGGCGCCTGGGGCGGTCCCGACTACACCGACCTGATGTGCGCGGTGGATTTCGTGTTGCAGAGGGGCTACATTGACGAAACGCGCATGGGCGTGATGGGCGGCTCGTACGGCGGATACATGACCAACTGGGTGGTTTCGCATACCGACCGCTTCCGCGCCGCCATCACCGACCGCAGTGTGGTGAACCTGCACAGCATGGCAGGAACCTGCGACTATCCCCTTCTGCCGGGCGATTACTTCCGGGGCAACGCATGGGCAGAACCCGAGCATCTGTGGGAACACTCGCCGCTGAAGTACGCCGGCAATATCCACACGCCGCTGCTCATCATCCACAGTGAGGGGGATTTGCGCTGTCCCATCGAACAAGCAGAGCAGTTATTTGCTGCGCTGAAGATACAGGGCAAAGAAGCGGTGCTAGTGCGCTATCCGCTGGAGAGCAGTCACGGCATGTCGCGCTCCGGTCCGCCCGACCTGCGCGTGCATCGGCTGGAACAAATCCTGCAATGGTGGAGCCAGCATCTGGCGCCGGCATCGGCGGAGTGAACAGGGAACCCCATCGCCAGAGCGAACCAATACGAGAAGGAGGTGAGTTTTGAATGTGGCGAACGGTAGCATGGGTGCTGGCAGTGGTTCTGGTGCTGAACATCGCTGCACAGGCACAGAAGGGCGCCAAACCCAAACCCGCGCAGACAGGTCCCAAATATATCTGCCTGATGTGCAAGGTCGGGGCAGACAAGCAGGGCAAGTGCCCGATCTGTAACCTGCAGATGTTGAAAGCAGGCGTGTATGTTTGCACTGGGTGCGGCGCCATGGCAGATAAACCGGGCGACTGTGCCCATTGCAAGAAGCCGATGGTGAAGCTCGCGAGCCTTGCGAAAAAGTGCAAAGTCTGCGGCTACTACAGCGACAAGAACAAGAAAGAGTGCCCTGTCTGCGAATACCGCAAGAAAACAAAACCGAGATAAGCATCTGGAGGGCAAAGCTTCTGGTGAGCCAACCCCTCTCCCGTCCTCTCCCCGACGCGGGGAGAGGCGGGTCTCCCGACGAACCGTTCGTAGGGGCAACCCCTTGTGGTTGCCCTCTGAGAAGGAGGATAGCCCTTCCTAACC
>CAZOGB010000070.1:0-17895 GCA_964579145.1 uncultured bacterium | reverse complement strand
TCCGCCTGCGGGGAGGTCAGTTGAGGCAGCCGAAAGTTCCTCCCCGCCTGCGGGGAGGTCAGGTGGGGCTTCTAACAGGTCCCCATGAGGTTCGCCCTCCAGCACAACCCTCTTGACACCTCCCTCTCTTCGTGCCAATATATAGTTACACTAAAGAACCGAAGGAGGATTGCCCATGCTGTCGCAGGAACAGGTGCAACAATATCATCGGGATGGATATGCGGTGGCGCGCGGTCTCTTCAGCAAACAGGAAGCCGAGTTCTACATTGACCACTATATGCGCCTGAGGGAGGCTGGTTCCTATCCGGGCGACTTCCAGGGCGTAGATCCCAAAAGCAACGACCCGCTGAAACGCTATCCGCGCATGATCCACATGCACCGCTGGGACGAGGTAAGCCTGAAGTGGATGATTGACCCGCGCCTGAACGCCTGCATGACCGCCTTACTGGGAAAGGAACCGTACGCGGTGCAGACGATGCTCTACTTCAAGCCACCGGGTGCGCGCGGACAGGCTCTGCATCAGGATAACTTCTATCTGCGCGTTCAGCCCGGAACCTGCATCGCCGCGTGGATGGCGCTGGACTACTGCGACGAGGAGAACGGCTGTCTGATGGTTGTGCCCGGCACGCAGGACTTGCCCATCCTGTGCACCGTGCCCGCCGACACCACCCAGAGCTTCACCGACATCACCGTTCCCGTACCAAAGGATATGCCTATCGTGCCGGTGGTGATGGAGCCGGGCGACGTGCTGTTTTTCAACGGCTCGCTGATACACGGAAGCAACCCCAACCGTACCACCGACCGCTTCCGACGGGCACTCATCGGGCACTACGCGGTGGGCGATGCCGAGAAAATCGCACGGTTCTACCACCCCGTGCTGCGCATGGACGGCACCGAAGTGAAACTGGGCATCAGCGAAGGCGGCGGTCCCTGCGGCGTATGGGTGGAACAGGACGGCAAGCCCGTGGTGGAGATGGTAGCCCCCGAGACTCGCACCACCACTCCCGACCACGAATAACGGCAAATCGGGGCAACCGATGCGGTTGCCCCACCATCATCAGCATCCGCCCAGAACGCGCTTCTTCTCCTGCTTGACGGGAACGGTCTGCTTGTTCTGGCGAATGAGCTCAGGGATAACCCGCTTTGCCTTCGCGCGGAAACGGTAGGTGAACTGCTCATACATATCGCGTGGCGGGCGAGACGGCTGGAAGTTCAGTATCCGCTCGCGGAAGCCCTGCAGTCCCCCCTCCAGTATAGCAATGCGCCGAAAGCCCAGCTCCTGCGCGATAACCGCAAGCCTGCGCTCGGTGAGTTCGTCGTTCGCCACGAAGACGTTCAGTTTACCCTTCAGCCGCAGAAGGCGCGATGGCTCCTGCTCAAACAGGTTCTCCACCGTGAACGCATACGATTTGGGCAGTCGCTCTTGCGCAATCTCGCCTTCGGGGCGGAAATCTATCACCTGAATCTGATCATCCTCCTCGTCCATCAGGCGGAAGGCGAACTCATCCACGCTCATCACCTCTACGGGATAGGAGCGCACCAGCTGTTCGTTCTGCACCAGGTTCAACAGTTCCGCTTTGCGGTCGGTGAAGGAAAAGGCGGATAACGCCAGCACGAGCCCCACAGCCACCACCCCGACACGCGCAGGTGTCCAGCGAGTGGTTTGCGCGGGCAGTTTGTTCACTTTGCGCTCCACGAAGCCGGCGATGCCAAACGCCGCCATCGCAAACACCACCATCACCAGCGCGAACAGGTTCGCCGAGACGCCCAGCGTCTGGTAGATGCGCGGACTGCCCAGATGGGCGGCTTTGTAAAGCCCCTCGAACAGCGGATAGCCCTCTGCGAACAGAAACACGCCCACGATTGCTCCCGCAATCAGCGCAATCGCGTCCAGCTTGCCAATTGCCGCTGCGCAGAAGCTGGTTCCCGGGCAGTATCCGCCAATCACGAAGCCCAGCCCCATAATCAGCCCCCCGATGACGGCTGACCACAGGAAGGTCGGATTGATGTACACCAGATTCATATCCAGCAAGCCGAAATGGTCCAACGCCATCACGCCCACCATCGCCACGACACCAGCGGTGAAGAAGACGCGAAGAACGGTGAAGTCGTAGCCGTAGAACAGCCCGACCAGTCGGCGCGAGGAGGAAAACCCCGCCTGTTCCAGTATCGCCCCGAACGCGATGCCGATAAACAGCGCAAGGATATAGTTCAGGTTCTCGCTAATCAGGTTCGGCACCAGTGGTCCCATCGTCTCCCTCCTATATCCACAGTCTGCGGAAGAAGTAGGCGAAGGCATACGCGCCCGCGAAGATAGCCAGCATGGTGAGGATGCCGCCCGTCGCCATCACCGCCATGCCGCTGAGCGCCGCGCCGCTGGTACAGCCTCTGCCCAGCTGCGAGCCCATGCCCCACAGCACGCCCCCGACGAAGGCGGCAACCAGCCGCTCGCGAGACGTCACACGCGGACCTTTCTCGGTGACCACCCGCAATCGCCCGGCCACCAGCCCGGAGAGGAACGCTCCTATCAGCACGCCGGTCATCTCGAACACCAGCCAGTTCTTCAGCGGCGCGCCCTCATGTTCTCGCAGATAATCCCGGTAGAACTCTGCCGACCGGACATGTGCGGGAGCAACCGCCTTTACCCCTGCAACGGTAACGCTTTTGATGGCGCCGCTGGCGCCCAGTCCACGCCCGGTGATGTAAATGGTCACTGTCAGTAACAGCCCCAGCAGAACGCCCGCCAGGTAGGGATTCATGTACTCGCCCTGTTTCATGCCTGCTGTCCCTCCATGCTGGTCAAAGTCGCTGGCTCCTCCGTTTCCTCGTAGCCGGTAATCATGGCTCGCAGGTTCGAAAACACCGTCTCGCCGGTGGTGGTCATGTACACGTGCAGTATCACGAAAGCCACCAGCAGAAACGCTCCCACCGTATGTGCCAGCGCGATAAACTTCAGCGAGCCGATATTGATGGCTTCGATCCCGTAGCGGGTGGGGTAGCGATAGAACATGTACAGAAGCCCCGACACCACCGCCAGTGGGATGAGAAACACCTTCAGGCTGAAGTAGGTGACCCTCTGCAACGGGTTCAGTTTGCTCAGCACGCTCTTTTTGGTGGGGTGCGGCGCGTTGCGAAAGATGCCGAACAGGTAATAATCCAGCTGGGCGCGGATGTTCTTCAGTGTCGGCACATACTGTCGCCACTCGCCCGTGGTGACGTGCCAGAAGATAGCGAAGACAATCAGCGCCAGCAGGAGATACGCGGCGATGTTGTGGTAACGCACCGCCTCCCGAAAGCCGAAAAACGTATACGAGCCGTGTATCTCGAAACCGGTAAAGGCAAGGAACAGGATGAGTATCGCCTGTGTCCAGTGCCAGAACCGTTCAAATCCGGTGTATATCGGTATACGTTTGCGTTTCATCGCGCTATCCTCCTCGACGTCGTCGAACCGAAGCTGCTATCCGCAGAGCGCCATGTGCTGCCACCCCCAGCAGGGTCAGGCTCAACAGCCACCTGCCGAGTGTCTCCACCTTCGGCGAATAGTCGCGCCCGGGGATGTAGAAATCGCGCAGGCAGGCAATGCGGCTCCCGTTGCGGGTGTGGCATTCACTGCAGGCTACCGCCTTCTCTTTGGAAGAGACCATGTGATTGAGCGGCCAGTACGCCTCCGTCTCAATGAACGCGATTCGCCCGCTGAAGGGAAGCCCGCGCTCCTTCATGCCCACTTCAGCCGCACGCAGCCACTCGAAGTCTTTCCAGAACGCGCCCTCCCCCGGCTTGGGCGCGAACAGCTTCAACGCCACCAGCGTCCGATTGACGGGATCGAACGCCTGTCTGGTGCGCATCACCTTCACCGGGAAGATTTTGGCGTCCGGGTCGGCATACGAGCCGCTGAACTTGTTCAAAATAACCGGCTTCGTGGGGTCGTCCACCTTGTCGCCCAGCAAGTAATGTTCCGCCGTGCCGTTGAACCAGACGTACTCCGGCTTCAGGTTTCTGCCCCACTCGAAAGTGCCCTTCAGCGAGGTGTAGATAATGTTGCCCTCCGCATCTTCCTCCTCGTACGGCTTGCCATTGTAGAGCCTGCCCGCGGTAGACCAGTCCCAGTAGGTCTTGGTTGCGTTCACTTTGGCGTAGGTGGGAATGTGACAGGTCTGGCACGCGACCTTCAGCGTGTGTTCGTTCAGCAGGTCGTCCTCATGCGGGGTGCTGGTGTGGCATCCCTCGCAGGTGACGCGGTTGCGGTTCATGGACGAGAGCGAATAGAGCTGCCCGCGGATATTGTGCTTCTCGGTGGTGTGGCAGTCCACACACTGCATGTTCGCCCCGTCCACCGCCATGTGCACGTCCACCTCGCGCGTGGGATCGAACATTGCCTCCTCCAGGTCGCCGTGCTTGACGTTGTTGCCTCCGCCACCGTAGAAGTGGCACACCCCGCAGTTGTTGCGCGTCGGTCGCCCCACGCTTTGCGCCACCCGCGTGAGGTTCACGCTCGGAGCGGGTGCGCCACCCATGTTCTGCCCTTTGGCATAGGTGGCGGTTCCATCATGGCAGACCAGGCAGTCGATATTGCGCGGGTCGTTGAAGTTGAAGGTTTTGACCGACTCCATGCCGTATCCCGCATGACACTTGGCGCAGGCGAGCTCGTTGCCCTCCGCTGAGAGGCAGAAGTTGTTCACTGCATTGCGCTTGCCCAGATACACCACGCCGCGCCCCTTGATATACTCCTCACGTTCCCATCTCCAGTGATTGGAGCGCATCACTTCGAGGTGGCGTCCGTTGTGACAGCCGATGCAGGCTTCGGTGACCTCCTGTGGTCGGGTAAAAGCACGCTGGAGCTGAGGAAACTTGCTGTGGTCGACAGAGGGTTTCTGCTTCTTCGTGTATTGTTCTTTCAACTGCGCCAGCGGAGTGGGAGGCAGGTCCTTCGGCGCCAGCGCCGATACTCCCGCCACTGCCACCACGAGCGCAATCGTCGCCAGAATCGGTATCGCCTGCTTCATACCATTCACCATGCTAAGTATTATAGTCTTTCTGTCCACTCAACCTATTTAACAAGCTGAGTTTCCACTGAGTTAGATACATGCGCAGGCGAAAGGGATTCATCGGGAGGTGTCCAAATCAAAGTACACAACGGTAAGAGACCACATTTTGCAGAGGTTGCCATGTCTGAAAAGCTAAACCTGCTCTATCTGCCTGCGCCCAGCCACACGGAGCTGGCGTTCACCGATTACTGGTGGAACCGTCTGAAGCGCACGGCAAACGTGGTGGAATGGGAACGGGACGTGCCCTGCACCTCCGAAGAGGTGGCACGGCGCATCGGCGAGTTCGAGGTGCTGGTCACCGCCTGGGGAAGCCCGCGCCTGACGGATGAGGTGTTGCAGAGGGCGCAGAGGTTGCGATTGATTGCTCACGCCGCCGGCTCGGTGAAGTTCATGCTCTCCCCCGAAGCGGTTCAGCAGTATCTGATACCCCGAGGCATCCGCGTGTTCAGCGGCAACGGCGCGATTGCGCTCAATGTGGCGGAGGCGACCGTGGGCATGATGATTATGGGCGTGCGCCGGTGGATGGACCATGCGCTTGCCTATCGCCAGCGCGGCGTGTGGCGCGACCCGGCTATTCCCCTGAACGGGCAGTACCTGCTGGGTGCGACGGTAGGGCTTGTCTCCTGCAGCACGGTGGCGCGGGAGGTCATCCGCCTGCTTCGCCCGTTCCGCACGCGCATACTGGTATACGACCCCTTCCTGCCCGCGCAGGACGCCCGCCGGATGCGCATTCACCCGGTGGACCTGCCCACCCTCTTCCGCGAATCGCACATCGTGAGCGTGCACGCACCCCTCCTGCCCGAAACGGTGGGGCTGATTGGCGCGGAGCACCTGCGCCTCCTGCGCGAGGGAAGCGTGCTGGTCAACACCAGCCGCGGCAAAGTGGTGGACCATGACGCCCTGCTGGAGGAGGCGAAGACGGGACGCTTTACGGCAGTGCTGGACGTCACCGACCCCGAACCGCTTCCGCCCGACCATCCCCTGCGCGACCTGCCCAACGTGATTATCCTGCCCCACATCGCCGGCGCGGGATATTTCGGCTACCACCGCATCGGCGAGCTACTGGTGCGGGCGGTGGAGGCGGTCAGCAAAGGGCTACCCTTCGAGGGCGAAGTGCCGTTGAACCGCTACGAGCGCATCGCCTAACAGGGTTCGCGGAGGCAAAACGGTGCAAATAGCCATCCATCAGACCAGCCTGAGCCTTCTGCCGATGCGCACCCGTATGCCCTTCCGCTATGGCATCGCCACTGTGCGCGAACTCCAGCACCTGATACTGCGGGTTACCGTGCTGGTAGACGGGAGGGAAGCGGACGGGCTTTCCGCCGACCATCTGGCGCCGCGCTGGTTCGTCAAAGACCCCAGCCTGAGCTACGAGCAGGAAGTAGACCTCTTGCTGAACGCCGTTCACCATGCCTGCGCCCTCGCCGAGCAGACCGACCCCGCTTCTTCGCCGTTTGAGCTGTGGTGGCGGATATACCATGCGCAGAGGGAGTGGGCGCAGGCTGAGGGCATCGCGCCGCTGGTGGCGTCGTTCAGCGTCAGCCTGATAGAGCGTGCACTGCTCCACGCCTTCTGCCGCGCTACCGGAACGCGTTTCGCGGACGCCCTGCGCCAGAACACGCTGGGCATCGAGCTGGGCAGGATACATTCCGTCCTGCAGGCGCACGAGCCGCGCGAATACCTGCCAGCACAGCCCCTGCAACAGATAACCGTCCGACACACCGTAGGGCTCAGCGACCCTTTGACCGAGGCGGACATCCACCCTGACGAGCGCCTGAACGACGGCTTGCCGCAGTTGCTGGAGGAATGCATTCAGACGCATGGGCTAACGCACTTCAAGGTCAAACTGGGCGGCGATGCCCGAGGCGACCATGAGCGTTTAAAGTCGCTGGCGCAGGTGCTGAGCAAACACTGCCCCGCCTTCCGCTTCACGCTGGACGCCAACGAGATGTATCCCGATATCGACGCCTTCCGCGCCTTCTGGGAAGAGGTGCAGGCGGATGGCGACCTTCAGCCCTTCCTGCAGGCACTGCTTTTCGTGGAGCAGCCGCTCCATCGCGAACAGGCACTGAGTGAGCACACCCGCGAGGCACTACACCGCTGGCATGACCATCCGCCGATGATTATCGACGAGTCCGACGCTGAACTGCACAGCCTGCCTGTCGCGCTGGAATGTGGCTACGATGGCTGTAGCGTGAAGACCTGCAAGGGCGTTTTCAAGGGGATTGCCAATCTCTGCCTGGGGGAACACCTGCGCTGCACCGGGAAACGGATACTGGTCAGCGGAGAAGACCTGAGCACGGTGCCGCCCGTTTCGCTCCTGCAGGACCTGGCGGTGATGGCAAATTTGGGCATCGAGCACATCGAGCGCAACGGCTATCACTACTTCAGGGGGCTGAGTATGCTGAACCCGCAGATGCAGGAGCGGCTGCTGAGCGCCCATCCCGACCTGTTCATGCGTCATCCACAGGGGTTCGTCGCGGTGAAAGTTGCGGAGGGCAGGTTGAGGGTGCGCAGTGTGGTGGAGGCATCGCTGGGGACGGATATAGAGGTATAGTGCCTGCCCGAAGGCAGGCACGTTGAGGTCAGGGGGTTAGCGACGCTTCATCACCTTGCCGATGCCCAGCAAGCCAAACGACATCAACAGCAGAGTGCCCGGCTCGGGTACCGCCTGCGGAACGAAGCCGCCGCTGGGTGTCAGGATGAAATCCTGCGAGCGGGTGCCGCTGCCGGGCAGCGGGGCGTCAAACAGCGTGCCATTAGCGACACTCAAACCGTTCCACGCCTGCAGGAAACCTTGCGCCTGTGCCAGCACCGCGCTATTTATCGCATTGCGGTTGGTGCCGTTGAACACATTGCCTACACGGAATCGCCCCGAGCTGAACGGGTCTGCACCGTAGCCGTCATACAGCGCCTCCCAGATAGCCAGCTGCAGAGCCGCGCGACCCAGTGCATCGGTAGCCGCAGGTCGGTTGACCCACAGCGTGCCCATCGCCCAGTCTGCGCGACGTCCATCATCCAGGGAGGCTGGCAGAGTGAGCTTCTGCACGGCATCCCATGCGCTGCCCGATACGTTCTGTTTCAGATCCACACACCATGCCTCCTGCGGGCCGGTGTAGCCAGCGATGTTCAACCGAACGGCGCCGATGTACACCCAGTGGGTACTGCCATCTATGATGGTGTCCGCCGTGTAGGCGTTGTCGTAGCTGTGCAGACTGATGGTAACGGCATGAGTTGAAACCGTCAGCACTCCCACCAGAAGTGGGATAGCAAGCAATCGTCGCATCATATGGTATCCACCTCCTGCGCGAGTCTATCCACCCTGATAGAGTGCAAAAAGCACTCCACTGCCACTGCACAAAATGCGGGAAATCGGCATCAAGGGGATACAATCCCGCACAAATACAGGCGGTAACAGCAGGGTCAAGCCTCGCCTCCTGCCAGCGGTTCTCGTTCGCGCCACAAGAAGCGAGGCGTTTTCGCCTCTGCGAAGTTCAGCTCCACCAGCCTGCGGAACAACTGCTCTTCCATCACCTGTTCCGCCAGGTCGCGGCGCAGCGCCCGGAAATATAACTGCATCACGCGGTAGTGCACCTGCCCCAGCGCCAGCGAACCCGTGCGCGTGCCCTCATCGGTCGCCAGCGTCTGCCCCAGTATCGCCCGCGCTATCTCCTTGTTGTGAAACTGCACCGCCTGCAGGTACGCCGCCCCGATGGGCGATTTGCCTTCCAGCAGTTCTATCTGCACGTCCTCGGGAAGCACCACTGCCGTCTCCTGCTGGATGCGGTCTAACACGCGCAGTAACTCCTCGCGCTCTGTATCGGGCACATGGCGCGGCACCACCCCTTTCACCGTCGGCGAACCGAACTTTTCTAACGACAACAGCCAGAACTTCAACAGCAACTGCTTCGCCCACCAGTGCTTGTACGCC
The DNA here is from genome assembly GCA_964579145.1 of uncultured bacterium. Classification (GTDB taxonomy): domain Bacteria; phylum Armatimonadota; class HRBIN16; order HRBIN16; family HRBIN16; genus HRBIN16. The sequence goes on along the minus strand of CAZOGB010000070.1, from coordinate 8,919 downwards.
GCCCGCAGGTCGCTGCGACCGTATGGCGATTCGTAACTGCCGTTGTACGAGTAGATGAGGAACTTCTCCGCAGGCATGGGCTTCTCGTCCTCGCCCGGTATGCGCAGATACAGCGCCTTCAGGTTGCGATACTCGTCGGTCTCCAGGCGGAACAGGCGCGGCGGCTTGCTCTTGATGCTTTGCCATATCACCATGCCGCGCCACGGCTCCTGCTCGCACAGCGCATAGTTTATCTCCTGCACCGAGTAGCCGTGCACCAGTGCGTCCAGCGCGTTCAGCAAGATGCGCGTCACCGACCCGCGCAGCCTCCCCAGCGCAAAACGCACCAGCTCCGCCGCCTGCACCGACGCCTCGTCCTCGCCGCCCGGCGCCACCTCCCAGTCCGCGTCCAGAATACCGAACTTCTTCACGGTCAGCCCAGCCTGCACCTGCGCATCCGTCAGCATCTCGTCGTAAACCCTCTCCCCGCGCGTGCGAAGCAGGTCGTCCTCGTCCACAGCACTGCTCGAACGAAAAGCGGCGGTGATTTCCACCGCCGCCTGCTCTTGGTCCAGCCCGCGCCGCCGCACGCGACGCCACCACGTTGATATGTCCATTAGCCCAACCTCCTGCCTTACTTGCAACGCATCAATCTGCCAGCGCCAGCACCGCCTCCTCTGGCGTCCCCACCATCATTGCTCCGTTTGCCTTCAGCTGCTGGATCAGCGCAAGCGCCTGTCCACCGGTGAAATCCCGCTCCTGCCAGTTGCAGTCCGCCAGTAGAACCTGCTTCCCCGTTCTCTGCGCCTCCACCACTGCCTGCAGGTTCGCCAGGTTGCCATGCCCAAACGCCACCGGCGCCACCACAATCGCCTCCACCTTTGCCAGCGCGTCCCGCAGCAGCGCAAGGCTCTCCGGTGAGATAGGAGTGAACGGGGCTTCCGAAATCACCTCCGCGCCCAGCTCCTGCGCCACCTCTTCGTCACTGTCCAGCAAATGCAACACCCCCACCGACACCTGCCAGCCCGCCCGAACCAGCGCACCAATCCACGTCGCGCCCGTCCCCCCGCCGCACACCACATGCACCCGCCTGCCGCTTTGGGCCTGCGCTTCTACCACCTGAAGCGTGCGAGGGAGCACGTGCGGTCGCCCCGTCGCCGGGTTGACACGCACCCACGCATCCAGACCAAACACCCGCGCCAGCAACGATGGCGTCACCACTTCCGAAGGCGAACCGTCTGCCACAATCTGCCCCTGACGCAACACCAGCAACCGGTCACAGAACTCCGAAGCCAGGTTGATGTCGTGCAGTGCCGCCAGAACGGTCAAGCTCTCTTCACGGTTCAGCTGACGCAACAGAGACAGCGTGCCCACCTGATGCGCCACGTCCAGATGCGTCAGCGGCTCGTCCAGCAAAAGCAACGAGGTCTCCTGAGCCAGCCCACGCGCCAGCACGACCCTCTGTCGCTCGCCACCGCTCAGGGAACCGACCGATCGCTGCGCCAGCGAGAGGCAATCGGTACGCTCCATTGCCCGCTGTGCCGCGCCAATGTCTTCTGCCCGTTCTTTGCCCCACCAGCCAATATAGGGCGCCCGCCCCAGCAGAACCACCTCCCACGCCGTGAAACCGAACGCCACCTCCTCGCGCTGGGGCACAAACGCCAGCCGCTTCGCCACATCTTTCGCCCTCAGCCCGCTCAGGGGATGCCCCTCCAGCCACACCTGCCCGCGCGAGGGCTTCAGCACTCCGCTCAGAACGCGCAACAGAGTGGACTTACCGCTACCGTTCGGTCCCAGCAAGCCCACAAACTCCCCCCGCGCGATGCGCAGGTTCACACCCCTCAGCACCACCCGGTCGCCATACCCTGCCCATATATCTTCAGCACGAACGATTTCTGTGCTCATCGCGGTTGACACCACTGCCATTTTTTTGCTACCATTGCTCCACCAGCTTTAACTTTCCTGAAAGGAGGAGAACGCCGATGCGGCGCACACACACTCTTTACACCTTTGTCAGCCTGCTCTCCTTTGTGCTGTGCCTTACCACGACCCATGCTCAGTATACCATCACCGACCTCGGCGCGATTGCCACGAGCGGTCAGAGCCGCGGCTACGGAATCAACAACCTCGGCGAAGCCACTGGCTGGTCGGACGGACATGCCTTTTTCTATACCGCGGGCGTGATGATAGACCTCGGCGTACTGGCAGGCTCTGCCAGCGAGGGGCGCGATGTAAACGACCTCGGGCAGGTAGTCGGATGGAGCGATACCCCGCAGGCGCGTCATCCATTCATCTGGAGCGACCTCAACGATCTCCTGTCGCGGGTTCGGGCTGGGTGCTGAACGAAGCACGCGCCATTAACGACTTCGGGCAGATTACCGGCTACGGCGCCCATAACGGCATCACCCGCGCCTTCCTGATGTCGCCTGTGCCCACCACTGTTGCCATCGGTCTGGACGGCTACACGGACGACTATTCCGCACTGCCCCTGCAAGTGGAGGTGGGTTCGGCAACCACAGGCGAGACCCTGCTGACCTTCAACCCCGCGCTCAGCCCGATAGGTGAGTTCAGCCTGATGCTCACCCCTGCTACCTATCACCTTGCCTTGAAGGCAGACCGCTCCCTGCGCAAGGTACTGACGGGCATCAGCCTGCCCACTGGAACGCTACCCGTCAGCCTGCGCAACGGCGATATTGACAGCGACAACGAGGTCACCCTGTTCGACTTCGGTGCGCTGGTTGCCGCCTTCGGCACCATGCCCGGCGATAGCGCATGGAACCCCACCGCCGACCTCGACGGCGACCAGGAGGTCACCCTGTTTGACTTCGGCATCCTCGTGCGGAACTTCGGACAGATTGGAGATGAATAAACACAGCCCCTCTCCCGGCGCAACGGGAAAGGGATAAGGTTCTACAGGTTCTACTGGCTCCATACAGCTACCTTCACCACCGGCGACGCGCCAATCTTCAGCGTCGTGACCCGGCGAACGGTGAAGGTAGATCCATCGCGGGAGACGGTATCCCCAGCACTCAGCGTCTCGTCCGCCGCCATCACCCCCACCCACATGGGGCGGGTAAAACTCAGCAGGTCGTTGTCGGTAAACAGGCTGCGCAACAACCCGCTTGTTGCCACGAAGACCACCGCCTGCACGGTGCGCGCACCATTCACCACCACCGGCTCGCCGTGCCTCTGCACCAGCGCACGTAACCGCTCCCCTCGTGCTGACATCGCACCCACCTACCATCCCGATATGCTCTGTTCCGTCACCAGTCGCTCGCGGTCACGCGTGGTGGACTGTGCATACACCGGCTTCAGAAAGGGCGCCAGACGCGCCCAGCCCCTCTGCATCAGACCGTACGGGTCGCTCAGGTTAGCGCGTGTTTGCGGGCTTTCACCTACTCGCACACCGCCTGCCTCGAAGGATTCGGTAGCGCCCTGTTCGCGCAATCGCTGCGCCAGGAACTCCCCGGCGATAATCTCCGTCGCCGCCCGGCTGATGACCGCCTCCAGTGCACTGTCCGCCAGCACCTCCGGCGCAAGTGTGTACTCTATCACTGGCGTCAGGTCGGCAATCAGTGCATCAATCTGTGCATCATACGTGCTGGAAGATACCGCCGCCGTGCGCTTCACCGCATCTCGTGTCACCACCACTGCCACCGCGCTTTCTCCTCTCTGCCCCTATGCCTGCTGAATCGCCTGCCACTTACCAAACGCGGTCTCAAGGTCTTCGCGTCGCCTTACGTTGACCTCCCAGACCTCGCCTTCCTTTACATCGACGCCAAGCAGTTTCTGAACCGCCTGCGGAGTGGCATTGAACTTCACGCCATCATCCACATCCACGAACGTGATGTTCGCGCCTACCGCCTTCACATACAGAGTCATCGCGACACCTCCTGCAGAATCACTTCACGAATCGCCTGCTCTATCGCAGCAACCAGCGCCACGTCCACCTTGAGAGCGTCCGCAATCTCCTGCCGTTTCTTAGATGGCAGAACCAGCGCACGCTCCCGTAGCCAGCGGATGAGAGTCTGCTTCACTATCCACTTCAGCATCACAGCACTCCCGCTACCAGCGTGCCGCGGAACGTACCAGCCGCCGCACCAGCGTTCTTGACCTTCACACGGAAGTTGCGGGAGCCGAGAATACGGAGCACCGGCGAAGACGCGAAGTATCTCAGCACAGCATCCGCGGTCGCATCGGTGGACGTTCCGTAAGCAATGACCTGCCAGTTGCTTCCGTCTATCTGGGCCTCCACCCACCACGAGAACGGCTGGTCGCCCATGAAGTGCGCCTGAATGTACGACTGCTCCTGATAGAACGCTCTGTTAGAGCCAGTACCAACCGAACCAGCCGCAAGGGACGTGAACGTGTCCGTCGTGGATTGAACCGCACCTATCGCCGCGTTGGTCGGACTCGCTACCAGCGGACCGTTCGTGACCCTGACGGGAATCGCCATCTGGTCCGCGTTGTGCCCTAACGCGCCGGGCGGCACAATATCCGCCAGCTGATACGCCGTCACACGATGCACCTTCAGCGAAGACGTGCCAGCCAACCCAGCCAACCTGATGCGGAACGGACCGTCTGGAATGCCGTGCTCACGTATCCGATAGACCTCGTTGCGCACGTTCACGCTGTTCACACTTCGGTACGACCAGACCGCCTCGCCTAACCCGACGTAGATGGACGCTAACCGATACGAGTTGTTGGACGCGCCTACGTAGTAGCTGGTCAGGTTGTCCGCAACACCGTCAGCCGACATCATCATAGCCATGTTGCTGCTCGACGTACCAGCCGCCCGCCATTCCACCAGATTGTTGTCATCTCTGTAGAACCCAAGCCGGAAATCATCTGTGCTGGCCCTGGCAGTCATCGTCTCCACGAACTCCACCAGACAGGGCGGAGTGAAGAACTGCCTGGAAAGTAACACCAATCCGCTCGGGACCGTCAGCTCGCTGTTGAAAGGAACCGGCGTGCCCGAAACGACTTCCCAGACGTTCGGGTTGACGGATGAGCCGTTGAAGTCTTCACTTAGCCACGCCAGAACCTGTCCACCGGCTACCGGCAGGGGGGCATCGCTTCGCACCGCCCGCCACAGCCCTGTCGTATCCGTAAAGCGCAACGCCATCACTCCTTTCTACCTGCTGTCGCTCGGCGACCGTTGAGTCGCACCTCTGTCAGCGTCTCCTTTAGCGCCTGAAGCGCCTCGGTGTTGCCGCGTACCGCCTGTTCCAGCCGCACCAGATGCTCGCGCAGGGTCTGTTCCTGCGACTGGATGATGCGTTCCAGCGCACGCAGGGTCAACCGCGCAAACGCCCACTGCGCCGACACCATCGCGCCAATCAGGCTCAGCACCTGAACGCCGATATCCATCCTGCACCTCCCCGCAAAGTCAAAAACCCCTCTCCCGGCGGTTCGGAAGAGGGGTCTGCTGATTGGCACGCCCTAGCTCGCGTTACTGCCGTACGCCGTCTGCCAAAGACCGTAGCCGACGCCATAACGCGCTCGCGCCCCGTAATACACCACGTCCCGCAGGAACACGCTCTCGCTGGAGGATGGGTCCTCTAACGCGGAAAACTCCACCGGCACATCCGAACGCTCCTGCAGGATCACCGCACGCACCGCCCGGCTGGTATCCAGCACAAACCACTGGTTGCCCGTAATGTAGGGGCTGACCACCAGCTGTAATGTGCCCTGCAACACGTTCAGATAGGGTGTGTTATCGCCTGATCCACCTTTGACCACCACCACCTGCGACTCCAGCAGTTCCATTGCCGTCCAGCGCAGACGAGGCCCCACCAGCAGGGTATCGGGCAGAATGCCCAGCGGCACGCCCTGGTCGTCCTTAAACAGCATCATCGCCGAAATCGCACCCTGCAGGCTATCCGGGTTCAGCGGCTGAGTGGTGGTGTTGCTCTGAGTACCGCTGTCCCCTTCCGAGTGCGTGCTGGAGAAGAGCGGCTGTCCATCGTAGCATGGCTGGGTGAACCCATCCAGCAGGGCTTTGACCACCAGATAGTCCTTATGCCGTGCCGCCTCGCGCCCCAGGTCCTGAACCCGCAGACGTATCGCGCCAATCTGCTCATCCTCTAACGCGCGACGCTCCACCGCTATCGTGCTCTCCCACACCGTGTCCTGAATGGTATAGTTAACCACTCTCAGACCTCTGGGCATCCGCTCGTCCACAAACTCGCGCATCGCGGGCACACTGCCCAGCCAGCCGTACTTCTGCACGGGCAGCTCGGTCGGAATCACGGTCGCAATGCGCGGATATAACGCCCCTTCCACCTGCCGGCGATACGCCTCGAAGAAGTCCGCACGCAACCCCGCCTCCAGCAGGTAACCCATCTCACTGCGTGTAATCGCTGGCATCCTTCACTCCTCCTTACCGCACCGCATTGTCAATCCGAACGCGCGCCTGCGTCGCCGAAAGCACCTCTACCACGTAACCCACCAGCTGGTTGTTGGTAGAAGTGGTGGTCAGCGTGTTGTCGTCCGCCGCGTACATCGCCTGTCCGATGCTCGCCTGCGTGAAGCCGCTGCCGTTGTACACGTAGGTTCCGCTCTTCCATACGCGCACCGACTTCGCGCCCGCCGCGCCGCCCGTGTTGTCCACCGTTTCAAACGCCACACCCACAAACACATCACTGCTGGTGCCGCTGCGCGACGGATACGCATAGCCATCACTGCGCACACTCACCAGCGCGCCCTTGTAAATCACCGCGTTCGCGCCCACTTTGTAGCTCACCAGCTCGCCCGGCTTGTCCTGTGGGTCGTAAGATCCCGTCAGCGCCGCCATCGTCTATTGCCTCCTCTCTGCCTTCATGTAACGCGCGATTTGCTCCACGGGAACGTCGCTCCAGTGCCGCCGCAGAAACGCCTCCTGCTCCGCGCTTAGCGCCGTCTCCTCCTCGCCAACGGGCGCACGCTCGCCAAAAGAGACCATCGGCGGCAGCGACTCCACCAAACGCGCGAATACCTCCGCCACGCTGGTATCACCACCGCGAAACTGCACCACCTGCGTGCCCTGCATCATCAGCGTCTTCGCCATCTCGCGCACCGCCGGCGTCAGCTTCCCCAGCCGAATCCACCGCTGAATCGTCTCCTCTACCCACCGCTCGCGCAGGGCAAACTCCGCCGCCTCTGCCCGCTGGCGCAAAGCCTCCATCTCCTGCTCCATCTTGCTTACCTCCGTCCAGAGTATCTCACCGCAAAACGAAACCGCCTTCGCGCTCATCAGACGCGCATCCGCCACGCGCGGCGTCGCCGTCACCGACACCTCTACAATCCGCTGCACATCCGGCGTCACCGCCACGCTGATGCCCCCAATGCCCAGCCGCTTGAGCAGTGCCTCCGCCTCTGCCAGTATCGCCACCCGCCCGAACAGCTCCCTGCCGCGCCGCCACAGCCCCTTCAACACGCCAATCTGCCAGCCGTGCGGAAGGTGCTCCACCATCACGGGCACGGGCGCTGCGAAACTCTCCACCAGTGCTTGCAACTGCTCCTCGCTGACCTCCAGCCCCTTGTCGGGATAGGAACCAGCCTCAAACAGCTTCGCCTCGCGCTCGACCTCCATACATATCGCCTCCCTTTCACCCTGTACACACAAAAAGCAGACATTTGTCAACCTAAAATAGAGAAGTTCGCTTTCAGGAAGTGCCTGGGAAAGGTCAGGAGACAGTAAGAGCGGGAGGAGTACGCAAGTTGTGCTAATACGCTGAGGTGCTGCCTGCAATCCGATTGCCCTCTCCTCGTGGGAGAGGGTCCGGGTGAGGGCTTTTCCTCCTCGCCTGCGGGGAGGTCAGGAGGGTTTCCTCCCTGCTTGCGGGGAGGTTAGGAGAGGCTATTCTGGGGCGGCTCACCGGGAGGTTCGCCCTCCAAACTTATCGGATGCGTCGTGATCTAGAGGGCGAGGCTCCTGCCGAGCCATCTCGGTGCTAGAGACCTTCTTCTACCCTCGACCCACCAGCATAATCACCGCTATCGCCAGGAAGAAGGAAACAGCAATCCCCTGCAGAAAACCTGACCACCAGATATTCCTTCTCTCGTCGTTGCTGATATCCACATGTGAGAACAAAACTAGCAAAGATGTTGCAGCCACTCCGAATAACAGAACGCCAATAAGGTCAGACTGCTCCTCCTTCAAGGGCAGGTATCGGAGCGCGAATGCTGACGCCAGAACGAACATGTTCATAGCCCCCGCCACGACATAACGAACCCACCGACGGTTTCCCGTCTGCTGGGCGTTTCTCCAGCCCAATACCATCACCATAACGCACGCTAGCATTCCAACGCCCCAAACAGGCAGCATTGTGTGTTCGGTCATCCTTTGCTGTCCCTCCAAATGTGCATTTCTGACAATCCGAGGAGGTGCACCAGACATGAAGGAGGATAAACACAGAGGGATATTTCGCCTGTATCCCCCGACGCTGTTGCACCCCCAACATGTTACTCAGAAGGCTCCCTTAAGAACCCTGTGGTGGCTCGGATCATACGGCGGCGGGATGTGTGGGGGGCGCCTGTGCCAGCCAGGCGGGAGCGGAATAGTGCCATCTCGCCAGCCCCGCTCAATCTGTTGGCGATAGCGTCTCAGCTCCTCATCGGATGGAGCGGGGGCGTATGCCTCGGGTGGGGATAGTAGATGGTCTGCTATCCAGTCACCGACGATAATACCTCCTACCACAGCTACGCCGATGCCGACAACCGCCATCCCAACTCCTGCTACTGGAGGAAGTGGTAGCGCGCCTCCTACCAGCCCCATACCCGCTGCTACCAGTCCAGCTCCTCCACCCAGCTGCTCAGCATCTTCAATGCGGCACCCACTCGGATCCACCCGCATGATCGGCTCATGCTCGCAATACAGATACGGGTGTTCGCTCAATACCGCGTCCCGCTTATGCTATCTGTTCCATGTGTGCCCCAAATGTCCACGAGGCTCATCTA